>JBASZQ010000052.1:0-43807 GCA_049661025.1 Chitinophagaceae bacterium | reverse complement strand
GGTGTATTCCTATTTGCGATATGGCGCGGGTATGCCCGTGGGTGATATTGCCCGTTTGTTTGAATCATGGAACAAGGGCGACACAGCCAGTTACCTGCTGGAGATCACCATCGATATCCTTCGATATCATGTTGAAGATGGCGGATTATTGCTGGATAAGATCCTGGACCAGGCAGGGAGCAAAGGGACAGGGAGCTGGACCGCTGTGGCTGCTGCAGAACTGGGCGTTGCAGCACCTTCATTGACGGCAGCATTGTACGCGAGATACCAGTCTGCACAGCATGCACAACGGCAGCAATATGCTTCCGTTTATAACTTGGCCTATGAAACGCCTGAGCCGGATTTGACGGCACTGCAGATGGCGTATCAGTTGTGCAGACTCATGCATCACCACCAGGGTTTTTCACTGATCCGTGCTGCATCTGATGCACATGGATGGAAGGTGGATATGGCTTCTTTACTCACGATCTGGTCAGGAGGATGCATCATTCGATCCGCGCTGTTGGGATTGCTGAAAGAAGGTTGGGACGATGCCGGCGGGGATGTGTTGATGCATTCGTATACGCGCAGCCTGGCCGCAGGATATTTTTCACAAATGCAGCAGGCGATTTTGTTAGTGAGTGGTTCGGTTGCAGCGAGTCCGGTGATGATGGCGGGGTTGCAATATTTTAAGCAATGCACCGAAGCGCGAAGCAATGCGTATATGATCCAGGCCCAGCGGGATTATTTTGGAGCACACTCTTTTGTTCTTTCTGCTGATCCGTTGAAGGAGAGCAGGCATGTTGATTGGAAAGTGAAAAGATAAAGTTGGAAGGTGGAAGTCTCGCGACCTATGCGACCTTCGCGAACTGCGAACTGCGAACGATAATATGATGAAGACATATTTTACAATAGCCCTTTCCCTTTTGGGTTTTTCCACTGTTGCCCAGAACCCCGTTTTCCCAGGTTTTTATGCAGATCCGGAAGGCGTTGTGTTTGGTAAAAAATATTGGATTTTTCCTACTTACTCTGCACCGTATGAAAAACAGGTTTACCTGGATGCATTTTCATCGGCGGACATGGTGGGTTGGACAAAACACTCCCGCGTATTGGATACCTCAGCGGTGAAATGGGCGAAGCGCGCTATGTGGGCACCGGCCATCGTTGAAAAGGACAAGAACTATTACCTCTTTTTTTCGGCCAATGATATTCAAACCAATGCAGAAAGCGGAGGGATTGGTGTGGCCATTGCCAGCAAGCCGGAAGGTCCATACAAGGATCACATCGGCAAACCCCTTATCAATGCATTTCACAATGGTGCGCAACCCATTGATCAGTTTGTGTTCAGAGACAATGATGGTCAATACTACATGATCTATGGCGGATGGAGACATTGCAATATGGTGAAGCTTAACAAGGATTTTACCGGACTGGAGCCCTATGCAGACGGAACAATTTATCGGGAGATCACACCGGAAGGATATGTGGAAGGCCCCTTCATGTTTTACCGAAAGGGTAAGTATTATTTCATGTGGTCAGAAGGCGGATGGACGGGCCCTGATTATAGTGTAGCCTATGCCGTTAGTACCTCTCCCTTCGGCCCCTTCACGCGCATTGGAAAGATCCTGCAACAAGATCCGGCTATTGCTACCGGAGCGGGTCATCATTCTGTGGTGAATGTGCCGGGTACGGATGAATCGTACATCATTTACCACCGCCGGCCACTCTCTGAGACAGATCGAAACGCCAGGGTTACGTGTATAGAGAGAATGTATTTTGATGAAACTGGAAATATCCTGCCCGTCAGGATCACTCATGAAGGCGTACCCGCCCGCCCCATAAAATAAATTTGCTGAATAAAATAATCATCGTAATATTGCGATAGATATGGGTGCTACAAAATCAGAAGAGTTTAGTGTAAGGGAGAACCGGGTGGCTAAGTATGCCAAGGCCTTGGCGCATCCTGCCAGGGTGGCTATCCTTAAGCTATTGGCCAGCAAGGCGGCTTGCCAATGCGGGGATATTGTGGATGAACTGCCGCTGTCCCAGAGTACGGTATCACAGCACCTGAAGGAGTTGAAAGCCGCGAGACTGATCACAGGTGAAATTGAAGGTGTGAAAGTATGTTATTGTATCAATGTGGAGGAGTGGAAGCTCGCACAGGCCACCCTGAATGAATTGTTCAGCAGTCGCAAGGATATGATCCAGTGTTGTTGATTTTTTTTGGCTTAATTCATCGTAATATTTCGATTAAATAAAAATAAAGGATCATGGGAACGCAAGAACAACTGAAAGCACTGGTAAAGGAAAAGTATACGGAGATTGCTTTGCAGGACAAAGAAACCAATCAAAGCGCTTGTTGCGGAGCGGGGGGCTGTTCTACCGAGGTTTATAATATCATGACGGATGACTACGCAGCCCTGGAGGGATATAATCCTGAGGCAGATCTTGGTTTGGGTTGTGGCCTTCCCACTCAATTTGCTAAGATCAGGAAAGGAGATGTGGTGATTGACTTGGGGAGCGGTGCGGGCAATGATGCATTTGTGGCCCGGCATGAAACGGGTGAGGATGGTAAAGTGATCGGAATTGATTTCACACCTGCAATGATTAATCGTGCAAGGATGAATGCGGAGAAATTGGGTTTTTACAATGTAGAGTTTCGTCAGGGCGATATTGAGCAGATGCCGGTGAGTGCAAATATGGCTGATGTGGTGGTGAGCAACTGTGTACTCAACCTCGTTCCCAACAAAGATGCTGTGATGAAAGAGATATTCAGGGTGTTGAAACCTGGCGGACATTTCTCGATCTCGGATATTGTATTGGAAGGTCAATTGCCGGAAGCGATCCGAACGGCCGCAGAAATGTATGCCGGTTGTGTATCGGGTGCTATTCAAAGACAGGTGTACATGGAATTGATTGCGCAGAATGGATTTGGGAATATTACCGTGCAAAAAGATAAGGCGATCATTGTTCCTGATGATATTCTTTCAAACTATCTTTCAGCAGAAGAGATTGCGGCATTCAGAGCATCCGGAACGGGGATCAGAAGCATAACTGTTTATGCAGAGAAGCCAAAAGAAGTGAAGGCCTGTTGTGGAACAGATTGTTGTTAAACAAGAGATTTGAACACATGATCATACAGGAAGCAACCGCCACGCATCGCGGACCCATACTGGAATTGTTGGTAGAAAATAAATTACCATCGGACGATATTGGCGTAACGCTTGAGCATTTTTGGGTAGCGTTAGAAAACGAGCAAGTTATTGGCGCCATCGGATTGGAGATTTACAGTAAGTACGGATTATTGCGATCAATGGTAGTATCAGAAGCGTCAAGAAGCAAAGGCGTAGCCGCGATGCTGGTGGGTTACCTGGAAGACAAGGCGGCTAAGATGGAAATCGAGGAGATTTTTCTTTTGACAGAAACAGCACCTGATTATTTTATGCGGCGTGGATACAAGGAAAAGCGCAGGGCGGAAGTACCTGACCCTGTAAAAGTTTCCACTGAGTTCAGCCATGTATGTCCGGCCAGTGCCCGCATATTTTCCAAGATAATTCTTCATTCATGAAAACAATACTTGTTTTATGTACCGGTAACAGCTGCCGGAGCCAGATCGCAGAAGGATATCTTCAGTTTTTCGCAGGCGACAAAGCGAAAGTATATAGTGCAGGTGTGGAGACACATGGTGTAAATCCAAATGCCATTGCAACGATGAAAGAAGACGGAATCGATATTTCGGGACATACGTCTAACCACATTGACGAGTATAGAAACATGTCAGTAGACTATGTGATCACTGTTTGTGATTCAGCGAGGGAGCGTTGTCCGTATTTTCCCTCGTCTGCAACCCTTTTCCACCACAACTTCCCGGATCCCGCCAAGGCCGTTGGCTCGGAGGAAGAGGTGATGGCCGCATTCAGATCTGTCAGGGAACAAATCAAAGCCTACTCGGAGGCATTTGTAGCGGAACATATCAAGTGAATCGTAACGGATTTTACCGTTACAGTTTTTGGGGATGGTGTTTGAATATATTTATCTTGACGGTGTATGGCCCTTTGTGGTCATGCTATCGTTCATCCTTAAATACCAGCTTCATGCGAAAATTCATCCCTCTTGCGATCGTTTTATGCGCAGTTGTTTTGTTTGCCATCGCCTGCCAACAATCTCCGGAGACATCAACTGCTACAGTGTCTGCCGACAGTCTCAAATTTAATGGCTATGCTTCCCAGGTGAAATGGGGCGAGCATCTCGTCACTGTAGGCGGTTGTCACGATTGTCACACGCCCAAAAAATTTGGCCCCAATGGTATGGAGCCCGATATGACCGTAGCGCTTTCCGGTCATCCAACCGCAGCGCCCATACCAGACGTGGACCGGATGGAGATGGCAAAGAAAGGGCTGTCTGTTACCAACGACCTTACGGTATGGGTAGGGCCGTGGGGCATATCTTTTGCATCCAATCTCACACCTGACAGTACCGGTATTGGTGCATGGAAAGAAGAGCAGTTCATTTATGCTATCCGGAACGGGGTATTTAAAGGTCTTCCGGGCTCAAGGCCTATGCTTCCGCCAATGCCATGGCAGACGGTTAGGATGATGACAGATGATGAACTTAAAGCCATGTTTGCTTATTTGCAAACCATTCCGGCTGTAAAGAATGTTGTTCCCTCTGCGGAACTAAATGCACCACCTGCAAAATAAACCTGTTTATTTGTAGGATGAAAAAAGTCATCCTACTCTTCAGCATACTATATTGTCTTGAGACAAACGCCCAACAGCCCTTGCAGGTGGTTGGGCGTTCTGCTGTATTGAATGATGGTCGCACTGAACTCATCAGTCCGGGTGCGCATTTTGACATACAGTTCAGCGGTAAAAAATGTGCGATCATTTTTTCACTTCCTGATGCAAATGCGCACAGTTATGTGCAGTATGAATTGGATGGACAATATGTTGGCCGTTACCGGATCGATGCATTGGATACGTTGATGATCAACGCTTCCCAAAATGGTGTGCATCGGGCGTGTGTTTTCAAAACAACGGAAGCGCATTCAGGCGCGTTGTATGTAAATCAAATCATCGGAAAAAAAGTAAAGGCCTTAGCGCCACAAAAAATTCCAGTCATCGAGTTTATCGGCAATAGCATCACTTGTGGAGCGGCGGCGGATCCCAGTGAGGTGCCTTGCGGAACTGGTGTTTATCACGACCAGCACAATGCCTACATGGCCTATGGTCCAAGGGTGGCCCGTGCCATCGGAGCAGACTTTGTGTTGAACAGTGTCAGTGGAATCGGGATCTACAGAACCTGGAACAAAGAATATCCCTCCATGCCCCTGATCTATGGCAATTTGCATTTCAAGGATACTGATGATGTTCCCTGGGATGTGGAACGCTTCCATCCTTCCGTAGTCAGTATTGCCTTGGGCACCAATGACCTAAGCAGGGGAGATGGGAAATCTGAACGCGCACCATTTGACAGTACTGTATTTGTGGAGCGATACATCAAGTTTGTACAGATCGTGAAACGTGCGCAGCCCAAAGCCAGGATTGTGTTATTGAGCAGCGGAATGGTGATTGGCGAAAACCGTGAATTGCTGCAGCGGTGCCTGGCTCAGGTAAAGAATGCCATCGATCTGCAATATCCCGCTGAACCGCAAGTGGTTATATATTTTTTTAAGCCGATGAAAGCCCGGGGTTGTACGGGCCATCCTAACGTAGATGATCACGCGATTCTGGCTGATGAGCTAATTGACGTGTTTCGTCCCCTAATTCATTGAGGACCCCGTGTTAAATTTTGATGTTCAATACGCAAAAACACAATAACCAATAACCCACTAACGTATTATAACTGGTAACCATTCCGTAAGGAAAGTTTCCGTTTATCCAATTCCTTTGAAGTCCAAACGCCCGGTTTCCAGATATCCAGTGAAAGACCAGTAAAATCCAACGTCTTCTGGAAAATCCACCTATTGAGGTTCAATTTCCTTGGAAACCGGCGTTCTTTGAAGCTTTGCTAGGCATTAGGCATTGGGCACTGGGCATTTTTAAGGCTAAGCCCCACCTACACACTCACCCTTAACACTACCTCCCATTTGCTCTTAGTACCACGATTTCTTTTTTGAAATCATCATCGTAGGTTTTCTTGAGGATATAATACCATTGACGTTCGGGAATATCGAGAAAGAAAATATCTCCTTTTTTGTGTTTGGCCACTGCTTCCTGCACTTCTTTCGGAACCTGACCCTCGCCATAGAACCAACCAAGGTCGCCTTTGGTATCATTGCCATCCATGGTATACTTATCCGAAAGGGATTCAAAACTTTCGCCAGCGTTCAGTTTGCCTACAATCAGTTTACTCAAGCTGTCCACTTCCCTGTTGTTGAGGGAGCCTCTGTCCAGGAAGATGTAACTGGCCCGGTAAGCATTGGATTCTTTGACGTCCACTACTTTATACGTGACAAAACCGACCGAAAAGATGTCGCCTTTATTTTGTTTCAATAGTCGCTTGTCAATAATGGCGGTGTCTTTACCATAAGAGAGCCTTAGGATTGCGGGCTTAAGGCTTGCATTGGCTGTGACATATTTCTCCGCATCAGCAACGGTATTGATTTTTTCAAACTGTTCCCTGACGGTAGGCTGGGCCTCCATTTGAACGGAAGCAAGTATAAAAATGGCAAAGAAGATTCTTTTCATATGTCTTTTGTTAGGTCTACAAATGTCGTGGTTTTTACCCTCATTTCGGATGTCCGTGCCCGTGGGAAGGTGTGGCAAACTGTTAAAAAAATGCAGCAATTCCGGCGAAAAGGATGAGTGGTGCAACATTTCCCGTTTAAAACAGACTTTTCTGGAAACGCCATCGGTCAACTTATTTGACTGTTCATCAGGCTTTAACATGGAAGTTCTGATGGTGTAGAGCAATTTTGAAACTGACTGTCCCAAACCAACCTAACATGAGAATTCTAAGACTGTTTTTAGTCTTTATCAGTGCTGTTTTGTTCTGCGTACAAACAGCATCTGCCAGTGAAAGTCCTTCTCCAAGAAGACTGCCTGCCATCCGGCTCACCGGCCCGATAAAGATTGATGGTGTTTTGGATGATGAGGGTTGGAAAGGTGCATCCAGACTCGATAAATTTGTGGAGTTCAGACCCAGGATCGGAGCAGCAGAGGCTGACGCCGTGCGTACAGAAGCTTATCTCATCTACGATGACCAGGGCATTTACTTTGGTGGCTTTTGTCATGAGCGAACTAAAGACAGCATAGCTTATGAGCTCAAAGGAAGAGATGGTTTTGGTACCAACGATTATGTGGGAATCATCTTTGATACTTATCATGATAAACTCAATGCATTTGAGTATTTCGTTACACCATTGAATGAGCAGTGGGATGCCAAGATGAGTCCAATCATGTCTGAGAATGGCAATGAAGATTTTTCCTGGAACGGGGTATGGTCAAGCGCTACAAAGATCCACGACAATGGCTGGAGTTTTGAGATGTTCATTCCATATGGAGCTATCCGTTTTGGACCAAAAGACGTACAGAATTGGGGAATGAATGTGACGAGGCGCCGTCGGAAAACCGAGCAGCAGGTGACATGGAATCCCATCGATCCCAATGTAAATGGTTTTCTGACCCAGGAGGGGGAATGGCACGGGATCTCAAATATCAAACCTCCGGTTCGGCTTCAGTTTTCTCCCTATCTGTCCGTATATGCCAATCATTTTCCGGCTAATCAGCCCGGAGTGAAGAATCTGACAAGCCAGGTCAATGGAGGAATGGATGTGAAGTATGGAATCAACCAAGCCTTTACTTTAGACATGACACTGGTGCCGGATTTTGGACAGGTGCAGAGTGACAATCAAGTGCTAAATCTTACTCCATTTGAAGTGCAGTTCAATGAATACCGTTCTTTTTTTACCGAAGGGACAGAATTGTTCAGCAAGGGAAACTTATTTTACTCCCGAAGGATAGGCGGAACGCCTTTACACTTGTATGATGTGTATAGCTCCCTTGATTCAAATGAATTGGTTGTAAAGAACCCCAGCGAGTCTAAGTTACTCAACGCAACCAAAGTTTCCGGACGTACCCAGCGAGGATTGGGTATTGGTATTCTGAATGCGATCACAAGACCGCAGTACGCCACGGTGGAAACTTCAGACGGAAAACAGTCGAGGCAGTTTGAGACCAATCCACTGACAAACTACAATATTCTTGTGTTGGATCAGACCCTTAAGTACAACTCCAGCGTATCATTGATTAACACCAACGTGATGCGCAGCGGATCTGATTATGATGCCAACGTGACTGCCGGTCTTTTTGAATTTAACAATAAGAAGAATAAGTATAATGTAGGTGGTAAAGTAGCCCTGAGTCAATTGTTTTTTAATGAAAGGATGGGCGGCACGCAACTTGGCTATAACTATCGATTGTATGCCGGGAAGACGAGCGGAAGGTTTAGTTTCAATGTATATCATGAGGCTACGGATACGAAATATACCCACAATGATCTCGGATATTTCACCAACAATAATTTTAGAGACATTGGAGGTTATGTGGGTTACAGGTGGGTTGAACCGAAGGGTTGGTACAATCGGATCAATATCAATTTGAACTCCAGGTTCAGTTACCTGTACCAGCAAATTGGTAACCTCGAGCCAATGTTTCAACGTGCGGATATCAATGCAAACGTAAATATTCAAATGAAGAAATTGCATTGGTTTGGTTTCTTTTCAGGCTTTGCACCTGCGAACAATGATTTTTATGAACCGAGAGTGAATGGATATTTTTTCAGGAGAGGAGCGAGCCTCGCGGTGGGGGGATGGTTTGAAAGCAATTCTGCTAAGAAGTATTCATTCCAACTGGAAAGTTTTACACGCCGGTATTTCAATTTCTATAACCTCACGGCGTGGGATCTGATGTTACGACAAAACTTCAGGTTTAACCAGAAACTTTCATTGGCCTACAATTTCAGTTTCATGCCTCGCTTCAATGGAATAGGGTTTGGAACCAGGGAACAAGGAAAGCCTGTCTTTGGAAGACGCAGGGTGAATACGATTGAAAATATCCTGGATGCCAAGTATAGTTTTTCTAACATGATGTGGCTGACATTCCGGTTGCGGCACTATTACAGTTCAGTTAAATATGCATCCTACTTCAATCTTGACCAGGCCAGTGGGTTGTTGAATGACTATCCCGGTTTTACAGGCAATGCAGACCTGAATGCGAACTTTTTTAATATTGATATGGTCTATACCTGGCAGTTTGCGCCGGGTAGTTTCCTGAATATTGTGTGGAAGAGCGCAGCAAATGATTATCGGAATAATGTGGTAGACGGGTATGTGAAAAATCTGGGGAATGTTTTGGCGGCTGACCAGAATAATAATCTGTCTGTTAAGCTCATCTATTTTCTTGATTACCTGCAAGTCAGGAAGTGGTTTAATTGATTTTTTTGTATTTTAAAAATCAGTTCCCACTTTTAAATGATCGAGCATGCGATATGTCGCCATCTTCTTCTTTGTATTACTGCAATTGGCTGCCCAGGATGTCAGGAGCCAGGACGCTGTTGATTTTAACGTTACGAACCTGACGATGATCGGCAAGATGAAGTTTAATCTTGGGGATATGATGGGGCAGCCCTTCACGGCGGGTAATTATGTTCATGTGAGGGGCAGTGCATTTCTGGTGGATAGTTTCAGCAGTGCTGTTGTAGTACTGAATAACGGTAAGGCCTACTCGTATGATAAAATTAGACTCAACCTGTATACCCATCAGGTGCATTTTATGACACCCGATGGTAAAGAGATGATTGCAGGCGATGGTGTTGTGAAGAAGATCTTTTTCTTCTTTACGCCAGATTCATCCAGACCCACCGTTTACTCTTCCGGTTACCTGCCTATTTCCAGCGTGAATCCTTACACGTTTCTCGAAGAATTGAACTCGGGCGATTACGCCATTGTCAAACAGACTTCAAGAACCATCGTAAATGACGTTGGCACAAGTGCTACACCTATGGGGCAGCATTTCGTGGACCAGCAGATGTATTATGTGTTGAATAAGAAAACCCATCAACTGAGTAAATGGAAGAAAGGGGCGGCATCGCTTTCGGCTATTCTTCCGGAGGAGTCCGCCCGGATTGATCAATACGTTACCTCACACAAATTGAGTTGCAGAAATGTTCAGGAAGCAGCTGAAGTTTTGCAGTCACTAAGTACACAACAATGACCTTGCTCATATCGTACTGACAAAGATCATTTGCTTCTAGGCCATTGCTGTCATTTTCGTGACAATAGGCGCCACTGCCTTGTGTAGTTTTGTGTTATTCAATTGCACAAAATGACAACCTCCATTCCTGCCGCATTGTTACAGAAGTATGATGTTCCACTTCCGCGGTACACCAGCTATCCAACGGTTCCGTATTGGAACTTTGATTCGCTTTCTCCTCAGCATTGGCTGAAGATGGTAAAGCAGCAGTTTGAAGTGGAAGCGGGTGCGATTGCAGTCTATGTTCATTTGCCGTTTTGCGAGGAACTGTGTACCTACTGTGCATGCAACAAGCGTATCACGAAGAATCACCAGGTAGAAAGACCCTACCTTGATGCTGTGCTTAAAGAGTGGGACATGTATGTGCAGGTACTGGGTGCGCCGCCGGTCATACGGGAGTTGCATTTGGGCGGTGGCACGCCTACCTTCTTCTCGCCCGAACATTTGAAAGAGTTGGTCCACGGGATAATGGCGAGATCCATCGCTGTTCAAGATGCCGTATTCAGCGTAGAGGTGCATCCTAATTTTACCAGTGATGAGCATCTTGCTGCTTTGCGGGAAGTTGGATTTAACCGGATCAGTGTGGGCGTGCAGGATTTTGATCCAAAGGTGCAGTTTGTTATCAACCGGATGCAAAGTTTTGAATCCACCCAGCATGTAGTCAATAAGGCGAGAGCGTTGGGATTCACCAGCGTGAACATAGATCTCGTGTATGGGTTACCGTTACAAGATGTGGAAAGTGTAGCCAATACGATTGCTAGGGTGGAGGTATTGCGGCCGGACAGGATCGCATTTTATTCTTATGCGCATGTGCCCTGGAAGAGTAAGGCACAAAGGCGATATACTGACGCAGACGTTCCTGGTGCCGAAGCCAAGCGGGCTATGTTTACTTATGGAAAATCAAGGCTTGAAGCGATGGGCTATCATGCCATTGGGATGGACCATTTTGCACTGCCGGATGATGAGTTACACAGGTCATATGCAGCAGGTAAACTGCATCGGAATTTTATGGGATACACGCAATCTCCGTCTAAGTTACTGATTGGTTTGGGTGCTTCCAGTATCAGTGATGCGTGGATGGCTTTTGCGCAGAACGAGAAAGAAGTGGAGGCTTATCAGGAAAAGATCAACAGGGGAGAGTGGCCTTGGGTCAATGGGCACCTGCTCCATGCGGAGGATCTTCGCCGTCGGCAGCTGATCCTGGATCTCATGTGCAATGGCGAGGCCCTGGTTCCGAAAGATCTGCTGCATGCGGCACTACCCTCGTTGCAATCATTGCAAGCGGATGGACTGATTGTTGTAGATCAGCAACAGCTCAATGTAACAGAAACCGGAAAGGCCTTGATCCGGAATGTATGTGCATCGTTTGACCAATACTTTACCCCCTCCGGTCAGGACAAACCGGTTTTCAGCAAGGCGATATGATTAAGCCTGCTTAGTCGTCTTCCTCAAAATGCAGGTGCTGGTGGTGCGCACTTGCAGCGATGTGCAGCGCAAAACCCGCAATGGCTGTATCCTTCATGATATTGATGAAGGCAAAAAGACGATACTCATCGCTGCCGGCATTTGCTGCATTGGGTACGTGAACAGTTAAGATAAAGAACACGAGAAATGCGGCAAGGAGGTAGCTCGTTATTTTCACGTAGCGGTTTAATGCAAAAGATATTCCAACCAGGATAAAGCATGCGCCTACCAGGTAGGCCCAGGTGATACCGCCGGGAAGAAAGCTGGGAACATACACCAGTGTATCGTAAGGCCGCATCAGGTGAAAAACGCCGATGGCAATGAGCACCGCCGCCAACATATAAATCGAAAGGCGGGACACCGGATGATACTGTTTGAGATGTAAATTCATAACGAAAGTTTGAGGTGAATGATCATAAAAGGTAGTCAGAAAATTCTGCTGAAAAATTGATTTTGGTCATGTCTGCACCTGTTTCTGTTGGCGTTTACCCCTTACCTTTAAACACCAAACCTGCTTATGGAGCATTTCTTCAAAAAGTTCAGCCTGACCAACGAAAAAGAAAGTTTTGATACCGTTTATACGAATATCGAAGCGGGTGTGGTTTTCCGGGGGACCAACCTTTGGATTTTGATCTTTGCCATTTTTGTGGCTTCACTGGGCTTGAATGTCAATTCTACGGCCGTGATCATCGGCGCCATGTTGATCTCGCCGTTGATGGGCCCGATCATGGGGATGGGTTTGGGACTTGCGATTAATGATATCTCCCTGCTGCGAAAAGCTGCTTATAATTTTGGGGTTGCCACCCTGGTGGCACTTGCAACTTCCACTTTATTTTTCCTGCTCTCTCCCATCAATGATGCGCATTCTGAGATCCTGGCCAGGACCTCGCCCAATGTTTATGATGTGCTTATCGCGCTTTTTGGCGGACTAGCGGGAACCCTGGCTACGTCTAGCAGGCAAAAAGGCAATGTGATTCCCGGTGTAGCCATTGCCACTGCATTGATGCCGCCGCTATGTACGGCAGGTTATGGACTAGCCACTTTTCAATTCTCCTTTTTCTTTGGTGCGTTTTATCTGTTTATCATCAATACGGTGTTCATTGCATTGGCCACAATACTCATGAGCCGGATATTGAAATTTCCCATCAAAGGGTTTGATGCCAATGAGAATAACACCAAGCGAAGGCTGGCCATTTGGCTGATCACCTTGCTAACGCTGATACCCAGCATCTACTTTGCTTTCACAATGGTGAGAAATGAGAACTTCAATAAAAAAGCAAGCGCATTTATTGCGAAAGAAGCAAGTTTCGAGAACGATTATCTTTTAAACAGCGATGTGGATCCCGAGGGTCGAAAAATTTCATTGGTATACGGCGGTAGGGAGATCAGGCCATCTGAAATAGACTCCCTGCGTGCCAGACTGGTTTACTATCAATTGGAGGGTGCTGAACTTGAAGTGAAGCAAGGTTTTGCTTACCTCGTGTCCCGTGCAGGGAGTGAGAAGGAAATGGTTGGAAAGGCATTGGATGATCAATCCAAGCTGGTGGATTCCCTCCGAAAATCTGTGCAGAAATTGCAAGGGCGGGCGTCGGATGCCAGCCAGGTATTCAAGGAGCTAAAGACACAATATCCCCAGCTCACCGATGCCGTTATACAGTCTGTGCAACCCGTATCAGATAGTACAAACCGCCCAGGATTTCTTTTGGCCGTTTTGACCGTAAAAGGAAGGCTGACGCCTCAGGAACGAGAGAAAATTGCTGCATGGCTGAAAGTGCGGCTGCACGAAGAGCAGGTAAAATTACTGGTGATCCCGTAAGTATTTTTTTCGATGGTCATCTTGCGGAATGGCTGACCATTTCATTGAACAACCGGGCAAGAGTTTGGTCAGCATGATCGCATAGTCCAGGATGTACTGCTGAACATTGGATGATGGTACTTCGCTTTGCCGTGAGCCATCGGAAACGGGAAGGGGCATCCAGTGCGGCGATAGGTCCGCCGCTTAGATCACCATTGCAAATCTTATTGAAGGTCTCGAGTTGGGAAGCTACTTCCTGCAGGTCTGTTTCCGGGAAAAGGGTAGATAGTCTTAACGGATCAATTTCATGTTGCATACCGAGAAACCCCTTTGCTTTTACAAACACAATGACGCCAACGTTGAGGAACTCCTCCCGTTCAACGCGGGGTACAACCCGAATGATGGCATATTCAAATACTTGTTTGTCTGGCATGGTTGATTTGATTCACAAAAATAGCGCTCTCTCGTAATCGTTTGGTGAGAAAAGAACTGTACACTGTTTTGTCTTCACCTTCCTGCAGCCAACTGTCCGGAACCATACTAACGATCTCGTATAGGCGATCAATAGAAATTTTTGATCGCATGTACTCGTCCGCTTCTTCTAACGCTGATGCATAGTTGAGGAGTACATGGTCCTTGATCTGGATGAAAGGCTTTATTGCCTGCTCCTCCCAGTTCTCCCACTGGTGATGAAAGTATAACGATGCACCATGATCAATTAACCAGAGCTCGTTTTTCCACACCAGCATATTGGTATTCCTGACGGTGCGATCCACATTCATGAGAAAGGCATCCAGCCAAACGATCCTTGATGCCAGTACGGGATCAACCGTAAACGATGCAGGATCATAGGTGGTAGCTCCAGAGAGGAAGTGGAGACCAAGATTCAGGCCTGCACTGGCTTTCAGCAGGTCTTGGATTTCTTCATCTGGCTCAGACCTGCCATAGGCCGGATCCAGGTTCGCAAATACCAGTTCAGGGACTTTTAGTCCGGCAACGCGCGCCAGCTCACCGCCAATCAGTTCAGCATTCAATGCTTTGCTTCCCTGCCCTGCACCCCGGAATTTTAATACATATAAGAAGTTGTCGTCTCCTTCCACAATGGCGGGAAGAGACCCACCCTCGCGGAGTGGCGCTACGTATCGGGTTACTTCTATAGCGCGTAGTTTTGACATGGGGTAAAGATAGTCTATGAAAGGGAGAAGGTAAAGGGAGAAGTACGAAGGCTGGTCTGCTACTTCACACTTCTCCCTTTATCATCTCCCTTCTGCGGATCGGTTATATTTTTTTCAAGTCACTCACGCCCAACCAATTTACCTTAGATGTAATCCAATACACGGGCCGGGTTCAGAAAATGGATTTGGAGGACATTTTCAAACCAGCGTTTGTTCATCTCAGGTTGCTTAACTGGTTATTTCTTACACCTGGCCCTTTTTATTGACTTTAAACACACTTACGTATGGACAGAAAAGAGTTTCTTGCACAATTGGGATTGAGTTCAGCAGCCATCTTCGCCGGAGCCTGCCTTACAGGGTGTTCAAAAGACGATGGTGGATCCGGTGGAGGTGTTACCCCTCCGGCTAATGTAGACTTCACGATCAACCTTTCTGATTCTGCCAATGCTGCACTGAATACAGCTGGTGGATTTATTTACCAGAGTGGTATCATTATCGCCAGAACTTTATCTGATACCTACCTTGCGGTTGCACAGGCATGCACGCACGAAGGTACTACCGTAGTATGGCAGGCGGGGAACGATAGGTTTTTCTGTCCCAATCATGGGTCTACTTTTTCTACGACTGGTTCTGTAACCAATGGTCCTGCAGGTTCTGCACTTAAGCGTTACAATACATCGTTGACCGGAACCAATTTGAGGATATTTTCCTGAGCGTATGAAACAAACAATATTACTGGTATTGTTGTCCCTGTTTTTTGCAAATGGTTTTGGGCAGGATGATGCTTTGTTGAGACAATTGGAGCAAGAGCAGAAAACAGACACCGCACTGTTACCGCCTAAGATCATGATCACCCAACGCATGCTGTGGGGAGAGAAGGGGCTGCTCCGGAAATGGAACATTGCACCGTTGACCATTGACCAACGGAAAAAAGAAATGCAGACCCGTAGATTTATGCTGAAGACGCACCAGATCCTGGGGTTTGTAACCCTTGGTGGCATGGTGGCCCAAGGTATTGTGGGAAGCCAGTTGTATAATGGTAAGTCGGATCTTAAATCTGCGCACGAAGCCCTGGCAACTGGGATCAACATCACCTATACCATGGGTGCGCTGACCTCCCTTTTTGCTCCACCGCCACTGATCAGCCGGAACAAACAGATGTCGTCTGTAAAGATCCATCGTTGGCTGGCGATTGTGCATATGTCTGGAATGATTGCCACCAATATTCTGGCTAACAACATCGATGCAAACCCCAGCCTCAAGCCGTATCACCGGGCAGCAGCATATACCACCTTTGCAAGCTTCGCGGCATCCATGGTGGTGATAACCTTTTAACTATGCGGTATTTTTTGATTATCCTGGGAGTAGTTGCCTGCATCAGTGGACAGGCTCAGCAAACGCTAAGGGCCGATAAGGCAAACTCATCGATCAAATATTTTATGAAACATGCCTTGCACAGCTGGCAGGGCGTTTCGCAGGAAGTCAACAGTATTATTCAACTGAATGCGCAGGGTGATATTGAAAAAGTTGCTGCCACAGTACCGGTTAAATCATTTGACAGTAAGAATTCCAATCGCGATTCCCATATGCTGGAAGTCACGGATGCGCTTACCCATCCCAACGTCAGTTTTTTCAGCACGTCCGTCAGTAAAACGGTGGATGGATATGATGTAAAAGGAATGTTGAATTTCCATGGGGTAGAGAAACCCGTGAATATACAGGCTAAAGAAGTTCGACAGGGCAGCCATCGCACCATCACCGGTAGTTTCATTTTTCTCCTTGAGGATCATAAAATTGAGCGGCCGACCCTGATGATGGTCAAAACGGACAACGAAGTGCGCATAGCGTTCAGCTTTTCATATTAGGAGAATTTTTAGTATTTTGATCGCATGAATAAATTCATTCGTGCTTTGATTGCCGGCTATGGTGCCAAGAAACTAGGCGGTGGCTGTCTCAGTACCGTACTCATCTTCATCGTCATCTACTATCTGCTGGGTCAGTGTAACTAATTTGAAAAGATGGTATGTTGGCATGCTCCGCACCAGACGTCATGAAATGTTAGCCCTTCCGTACCGATGGCTGTTGATGGCAATGGCTAGTCTGTTGTTATGTTTTTCCCTGAAGGCGCAGGTGACCATCCCCGTGGTGGTTCACATAGTCAGCGGAAACCCGGATGGGGTGTCTGATGCATTTATAAAGGCGGCGATTGACGACCTTAATCATGCTTTCGCACATACGGGCCCCTATGCATCCGGACCTGGCGCGAATACGGGAATCAGATTTTGCCTGGCCACAACCGATCCTGATGGCGGCATCACCAATGGCATCACCCGCACACAATCCGTGTTATCTGATTTTGATGTTGACATTGAAAATACGCGTACGAAAAACCTGATCTCCTGGGACAATAAACGGTATGCAAATATCTGGTATGTAGAGGGCTTGAAATCTGAGATCTATCCGATGTATAACTGCGGGAAATGGTCCCGGATGAGAGAAGCGGGATATGCCACTTTTTCTGACGGGAGTGATTTCCGTGATGGTGTAGTGGTGACGGGTTTTGGTGTACTGCTCGCCCATGAGATGGGCCACTATCTTGGGTTGAAACATACCTTTACGTTTGGCTCCTGTGTAAACAACGATTGCTCCGTTGATGGTGATGGAATTTGCGATACGCCCCCGCAGAGCATCTCATCAGGGTCTTGTACCAGTCCACAGAATTCATGCTTTACGGATACCCTTTCCGGTTTTACAAAAGATACGGTAGACCTTAATGCCAATTTTATGAGTTACGCTGGCTGTGCCAATATGTTCACAGAAGGGCAGGCACAGAAGATGCGTGATGTCCTGGCAACTACAAGAAACAGTTTACTGAAACAATATCTCTGTGATCCGCCCTGCCCGGATAATATTGCGGTTCGTTTTTCCAGGGACAATTGGAGCCCATTGCCAGGCGCAACCATTTTGTTCAATAGCACCAGTACTGGCGCAACCAATTACCAATGGACCGTGGACGGGGTGGCTGTGGGTGGTAATTCACCCAATCTTAGCTACAGCTTTCCAGCTGTTGGGAAGTATCGGGTGTCTCTTAAAGCATGGGGTGCAAACCCGGCTTGCTTTGCTACATACACACACTATGTAATTGTCACTTGCGGCGTCATGGCTCGTTTCTATGCAGATAAACGGCTCATTGCTTCCAAGGCTCCGATACTGCTGGATACCATCGCCTTTACCAACAGATCGGTCAATGCAACGGCGCACCGTTGGCTGATGGCGAATGATACAGGAATGAACGAAGTGCAGGTGAGTGCTGCAGCGGACCTTGTCTATCCATTTGTCAACAATGGAAACTATACCGTCAGACTTATCGCGAGTAATGGAGGATGTTCAGATACCACAGAAACTTTTCGATTTACGGTTGAAGATCCTGCGCTGGATGGCACGGTGTGGTTGCCATATGCGGAATGTATCCAACAAACCAAGGTTCGGTTTCAACTGTATGTATGTAACAATGGATATGCCGAGATCCCCGCAGGTACACCCATCAGTTTCTATGACGGTGACCCCACCAAGCCCGGAGCGGTAAAAGTGGATTCTACTTTCTTATTACCGCATCCCGTAGCAGGTAAATGCTGTGGTAGGGTTTATAACCTTACCGTGGATATGAAACGTGCCGGTGCCAATACTCTTTATGCCGTGTTTAACGATAAAGGCACGGCCATACCCGTGAAGTTCCCAAACACGCCTATCGATGAACTGGATTACCGAAACAATGTGGGTTCCACCTCAGGCTTCGGGTTCAAAGCTGCTATTTTTCCTCCGGATACAACCCTGCAACCCGGCGATACCCTTCAACTTACCGGATCTGCGGGACCTGGCAGTTTCACCAGTTTGTGGAGCAGTTCCGTTCCCGGGCTTTCCTGCCTAAACTGCCCTGATCCACAGTACATCGCTAAACGGGCAGATGCATTGATCCGCTTCAGGGCTACGAGTAGCCTTGGCTGTTATGATACGGCGCAATTATTGGTAAAGGTTCCACCTGCTGATGATCTGACGATAAAAATCAGGCAGATGGAATGTTTTGCAAAAGACAGTGCCATTGTTTTCTTTGATGTGTGCAACAGTTTTAAACGTGGGATCATTCCGAAGGGGCTCAAAGTGAGTTTTTACGATGGTGATCCTGCAGTAGGTGGGCAACTCTTAGGGCCTGTGTTTGAAACATCCGTGGACCAGAACAGCCTCTGCGGATCCTTCAGCCATGTTATCCGTTCAGATAGTGCTGAACGTATTTTTGCTGTGGTGAATGATCCTGGCACATCTCCTTTCCAACTGCCCAAAGATTCTGTGGTGATTGAAGCGCAATATGGCAACAATACAACCACTTATGCGTACGCCAGGGAGCAAGTGCTCGTTGCGCCGGCGGATACATCGATCCTTCGCAACAATACGGTGTCCTTACAGGTAGTGTCAACCATTTATCGGCCCTCATCCATACAGTGGACAAGTACCGGCGGTTCATCGCTGAATTGCAGCAGCTGTTTAACCCCAACGGCTACCGTAAAAGACGATGGACAGGTACAGGTTTCCCTGCAAAACAATTATGGTTGCATACTAACGGGTAGGGCTACACTGAAAATCCTTCCACCGGACATGACCATCCGGATCACGGGAACAGAATGTTACAGCAATCAGGCTACCCTTGTTTATTTCACGATTTGTATGAACAATGGATATCGCAATGTCTTTAGAAATATACCTGTGCGCTTTTATGCAGAAGATCCTGCAAGCGGTAGCAGGAAGATTCTGGAACCCCTGTTTCTGACGGCAGCGGGATCTGTGCGGGACTGCGATAGTTTTTCGGCCATTGTACAATCCCCTGAGGGCAGTAAGATCTACGCCGTGGTGAATGATCAGGGTGGTGCCGTTTTTCCGGATACCGCTTTTCAGGAGACGGATATCACCAATAATGTTGCAGATGGTCTTGTGAAGCGATTTGTAGTTACTGCCATGCCTGCTGATACTTTCATCTATCGTAACAGTACGCTGCAGTTGCAGGGATCGGCCAGTGGTGGACAACTGACGTCTTATTTCTGGGCGCCGGTGGATCAATTGTCCTGCGTACAGTGTCTGGAACCGATTGTGAGGGTTCCTTATACCAGAGAATATGTGTTTACCGGAAAGAATCAGTACGAGTGTATTTCTTCGGATACGGTACAGTTGAAAATGTTTACAGACGGACCGGTAAATATTCCCAACGCCTTTACCCCCAACGGAGACGGTAAGAATGATCGTTTCTATGTACTGGGTAGCCAGGACATTGACCTGGTCAGCAGTTTTCAGATCTATGACCGTTATGGGCAGTTGGTGTTTCAGCAGCGAAATGTCCCGCCAAATGATCCCGTATTTGGCTGGAACGGTGAGATCCGTAATGGCGAGCGCGCCAGCGGCACATTTGTATACAGCATTGTTATCCGTTTCAAGAGCGGAAGGGACCAGTTGTACAAGGGCACCATTACCGTGATTCGGTGAGAATAGTCACTGTGCGCGATCTGCGCTTTTACTAATTTTATGGTATGACGGAAAAGGGACTTACATGGGTCAGCAGATCCCTCCGATGGGGTTTGGGATCAATCTTCATCGCCGTAGGCATCGTTTTCTTTAAAGATGGTGGTTGGCCAGCGCTGTTTTTTGGCGCATTGATGTTTGCTACCGGTTTCTTCAAGCCCAAGCGTTGTATCTCAGACGAGAACTGCGAATTGTAATCACTATAGCAAATACAGAAAGCCCCAGGCTTTCAGGATGGCTTTTTTAGACGATAATATTTCCCGGTTTACATTCAATAAACTGGATGCTTCGATTTCCTTAATACGGTCATGGCGGATATCTTCATGAATCTGTTCCATGACAAGGTTGGAATGGTTCAGTGTTTGTTCCCTAAGCTTTTCCAGGTCTGCACTCTTTTCTACCAACAGCAAATCCCGCTTAAATGCCTTCCAGTTGGTACCGATCTGATGAAAGTATTCATGCAATACATCGTTGGCTGACTCACGAAGTTCGTCCATGTTGTGGTGGATGTCTTTGATGGACTTCGCTGAATGTATCGTTTGGCGGACGGCGTCAATACTGCGATCCACCATGCTTTCTTCATCCTGTGATTTTGAACCTTGTTTCCATTGCAAACTGGCTTCCAGCAATTGTCCCTCCGAAGCTTTCAGTTTTTCGTACATGGCTTGTGTTTGTCCCGATCGCCTCATAAATGCTTTCATACTATTGAGCAATCCTTCGGGTTCTGTCTGGTCATGGATGTCCAGTGCCAGTTCGTGAAATGCAATGTTTTTATGGAAGAGATGAACCACTTCGTCATGAATCAGCGGAGGCGTCAAGCTTGCAGTTGATAGATCCGTCCTGACAAAGCTTTGTGAGGCAGAGTGACCATCAAATTTGCCTTCCAGCCAACGGGTGTATCTGTTGATGAAAGGGATGAACAGCAGGATGGTTAACAAGTTGATCAAGGTTTGAAACATCACCAGGCTGATCAGGGGATCTTTTATACCGAGGACATTATTAATAAATTGCAACAAGGGGCGAAGTGCAACAAAAGCAAAGAAGGTAGTGGCAATATTAAAGTAGAGGTTTCCATATCCGGCCCTTTTCTTTTCCGGACTGCCTTTTAGTCCCGCGATCCAGGTCTTCAGTGATGTGCCAACCTCAGAACCAATGATCAGGGCAGCAGCGCCGGGAAGGGTGATGGATGATGTATAGAGTGCAGTGAGTGCGATGGCCATGGTAGCCGAGCTGGTTTGGATGATGGACGTGATCACTAAGCCAATCAGAACAAACACAAGTAAAGGATAGTGCTGGTAAACGGTGATATCGAAGTTCCTGAACAATCTTTCTGCCGTGTCTTTCATAAAGGCGAGACCAAGAAACAGCAGCGCCAATGCAAAGAGAAATCGAAAACTGTTGTAAAGCTTTTTTCTGGATAGGGAAAACGACATACCGATGGTACTGATGGCCAATGCAGGCAAAGCCATCGATTCAATATCCATCTTGAATCCTACGGTGGCTACGATCCAGCCAACAACCGTGGAGCCGAGGTTGGAACCCATGATTACGCCAAGGGCATTTTTAAAAGGGATCATACCAGCTTCTACAAAGCCGAGGGTGATCAAAGACACTACTGAAGAACTTTGCAATAATGCTGTGATAACTGTGCCACCCATCAATGCACGAGAGAAACTGGAAGTGTTCTTGCGAAGAAAGGTTTTAAAACTGCGGCCGGCCAGCCTCGTCAGGGCGATATCCATTTGTTGCAATCCCAAAAGGAATAGGCCGATGCCTGCAAAGAATTTCCATATATCCGCTGTTTCAAACAATGTGATCCAATTAAATGCCCAACTAATGGGGCTCGTGATTTTTCAGGTGGTGTTCACTGATGGGGCGTCCACAATGCGGGCAATGGATATCTGCATGGCCTTTAGTTTTTCTGCTCTCTTCCAGGAAGCCTGCGGTAATGATACCGGCGGGCATCGCAAGAATGGCCACGCCAATGATAAGAATGGCACCAGTGAAGAACTGGCCCAGGGGCGTGATCGGTATCATATCCCCATAGCCAACTGTTGTTAATGTTACTACGGCCCACCAGAGCGTTTTGGGGATGCTGGTGAATTGTTTCCCGTTTTCCAGATGCTCAGCAAAGTACACGAGCGATGCAGCGATGAGGATCAGGAAAATACCCATGACGAATGCTACCCAGAGTTCCTTGGCGCGACTTCTAAACACATTGATCACCATACGGGTGGTGCGCATATAGTGGGTGAGTCTGAATAACCGAAGGAAGCGCATGAGCCTCAGGATCCGCAGGATACGAAGATCAAGGCCAATAGCCAGATGCAAATAATACGGGACGATGGCCAGCAGATCGATCAATGCACCTACACTCAGCATGTACTTGAGGCGTCCCTGCCATGAATTTTTGTACTCATCTGCGTGAACGCAGGTCCATACCCTAAGGATATATTCTACTGTAAAAACAAATACGGAAAAACGATCAAAGTTGGTAAAAAACTGCGCATACGGATCATGAATCGAGGGCACTGTTTCCAGCATAACCGCTACCACATTCAGCAGGATGAGCAATATGATAAAACCGTTGATCAGTTTATCCCATCTGCTGTTGCCTATTTCCGGATGTAGTAATACAAAGATCTTTCGCCTGATGGTATAGTAAGGATTGGGCATCAGGCCTAATATACAAAAACTGCCCAAATTAAAAGGGCAAGGGTATTCTATGACCTAAATCATGTGCAGTTGAAAAAACCCTCATATTTCTGATGGGCCTGATGGTAAACATTTGCCTAGTCAAACCAAGGCTGTTTGTACAATCCCACAAATAATTTTTGTGACGGTTGAATAAATCAGTATAATAGTAGATCGAATATTTGCCATGATGGGACCTGTCTCCATGATCGTATTAGCACTTGCTGCGGTTACATTCTCCGTTATCGCCATCCTGATGTCGAAGGCGGTCCTGAAGGGATCGGTAAACAAGCAGAAGCTGGAGCCGTATGAGTGTGGGATACCCACCACTGGCAAAACCTGGATCCAGTTTAATGTGGGCTATTATCTTTTCGCTTTGATCTTTCTGATTTTTGATGTGGAGCTGGTCTTTCTTTATCCATGGGCAGTGGTGGTTAAGAAAGTAGGCATTCTTGCTCTGGTTGAGATTATCATTTTCTTTTTCATATTGTTTCTTGGCTTTCTTTATGCGCATAAAAAAGGTGCGTTGAAGTGGAGCTAGGTAAAACGTCAAACATACTATGGCATCACAGGAAGGACAAAGGCCCGTTACTGAATTTCCCGGGCAGGTGCACCAGACACCATCGGGAGGTATCCTTACCGGCGCAATCGATGATGTGATCAATTGGGCAAGAAGCAATTCGCTCTGGCCGCTCACGTTCGGCACCAGTTGCTGCGCCATTGAGATGATGTCTACGGCCTCAGCCAAGTACGACTGGTCGCGGTTTGGATTTGAAGTGGCGAGGGCCACACCAAGACAGGCAGACCTGATTATCATTGCCGGAACCATCGTGAACAAAATGGCGCCGGTGTTGAAAAGGCTCTATGACCAGATTCCAGATCCGAAGTATGTTATTGCGATGGGCGCCTGCGCTACCAGCGGCGGCCCTTTTTTTTATAATACGTATTCAGTGGTCAAAGGTGCAGACCATGTAATCCCTGTGGATGTATACATCGCAGGATGCCCGCCCAGGCCTGAAGCGTTATTGCATGCATTGATTACGCTGCAGGAGAAGATAAAGAGTGGAGGCAAGCGGGAGCGGATAGATATAGATCTGAATAAAAAGTAAACAATGGAACGGGAGGAATTACAACAATATTTAGGTGGTCTTGGAAGCCTGATTTTTGAGGAAGGCGGGGAGTGGATCAATCTATTCGTAGAGCCAGCGGATTTCAGGGCACTGATGGAACGGTTGCGGAGGGATGAGCAGCTGGGTTTCGATTATCTGTTCTGCCTGACCTGTGTTGATTTCAAGACTCACCTTACCATGGTGTATCATTTATCAAGTACGCGTTACCGTTATAATATTGTGGTGAAGAGTAAATTGGACCGTGAGCAGCCGGAGATCGAGACAGTATGCGATATCTGGCGGACTGCAGAGTTTCATGAGCGGGAAGTGTATGAGCTATTTGGCGTGAACTTCCTGAACCATCCTGACCTGAGGTTGCTGATCTTGCCGGAAGGCTGGGAAGGAAAGAATCCGATGAGGAAGGATTTTGAGGATGAGGTAAATATGATCAAACTATAATGTATTCCACTACAGAACATATCGGCGTAAACGAATTGGGCGACATGATCATCAATGTTGGTCCGCAGCACCCTGCTACGCATGGTGTTTTGCACCTGGTGATCACACTCAATGGCGAGACGGTGAAGAAAGTAGAACCGCACCTCGGTTACATACATCGATCCATAGAAAAAATGTGCGAGTCGCTCAGCTACCGCCAATTCATTTATTCTACCAGTAGAATGGATTACCTCTCCTCTCATATCAACAACCATGGCTGTGCCCTGGCGGTGGAGAAGGGTTTGCAGGTGGAGATTCCCGCACGTGCGGAAGTGATTCGCGTATTGATGGGTGAACTTACCCGTGTGGCTTCGCATATTTTGTGGTGGGGTGCATTGGCGATGGACATCGGTGCCTTCACGCCCTTTTTTCATGCATTCCGCGAGCGTGAGATGATCAATGAAATTATGGAAGAAACCTGCGGTGCCAGGCTTACCATGAATTATATGGTTCCGGGTGGAGTGATGTTTGACCTTCATCCCAATTTTCATAAAAGGGTGAAGGCCTTGTTGCAGCAGTTCAAAGAAAAGCTTGATGAATATGATGAACTAGTAACCTATAATACAATCTTCATCAATCGTACAAAAGGAGTGGGATTTATCAGCGCTGAGGATGCCATCAGTTATGGCATGAGTGGCCCGTCTGCACGCGCTTCCGGCGTGAGTTGTGATATCCGTAAGATCTATCCGTATGGGATGTATGATAAGGTTCAGTTCGATGAAGTGTTGCTGCAAGAGGGAGATACCTATGCAAGGTATTTGGTAAGGATGCAAGAGATCCGCCAGAGTTTGTCCATCATTGAGCAATTGATCGACAATATTCCGGAAGGAGATTTTCAAGCTAAGACAAAAGCCGTGTTGAAGTTGTCAAAGGGTGAGTATTATTCAAGGGTAGAAACGGCGCGCGGTGAGTTTGGAGTTTATATCGTGAGTGAGGGCGGCATGACGCCGTATCGGATCAAGTTCCGCTCGCCTGGATTTTCAAACCTCAGTGCTTTGGATCATATGACTCGTGGGTCAAAGATCGGAGACCTGGTGGCTACGATGGGGAGTTTGGATTTGGTTATACCCGATATCGATCGGTAGTGCGGCAATTATTATGATGATTAGTTTTTCAGAAATAGCATCTTCTGTTCATGAATGGCTCAACAGTCATTTGTCGCCCGCATGGGTGCTCACGGTGGAGATGGTGATTGTTGGTGTGGCAGCGATTGCGCTATTTGCCTTGCTGGGGCTGGTTTTGGTGATCATGGAGCGAAAAGTGGCTGCCTATATGCAGATCCGTTTGGGCCCTAACAGGGTTGGTCCAAAAGGAATGCTGCAGTCTATGGCAGATACGGTGAAATTGCTCGTGAAGGAAGGCATCACGCCTGCAGGCGCAGATAAGTTTATGTTCAACCTGGCGCCGTTCATCGCGATGATCACAGCGATGTTGTTGTTGGCTCCACTGGGCTTTGCAAAAGATTTCCAGATCTGGGATCTCAATATCGGGGTGCTGTATATAACAGCCGTTTCGTCACTCTCCGTGATTGCTATCCTGATGGCTGGATGGAGTAGTAACAATAAATATTCATTGTTGGGTGCCATGCGCAGCGGCGCACAGATCGTCAGTTACGAACTCAGTGCCGGATTGGCCATCATGACCATTGTAGTCTTAACGGGCAGCTTGCAGTTGAGTGAGATTGTGGAGTCACAACGTAACGGCTGGTGGATCTTCAAGGGTCATTTGCCGGCACTCATCGCTTTCGTAATCTTCATCATCGCAGTAACGGCAGAAACCAATCGCGCCCCTTTTGATCTTGCAGAAGCAGAATCTGAGTTAACGGCAGGTTTTCACACGGAATATTCGGGGATGAAATTCGCCTTGTTTTTCCTGGCGGAATACATCAATGTGTTTATTGTGTGTGCCATTGGCGCCACATTATTCTTCGGAGGATGGATGCCTTTGCATATCGGTAACTGGGAAGGGTTTAACCATGTGATGGACTATATCCCTTCCTCGATCTGGTTTTTTGGGAAAACCTTCTTTTTGATTTTTGTGATCATGTGGTTCAGGTGGACCTTTCCAAGGTTGCGGATCGATCAGTTGCTGGATCTGGAGTGGAAATATCTTTTGCCGATCAGCATGTTCAATATCATCCTGGTGACGGTGATTGCGATTTACCATTTACATGGATGATCATTTAGAAGTAAACGAATATGTTTATTGTAGACTATATAAAAAGTATTTACGGTGCGATGAAGTCGATGGGGACGGGTATGAAGCGTACCGTCTACTATTTCACGCACCATAAAGAGATTATTACGGAGCAGTATCCGGATAACCGCGATACGCTGGTGCTTCCGGAAAGGTTCAGGGGCGAAGTGGTGATGACGCATACGGAACAGAATGAGCATCGATGCACCGGATGTACAGCCTGTGAACTGGCTTGTCCCAATGGGACGATCAAGATTGTCACCAAATTTGATATCAGTCCGGAGGGAAAGAAAAAGAAAGCGGTTGATAAGTTTATCTATCACCTTGAATTGTGTACGATGTGTAACCTGTGTATCGAGGCCTGTCCTACCAACGCGATCAAGATGGCGCAGAGTTTTGAACATAGTGTGTTCGACCGGAGTCAACTGACGAAAGTATTGAATAAGCCGGGGTCAACGCTAGAACAAGGCGTGGAATAGCCAATAGCTAATAGCCAATAGCATTTTTTTATGACTGGATCTACAATTGTTTTTTATCTACTTGGCCTGATGAGCATTGTTAGTGCAGTGTTGTCGGTAACATCACGGCAGATATTTCGTTCGGCGATATATCTTCTTTTTACACTCATTGGTATTGCCGGTTTATATTTCTGGATGGACTTCCAGTTTATAGCAGCGGTACAGATCGTTGTGTATGTTGGCGGTATTGCCGTGCTGATCATATTTTCCATTTTTCTTACGCAACAGTCTGGCGAGCAATTGCCGGAGGTGCCTGTTTCCCGGGCTGTTGCCGGTTCGCTTGCCGTGATGGCGGGTCTGGCATTGGTGTTGGTGCTGACGGATCGGTATGGATTTGTGGGTTCTTCTGATCCTGGTCCTGCTCCTTCTGTTGCAGCAATAGGAGAGAAGATGCTCGATATTAACGGTTATGCATTACCGTTTGAGGTGGTCAGTATATTATTGTTGGCAGCCATGGTAGGATGCATCGTCATCGCCATGCGTAAAAAACCACAGGTATGAATCTTGAACCAGGCTTGTTTCATTTTCTAGTCATCGGAGCGGTGTTGTTTTTCATCGGCATCTATGGATTCCTCACCCGTAGAAACCTGATCACGATGTTGATGAGTGTGGAACTGATCCTGAACTCCGTGAATATCAATTTTATCGCCTTTAATAAATATCTCTGGCCCGGTACACTTGACGGTACTTTTTTCACCGTATTCATCATCGCCATCGCCGCAGCGGAAGCAGCTGTTGCCATCGCGATCATCATCAACCTGTTCCGCAGTCATCAGTCGATCAACGTTGAAGTAGCCGAGGAAATGAAATATTAAGGCAAAGACCAAAACCATGAACACAACCAACATCATATTGATCCCATTGCTACCCCTGCTCAGTTTCATACTGCTGGGCCTGGGTGGTAAACGTTTGTTTGGGGATAAGGCCGGATGGATCGCCAGTTTGACCATGCTCATTTCTTTTGTATTGGCCTGTGGGGTAGCGATGAATTATTTCGGGGATCATTCCGCCGATGCTTATGTTGGGAAACTTGTTTTCAGTTTTCCCTGGCTGCCTTTCGGCAATGGCCTTCAGATCAATATGGGTGCACTCATCGATCCCATTACTTCACTGATGTTGTTCGTGGTGACTTTTATTTCCCTGATGGTGCATATTTTTTCCTTGGCGTACATGAAAGGGGAGGAGCGGTTTCATATTTACTACGCCTTTCTGGGCCTGTTCACTTTTTCAATGTTGGGATTAGTGATCTCTTCCAATCTATTTCAGATCTATATTTTCTGGGAACTGGTGGGCGTTTCATCGTTCTTACTCATCGGATTTTACTACCAGAAAAACGCAGCACTTGCAGCAGCGAAAAAAGCATTTATCGTAACACGTTTCGCTGACCTTGGATTCCTCATTGGCATTCTGATTTTGTCTGCCGAAGCCAATACCCTGGATTTTCAACAGTTGATGATCAACCTCAGCAGTCCTGAATATGCATCCGCCGCGGGAGGATTCATGGGGATTTCTGCATTGAGCTGGGGACTGGCCCTCGTGTTCATGGGTGCGGCAGGTAAGAGTGCGATGTTCCCCTTGCACATCTGGTTGCCCGATGCCATGGAAGGTCCTACGCCTGTCTCTGCATTGATCCACGCTGCAACGATGGTGGTAGCGGGTGTGTTTTTGGTTGCGCGTTTGTATCCTTTGTATAGTATCGCAGAGGTGGGTGTGCAAAGCCTGATCTCTTCTATTGGCGCGTTCACAGCCATTTTTGCTGCGGTGATTGCGTGCACTCAAACAGACATCAAACGAGTGCTGGCCTATTCCACCGTTTCACAGATCGGCTTTATGATGTTCTCTCTGGGAATCATGAGTGAAGATCATCTTGGATACACTGCATCGATGTTCCACCTTTTCACGCACGCCATTTTCAAAGCGCTTTTGTTTCTTGCTGCCGGCGTGATCATTCATTATGTGCACAGCAACGAAATGCAGGATATGGGTGGACTTGCGAAAAAGATGCCAGTGACGCATATCGTATTTTTATTGGCCTGTCTGGCCATTGCAGGTATTCCACCCTTCGCCGGATTTTTCAGTAAGGAAGAAATCCTGCTGAACGCGTGGAACAACAATCGGCCCATCTTTTTCATTGCATTGCTCACATCAGGTTTGACGGCTTTTTATATGTTCCGGCTTTATTTTTCCATCTTCTGGAATAAGCCCCATCATGATCATGGTCACGGTAAAAAAGAAGGATCATGGTTTGAGTTGATACCATTGATGATCCTCGGTGTGGGCACGGTACTTGCGGGCTTTGTCCCTTTTGGAGAATATGTTTCTGCAGATGGAAAGCCGCATCATGCACCCATCGACCTTCAATTTTCCTTAGGTCCTGTTGGCATTGCATTGTTGGGCATCTTACTCGCAGCCTGGATGTATTTTAAAACGTCTTCCAAGCCGGAGAAAACAGCTGCCGGATTTGGGGTTTTTTACAAAGCCGCGAAACACAAGTTTTATATCGATGAGATCTGGCTTGGATTCACAAAGGGCGTTTTATTTAATCTCATCGGTAGGCCCGCAGCGTGGTTTGATAGGAACGTAATAGATACTCTGGTGAAGGGTGCAGGGTCAGCCACGCAGGGCGCTGCGGAGGGCATTAAAGGGATGCAGTCTGGTAAAGTGCAACAGTATGGATTATATTTTTTGTTTGGCATCATCATAATCGTGTCTGTATTCCTGTTCACGCAGGGCGGCCGTTAAAATAGTTGATATGAACCTCTTATGGATCGTAGGTGTTCCTTTGCTGACCGGGTTGGCTATTGTGCTGGCACCGGCGAGGTATGCCCGGATGATTGCCCTGGGCGGAGCCATCCTGCAGATGGCCCTGGTGATGGGCCTGTATTTTTCGTTTACGCATGAACGTGAGGTTGGAAATGTGTTCCCGCTGCTGTTTGAGAAACAATACCAGTGGTTTCCTTCATTGGGATTCAGCCTGCACATCGGTGTGGATGGGATTTCGGTAGCCATGATGATGCTCACGGCATTTGTGGTGGTTGCAGGTGTATTGGTGTCATGGAAGATGGAGCACATGAAGAAAGAGTTTTTCTTTTTCCTCACCCTTTTGGCCTTTGGTGCATACGGATTTTTTATGTCGATGGACCTCATGGTCATGTTCTTCTTCCTTGAAGTGGCTGTGATCCCTAAGTATCTATTCATCAGCATTTGGGGCAGCGGTAATAAAACCTATAGTGCCAACAAACTGGCGCTTATGCTGATGGGTGGATCTGCGTTCATCCTTGTAGGTATACTTGGACTTTATTTTTCACTGCCTCCGGAGAGCCGCAGTTTTGATATGGTGAAACTGGCGGAGACCGGAATTGGTTTTGAAATCCAGCGCTGGGTATTTCCATTGGTCTTTGTAGGTTTTGGCGTGTTTACGGCTTTGTTTCCTTTTCATACCTGGGTGCCGGATGGGCACTCATCAGCGCCTACGGCGGGTTCCATGTTTTTGGCGGGTATTTCCATGAAGTTGGGTGGCTATGGTTGCCTTCGCGCGGCTACGTATCTGATGCCCGAAGGAGCACATGAATATGCGAACATCATTATTGTACTGGCTTCAATCGCCATTATCTATGGTGCTTTTGCTACCATGATGCAGAAAGACCTGAAGTATATCAATGCATATTCATCCATCAGCCACTGTGGCTTTGTGTTGCTGGGTATTGGTATGCTGACGAAGACGGCCATCACGGGTGCCGTGTTTCAAATGGTATCGCATGGATTGATGACGGCCCTTTTCTTCGCCATCATCGGTATGGTCTATGAGCGCACCCACACAAGATTGGTGGCCCAGATGGGCGGGTTGTTGAAAGTGATGCCCTTCATAATATCAGCTATGTTCATTGCCGGATTTTGTTCCCTTGGACTGCCGGGCCTGAGCGGATTTGTAGCAGAGATGACGGTCTTTGTGGGATCATGGGAAACACAGGATGTATTCCATCGCACAGCAACAGTCATCGGTGCCATGTCTATTGTTGTGACTGCGGTGTATATTCTTCGTGCAGTGGGGCAGGTAGCGATGGGGCCGTTGGCAGCTTCCGGCGAAGGTGTTGATGATGCACGCTGGTATGAGCGATGGTCAGTGATCATTCTGATCACGGGTATCCTGGCCATGGGCCTTGCACCGTTCTGGCTGTACGAGCTCGTTAGCCCGGGCGTAGAGATTATTGTTAACCAATTGGCCGGGAAATAAATTTTCAGAAAAGCCATGTTCGAATATTTACATCTGATGAAGTCTGAAGCGATGGTCTTGCTGATCATCTTCATTCTTCTATTTATAAAGCTGGGAAAGGGCTTGCATAATGACACCCTGCTGTCTGTGGTGCAGTTGTTGTTGCTTTGTACGGTAGTGGTATCTTTTGGATTCAATGATACCGGCAGGATTTTCAATGGCATGTTCCTGCACAATACCCTTGTTGGATTTCAAAAAGGTATCCTCGCATTGGCGGTGTACATCATTTCATTGGTTTGCTCCAATTGGTTCAGGCAAACAGAACATCTTTCGGAAGTGTTTGTACTCATGCTTTCTGCTTTGTTGGGCATGTTTTTATTAATCTCGGCAGATAATCTCCTGATGTTTTATTTGTCCCTTGAGTTGTCCAGCATTCCAGTTGCGGCATTGGCAAACTTTGATCTCAACCGACGCAAGAGTTCTGAGGCGGCCATGAAGATGATCATGAATTCAGCATTGGCATCCGGCATCATGTTGTTTGGCATTTCTTTGATCTACGGCCTTACTGGAAGCCTTGATTTTGCACAGATCTGGGGCCAGGTTAAAACAGAGCCCATTCATATGATGGCCTTTGTATTTTTCTTTGCAGCCTTTGCCTTCAAGCTTTCTGTGGTACCCTTCCATTTATGGACCGCAGATGTTTATGAGGGAGCACCTGTTCCGGTGACTGCTTTTCTTAGTGCAGTCTCCAAAGCAGCAGTGACCTTTGCGATGGTGAATGTGCTGGCTAAAGTATTTGCCAACCTCAGCGGCTCCTGGTACGTATTGGTGGTGGCATTGTCTGTCATAACGATGTTGGTGGGTAACCTGTTTGCCATCCGGCAGGACAATATTTTGCGGTTCCTGGCTTTCTCGTCTATTGCACAGGTGGGCTTTATCCTGGTGGGCGTTAGCGGACAAAATGATCAAGCCACTGTTGCCACCACTTATTTCATTCTCGTCTATGTTTTTTCAAACCTTGCCGCGTTTGGTGTGGCTGCGGTACTGCTTTCCGAAGCGGGCATCACCAGGATTGAACAACTCAAGGGATTGTATACCCGAAGCCCGTTCCTTGCCTGGGCACTCTCGCTGGGTTTGTTTTCCCTTGCCGGTGTGCCGCCGGCAGCAGGCTTTTTCGGAAAGATGTTTTTGCTGATGGCCGGTGCGTCAAAAGGCAATTATGTATTCATTGGTATCGCCACGCTCAATATGATCATTTCGCTGTATTATTATTTGCGCGTGGTGCGACTCATCTTTACCAGTGCAGACAAAGATGTTGCCTCATTACAGGTTTCCAGGTCGGTGATGTTTGGGTTGGGCATTTGTATTGCAGGTATCATTTTCACCGGCGTGATCAGCTGGATCTATGATCATATTCAATCATTGGTTTAATTCTCAGTCATATGGCGATCAACCAGAACCATCCTTTTGAAGAACTCGACGGCGTGAAATGCGCGGTAGTTGAGCGTAACGTGACACCGGGAAGGGTAGAATTTCTGAAGACCCTGCTGGAGCATAACAAGTTTCAAGTGGTGGTTATCCCAACTCCACCACCCAAGGCTGCAGCAAAACCGGCCACTACCACCGAGGGGGAACCCGCATCTGAACCTTCCAACTTCCAACCTCCACCTTCCACCTTCACTATAGGAGTGACCGATGTGACTTTCAATTCCGTAAACGCCATCTTCGGACGCCTTTTACGCACGAAAGACGGGCACGTGGTAACCAGAGATTACTGGTTGCAGAAGGAAACGGTTTCCTTGGATGATGTTCCTTACTATGAATAGCTACTAGCAGCTAGCCATTGGCTTTTTTTGGTTGGTAAAATTTAATCTCCTAGTTTTGACCAAAAGGTTTAACCAAATGGTTAAAAACGAAGAACTGAATACGGAAGAAAAAATCATGGAAGCCGCACGCCGGGTTTTGTTCGCTAAGGGTTTCGCCGGAGCCAGGATGCAGGACATAGCAGATGAGGCTGGGATCAATAAGGCCCTGCTGCATTACTATTTTAGGAGCAAGGATAAATTGTTTGAACTTGTTTTTATAGATGCCGTCGGTAAGTTGATCCCAAAGGTTTTGTCGATTTTCTCCGATGAGGAGCTGCTATTTCATGACAAGCTTCGGAGATTTTGTGAAGTGTATATCCGCACCTGGATTGAGCATCCCCTGATACCCATGTTTGTGCTTCATGAGATCCATGCCAGGAATGGGGAAGGGATCGCCAAGGTTTTGAGCAAGTTGTCCGGCAATCCCATCAAGTTAGTTGTTGCGTCTATTGAAAGGGCGATCAAGCGAAAGGAAATCATGCCAATTGCTCCTCCGCAGTTGATGCTGAATATCATGTCGCTCTGCATTTTTCCTTTTGTAGGCGCTCCAATATTCAAGAGAGTAGTGGGGGTGACTGACAAGCAATATGAAGCTATGATGGAAGAGAGAGCTACAGAAATTTCCACATTTATCATTGACGCCATAAAATATAGGTCATGAAGAATTTACTCATCATTTGCTATTTACTAGGCGCTTTATACGTTCAGGCTGGTGAATCTCAGGGTCTGAAGCTGGAAGAGGCATATGATATGGCTATCCGAAACTATCCTTTGACAAAGCAGAAAGATCTCATTGCGAGAACGGCTGGACTGAACCTGGAGAACATTGCATCAGTATATCTTCCCCAGGTCTCCCTCAACGCACAGGCCACTTACCAGTCAGACGTTACCCGTTTCCCCAAGCAGATCAGTATTCCCGGTGTGGAAATTTCAGCTTTGAGCAGGGATCAGTATCGCGCGATGCTTGATGTTAACCAGTTGATTTATGATGGCGGTAATGCCAGCACACAGCGTCTGCTTGCGCAACAACAGCAGAAAGTAGATGAGCAACGAATAGAGGTTTCTTATCAGCAGTTGAGGGAACGCATAAACGATATCTGGTTCAGTGTGCTGTTTGCTGATGAACAACTTCAGCAGATTGCCCTGACACAGAAGGATCTTATGGCCGTGATGGCGAAAGTGGAGTCCCAGGTGAATTATGGCACAGCATTCAGGAGTGCACTGGCAACGCTTAAAGCAGAGCAGTTGAAGAATGAGCAGCGGGCCATCGATCTAAAATACAATCGACGCGCGTTGATCAGGGTATTGTCGGTTTTTCTGGGGCAGGATTTGTCGCCCGATGTGAAGCTAGAGCGTCCTGCAATGGTTACTGTGGATACAACAGCCATACGCCGGCCTGATCTTGAATTGCTGAATCGGCAGATTCAATTGAATGAAGTTGCCGCCCGTTATCTGAATGTGCGTAAGGTTCCCAAAGTAAGTCTGTTTGCGCAGGGTGGTTATGGTAAGCCTGGCCTTAATATGTTGCTCAACGAGTTTGATTTCTTCTACCTAGGCGGTGTTCGATTTTCCTGGAATCTTTCTGGTTTTTACAATCAGGGAAGGGACAAGCAGTTAAATGAATTGAATCGGCAAACCCTGTTGGTTCAACAGGAACAGGTGATGTTTCAGGTAAAAGCGGATCTGCTGAAGAATGATGCGGAAATGGAGAAATATAGGGAGTTAGATAAAACAGATGAAGAGATCATTGCCTTGCGGCAGCAGGTTAAGCAGGCGTCAGCGGCACAGTTGGAGCAGGGCGTCATTACGTCAAGCGATTATGTCAGGGAAGTGAACGCAGAGGAGCAGGCAAGGTTGAGCCAGGCATTGCACAGGCTTCAATTGTTGCAGGCAGTCATACATCAGAAAACTTTAATTGGTCAATAATATGCAAACAAGATTAATCATAACAGCAATCATGTTGTTGGCAGCAAGTTGTAAGGATGGCGGTGGTGATCACGATGCTTCGGGTGTTTTTGAAGCCGATGAAGTGATCATATCTTCAGAGGTGAGCGGAAAGATCCTTCGGTTTGATGCGGAAGAAGGAGCGATACTGCAAAAAGGAGACACCGTTGTAATCATCGATGCCACTGCTATTCAATTGCAGAAAGAACAAGTAGAGGCAAGCATACAAACGCTACCAGAAAAGACCACAGATGTTGGTCTTCAGGTTAAGTTATTGGAAGACCAGTATAAAGTTCAGGTAGTGCAGCTGGCAAATCTGGAGAAGGAGAGGGTTCGTTTTGAGAAACTTGTTAAAGCGGACGCAGCCACTAGTAAACAACTAGATGATATTGTTGGGCAGATAGACCAGCTCGCACAGCAAATGAAGGTGACGCAACAACAGATCAAGGTACAGCGCAATATTTCTGGTACGCAGAACCGCGCGATCCTAAGTGAGCGTTCTCCGCTGCAAAAGCGGGTTGCGCAATTGGACGATCAAATCCAGCGCACTGCTGTTTTGCAGCCTGCATCGGGAACCATCCTCACCAAATATGCGCAGCATGGTGAGGTAACTGCACCCGGCAAAGCATTGTATAAACTGGCAGATCTCCGAGTACTTCGTTTACGTGCTTATGTTACCGGTGACCAGCTTGCAGGACTGAAGTTGGGACAGCAGGTTAAGGTACAGGTGGATGATGGTAAGGGGGGATATAGGTCATATGCCGGTAAGGTCACCTGGGTTTCAGATAAGGCGGAGTTTACACCTAAAACGATCCAAACAAAGGACGAGCGTGCAAACCTTGTGTATGCGGTGAAGGTGGATGTAGTGAACGACGGCTACCTGAAGTTGGGAATGTACGGAGAATTGAAGTTCGTTGAATAAATATGAATACATGCCATCTGTCACTATAGATCAGGTCAGTAAAAAGTATGGGGAGGTCACCGCTTTAAACAATATCAGTTTTGAAGTGGAGAAGGGGGCATTGTTTGGATTGATCGGTCCTGATGGGTCGGGTAAGTCCAGTTTGTTCCGGATCCTGGTGACACTGTTACTCGCAGATAGTGGCAGGGCTGTTGTAGAGGGCTATGATGTAGTAAAGGATTACATGAAGATCAGGGAGATCAGTGGGTATATGCCCGGTAAATTTTCCCTATACCAGGACTTGAGTGTGGAAGAGAATCTTCATTTTTTTGCGACTATTTTCAAGACTTCCATCAAAGAAAATTACCACCTGATCAGGGATATCTATGTACAACTCGAGCCATTTACGCATCGCAAGGCAGGTGCATTGTCCGGAGGAATGAAACAGAAGCTGGCATTGTGTTGTGCATTAATCCATCGACCAAGTATTTTATTCCTTGATGAACCAACCACAGGGGTTGATGTAGTATCGCGGGTGGAGTTCTGGGACATGCTACAGCGATTGAAATCCGAAGGAATCACCATCATGGTATCAACAGCGTATATGGATGAAGCATCCAGATGTGATACCATTGCCCTGATCAACGAAGGATCGATCCTGGCAATGGATAGTCCGCAACTGATCAGTCGAAGTTTTGGTGAACCCTTATGGTCTGCAAAACATCCCAGGATGTTTGAATTGATGCTTGCACTTCGCGATCGTCCCGAAGTGAGTTCTGTATATCCATCGGGAGAGCATCACCACCTGACTTTACGAGGTGGTGTAACCACTGAAGCTTTGAGAACTGAATTGATCAAAGCGGGCTTTGAAGGAGTGATGTTCGCACAGATCAAGCCAGAAGTGGAAGACGTTTTTATGAAGAAAATGAAATGAGTACAGGTAGTAACGATATTATCACAGCCCATGAATTGACCCGGCGTTTCGGTGAATTTACCGCAGTAGATCGGATCAGTTTTGCAGTTAGCAAGGGCGAGATCTTTGGATTCCTTGGCGCCAACGGTGCCGGTAAGACCACAGCCATGCGGATGCTATGCGGGTTACTCAGCCCTACTTCTGGTGAAGCCACTGTGGCGGGGTTTAATGTTTCCACACAGCCTGAGAAAATCAAGCGAACGATAGGTTATATGAGCCAGAAGTTCACGCTTTATGAGGACCTGACTGTGACGGAGAATATGCGGTTTTTCGGCGGAATCTATGGAATGACGAGACCTGATATCAAGAAGAAGTCGGCAGAAATCTTACATGAGCTATCATTAGAAGACCGTGCGAATACATTGGTAAAGACCCTTCCGTTAGGCTGGAAACAAAAACTGGCTTTCAGTGTGGCGGTATTGCATGAGCCGCCGTTGGTCTTCCTCGATGAACCTACAGGAGGTGTTGATCCGGTGACCCGGAGGGAGTTCTGGGAGATGATCTATCGCGCTGCACATTTGGGAACCACCATCTTTGTGACTACCCATTATATGGACGAAGCAGAATACTGTAACCGCATCAGTATTATGGTTGATGGCAGGATAGAGGCATTGGATGCGCCTTCAGCGCTGCGAGAGCAGTTTGGCGCTGCAAGCATGAATGAAGTTTTTCTACAACTGGCAAGGAGAGCAGAAAGAACCGAATAATGAAGACATTTTGGGCATTTATATTAAAGGAATGGAAGCACATTTGGCGGGATAAGAAAACCCTGCTGATCCTGTTTGGAATGCCTATTGCGCAGATGCTCATTTTCGGATTTGCACTGACCAATGAAGTGAAGAATTCAAGAATTGCCATTTTGGATCCTTCAAAGGACGCAGAAACGGCACAATTGATCCAACGTCTGGATGCAAGCCGGTATTTTGATGTGAAGGAATTCTTGGAAAAGCCTGAAGATATCGACAATGCATTCAAAAAGGGTACCGTACGGATGGCTGTGGTGTTTCCTGTTGATTTTCAGGAATCACTGTTGCACGGTCATCAGGTCACCATTCAAATGATCACCGATGCTTCTGATCCCAATATTGCCACCACTATTGTGAACTATGCTTCTGCAATCATCAATGACTATCAGCAGGAGAAACTTGGTTTAGTAAAAATGCCTTATCGTATAGTGCCTGAAATCAGGATGATGTACAATCCTCAACTGAAGGGCGCCTATAATTTCGTGCCAGGCGTAATGTCCATGATCCTCTTACTGATCTGCACAATGATGACATCTGTATCCATAGTACGCGAGAAGGAGTTGGGGACGATGGAAGTGCTTTTGGCATCACCGGCCAAACCTTTGAAAGTGATCATTGCCAAGGCGATTCCTTACTTGTTCTTATCAGTCATAAATATCTGCACTATTTTATTGATGAGTTATTTTGTATTGGATCTTCCCATCCGTGGTAATCTCGGATTGTTGTTTGCAGAGTCTGTGTTGTTCATCATTACTTCCCTTTCCCTTGGCCTCCTGATTTCAACCATTACTGACTCGCAACGTACTGCTATGTTTGTTAGTCTTGTGGGCATGTTTCTGCCAACGCTGATGTTGAGTGGATTTATGTTCCCCATTGAAAATATGCCAAGGCCACTGCAGGTGGTGTCCAATATTGTTCCGGCAAAATGGTACTTCATCATCGTTAAATCTGTGATGTTAAAAGGCCTGACACTGGCCGACATCTGGAAGGAAACGCTAATCCTTTTCGGCATGACCTTGTTTTTCCTCGCGATCGCCCTTAAAAAATTCAGGATCCGCTTATGAGAACCATTCTTTTCATATTAGAGAAAGAGTTCAGGCAGATCCTGCGGGATCCTTCCATCTTGCGTATTCTGTTTGTTATGCCCGTGATTCAGCTGGTCATTTTGCCACTGGCTGCCGACTATGAAGTTAAAAACGTGAAGTTAACCATCCTGGACCATGAAAAAACCGCTTATACCAATCAACTGGCGCACAAGATCACCAGCTCTGGTTATTTCATCCTAAACAGTTATGCCGATAATATGCATGACGCAATGGAGGAGATTGAGCACGACCGGGCCGATATAATCCTTGAAATCCCAGCCGGATTTGAGCGAACCCTCGTCCGGGAAAATGAAGCGCAAGTTTTTCTTGCCGTGAATGCCATCAATGGTGTAAGGGCTAATCTTGGAAGTGCGTATCTGCAGACCATCATCAGGCAGTTCAATGATGAGGTAAGGGTAAAGTGGATACAACAACCTAGGTTCAATCCAGAACCGTTGATCACTACTACCTATTCCACCTGGTACAATGTGCACCTCAACTACCAGCGCTACATGGTGCCTGGTATTCTGGTGATACTGGTGACCATGGTCTGTTCCTTTCTGGCTGCTTTGAATATTGTGCGGGAGAAAGAGATCGGCACCATTGAACAGATCAATGTAACCCCTATCCGAAAACATCATTTTATACTTGGTAAGCTGATCCCTTTCTGGATCATGGGACAGTTAACATTAACGATCGGATTTATAATTGCCCGGATAGTTTACGGAATTGTACCGGCGGGTAATATTCTGGTTATCTATTCTTTCTCCAGTGTATATATGTTGGCCATTCTCGGTTTGGGGCTACTGATTTCAACCTTTGTGCAAACCCAGCAGCAGGCAATGTTGATCTCTTTCTTTTTAATGATGGTTTTTATACTACTGGGTGGACTTTATACTTCCACTGAATCAATGCCGGATTGGGCTCAAATGATTGCGAAAATAAATCCCGTCACTTACTTCATCGAAGTTATGCGAATGGTGATCCTGAAAGGGAGCGGATTCAAGGATATTTCTCGCCACCTGCTCATTGTTTTCGGATTTGCGATCATCCTCATCTCCTGGGCAGTAATCTCTTATCGCAAACGTTCTTAAAATTGCTAATAGCTATTAGCTAGTAGCATAATAAGGAAGCGCAACCCATGCAGGTCGCGCTCCTTCGCCATCATACTTAAAAACTAAAAAATTGGATTTATAATCCGCGGAAGAGTTGCAACTTCTCCCACTTCGCTGTTTTTTCTTCTTCCGCCTGGTGCAGGAATTTTTCTGCCAGCACGGGGTCTTTGGCCTTGATCACATTGAACCTGTTCTCGTGATACATGAACTCACTCAATGGCAAGGATGGTTCTTTGGAATCGATGACAAACCTTTCGCCCTTCGGCTTCATAGGGTTGTAATGGAACAGTGGCCAGTATCCTGATTTCACCGCGAAGTCCTGCTCTTCCGCACCATGCGCCATATCAATACCATGGGCAATGCAATGGCTGTAGGCAATGATCATGGATGGACCGGGATAGGCTTCGGCTTCCAGAATAGTGCGTAGGGTATGCATGTCATTACCACCCATCGCGATCTGTGCCACATAAGCCGTGCCATGTGCAATGGCCTGCATAGCCAGATCTTTCTTGCTATTTGTTTTTCCATTTACGGAGAACTTAGCACTTGAACCAATGGGTGTCGACTTTGATTTTTGTCCACCCGTATTTGAATACACTTCAGTATCCAATACCATGATGTTGACATTCTCTCCGGTAGACAGAATATGGTCCAATCCGCCGTAGCCAATGTCATAAGCCCATCCATCGCCACCAATGATCCATACGGAACGGTCTGCAAGGAAGTCGGCCAGGTGATAAAGATTATTGGACGCCACAGACTTCATGTCTTTCAGTCTTTCCTTCAGCGTTTTGATCAGGTCATGTTTTTGTTTGATCTCTGCTTCATTGGATTCTGGTGCATCAATCAATGCATTGGCGAGGTCTTCACCCACGTGCGGGCTCATCTCGGCAAGTAATGCGATGGCCATTTCTTTTTTCTTCTGGTTCGCCATTTTGATGCCGAGTCCAAACTCTGCATTGTCTTCAAAAAGGGAGTTGGCCCATGCGGGACCAACCCCTTCTGTGTTGGTGCTCCAAGGGGTTGTGGGCAGGTTGCCGCCAAAGATGGATGAACATCCTGTAGCATTGGCAACAATCATTCGCTCACCAAAAAGTTGGGTCAGTAATTTCAAGTATGGTGTTTCGCCACAACCAGCACAGGCTCCACTGAATTCAAACAAAGGCTGGAAGAATTGCGATCCCTTGATCGTGTTCTTGTTCACCCGCGTACGGTCTACCTCAGGTATATTGATGAAGTAATTCCAGTTTTCGATCTCTTTGTCCTGGATCGGTAATTTATCGGTCATATTGATGGCCTTATGACCAGCTTCTCTTTTGCTGGTGATCGGGCAATATTCTACGCACAGCGTGCAACCGGTGCAGTCTTCGGTAGAAACCTGCAGGGTGTATGCTTCTTTGGTTTTGTCCCATTCTTTGCCGATGGGGTCCGTATGCTTCCAGTCTGATGGCGCGTTGGCGAGCAGATCTTTGTCGTAAACCTTTGGTCTGATGGCTGCATGTGGACAGATCAGGAAACATTTGCCGCACTGGGTACATAATGCCGGGTCCCAAACAGGAACAGCTTCTGCAATATTTCGTTTTTCCCATCTGGTGGTACCGGATGGATAGGTGCCATCCACAGGGAATGCGGATACCGGAAGTTCATCGCCTTCGCCGGAAATGATTTTAGATAATACCTGTTGCACGAAATCCGGTGCATCTTCAGAGATATGTTCTCCAAAAGCATTGTTGCCCAGGGCGTATTGTGAGTAGTCGATTTCGTAAAGATGTTCCAGTGTATTGTCTACGGCTTCATAGTTTTTCTGAACTACAGCTTCGCCTTTTTTCCAATAAGATTCATAGATCGCCTCTTTGATTTTGGCGATCGCTTCTTCACGTGGAAGGATATTGCTGATGGCGAAAAAGCAGGTCTGCAGGATGGTGTTGATGCGGTTACCCATGCCTGATTCCCTGGCTACTGCGTATGCATTGATGGTATAGAATTTCAGTTTTTTGGCGATGATCTCTTCCTGGATCTTCCGGGGAAGTTTGCCCCAGACTTCATTTTTTTCGTACGGTGCATTGAGCAGGAACACTGATCCTTCTTCTGCATCCTTGAGGATGTCATACTTCGTGAGGTAATTGAAGTGATGGCAGGCTACAAAGTTGGCGGAATTGATCAGGTAAGTTGATTCGATGGACTTCTCACCAAAACGTAAATGTGAGACGGTGAGCGAACCGGATTTTTTAGAGTCGTACACAAAATAACCCTGGATGTGGAACGGTGTTTTTTCACCGATGATTTTAATCGAGTTTTTATTTGCACTCACGGTTCCATCGGCACCCAATCCAAAGAACAGCCCCCTGAATTTGTGTTGTGATTCAAGAGAGAATTGTTTATTGTACTTCAGGCTCATATAGGTTACGTCGTCATCAATACCTACTGTGAAGTGATTTTGTGGTGTCTCTTTTTTCAGTTCGTCAAGTATGGCGAGCACCATTCCGGGTGTAAATTCTTTGGAAGAGAGTCCATAACGTCCACCGACCAGGCGTAGTTTGTTTTCGCGTGGTGTTGGTGCTTCATTGAGTGCATTGACCACATCCATATACAATGGTTCGGCCATTGCGTTGGGTTCCTTACATCTGTCCAGTACTGCAATTTTTTGTACCGATGTGGGCAGGGTTTGGATGAAATCAGGAATGGAGAAGGGTCGGAACAATCTTATAATCAGTACACCCGTTTTCTCGCCTTTTGCGTTGAGGTAATCAACGGTTTCTTTCACGGTGCCTGCGCCGGAGCCCATGAGGATCACCACGCGTTCTGCGTCAGCAGCGCCATAGTATTCAAACAGGTTGTATCTCCTGCCGGTAAGTTGATGAAACTTGTCCATCATTTCCTGCACGGCTTCGGGTACGTGTTGGTACCAGAGATTGGCGGCTTCCCTGTTCTGAAAATACACGTCAGGATTCTGTGCGGTACCGCGGATAAATGGATTGTCTGGGTTCAGCGCTCTATCGCGGTGCGCGTTGATAGCTTCATCATCTATCATGGCTTTGATGATCTCGTCTGAGATCACTTCTACTTCATTCAGTTCGTGTGAAGTGCGGAATCCATCGAACACATTCAAAAAAGGCACCCTTGTTTTAAGGGTTGATGCCTGTGCGATGAGGGCCATGTCCATCACTTCCTGCGGGGTGTTGCCGAAGAGCATGGAGAAGCCGGTGGAACGGGCTGCCATCACATCTGAGTGATCTCCGAAGATGGAGAGCGCATGTGTGGCCAGGGTTCTGGCGGCGATATGAAAAACAGTGGGCGTAAGCTCACCGGCTATCTTGAACATATTGGGGATCATGAGGAGCAGACCCTGTGAAGCGGTAAAGGTGGTGGCCAATGCACCGCCCTGGAGGGCACCGTGAATGGCACCTGCGGCACCAGCTTCACTTTGCATTTCCATGACGCGGGGAACCTGACCATATATATTGGTCATGCCTTTGGCGCTCCATTCATCAGCCCATTCACCCATGGTTGAACTGGGCGTGATCGGGTAGATGGCGCAGACTTCATTGGTTTTGTAGGCGATATAGGCGGCTGCCTCGTTGCCATCCATGATCTCCATGTGTTCAGGCTTGCCATTCGCTGGTTTGGTATGATTTGCTTCCATGACGAGGTTTTAAGTATGATGACGCAAAGTAGCAAGCCCTGGAGGTGGGGGGAATGACCGGGGTCAGTTATTGTAG
>JBASZQ010000051.1:0-60864 GCA_049661025.1 Chitinophagaceae bacterium | reverse complement strand
CGAACTTGCGACCTGTGAACTATGCGACCTCTTACTTGATATCGTACTTGTATTTATATCGCTCATACAACTGTTTATGCTTGTCGTCAAGACTCAAGTGCCTGCCCTGAATAAATGCATGTGTGATATTATTGCTTCGCATATCCAGGATATCTCCTGTGCTGATCACAATATTGGCATCTTTACCTACTTCTATGGAACCTGTTCTATTCGCAATACCGAGGATCTTTGCCGCATTCAGCGTAATGGCCTGTAGCGCTTGTTCCTTGGTTAAGCCGTAGGCAGCAGCAGTTCCTGCATTGAAGGGAAGGTTCTTGCCACGATGCTGGCCATCTTCATCATTGATGGCGTAAAGTACGCCAGCCTGTTGCAACAATGCCGGAAGTTTGTAAGGCAGATCCACTGCGTCTTCGGTCATGGTAGGCAGCGAGTGCATTTGGTTTACGATCACGGGTATATCGTTTTGCTTCAACAACTCCGCGATCTGGAAGCTTTCACTTCCGCCAACGATTACCACATCAAGACCGAGTTCTTTTTTGAAATCGATGGCCATCAGCATCTGCTTCACAATGTCTGCGTGGATGAAGAATTTTTTCGATTTATCGAACAGACCTTTCAAAGCTTCAAACTTCAGATTGGTTTCTTTCCTGTCTGCAGAAAGCGCATATGCCCTTGCTTCTTTCAGGAAGGCCTTCGTTTGCTCAATTTCTTCCAGGCCCTGTTTCACAGGATCTCCCTGTGGTGCCTGTGGTCCGAAGAATCCACCAAAACGGTTTGGCCTTGCAAAAAGATCAGGCATGTTGTAATGAACGGCATTGTCCATCACATAAGCCGCATCTTCCCAGTTCCAGGCATCCAGTTGTACAATGCTTGATGTGCCGCTGATGATTCCACCCTGCGGTACCACGTTAGCGAGCAACACACCAGTTTGTTTGAGGGTGTTGATGACTTTGGAATCTGTGTTGTAAGCTACAATAGAACGGATGCCGGCATTGTAGTCGCCAATTTCTTCGGCATCACTACTGGCCCGGATGCTGTTGACTTCCACCAGGCCGAGGTTGGAGTTGGTGAGGATCAATCCGGGATACACATGTTTTCCGGTTGCATCAAATACCTTCACATCATCCACGGGGATGGGAATGTTGGTTCCGATCTGCTCGATCTTTCCATTACTGATTTTAATGGTTGCATTCTCCAGCACCTGGCCATTGCCTACGTGTACGGTACCATTCTTGATGAACAGTAAGCCCTTGTACTCCTTCGCGGGATATACATCGTCCTGGGCAAAGGAAGAAGTGAAGGGGAGAAGTGCGAAGGCCGCTATAATTAATTTCTTCATTTTTTGACTTTTGAATGTTGACTTAGTTTCCTTCTACCGTTAACAATCCATGACTATGATCATGATCACCACAGTTGAGGATGATGTTCATGGAAGGCATGGCCGGACCTACAGGACCACCGGATCTTTTCTCACCGATCATCTTGTTGATGATGCGCATGCGTTCTGCATTGATCGCTTTTTGTTTATCGGCCTCTTTATCCCTGTCGAAATAAACAATGCCATCCACAATCGTCTTTTCTGAACGGGCGTAGATACTGAGAGGGTTATCGTTCCACAAAACAAGATCCGCATCTTTACCTACTTTGATGCTGCCCACTTTATCATCAACACGCAACATCTTTGCGGGGTTGATGGTCACCATTTTCAGGGCTTCTTCTTCTGTGAGTCCACCGAACTTAATGCTCTTGGCTGCTTCCTGGTTCAGGCGGCGTGCCATCTCTGCATCATCAGAGTTGATGGCTACATTGACACCTACTCTACTCATGATGGCGGCATTGTAAGGGATGGCATCGATCACCTCAACCTTATAGTTCCACCAATCAGAGAAAGTAGAAGCGTTGGCGCCATGGGCCTTCATTTTATCCGCTACTTTATATCCTTCCAGAATATGCGTGAGCGTGTTGATGCGGAAGCCATAGCGCTCTGCCACTTTCATGGCTGCGTTGATCTCACTTTGCACGTATGAGTGCATGGTGATGAAACGTTTGCTGTTCATGATCTCCACCAGGGCGTCCAATTCAAGATCTCTGCGGACTACGATGGGGGTTGCGCCTTTTTTCTTGTTGTTCTCTTCTGCTGCTTTCCATTCTGCTTCATAATCTTTTGCTCTTTGGAAGGCATCTGCCATCACCTGCTCCACACCCATGCGGGTATCTGGGAAGCGGTTGTTGCCGTTGCTGGCGCTGCTGCGTTTTACGTTTTCGCCGAGTGCGAATTTGATGAACCCAGGTGCGCCCTGGAATTTGAGTTCATCATCGTTTGCACCCCAACGCAATTTGATCAACTGTGTTTGTCCGCCGATGGTGTTTGCTGAACCGTGGAGAATATGCGAAGTAGTTACACCACCACTGAGCTGACGATAGATATTGATATCATCTGGATTCAGGTTGTCTGCGATGCGCACTTCAGACGTTACAGATTGGCCGCCTTCATTGATGGAAGAAGCCGCAATATGTGAGTGCTCATCAATCAGTCCTGGTGTGAGGTGCTTGCCTGTACCATCAATTACGCGCGCAGCAGGATCAGCAAGATTTTTTCCGATCTGTGCGATCTTCCCGTTTTTCACAAGCACATCGGTATTCTCCATCTTACCTGCGGCATCGCTGGTCCATACGGTTGCATTCTTGATCAGAATGGTTTCCTGTTTAGCTGCGTCTTCCAAGCCGTAGGGGAGGAATGGATACGTCACTTTGCCCAGTACAGCCGGCGTTTTAGCCTTCACACTATCCACTTTATCTTCTCCCTTTTTAGCCAGGCTGGCTGTCCATGTAAGGTTGTTGCCGGCAGAATCCTGACCGTAACCTGTCCAGCTGTCGCCATTGTTCACACCGCTCAGGCGGATGTTGTTACGCGAGCGTTTGGTAGGGGTGAAGCCGATGCGTACCTGTTTGCCATCGGTACTGAATTTTGCCGCAACGGTATCCCTGCCAATGATGCTTGCCGATGCAGCACTCTTCACATCAAGGGTATAGTTGGTTGTTCCGGCGGAGGAACTGACAGCGATGTTGTAAGTGCCTTTGATGCTGTTCCATTGGTCTTCTTTAACGCCGTATTTAGCGCCCTGGATCCAGTTTTGGAGGATCGATGTGTTGGCTGCGAAAACGGGACCACTGGTGATGATGAAGTTGGCCAGTTTACCTGTTTCCAGGCTGCCTACCTTATCATAGATCCCAAGGGTTTGCGCGGGGGTTCTGGTCAGCGCTTCAAGAGCCTTTGTTTCAGAGAGGCCATTATCGATGGCTTTTCTCAGGTTGGCCATAAAGGCCTTGCTGTCTCTCAGGTCTGCTGTTGAAAGGCAGAATGGAATGCCGGCTTTTTCAAATGCGCCTGCATTGGTAGGGGCCAGCTCCCAATGTTTCAGGTCCGTGAGGGATACGAAACGCGCATCGTTGGGGTCTTCCACATCCATGGCCTGGGGGTAGTTCAGGGGAAGGATATAGGTAGCCTTGGTAGCGGCGATCTCTTTGATACGCTGGTATTCATTACCTCCGGCTTTAATAATGTATTGAACGCCAAACTCATCTCCGATGCGGTCTGCACGCAGCGCCGTCCATTTGTCTGTGACTTCGAAGATCTGGGGGAGGGATTGGTTCTCGTTCCAGGCCTTGGTAGAGAGGTTGACCTCGGCTGTTTTCTCGTTGGCTTTATACCAGCGTGCATCCAGGTAGCTCTGGCGGAGCAGAGCGATGGAACCCATCATGGAGCTGGGATAAGCCTGTGAGGAGGAGCCTTTATTAAAAGAGTAGTGGGCCGATGCTTTGTCTTTCAGCACCACAAGGTTTTCTTTTTCAGAGGCAAGGGTAACCACTGTGCCGGTTCCCCGGGCGATGCCGTCTTTTACATGGGTAAGCACGGTGCCGAAGCCCATCTCACGGAGGCCTTTTGCCTTGTTATCGTCTACGCTGAAGACCTTTGCGGCATCCACATCGGCCTTAATAGCCTGGTTCCAGCCATAGGGTCCTTTTTGGTTAGACGCAAGCTGTGCGGGACCACCAAAACTAAAGCGGCCCGCTGCGGCGGGTGGGGGGGTACCGTAGTCGGTATACGCATCTATAAATGATGGATAGATGAATTTCCCCTTGCAGTCCCATACCTGGGCCTCTTTGGGAATGGCAACACCAGTGCCGACGGCCAGGATCTTGCCATCTTTAACCACCAGGGTTGCATTGGAAAGGGTGGTTTGGGGATCCTTGACGATGGTTGCATTCGTAAATGCATAGGTACCATGCCGGGGATCTGCCACACCATTGACGGGAAATCCTGTTTGGGCCATAGCATGGGTGACGCCAAGGACCAAAAGGCAGGTGAATAGACCTCTTCTCATGTTGCAGTAAAATTTTAGTGGGGTCAAATTAACGTAAAAACAGGGGCGGAGAGGGCTTTGGGATAAAAATTTGAAAAAAAATTCCGCCTGATAACTGGTTCATTAGCAGTACAGAAAGCAGTACGGTTGCAGGTTTAGAGCCAACGGCTCTTTGAATTATGACAGAAATATGTAATTTTACAGCCTCTCCTTCACGGAGCACCCTGAAATCCTTCCTTTCCAAAAATCTTACTGTGTCCAATGCCTATTGAACTGTTTGTCTCAAACAATCAATAAAGCGCATTTACCGATGAAATTGAAATCATTTTTCTTGAAAATGTCAATCAGCATAGTGATTTTGCTGATGGCTACGGATCTTTTTGCTCAGACTGGCTACGCTGCTCCTGGTGGTACATGGATTCCTGCATCTAAATCTTGGCGTGGATCTACTACAACACAAGGTTCTGATCCCTGGACATTAACGCCACGGACTGGTCTCATCGATGAACCTTTTCCGTTCATCAGTTTTGGTGTGGGACCTGATAGTGTGGTCCGTCAGGTCTTTCCAACTTATTATATGAGTGAAAGAGTTCAAGGGTTTTTGGAATACCTGCCTTCGGGATATAACCTGCCTGCTAACTCAACCAAACGCTACCCCCTGATTATTTATGTTCCAGGTTGTGGAGAAGTTCATGATGGAAGGGTTTACACACATAATAACGGAAGCCCTAACTGGAACTATGGCATATTCAGGTTGATGAAAACAGATGGTGGCACGGAACAATTCAGGTCTCTTCCAAGGGAACTTGTCAGAAATGGAGATTATTTTTCTGCTGTACCATTGAAGACCCCAGGACAGGTATACAATCCAACTACAGGACCAAAACAAGGCGTAATAGTCATGTGCTTGATGACCAGTCACCGCACTGCCGCAGTATGTGGTACACAGAATTCAACATATTACGTTGCCAACAAATGGGATATTGATCGTGCTATTAACCTGGCAAATACATTATATCGTGTTGATAACTCTAAAATTTACCTAACAGGTATGAGTGCAGGAGGCGGAGTTAGCTATAATTACGTTGGCGACACGGATTTCCCTGAGTTAGCGCGCAAAGTAGCAGGTATCGTGCCTGTAGCTGCAGTTGAAAACATCTATGGCGATGTGGACAGAGCAGCTGTAACGGTCAATAATGGTGTGAATGTGATGGCTGTTGTAAATCGTAGGGATTATAATAGTAGTGTGATTCAGAATAACAGAGCATCCATTCAGGCTTTCGAATCTATCCCAGGTGTTGCGCCCAGTCAAATCGATTCATCGTTTTTCCTTCTTCCCGGTCAAAACGTATTATCCTGTTGCGATCACAACGCCTGGACAATAGCTTACCAAACAAGAGGTACAGACGGACAGATTCCTTTAACTAGCGGTACGCGGTTTTACACTTATACGGATCCGGTTTCCCTTGAGCGGTACACCACATACGAGTGGATGATCAGTAAACAAAACCTGGCGCTGCTTCCGGTATCTGTATCTTCATTTACCGCAACCCGAGAAAACAATGGGGTGAAACTGGCGTGGTCCACATCAACCGAAGTCAATAGCGATAAGTTTATTATAGAGCGCTCTACCAATGGTACAAGCTTTAGTTTGCTCACAGAAATAGCAGCGGCGGGTAATTCAAATACCACCGTCGTGTATAGTCATCTTGACGCCAATCTTCCGCAGAGCACTTATGTATATTACAGGTTGAGCCAACGGGACAAGAATGGCAAGTTGCAGATCATCGGCATCAAGAAAATATACCTGGGTAGTCAGGGGTATGAGATTGCCATCTATCCAACTGTAGCTACCTCAACCGTAAACATCGAGATCCAGGGTACGGTAAATGAGCAAATCACGATTCAGGTGGTTGACATGGCTGGCAGGCAGTTGTCACAGCATATCATCGCCCCAAGACAAAATCGCTTAACCATTAATACGGATAAGCTATCGAAAGGAATGTACATTGTACAGGTGAGTGGAGGTGGAAAGATTCAGACCAGCAAGTTCATCAAACAATAGACAAACCAAGTGAATATGCGGCCCGCCGGACAACCGGCGGGCTTTTTTATGTTTTGAAATCGATAAGATATGTAGTAAATTCAGGATAAGTTTTTACATTTACTCCCCTTCCTATCGTAAGACCGCCCTCCCTGCTTTTTAAGAATCTCAATCAGAAGATGATGCGGAAAAACACTATTTTTTTTGTTGCAGTGTTATTGTTTATCCTGTGTTCAATGGAAACGATGGGACAATTTACTTTTGTGCCAGGTGACTCAGCATGGTATAACAATGATGGACAACCTTATCCCTGGCGTCTGAGAGCTAGAATCGGTTGTTATGATAGCAACGGTATCATAACGCCTTCCAGGAGGACCGCATACTATATTTCAGACAATCTTCCAGGATATCTTGAATTTCTCCCTCAGGGATATAATGATCCTGCTAACGCCTCCAAAACCTATCCTTTGTTGTTGTTTTTGCCGGGATGTGGGGAGATTCACCATGGGGTTTTTTATATACATACCAGCGGAGCGCCAAATACAAATTTGGGACTGGGTCGATTATTCAGTTCATTCGGATCTTTCCCTGCTGTACCTACACAATGCAGAGACAATGGCGCTTATATGTCCAGTGTTCCCCAAAAAACACCCGGCGTGCCATACAACTACAATACAGGACCGAGAGAAGGGTTCATAGTGATGAATTTAATGTATCGGGGAGAACCCGTTCTTTGCAGCGGCGTGAGAAAACCAACTGTAGCGGCGATGGATTCCGCTATAAATTTAGCCAAATCATTGTATCGTGTAGATCCTCAAAGAGTGTATTTCACAGGGATGAGTCAGGGTGGTGAACAGTCCTGGGAATTTCCATCTACCGTCACGCAAAACAAGTTGGCTGCTACAGTACCAGTGTGTTCTTATGGACAGATCGTAAACACACCTGCAAGAGCTCAACAAATCATCGATAACCAAACCCATATTTTGTCGATTACCAATTTATATGATTTCAATACAAACGGTACGGCGGTAGACGTAATCACTCAGACAGAGGTGGCTACCAATACCATTACAAGTCAGCCAGGCGGGTCATCATATCTTAATATTCTGCATTTTTTGTATTCAAACCCCGGAAATCCTTTTTCTCCTACCAATCAGCCACCCGGATTGACCGAGGCGCAGGTACTAATTGGTAACGGACAACCCGGTGGTGGCTACCAGAATCATGATGCGTGGACGAGGGCATATCCATCGAGGTTTGGAAATGATTTGTCAGGCCTTCCGGTATATTCAGACCCTGTTACCGGAGACGGTTACACCGTTTATGAGTGGTTACTCTTGCATCGAAATTCACTGGTGTTACTTCCGGTGAACGTTGCATCCTTTACCGCTACCCGCACCAATTCCGGCGTTGACCTGGTCTGGGTCACAACAACAGAATCCAACAGCAAGGAGTTCATGATTGAGCGTTCTGAAGACGGCAACAACTATTCCTTGTTGCAAACCATGCCAGCTGCGGGGAATTCCACCACAAATAAGCGATATGCCTTTGAGGATCTGCAGGTACCCAATACCAATTTTGTATATTATCGATTGTCCCAGAAGGACCGGGATGGATCACTCAGGGTCATCGGAGTCAAGAAAGTATTCATTGGAGTGAAAGGATTTGCAGCCAAGCTTTATCCTACGGTGGCCAGCAGTACGGTAATGGTGGATCTGCAGCAAATGTTCAGCAGCAATATGGGCGTACGCGTGTCTGATGCTTCTGGCCGGGCGCTCATGCAGTTCAATATTCCCGCCCGCACACCCAGGATGGAAGTCAATGTCAGCAAACTGGCCAAAGGGGTATATTTCATGGAACTGAACAATGACGGTTACCGGACTACATTGAAGTTTATTAAGGATTAAAAGAGTCATCGGCCAATCGGCTTTGCCATAAGATTAAGGGCACTACTACAATTAGGAGTGCCCTTTTTGTATGCCATTGCTATGTGAAGGAATTGTTAATTCGATGTTTAAACATTGTGCAGGCAAAACGTCTTTTTCGAATTGCAAATAATCCACATAAAATGTGGATAAGTCTGTTTTCATGCGGCTTTTAGCGGATGCGCCCAAAAGTTATACACATACCCGAAAAAGGGTATCAACATCCAACAAATGGCATGTTCTTTGAAAAAATATGCACAGCATTTTTAGTGGAAAATTTTGCGCGGTTTGTGCATAGTCTACCTAACGAATACATTTCGGTTCCGTACCCTCTGAATACAGCTTGCTTTACGCTTTAAATCGAAATGATCTGATGAGAAAATCTGGTTGGATTAGTGGCCTGGCATTATTGCTGGTGATGTTGTTTTTGTTGCCGATGGTGTCTCTGGGGCAGACTTGGGGGCCGAAGTATGTGAGCATGACCTGGGGGTCAGGTGGATACTATGAGTATCTCCCAGCGGGTTATAACGATCCCGCGAATGCCGGGAAAAAGTATCCTGTGCTCCTCTTCATTCATGGCATTGGTGAGCAGGGCAATGGTACTTCCGATCTGAACCGGGTGCGTACGGTTGGTTTCCCGACGGTAATCAATTCCGGTAATTTTCCCACTTCTTTCAACGTCAATGGCAATACTTTTTCATTTATCGCCATCGTACCACAGTTCTCCGGTTGGCCCAGTGCGGGTCAGGTAGAGAATATCCTCAATTATATTCAAGCAAACTATCGAGCGGATGAAAGTCGCCTCTACCTGACTGGATTGAGTATGGGTGGTGGTGTAACCTGGGATTACGCGAGTAGTTCCCCTGCTGCGGCCAACAGGCTTGCGGCGATCCTTCCTGTTTGTGGTGCCTCTTCTCCGAACAGCACAAGGAATCAGATCATGGCCAATGCCGGTCTTCCCGTGCTGGCCACCCACAATAACCTGGATCCTACGGTCCCGGTGTCATATACGCATGGATTTGTAGATGGTATGAATAGTTACGGGGTCAATCCGCCAGCTATAAAAGTAATTTGGAATTCGGCTGTCCACAATGCGTGGAGTCAATCATATGATCCCTATGAAAAGTTAACGGGTAATCTTAATGCTTACGAATGGCTTCTGCAGTATTCCCGGGGCTCGGCAACTCCTCCACCTCCTGCATCCCTTTCCGCGTCCATCGCTTCCAACACAGGGGTTTCCTGTAATGGGCTGAGCAATGGCAGCGCAACGGTGAGTGCAAGTGGAGGAACCGCGCCATATTCGTATAGCTGGAGTACATCACCCGTTCAAACTTCTGCAACAGCGTCCAATCTCGCCGCAGGAACCTATACGGTTACGGTGAGGGATGCCAACAATGCTACCGCAACGGCTAGCGTAACCATCAATCAACCAGCCAGGCTTAATTTAACCGTCACGCCTGGAACCATTGCGCTTTATGGTGGTACAACCAGTGTTTCTTTAACTGCAAGTGGTGGTACAGCGCCGTATAGTTACAGTGGCCCCGTCTCAAACGTTGCCGCCGGAACCTATACCTATACGGTTACAGACGCAAGGGGTTGCCAGGATACGAAATCCGTGACCATCACGCAACCCGGACCAACACCGGTGGTGGCTACCGTAAGTACCTGGAAAGACGTGAATTGTAATGGTGGATCCGACGGCTCAGCGACCATCGATATCCGCGGTGGTGTGGCTCCATTTACCTATAGCTGGAACACCACTCCGGTTCAGACCACACCCTCTGCAACCAATCTTGCCGCAGGCACCTACACCTTTACCGTTCGTGATGCGCAAAACACTACTTCATCTGTAACCGTAAGCATCGGCCAGCCAGGAAAACTAAACCTGACGGTTACGCCTGGTTCCATTCCATTTGCAGGTGGTAGCACCAATGTTAGCCTGAGTGCAAATGGCGGAACTTCACCTTACACCTTCGCCGGACAAACCTCCAATGTGAGGGCAGGCACCTATACGTATACGGTGACCGATGCCCATGGATGTGCAGATACCAAAACCATTACCCTTACAGATCCTGCACCTGCAACCCCATTGCTGGCATCTATTTCTTCTGCCACCCAGATTTCCTGCTTCGGCACCAATAATGGGTCTGCAACAGTTGCGGCCACCGGTGGCGTAGCGCCATATACCTATAGTTGGAACACTACACCTGTTCAAACGGGTGCAACCGCTACGGGACTGGCGCCAGGTAATTATATTGTAACGGTCAGAGATGCAGCGGGTACAACCGCCACGGCCAACACAAGCCTCACGGCACCATCGGCAATCAATTTTACTGTTTCAGCGGGTACCATTTCAACCTATGGCGGTACAACCACTGTTACGCTTTCAGCAACGGGAGGTACCCCTGGTTATTCTTACAGTGGTCCAACCACCAACGTTAGCGCTGGAACATATACCTATACGGTGATTGATGCAAGGGGGTGTACAGATAGTAAGACTATTACCATCACACAACCTGCACCACCACCATCCGCATTGCGTTTGGCAGTGAATACCTGGACCGATGTATCGTGCTTTAACGGCACCAATGGCAGCGCCTCCGTAACGGTGACAGGCGGAACAGCGCCATACACCTATAGCTGGAACACCACGCCGGTGCAGACTACCGCCACAGCCAATAACCTGCGCGCAGGCACATATGTGGCTACGGTAAGAGACGTGAATGGTGAAACGCAGACGGTTAATGTAACCATTGTACAACCTGCAGCCTTGAATATTGCAGTGTCTCCGGGTACCATCAACGTGAATGGCGGAACTACCACTGTAAGCCTCTCCGCATCCGGCGGAACCGGGCCCTATGCATATAGCGGTCCCGTATCCAATGTAAGGGCGGGTACCTATACCTATGTGGTAACAGACAGTAAAGGATGTACAGACAGCAGAACCATCACCATTACCGAGCCTGCTGCTGCGGCGCCACTTGTTTTAACAACCAACCATGTCAATGCAACTTGCAGCGGACTGAACAATGGCAGTGCCAGCGTATCAGTGGCGGGCGGTGTAGCGCCATATACATATACCTGGAACACGATCCCTGCACAATCAACAGCGGCCGCAACGGGACTGGTTGCCGGAAACTATGTTGTGACCGTGCGTGATGCAGCCAATACAACGGTTACGGCCAATGTGGTGATCGCGGCGCCCGCACAACTCGTGTTGGGAATCACACCCGGATCCATCAATGTAAATGGCGGTACCACCTCAGTTATGCTGAGCGCAACCGGCGGAACCGCCCCATATGCATATAGCGGACCTACTACCAATGTCACTGCAGGCACATATACCTATAGTGTTACCGATGCGGCGGGTTGTACGGATACAAGAACCGTAACGATATCAGAACCGCCAGCTTCTGTTCCTGTAAGGGCAGTGCTGAATGCCTGGACCAATGTAAGCTGCTCAGGTGGTAGCGATGGCACAGCAACCATCGCTGTAATCGAAGGCAGTTCGCCATATTCAGTTCGATGGAATACTGTACCGGTGCAGACTACACTCACTGCAGTGAATCTTAAAGCAGGTACATATTCTGCAACCGTACAAGATGCCAACAGCACAACTTCTATTGTCAGTGTAACCATCACTGAACCAGCGCCAATACTCCTTACGGTTACACCAGGTGTGATCTCAGTAGCCGGTGGAACAACCAATGTGACCTTACAGGCAACGGGTGGCACCGCACCATACACATATAGCGGTTCAACCACTAATGTAGCTGCAGGATCATATACTTATACGGTAACCGACAGCAAAGGATGTAATGCTACACAAAATATAACCATTACTGAACCCTCACCTGCACCGCCAACCGTTTCGCTTGTGTCTATCACTAATGCGAAATGCGCAGGTAGTGCAGATGGTTCTGCAACGGTGGCTGTGAGTGGTGGAAAGGCACCCTATACATTCCAGTGGAGTACCCTCCCCGCGCAAATCACTGCATCGGCAACAGGGCTATCTTCCGGCATTTATACTGTGACTGTAACAGATGCAAACGGTCAAAAAGCAAGTACCACCGTAATCATTGATGAACCGGCAGCATTGACACTTGACGCTACAGCCGGTACAATCACTACAGTAGGAGGTACTACTACAGTAACGCTTTCAACTTCAGGTGGAACTGCACCTTATACTTATTCAGGAGCATCCACTACAAATGTCACCGCCGGTACATATACTTATGTGGTTACCGATGTCAATGGTTGCTCAATCAGTAAAGCCATTACAATTGTTGCAGCTAACTCACCAGCGCCGCCGTCACCTGCAATCTTGACTGCAAGAGCAACGGTGAAACAAGTGAATTGTTATGGTGGCAATGATGGCTCGGCTAGCGTTGAGGTTTCAGGAGGCAAAGCACCTTACACCATTTCATGGTCGGGCGCAACTACTGCTTCAGGCCCATCAGTAAGCGGACTTGCAGCGGGTACTTATACGGTAAGTATTAAAGACGCAGACCAGGCGGTATTTACTTTACAGGTAGAGGTTTCACAACCTTCGGTACTCGCTTTACAGGCAACAGCAAATGATGTTCAGACGATTGGCGGAACCACACAGGTGACACTTCAGGCCAGTGGTGGCACAGCGCCTTATGCATTTACGGGCAGTACCACAAATGTGAAGGCCGGAACCTATACGTATGTTGTTACTGATGCCAATGGTTGCAGTGCAAGCAAGACCCTGGTGATCCGTGAAGTAACTCCGTTGATCATGCAGGTGACACCAGGAACCATCAGCTGTTATGACGGCACCACACAGGTAACCCTCCGTTACAGTGGTGGTGTTGCACCATACATCGTGACGGGTGATACCGTGCAGGTGAAAGCGGGTGTTCATGTATACACTGTTACAGATGCAGCAGGAACAAGGGCCACACAGACCATTGACATTCAACAACCAGAGAAGCTTGAGTTGATTGCTACACCGGGTCTGATCAGGCTTATCGGCGGTACCACAACGGTTGAGCTGTCTGCTAAAGGGGGTATCACGCCATATACTTATCTCGGTGAAGTGAGCAATGTGAAAGCAGGAAACTATACATATAATGTAGTGGACGCCAATGCATGTAAGGCAACAGCTTCCGTGGAAGTGCGCGAGCCTTCCGTTGTACTGAGTTCATTTGATGCATTAAAGTCAGATACCAGTGTAGATCTGAAATGGGCTACATCTTATGAGTATGCCATCGATCACTTTGAAATTGAACGTTCTGACGACAACCAGAACTTCACCATTGTAACCCGTGTCACAAGTTTGTGGAACAGCTTGCGTACTGCGCGTTATGTAACTTCAGATATCAGGCCATTCATGAAACGCAACTACTACAGGATCGTAGCAGTGACCAGTTATGGTGAGCGTATTGTATTGGATCAGAGAGACTTGTTCTATGATGCAAAAGGTAAGTTCACTGTAAAGAACATGCCAACAATGCTTGACATTACCATCGAGAATAATTTCATGGAACCGTTGACCCTCATCCTTTACGATATCAATGGCAAGCCACTGAAGATGAAGACATTCACTAAGCAGACCTATCTGTGGAACACAAAGTTTGATCTGCAGGGACTGCCTTCGGGATCATATATCATCAGTGCCCAATCCCTGAATTATAAACACGCAAAACAGGTTATTAAACTTTAATCAATATCTGTAAAAGACTATATAGCGCTCCTTTCAGGCCTTAAAATCTGAAAGGAGCTTGTTATTAAAGGGGTTATGTATTCAGCGAATTTTTCTATACTTCTTTTTTTGGAAATGGCATGCTATTTGGTTCTTACGGCGGTTGATACTAACAGGTAAATGGTGTCGTTATTTCACCACTACCTGTTGAGAAACCCGTACCGAATCCAATCCGCTATGAAAAAAAATTACTCGCTGATTTTTTTAATTGCCTGTGCGTTAACAAGTTTTGTTTCTCTCACATCGCAACAGGTTCAAGGTCAATCATGGACGCCTAAACCTACACAGATGACCTCCGGCGTAGGTGGTTATTATGAATACCTTCCCGTAGGGTATGATGGTGTCAAAAAATTTCCTTTGTTGGTTTTTCTGCATGGCCTTGGTGAACAAGGTAATGGCACAACTGATCTTGGAAAAGTGGCTACCGTTGGTTTGCCAAGGGTAATCAATAGTGGCCAGTTCCCATCTGTGTTTACGGTGGGCGGACAGAATTTTTCTTTTATCGTGATTGCACCTCAATTTGTGGGTTGGCCTACCGCAGATCAGGTCAATAATATTATTAACTACGCGGTTGCAAACTATTCAGTAGATCCGGACAGGATCTACTTAACCGGTTTAAGTATGGGAGGTGGTGGAACCTGGGATCACGCGAGCAGTTCTGCTGCGAGAGCCAGCAGGCTTGCTGCTATCGTTCCTGTTTGCGGAGCGAGTGGCGCCAACAGTTCAGGAATACAAACCATGGTGAATGCGCAGTTGCCTGTGCTGGCCACACACAATGCCGATGATGGCATTGTTTCCGTTTCTAATACCAATGGATGGGTTGATGGTATGAACGCGAGGAGCCCGATCGTGCCTGCTGTAAAAGTGATATGGCCCTCAGGTGGTCACAATGCCTGGTCTTCAACTTACGATCCCAATAATAAATTTTACGCAGGATTGAACTGTTTTGAATGGATGCTCCAATACAAGCGTGGATCTGTTGTACCTGTGGCGCTTTCTGCTTCTATCAGCAGCAGTACCAATGTGAATTGTAACGGAGGAACCAATGGTAGTGCAACTGTTTCTGCTAATGGCGGAACCGCACCATATACATACAGCTGGAGTACTTCACCCGTACAAACAACAGCTACAGCATCTAACCTGGCAGCAGGTACATATACTGTTACCGTACGTGATGCAGCTGGTGCCACCACAACGGCTTCGGTAACCATCAGCCAGCCATCGATACTAAACCTTACTGTTGCACCAGGAACGATCCCTGCTTATGGCGGATCAACGAGTGTAACGGTTTCTGCAACGGGCGGCACAGCGCCTTATACGTATACCGGACCAACCACCAATGTGAGAGCAGGTACCTATACTTATACGGTTACTGATGCCAAGGGTTGTACCAATACAAAAACAATCACGCTGACAGAACCTGCGCCAACACCTGTTGCGGTGTCTGTAAGCACATGGAAAGATGTAACCTGTAATGGTGCATCCAATGGTTCTGTGGAGGTCTCTGTAAGCGGTGGTAAAGCACCATTCACTTATAGCTGGAACACTACACCTGTACAGACCACTACGTCAGCAACCAATCTGCCAGCAGGTACGTATACGGTAACCGTGCGTGATGCCAACAACACGGTGGCATCGGTTTCTGCAACTGTGAGCCAGCCAACTGTATTGAATCTTAATGTTTCTGCAGGTACGATATCTGTATACGGCGGCACCACCAATGTAACCGTTGGTGCCAGTGGCGGAACCGCTCCTTATACGTACAGTGGCCCAACAACGAACGTGGCTGCAGGTACATACACCTATACAGTAACGGATGCGAAGGGATGCTCGGCAAACAGAACAATCACAATTACACAGCCTGCACCAAGCTCACCTATCTTGCTTGCACTGGGTAAGCAAGATGTAAGTTGTAATGGTGGTACCAATGGTACGGCTACAGTGACACCTTCCGGAGGAACAGCGCCTTATACCTACAGTTGGAGCACAAGCCCCGCACAAACTACAGCAACGGCAAATAACCTGCCAGCAGGTACCTATACCGTGACGGTTAGGGATGCAAACAATACGCTCGCTACCAATACGGTAACCATCGGCGAACCAGGACTGTTGTCGCTGAACGTGACTGCTGGTTCTATTTCAACACCAGGTGGCAGCACTACTGTTACACTCACCGCAGGTGGCGGTACCGCACCATATAGCTTTGCGGGTCCAGTAGCATCTGTTACCGCCGGTACTTATACTTATACGGTAACGGATTCAAAAGGATGTACAGATCTCAAAACACTTACGATCACGGAACCTACTCCAACATCGCCGCTCACGATTGTGTCATTGTCTCATACGGACATTACTTGTTCCGGTGCAGGCAATGGAAAGGCAAGTGTATCTGTTACAGGTGGTAAAGCGCCGTATGCATATAGTTGGAACAGCAGCACACCGCAGGCTTCGGCAAATGCATCTGGTTTGCTTGCCGGATCTTACACGGTTACGGTGAGAGACGCTTCAGGAGCAACGGTAAGCGGAACGGTGATCATTAAAGAACCAGCTCCTGTAAGTTTACAGGCATCGGCCAATACCATTACGAAGATTGGCGGTACAACCAACGTTACCCTCCAGGGTAATGGCGGTACTGCACCATATTCATACACAGGCAATACCACTGGTCTCAAGAAAGGAAACTATTCTTTCCAGTTGAAAGATGCAAACGGTTGCGGCGCATCGGCTTCGGTTGAAGTGAAAGAGCCTGGCATTGAACTGTCTGCTTTTACCCTGGCAACCATTGACACTGCAACTGTAGTGAAATGGAATACAGACTATGAATTTGCGATCGACAGATTTGAGATCGAGAAAGCAAAAGACGACAAGACCTTCTTCAGCATTGCCAGCACACCGTCAAAAGGAAGTGGTAATGTGAACAGGGAGTACAATAAAACGGATATCGGCTTGATCACTGGCAGCAATACCTACCGCCTATATGCCATTACGCAATTTGGTGAGAAGGTGTATCTGGGTGAGAAGAAGTTGTTCTTCAACGACAGGGGATCGGTGTCCATCAAGAATCTGGTGAACAGGATTGATGTTACCGTAACCAGCGGAAGAGAAGAAAAGGTAACCATCGCGGTGTTTGACATTCTTGGAAGACCTGTGAGCCAGACGATCCAGCAAAAGAACAGCAATGTATTGCGGATCTCCATCCCGATGGATAACCTGAGGAATGGTATCTATGTGGTGAAAGTTTCAACCGCAGGTGGTATGCAATCCGTGAAGCAAGTGGTGAAGCAATAATTTTGTTTGTAACAACGCCATAAACGTTGAAGCCGGGTCAATTCGTTGATCCGGCTTTTTTTAATTTAGAACGTTGTACGAGGAATACACCGATGAAGATCAGCAGAGCCGATAAAACTTTCATCATCGTTAGCTGCTCTCCTAAAAACACTACGGCTACAATGGTGGCGAATATCGGTTGCAGATAAATGTATGCACCCGTTGCAGAAGCCTGGATATGATGAAGCCCGAAAATATTCAGTAGATACGCAAAGAATGTTGCGCCGATCACCACAAATCCAATCGCCAGCAGATCCTGTGTAGTATAGGTTGACCAGGGAGCTTCAATGAACTCGGTCCATCCAAAAGGGAGGATAAACAGGGTGCCGAAAGTAAAGGCCCATCGCAGCACTTGCAATGGGGAATACTTTGCCATCAATGGTTTTACCAGTACGAAGTAGAAGGCATAGGAGATGGCATTGAGTGCAATCAGGATGTCTCCCAGGATCACGTTTGTGCCTGCACCTGTTTTTTCTTTTGAGGTAATCAGCAATGCAGCACCACCTATACCCAGTGCCAGGCCCAGGATCACGCCGGTATTCAGTTTTTCTTTCAGGAAAAAGAAGGCAGTAATGGTGATCAGCAAAGGGGTGCACAACATGAGTAAGGAAGCATGGATAGAGTAGGTGATGGAAAGCCCTTTGATGAATAGCAACTGATTGATGGTAATGCCAGTTAGGCCGCAAGCAATGAATAGCGGAACATCTTTGCGCTGAAGGGAAACAGCAGGTTTTTCCCAGAGATGCAGGATCCAAAGCAGTCCTGTGGTTACCAATACCCTCACCACGTTCAGCCCGAAAGGTTTGATCAATGCGGGCGTAACATATTTGACAATACTGAAGTTCACCCCGAAGATCAGGTTGGCCGCCAGCACAGCAAGGTGAGCGCGTTGTTTAACGTTCAATTTGTTTTGCGTTTACGCGCGAAATTAACTCGTCTATATAGATCCTGAATCGGAAATAATCAAGGTGAGGTTGATGCGGTGTGAAGCTTTCCATTTTATGCAGTGCATCCACCAAAGAGAATTTTTCTTCATCCATCGTCAAAAACATGTTTTGCGACGATAAGTAGTGCGCCAGGTATTCCTGTTCCGTTTGCCCTGGCGTGGGTACCAGCAGAGCGGTTTTGCGCAAGGCCAGGAGGTCCATGATGCTGGTGTACCCTGCACGACAAACAACTGCTTCAGCTTCCAGGATCTCTTTCTGAAGTTTTTCTGCTGGCAAATGGTTAACGCTGTTGGGAAAACTGATCAGCTCACCCGGAAGGCCGCGTACAATGGTGTAGGGCTTGTGGTAATGGACCAACTGCTTTAGCAGCTGGTTTTCCCAAAGCGTACGGTTGGGTTCCGGACCAGACAGGACGATAAGGAATTTTGATTTAACGGTAAATTGGGTTTGCACTCCGGCAAACCGTGAAAGAGGGCCGATGAAGTGAAATCCTGTTGGTAGTTGACCATTGCAAGATAGTTTTCCAGACAGAACGCTCCCTTCTGCATCGGGGATCCAACAGGCAGTGAATCGCTGTAAAACCCTTAGATGAACATTTTTTACAATGTTATCAATTAATCCGGAGATCCCTGATTTTGGGGATACCTGATGGGTAATGATGATGGAAGGAACAGTATTTGACCTGAATCCGTATCTATTATCACTGATGATTGCGTCAATCTTATATCGGTCAACTATTTGCTCTACCCAGGCTTTTTCATTACGAATTACCCTAATAAGTCTTGGTATTTGTCTGAAAAGGCCAAAAGTCAGTCCCTTGCTGTTACTTTTGTATTTTACATCGTATTCAGGTGGTGTCAGGAAATTGAGGTGTGGAAATTCCGTTTCGAGCAGCTTTTTTTGTCCTCCGGTGGCGGCAACGAAAATCTGGCACTGGAATTGAAGCAAATAACGGATAATGGGTACCATCCGGCTCGCATGGCCGAGGCCCCAATCAAGAATGCCAACTAATATAGTAGGGTTTTTGTTAATGTTTAGTTCTTTGGTTTTGGCTTCCGTTTAACGGAAAATTCAATGGTTCAACAATAAATTATTGACAAAATAGTTTATTTTAGATAACGGTGATTATGAGGCATTTGAACAGAAATATCATTTTATTGTTATTAATTCTTGTAGTCACTACGGTTTCTTGCAGTGCATCCAAAAAGTCAAATTGCGGATGTCCGAGTAAGAAAGGAATGGTTGGTTATTAGCAAGCTCTTAAATCCAAAAAAGTATGAAAAGTCCCAACAGAGATCTGCTGGTACTGCTTAAGGATGACACCATGAGTGAACATGCGATAGAGCGTGAGGTTGAAAAGCTGAACGCTATGCTGTTTCAATTGGAGTCTACCGACAACTTCTGTTTATCACATGAGTTACTGGACATGAATCGTTACAAGATCTCCAGCGACAAATGGAAGATCATGCAGACGATCAGGCAAAAAGAACTTAAGCCGTTTACCTTCCTGTGCAATCTCAACTAGGCTGCTGTACAATGCATTAAAAAAACCCTCTGGAAACAGAGGGTTTTTTGTTTATGAGAGTTTCTCCAAAGCGGTCTTCAGTTTGGCCATCATTTCATTGATCTCTTCCTTCTTACAATTACCCACACTTAACCGATACCATGAGGAGTCTGATGCACCAAAAACCTGGAACGGCACCACGGCGAGTTTCGCCTCCTGCAGAATATATGCCGTTACATCTGCCTCCTTTTCAAGTACCTGTCCGGTTGCTGTTGTTTTTCCCTTCAGGTTTAGTTGAATACTCAGGTAGATTGCCGCTTGCGGCGTAATGGCGTCAACAGCAAATCCCTCCTTCTTTAGTTTCATGAATCCATCGTAGATCTTTGTGCAACGTTCCAGCACCTCAGCTTTGAAATGTTTCAAATATTGATCGATGGTTCCTTTTTGTCCCAGGAATTTTGCCGTTGCTTTTTGTTCAGGCATGGGTGCCCATGCACCAATATGACTGAGGATCGCTTTCATCTTATTGATCACCACTGCCGGACCGAGCGCCCATCCCACACGTACACCTGTTGCTGCAAAACATTTGCTGATGCCATCAACATAGATGGTATAGTCTTTCAAAGCCGGATAGAGACTCACCGGGTCCACATGTTTGATATTGCCGAAAGTCAGCAACCAATAGATCTGGTCATACATGATGTACAGTTTCTTCCCTTCCGTTCTTTTTTCGTTTTCACGGATCACCAGTTCACATATGCCCCTCAACTGTTCTTCTGAAAAGGTTGTACCCGTTGGATTCAACGGAGAGTTCAGGCAAAGAAGTGTTGCGCCTTCAATGTGTGGAGCAATCATTTCTGCCGTAGGCATGAAATTGGTTTCAGCGGTGGTTTCAATGGGGCAGTGTTCACCATGGGTGAAATGCACATAGTGATTGTTGTTCCATGATGGAACAGGATAGATCACTTTATCACCCTTGTCAACAACGGCGCGAAACACGGTATAGATGACTGGTCGGCCCCCCGATGTAATGAGGATCTCGTCTGTTTTATAACTGATGCCCTGCCTTTCCTGGATGAATTGCGCTACGGCTTTTCTCAGGTCCAGTTCACCTTCTCCCAATGGATAATTGGTGAGGTGTTTGCGGTAAGCGTAAACAATCTCTTCTTCCAGTTCTGCAGGGATCGGGAATATCGATGGATCAAAATCACCGATGGTGAGGTTATAGATTTTTTCTCCTTTTGACATCAGGTCCCTGATGTCACTATTCATTTTCACAATGACCGAGCCGATCAGGGTTTCGGCCAGATTGGATAACACAACTTTATTTGTGGCAGATGTCTGGTTCATCTGGCAAATCTACGAATATCAGGTCGCAGTTCACAGGTCGCAGTTCGCAGGGTTTCCTGCGAACTATGCGACCTGCGCGACCTGCGACCTGAATAACTATCTAATCGGCTGATATTCCTTAAACAAATCCAGCTTCGTATTTTCTGCCTGCGCGCGGTATTGTTTCCACGGCCCGTCAAAAAAACGATTGATGCGCGATACAGATTCCGTTATACGGCCTTCTGCATACTTCACCGCTGTTTCCTCCGGCACGCCAGGCGCAACATTCTTTGCATCGATGGCTCCCCTTGCATTGAAGTAGGCGTTCATTAGCGTCATTTGCGGCAACTGGCCATAGCCCTGACGCTCTGATCTTTTTCCACTGATGCTCTCCCGGATATTCTTCACGCTGTCTTGCATCGCCTTCGTGGTCTTCCGAAGAGAATCTGCAGATTTGCCTTCCACATCTTTCAGTTGCGCATCCATCTTCTTCAACAACTCATCGGCCTCATTGAGTCTGTCTAACCCTTCCGTTAGTTTGTCTGCACTCAGCTGCAAGCGGTCACTCATTCTGGCCTGAGCAATTTTGATCTCATTCCTGTTGCCCATCCTCGGATCATCTTTGATGGTGATCATGGTTGAGTCTTTTGCATCACCCAGTTGATACACTGCTTTATAAGTGCCCGGCAATACCTGCCTTCCGCGCGGTTCGGGGTCATTGGGTTTTGGTTTTGCAGAACCGGGGAAACGATTGCCTTTTTGTTCCATACCCCAATAGCGCTGGTTCAATCCTGTATCTGCTTTGTAGCGAATCATGCGGATCTGCTCCTGCTTATCGTTATAGATCCTCACTGTTACCGTATCCAGTTTCGCTTTCGCCTTTCCGGTATCACCAGGAAGATAATTGACATGATAGCTCAGCGGTGCGCCTCCCGGCCTGTTGGCTGCATCCCAGATTCCCCAGGTGCTCCATTCATAACCTGGTGCATTTTTATATTCTGCCTGGATCACTTCCGGTGACGCATAGGCGATGATTCTTTTATCTGAAGGAAGCATGCCTTTGTTTTTCGCAACAGCACGAAGAGGCCTGATGTTATCGAGCACCCAGATAGCGCGACCAAACGTAGCCATCACCAGATCTGCTTCCCTTTCCTGGATCACCATATCAAATGTGGATACAGATGGAAATCCATTCTTCCATTGCTGGAAACTCAGGCCTTTATCGAAACTCACCCACACTCCATGCTCCGTACCTACAAACAATAAATTCGGTTCAGCAGGATCCTGCAATACACACAATGCATATCCTTTTACTTTCTTCTCGTCCACGATCCTCGTCCATGTTTTACCATAGTCTGCCGTGTAGAAAATATAGGGTTTAAAATCTCCTCTTCTGTAATCGTTGGCCACAACCCACGCTTCTGCAGCATTGTGTTTCGATGTCTGGATCTGCGGGATCCAAATCCCCAGAGGCATACCGGGGATCTTACCCCTGAAATTGGTCCAGGTTTTTCCGCCATCGCGGGTCAATTGCACATTTCCATCATCGGTCCCCACCCAGATCACCCCGCGCTCTTTCCATGAAGGCGCAATGGTCAGGATGGTGCAGTGATTTTCTGCACCGGTGATATCAATGGACAAACCGCCATTGTTGGATTGATCAATCTTGGCGCTATCGTTTGTGGAAAGATCCGGTGAGATCTGTTCCCAGCTCACACCTTTGTTGGTGCTCTTGTGCAAATACTGGCTACCATAATAAATGGTGCCATGATCAAAAGGATCCTGGGCCAATGCTGCGTTCCAGTTGAAACGCAAAAACTTTGAAGGATCTGCAGAAGGTGGCTCGATGGTCCATGCCTCACCAGTTTGTGTATTGTACCGGCCCAGGTTTCCGCCCTGGCTCATCGCATACACCCAGTTGGCATCATCCGGATCCGGCATCACATCAAAGCCATCACCACCCCAGAGGTTATCCCAGTAGTAGTTCTTAATCCCGCCAGACATCCAGGTGTAGGCAGGTCCGCGCCATGATCCATTGTCTTGCATGCCACCCATCACGTGGTATGGCGTTTCGTTGTCTACATTAATATGATAGAACTGTCCAACCGGTAATTTTTCGTCAAAGAGCCAGGTCTTGCCGCCATCACGGGTAATACCGATACCACCATCGTTCCCATCCATGATCAGTTTACCATTGGTGGGATGGATCCAGAAGGCATGGTGGTCCGGATGGATACCATTATAAGGGATCACTGTTTCAAAACTTTTTCCACCATCCTCACTCTTAGATACGATCTGGTTGATCAGCCATAACCTGTTTTCATTTTCAGGATCAACAGCGATGTCCTGAAAATAGAATGGTCTGTTGGTAACGATGCGTGGATCACCGTTCACGAGTTGCCAGTTGTATCCGCCATCATCGCTCTTGTATAAGCCATTCTTCTTGGCTTCCACGAGTGCATAAATCCTGTCTGGATTGTTGCGGGAAATGGTGATGCCGATGCGACCAAAATCACCCTCCGGCAGGCCGTTGGTTTTATCCAGTTTCTTCCAGGTCTTACCACCATCTACAGTCATATACAATCCGCTGCCCCGGCCACCACTCATCAGGCTCCACGGCGTTCTGCGGTGCTGCCACATGGCCACGATCAATTTATTGGGATTGGTAGGATCCATCACCATATCCGCCACGCCGGATGAATCATTGGTGTAAAGGATCTTCTCCCAGGTCTCGCCGCCGTCTTTTGTTTTGAATACACCCCGCTCCGGATGCTCTGCATAGGGATTGCCGATGGCACCCGCATATACAATGTCCGGATTATTTGGATCGATGATGATCCGATGAATGTTGCGGGTTTTCTCCAGTCCCATCCGCCGCCAGCTTCTGCCGCCGTCAATGGTTTTGAAGATCCCTTCACCCAGGTTGATGGAGTTACGGGGGTTGCCCTCGCCCGTACCTGCCCAAATCACCTGCGCGTTGTTTTGCTGAATGGCCACAGAGCCGATGTTGAGCGTAGACTGCTCGTCAAATATCGGCGTCCATGCCCCACCGGCATTGGTGGTTTTCCAAACACCGCCGGAAGCCGCACCTAATACGATATAGTTGGGATCGGAAGACAGGGCATCGATGGACGTGATCCGGCCGCTCATGCCTGCCGGACCAATAGCCCGGGGCTTCAAGTCCTTGAATTGACCCAGGTCAAATTTCTTCTGGGAAAAGGCAGAAAGGCCCATGGCACCCGTACATGCCAGGGCAAAAAGTAATTTTCTCATGCTGATAGGAAGTTTCTGTGCGGAAATTTATTCAAAATGCCTTTAACAGACAGTGGTTTGGAGCTTTTTTTGTTTGAAAGAAGGTTTTAGTGAAAATCAGCATCTAACGCTGACCGATTGGTTCGTAAAATGCTAAAAGAATGCGACAAATTTTAACGAATGTTCATCGGGATTTCATTTAATTTAGTGTTTAAACATTGATTTTTAATAACAACACACGAACATGAAAAAACTGACTACCCTCGCAGCATTTCTGCTGGTATTTGTATCTGCAGGTTTTGCACAGGCCACAAAATGGACCGTTGACAAAGGACACTCTAATGTGAAGTTCACCGTTCAGCATATGGTGGTGTCTGAAATGGAAGGATCCTTCAAGACTTTTGATGGTTATGTAGAGTCTTCCAAGGCTGATTTCTCTGATGCCAAGATCGGCTTCACTGTTGAAGTAGCTTCAATCTACACAGATAATGATCGCAGGGATGGTCACCTGAAAAGTGATGATTTTTTCAATGCAGAGAAATTCCCCCAGATGAAGTTTGAAAGCACTTCATTCAAACCATTGGGCAACAATAAATATGAACTCAAAGGTAACCTGACAATCAGGGATGTTACCAAGCCTGTTGTATTCCAGGTTACCCATGGTGGTGTGTTGAACACTTCCCGTGGTGCTAAAGCGGGTTTCAAAGCAACAACTACTATTGATCGTTTCAACTACAACCTGAAATGGGATCGTGCTACTGAAACAGGCGGTCTTGTGGTAGGTAAAGAAGTTACGATTGTATTGAATCTTGAGTTGGATAAGCAGGTTCCTGCTGCGCCAGCTACGAAGTAATATTAGTCAAGTAGAAAAAATAGCTATTAGCTAATTGCTAATAGCTATTTTTTTGCTTTAAGATTTCTTCTTTTCAAATTCTAGAATCACCCCATTGATACAATACCGCAGTCCCGTCGGAGGCGGTCCGTCATCAAACACGTGTCCAAGGTGCGCTTTACATCTTCCGCACTGAACTTCTGTACGCGTCATACCAAGGGTATTGTCTGGCGTGTAAATGATACTGGTTTTAGAAACGGGCTCATAGAAACTCGGCCATCCACAACCACTGTCGAACTTGGTATTGCTACGGAACAACGCATTTCCGCAGGCAACACATCGATACAATCCTACTTCATCGTGCTTTTCAAATTTGCTGGTCCAGGGGCGCTCGGTTCCTTTTTGACGGGCAATATAATACTGCTCAGGCGTCAGGATCTTTTTCCAGTCGTCCTCTTTTAATTCTACTTTGGAAGTGTCTGTAGTGGAGTACACTTTTTTACTGGTGGTATCTTTATTATCCATAGTTGATTTTTTGGTGCGGTCGGGCTGCGCATACCCGCAGTTGCTGAACAGCACGCTAACGAAAATAATGGCCAGAATCTGTTTCATATAATCTCTCTTTAACAAATCTACGTTGATAAAGTTCCGACGGATGGTTATAGGAATGTTATTTAAATTTTCGACCTATATTTGAAACAACGCAAACCTGACAACGCATCATGTTCAATTTAATCCTTTTTGGACCTCCCGGAAGTGGAAAAGGCACGCAGTCTGAGAAGCTTATCGCCCAGTATGGATTCAAGCATTTATCTACCGGAGACATCCTCCGTGCGGAGATTGCCAACAAGACGGCCCTGGGAATGGAGGCTAAGGCCCTGATGGACAAGGGGCAATTGGTACCGGATGCGGTGGTGATCGGGATGATCAGTTCTGCCCTGGATGCCCATCCGGATGTACCGGGATTTTTGTTCGATGGATTTCCGCGGACAACGGCCCAGGCTGAGGCTTTGGACAAGTTGCTGAAGCTTAAGGAAACGGAGATAGGCGTTGTACTGGCATTGCAGGTGCCGGACGAGGAATTAATTTCCAGGATGCTCAACCGGGCCAAAACTTCGGGCAGGGCAGATGACGCGGACGAGAATGTTCAACGCAATCGCCTGGAGGTCTACAAGCGCGACACCTTGCCCGTGGCGGCACACTATAGTAAACAGGATAAAGTGGTCAATATTCCTGGCGTAGGAACGATCGCTGAGATTTTTGGCAGATTGAGTACCGAAATAGACAGCAGGAAGTAGTTCTTACAAACACTGCCGCCTGCCCTCCACTCTCTGCCCCGGTTGCACGAATGAATTTGCTTGCATATGATGAAACTAGGAAACTATATCTTGGGCAGTTGGCATATAGGTGAAGGCGATGGCCAGCTGCTGACCAATGCAGTAACGGGAGAACCGGTAGCGCTCGCTACCACCAAGGGATTACCATTTGATGAGATGTTGCGGTACGCGCGCAAAAAAGGTAATCCTGCTTTACGCAAAATGAGTTTTCATGAGCGGGGAAGAATGCTCCGGGCCCTCGCGATTTACCTTACAGAACGAAAGGAAGAATTTTACGAGATCAGCTATAAGACGGGCGCCACGCGTGCGGATAGCTGGATTGATATTGAAGGCGGCTTCGGCAACCTGTTTGCGTATGCATCCCTGCGTCGCAAATTCCCTGATCTGCCCTATGCACTGGATGGTGAACCGCATAACCTGAGCAAGGGTAATAGCTTTATGGCGCAGCACCTGCTGGTTCCCAAAGAAGGTGTAGCCGTTCACATCAATGCGTTCAACTTTCCGGTCTGGGGTATGCTGGAGAAATGTGCCGTGAACTGGCTGGCGGGTATGCCGGCCATTGTGAAGCCTGCAACACTCACTTCATATCTCACTGAGGCTGTGGTAAGGTCAATTGTTAGTTCAGGGATATTACCCGAGGGCGCATTGCAGTTGATCTGCGGCAGCGCTGGAGATCTGCTGGACCACGTGGGCTCACAAGACGTGGTCACCTTTACGGGGTCGGCATCTACGGGTCGTTCGTTAAAAGCCCATCCCCGGGTGCTTGCAGAGAATGTTCCTTTCACCATGGAAGCCGATTCTCTTAACTGTATGGTGTTGGGGCAGGATGTGAAACCCGGCATGCCGGAGTGGGATGTTTTTATCAAAGAAGTAAGGAAAGAAATGACCGTGAAGGCCGGACAGAAATGTACCGCGATCAGAAGAATATTTGTGCCGGAAACCCTGATGGAGCAGGTCTGGAAAGATGTGTCTGCTTCGCTATCAGCAACGGTAATCGGTGATCCGCGGCAAGAAAAAGTGCGCATGGGTTCACTGGCCTCGCAAGGCCAGCGGGAGGAAGTGCGTCAGCAGGTCAGCAGGTTGCTGGCTTCTTCCCAATTGGTGTATGGTTCCCTTGATGCCGTGGAGGTGATGGGTGCAGATGCAAAAACCGGGGCCTTCCTTAGTCCAGTTTTGCTGGTCAACAGCCAGCCCTTTGGTGATACTGATGTACATGATGTGGAAGCCTTCGGTCCGGTGTCTACGGTTATGCCTTACCGTAATATGGACGAAGCCATAGAACTGTCAAGGATGGGCAAGGGTTCGCTGTGCAGTTCCATCGTCACTTCCGATGATTTGCTGGCGCGGGATTATGTATTGGGTGCAGCTACCCATCATGGTCGCATCCTTGTTTTGAACAGGCATAACGCTAAGGAATCAACCGGACATGGCTCTCCATTGCCGCTGTTGGTGCATGGCGGTCCGGGCCGCGCAGGTGGTGGCGAAGAAATGGGTGGCATCCGTGGTGTGAAACACTATATGCAAAGGGTGGCAGTGCAAGCCTCACCCACCAGTATGACGGCAATTACAGGGGTGTATCAACAATATGGTGAGGCCGTGGAGGATGAGAAACATCCGTTCCGCAAGCATTTTGAAGAGTTGAACATTGGTGATACGCTGCATACGCATAAACGCACGGTGACGGAAGCGGACATCGTCAATTTTGCGAACGTCAGCTGGGATCATTTTTATGCGCATACAGATCACACTTCTCTGGAAGGAACACTGTTTGATAAACCTGTGGCACATGGCTACTTTATCTTGTCTGCTGCAGCCGGATTGTTTGTGGATGCAAAGAAAGGACCGGTGCTCCTGAACTATGGATTGGAAGACTGCAGGTTCATGAAACCGGTATATGCAGGAAGTACGATTCAGGTTCAATTGACCTGCAAGGAAAAGATACCACAGGAAAAACGGGAACCGGAAGACATCGCGAAAGGTATTGTGAAATGGCTGGTGGAAGTGCGGGACGAAACCGGCGAACATGTGGCCATCGCAACCATATTAACGATGGTTAAAAAACTAGACCAGCAATGAGTACAGAAGGATATGTAAAATTGAGTGTGGCAGACGGATTGGCCACCATCATTTTCTTTCATCCGAAGGGCAATTCTATGCCTTCAGCTCAATTGGCGAGGTTGGCTGATGCCATTCGCGAAGCAGGTGAAAATGAACAGGCCAGGTTGATCTTATTGAAGAGCGATGGCGAGAAAGCGTTTTGTGCCGGCGCAAACTTTGATGAGTTGCTGGCCATCACCAATGAAGAGGAAGGAAAAACATTTTTCATGGGCTTTGCACACGTGATCAATGCCATTCGCAAAGCAGGTAAACTTGTGATTTGCAGGGTGCAGGGGAAGTGTGTAGGGGGAGGCGTTGGAATAGCTGCAGCGGCAGACTATACACTCGCTACAGAACAGGCGGAAGTGAAGCTGAGTGAATTGGCTGTGGGCCTCGGTCCTTTTGTGGTGGGACCTGCAGTGGAAAGAAAGCTTGGCCTCTCCGCATTTTCACAGCTCACCATCGATGCCACAAATTTCCGTTCAGCGGCCTGGGCAAAGCAGAACAATTTATTTGCCGATGTTTTCCCTTCCATTACGGCTCTCGATGAAGCGGTTGACAAACTCGTGCAAACACTGCTTTCTTCCAATCCGGAAGCGATGGCTGAACTCAAGAAGATTTTCTGGGAAGGCACGGGTCATTGGGATCAGCTGCTGCAATCCCGGGCGGAGACAAGTGGCAAGCTGGTGTTGAGTGAATTTAGCAGGGCGTTTCTACAACAGCGAAAGTAAGTTTAAATCTTAGGTCGCAAAGGTCGCAACGCATCCTGCGAACTGCGACCTCGCGACCTGCGAACTAAATTTATAGGTTATCAAACTCATATAGCGGATCTATATGTGTGCCTGCAGGCATCTCATAGATCGGTTTGATCAACCCGTTATGGAGTCCGTACACCCAACCGTGTAAATGTGGATAGTTGTTTTCTTTCCAGGAATGCTGGACGATGGATGTCTTCGCAAGGTTCATGACCTGTTCTTTTACATTTAACTCAATCAGTTTATTTACTTTTTCATCCTCGTCCAATCCATCCATTTCTTCCCGGTGGAATCGGTACACATCTTTGATATTTCTGAGCCACTTATTGATGATTCCAAAAGAATGATTTCCCATCGCTGCTTTCACACCACCACAGCCGTAGTGACCACAAACTATCACATGCTTCACTTTCAACACTTCCACTGCATATTGTAAAACGGAAAGCATGTTCAGGTCCGTATGTACAACCATGTTTGCGATGTTCCGATGCACAAAGATCTCTCCGGGCTGTGTACCGGTGATCTCATTTGCCGGGACCCTGGAATCTGAGCAGCCGATCCATAGAAACTCCGGTGTTTGTAAGTGTTCAAGCCTGCTGAAATATTCGGGATCATCAAAAACTTTTTCAGCGGCCCAGGCTTTGTTTTCCAGTAACAGTCTCTCGTAAGTTTTCATATCCGTTTTTTATGCCAGTTCTTCTCTTGAATCCGGCGAATGAAATAATGCGTGTAAAGGATTATTCGGATTTTTTTTCAGCTCAACCCTGATGTTTTTTAAATATGCATGGGCGAGAAATTCATTGATGGTGTCAATGATATCTTTATCGATGAAATCTGCACGGGATGCATCAATGACAACAAACGCGTCTTCAGGCACCTGGTCCAGTTTTCTTTTGACGATGGGTTTATTTAGGAAAGATACGTCTTTACGCAACCTTACCATATAGTTCATCTCGTCATTTACTACCAAAACAGACGAGCGGAAATTGCTTCTCACCATGAAGAACAAGCCAACCAGGATGCCTATCACAATTCCTATCAAAAGGTCTGTCAGGAGGATGGCTACAATGGTCACTATAAATGGAATAAACTGGTCCCAGCCCTTGTGATAGAATTCTTTGATCAGCGGGATCTTCACCAGCTTATAACCCGTGAAGATAAGGATGGCAGCGAGGGCTGATAAAGGAATCAGGTTTAGGAATGAGGGTATGAATATTACGCAAAGCAGCAATAATACACCATGAAAGATCGCGGATAGTTTTGTTCGGGCTCCGGAGTTAACGTTGGCCGAGCTTCTTACAATGACAGAAGTAAGGGGTAGCCCACCCAGCAGTCCCGAAACAATATTGCCAACACCCTGGGCCTTCAGTTCCCGGTTGGTGGGTGAGATGCGCTTATAGGGGTCAAGCTTATCCACCGCTTCAATACCCAGCAGTGTCTCAAGGCTAGCTACAATAGCGAGTGTAAATGCCGTTTTCCAAACCACAATGTTGTTGAGGAATCCGAGGTCAGGATGAGATAGGAAACCGATGAACTCGCCAGCATTTCCGGCAACCGGTAATTCAACCAGGTGTTCTGGTTGCAATGCTATGGATGGATTGTTTGCTTTCAGGTATTCATTGATGATAGTGCCAATGATCACCACAATCAATGGGCCAGGCACAAATCTCATCCATGAGATTTTCTTGATAGGTTTCGATTCCCAGAAAATCAGGATCAACAGGGATACACCCCCGATCAGGATTGCAGCCGGTGTGAAATATTGAAGCGCGTGGAACAGTCCGCTGAATGTATTCTCACCGCCGCTGTTAAAACTTTCATCGCCCTCAAAACTCGCTTTGTCATAACCCACCAGGTGCGGAAACTGCTTAAGAATAAGAATAAGACCGATAGCCGCCAACATCCCCTTGATGACTGAGTTGGGCACATAATCTCCGATCACGCCTGCTTTTGCAAACCCAAGCGCAAGTTGGATCATCCCACCCAGGATCACAGCCAGTAAAAAGGCTTCGAAACTGGGAAGGTTTAAAATTGCACCAGCAACAATAACGGTAAGGCCGGCCGCAGGACCACTCACACTCAGTGATGAACCACTAAGGATGCCAACAACAACACCTCCTACCACACCAGCGATGATGCCGGAAAACAAGGGGGCTTTAGAGGCTAGCGCGATGCCAAGACAAAGGGGAAGTGCAACAAGCAGCACAACTATAGACGCCGAAAGGTCATAGCCTATCGACTGCACATTTCTTTTCATGTAAGGTTTTTATGATGGAAAAAGGGTAGCTGAAAAATCCTACGCGTTGGGGGGAGGCGTATTGATGTCATCAGCCTGCCTGGAGAGGATGTGTTCTGAAAGGCAGCGCCCAAGGGGCTGTACAATGATATCAGAAAACTGCACCAATTGGTGGATCAGGTCATTGTCCTGATTAACCACTTCTTTTCCTAGTGGCGAGTGCACAATCTCTTCCTGAAGTTGATTGGAGCTGAGCAGATTACCTACCTGGGCAATGGGCAAGAGCGGTATGCTGAAGATCAGCATCAAAAATACCGCAATGATTGACTTTCTGCCCATGCCCTAAAAATAGCTAATAGCTATTAGCTAATAGCTATTTTTGGGAGCTATTTTCCGTTAAATATTCAGGCCACCACAGGTGCTGATCACCTGCCCGGTGATGTATGAGCTCATGTCTGACGCCAGGAAAAGGGTAGCTTCGGCAACTTCTGATGCGGAGCCGAATCTTCCCAGCGGAATCTTTTCGAGAAATGCTTTAGAAGCTTCCCCATCTTTCAAATAGTGGGTCATGTCTGTTTCGATAAACCCTGGTGCAATTGCATTGCAACGGATATTCCTGCTACCCAGTTCATGTGCCACTGATTTGGTAAAGCCGATGATACCGGCCTTGCTGGCGGCATAACTGGTTTGCCCACCATTTCCCCTAATGCCAATGATGGAACTCATATTGATGATGGAACCTTTTTTGGCTTTCATCATGGGCCGCATCACCAGCTTGGTCATATTGAAGACGCTTTTCAGGTTGATGTCCATCACTTCATCCCACTGTTCCGGTGTTACGCGAAGCAACAGATTATCTTTTGAAATCCCGGCATTGTTGACGCAGACGTCTAATGAGCCGAAGGTGGCCAATACATCGTTGACGAGTTGTTCGCACTGCGCAAAATCGCCTGCATTGCTCTGGTAAGCCTTTGCCTTAACACTCATCGCTTCCATTTTCTCGGCAAGAGCCTTGGCTTTTTCCGCACTGCTGTCACTCACATATGTAAACGCCACATTGGCTCCATGTTCTGCAAATTTCAATGCAATGGCTTCACCAATTCCGCGGGCGGCTCCTGTTACGATGGCGGTTTTTCCGGCAAGTAATTTCATGTGTTGGGTTTGCGGCAAAAATAAGGATAATGAACCATCAAGAGAATGGTTCATAAAATCGCCGGCCTTTCTGTGATCTCATGGTACTTGATCACGTCTTTTGCGTAATAATGGATCACCATGCTTTTTCGGGTGAGTGCGGGATTTAGAATCGGTTCTCCGCCATGCAGGAGGTTGGCGTGCCAGATCAGCATGTCCCCTTTCTTTGGCAGGAACTGTTGCTTTTGCATATCCTCCTTAATGATCAGGTCCTCAATAACGTCTTCGTAATCCCTGTATTCTTTTTGACCCAGCTTCCATGCTGTTGAAATATTTCCGAAATCGTCATTCAATAAATAAGGCAAGCGGTGTGACCCAGGATAATAATACAGCGGACCAGCATCTTCATGAATGTCTTCCAAGGCAATCCACACGGCGATCAGATAGCCTAACGGATAAGTGGTCATGTGAATGGAATCAGAATGCGCGCGTTGTCCGCTGCCTTTGATGAAATTGAGGGTCTGGAAGGGAACCACTTCCTTACCAAGAATAAAGGAAAGCAACTGTAACAAGATGGCATTGTGCGCAACATCCCTGATGATGGCGCTTTTTTTCATCAGGAAGGGTAGTTTATTGTCGTGTGTAAAACTAAGTCCTTCTGTTTTTACCAATCGTTCAACATCATGGTTGATCTGGTCTGTTGTTTGTTGGTCCAGAAAATGATCCCAAATAAGATATCCCCGTGCGGTCCATTGAACAAGTGCATCCTGAATGGGTGCAGGAAATGCGTTCAATCCGGGATGGTTTTGTACAAGCTGTTTCGCATCCCCCACATCAAGCCAGGCTTTGGAGGTTTTGTCCGGAAAGTCTTTGCTGGAGATAGAAGCAAATAGTTTTTTTTCTATGTTGTATTGGCGGTATGCGTCCTTGTTGTGGCTGAGTTTATTGCTGTTCAAGAGATTATAAAGCCAATGCAGCAGCTTATATTTTTTCAGCCTGTCTGAAATGCTCATAGGTTGATCAGCTGTAGAATTTCTTCAATATAGTTGCGCTCGTTGCTCAACCTTGGAATTTTATGCTGACCGCCGAGCTTGCCTTTTTGTTTCAGCCATTTAGCGAAATCTCCCTTTTGCAGGGCATGGATGATGGGCATCCGAAGGGCGATATCTTTATGCCGTTTGGCTTCATAATCGCTGTTCAGGGATTTAAGCGCACGGTCAAGTTCATACGTAAAATGATCCAGCCGCTCGGGCTTTTTCTCAAACTCGATCAGCCATTCATGTCCGCCATTGGAATGATCCCCGAAATAAATCGGTGCGGCAGAATAATCATTTACCACGGCCCCGGTTTGCTCACAGGCTATCGCGATGGCGCGGTCCGCATTTTCTACCATCAGCTCTTCGCCAAACGCATTGATGAAATGTTTAACCCTTCCACTGACTTTAATCCTGAAAGGCTGTAAAGATGTGAACTGAATGGTATCTCCTACGCAATAGCGCCACAGTCCGCCGTTGGTACTGATGACCAGCGCATAGTGTTTGCCCAGCTCTACATCCTGTAGACCGATGGTGAGAGGCTCTTCCTTGCCGTATTCTTCCAGGGGCATGAACTCCATAAAAATCCCATGGTCCGTAAACAGCAACATGCCATCGGAATCAGGGCTGTCTTGTGCAGCAAAAAATCCTTCACTGGCATTGTACATCTCCAGGAAGTTCATTTTCTTTCCCATCAGCTTTTCAAAGTGCTCACGGTAAGGCACAAACGAAACACCGCCATGCAGGTACAGTTCCAATTGGGGCCATACTTCCGCGATGCTTGATTTGCCGGTGATTTCAAGGATGCGCCGCAGCAACACGAGGGTCCAGGTTGGCACACCTGATATGGACGTCACATTTTCATGAATAGTATGCTGTGCAAGCTTTTCGATTTTTGATTCCCACTCATCCATCAGTGCGATGCTCAACTCTGGCGTCCTGATCCAGGATCCCCAGAAGGGTGTATTCTGCAACAACACGGCACTGAGATCACCGTAGTGGGTTTCATCATTGATACGATTGACGGTGTGGCTACCGCCGATCACGAGGCCCTTGCCTGTCAGCAGGTCAGAAAAGGGATTGAAATTATAATACATGGTCACCACGTCTTTTGCGGCCCTGTAGTGGCCGTCTTCAAGACTTTCATTGCTGACCGGAATGAACTTGGATTTGTCTGAGGTGGTACCGCTGCTCTTCGCAAACCAGTTGATAGGTGTGTTCCACAACAGGTTCTGCTCTCCTTCCATGAGGCGGAGGATATACGGCTTCAGATCGTCATACTCATGAATGGGGATCGCCTTTTTGAAAGAGCGAATATTGTATAACGATGAGAACTGGTATTTCCGGCCAAACTCCGTGTACTGCGCAGATGTCACCAGGTCCTGGAGCACTTCCCTTTGCGCGGCAACGGGATTTTGCGTCCAGCCTTCAATGCGCCACATTCGCATGCGCGCCAGTCTTGATATGGCGGGTGAAAGGAGCCTCATGCTGAGCAAGATAGCAAAAATTAGGTCGCAGGACGCAGGTGGCAGGTTGCAGTTGGCATTGCCGCATAGCCGCATTGTCACATTGCCGCATTGTTCTTCGCTTCCTCGTGCAGATAGTCTTTCCGCTTCAGCTCAAAATTACGGCCGAGGTAAAGGCGACGCACCTGCTCGTCTTCCGCAAGCTCTTCGGCCGTGCCGTGTTTGAAAATCTTGCCTTCAATGAGGAGATAGGCCCTGTCGCAAATAGAGAGGGTTTCGTTTACGTTATGGTCCGTGATCAGGATGCCGATATTTTTGTATTTAAGGCGGGCCACCACCGTCTGGATGTCTTCCACCGCGATGGGATCCACACCCGCAAAGGGTTCATCCAGCAGGATGAAGCTGGGATTAACGGCCAGGGCCCGCGCGATCTCGGTTCGCCGGCGTTCACCGCCACTCAGGGAGTCTCCATTGTTCTTGCGCACGTGCGTGAGGCGGAACTCGTTCAAAAGCTCCTCCACCTTATCTTTCCGCTCCTTGCGGGAGAGGTTGGTCATCTCCAGTACAGACATGATGTTATCTTCCACCGTCAGCTTGCGGAACACCGAGGCCTCCTGCGGTAGGTAGCCAATGCCCATTTGCGCCCTTTTGTACATGGGCAGCGAGGTGATCTTGTCTTCATTCAGGTACACTTCGCCCTCGTCAGGCTTGATCAGGCCAACTACCATATAGAAAGTGGTAGTCTTCCCTGCACCATTGGGCCCCAGGAGACCTACAATTTCGCCTTGTTTAACATTGACGGAAACCTTGTTGACCACGGTTCTGTTGCGGTAAACCTTTACCAGGTCATGTGTGTGTATAATGAGACTCATGCGTTGTGGAACAAAAATACAGAACTCTGCCTGCAATTCCCCCTCTTACCCATCCTTTAACAGATTTGCTGCACAAGGCTTTTCTAACTTACTTTGCACCCAGTTTATAAGGAAGTCATCTACACATGAAAGTAATCGAGCATATCCAGCAGGCAAAAGATACCCTGATCTCTTTTGAAATCCTGCCCCCTTTGAAAGGCAAAAGCATTCAGTCCATATATGACCATCTTGATCCCCTGATGGAGTTCAAGCCTTCGTTCATTAATGTAACCTACCACCGCAGTGAACAGGTCTTTAAAAAAAGGGCCGATGGTTCCTTTGAAAAAGTGGAAGTACGTAAGCGCCCGGGTACCGTTGGCATCTGCGCAGCCCTAATGAACCATTACCATATTGACACCGTGCCCCACCTCATCTGCGGCGGCTTCAACAAGCGTGAAACAGAAGATGCCCTTATCGATCTTCATTTCCTCGGGGTAGATAATGTACTCGTTCTTCGTGGCGATGCCGCCAAAAATGAGACCTTCTTTGAACCCGAGACTAACGGTAACGCATACGCGATTGATCTGCTGAAGCAGGTGATGGACCTCAACCATGGTGTATACCTGGAAGATGATATCCGTGAGGGCTTCCGCACTAATTTCTGTATCGGCGTGGCAGGCTATCCGGAGAAACATTTTGAAGCCCCCAATCTGCAGACGGATCTGGCCTATGTTAAAGCCAAGGTGGATGCAGGCGCGGAATACATTGTGACGCAGATGTTCTTCGACAATCAAAAATACTTTGCGTTTGTGCAGGCATGCAGGGATGCAGGGATCAACATTCCCATTATTCCCGGACTGAAGCCCATCACCAATAAGAAACAATTGGCTGTGATCCCGCGCACCTTCCATGTAGACATTCCAACTGAACTCAGCCTGGAGATCATGAAATGCAAAGCCGATGCCGATGTGGAAAAGGTAGGCATTGAGTGGTTGGTGGAACAATCAAAAGAACTGAAAAAAGCTGGCGTGCCGGTGCTTCACTACTATACCCTCGGTAAGCCGCGCGTGATCCGCGATTCAGTGCGACAAGTATTTTAAAGCTTAAGGGTGTTTAGCACCTGTGCGAAGGTAGCATTGTTGACTACTACAGGATATTGTTTGCGCAACCCATCGATCCACCTTTCTTCCAAAATGGCCTGGTAGTCGTTCACTACCTGTACCCTTGCGTCTTGAAAACTTTTGAGTGAGGGCTTGGGATAGGTCTTGATGATATAGGCGAAGGTGGCCGACTGATCTTCTCGGTTAACCGTTACCGTTGTAGCCGTATTATTTTTCATGGGTGCATTTTCAGGTTGAATAAGTTTCCATTCCATCCTGTTGCTGTCTGCCATGATCCTGCCCCCGGAAGTTTCCATCAGTTGGCGCCACCCACCCGGATTTTTTATCATTGCATTTCTTGCATTGAATGCAGTTGAAGAATCCGATGCAGAGATCACGATCACGTCAGCGCTTTTGCCCCATTGATATTTCGTCTTGTTGCTGTTATAGTAGTTGCGCAGCTCCGCAGTATCTGTAGCAGCTTTGCTCCAGACCTTCCGTTCCATTGCTTCAAACAACATATTGCCTTCCATGAATTCGGTGATTTGCGCACGGAATGCAGGATTATAGGAAGCCATGTGCGCGCGATAATAGTTTGCACTGCTGGTGTTTTTGAAATCATTCCATAACGCTTCATACTCTTCCTGCGTGCTATGATGTACCCTGGATTGCACGTAGCCCAGCCAGTCTGTTGTGACCAGATTCTTCTCAGGGAATCTTAGAACAATCGTTTGCTCATTGATGAAGGTGGAAAACGCCTTACTACCTTTCAATGCACTGTCCGTAAACCGAAACAATTCTCGCAGATCTGTCACCACAACTTTCATACCGGTGACCTGCACTGTTTTTTGTGCAAACACTTTCCGCGGGATGTTTCCCCTTGCATCTCTTGCAAGCGCATCGTTCCAGGTGGTGCCTTTGAAACTGTTGGCATCGGGAAGGGTTTGCTGGATCCGTTTGATGATATGAAAGCCCATCGTAGTTTCAAATGGAGGAGCTATCTGTCCATCCTTACTGAGGGCAAAAAGTTTTTCTTCAAAAGCCGGATCATATGTACCCACTGACAACGGAGGGAGTAGACCGCCGTTGGGTGCCGTGGCTGCATCAAAGCTGAAACTGCGGGCCAGGGCTTCAAAGGACGCACCCTTTAGCAAAGCCTGGTAAAGAGAGTCTGCACGTTTCTGTGCTGCCTGCTTTGCAGCAATACCTGCCTCCTGGTCATAGGCGATGAGGATCTGTTGCGCTTGAATGATACCAGTTGCCGGGCGTTCACCGGTATGTTTAAAAATATGGTACCCTTTGTCTGATGCAAATGGCTTGGAAATGCCATTTGCCGATAACGCATAGGCTTCATTTTCGAGGGAATAGGGGAGTGTGAAGACGGTAATGTATCCGAGATCTCCACGGTTAACCTTAACCGATGAATCGGAGGAAAATTCCAACGCTACTTTCCCGAAGTCTTCACCTGCAGCCAGCTTAGCATATGCTTTTTCAGCTTTCGCTTTTGCCCTTTCCTTATCTGCTGGTGAGATGATGACATCGATCTGCGGATAAAACGCAAACTCTTCTTTATACGGAATAAGGATATGAGAGATACGGATTTCTTTGGTGGCACGCTGTTTAACTTCCCGTATCATCTTTTCCTGCAGTGCTGAATCAAACATGAACTGATCCTCGATCTGGGTTCTGAAAGCGGCAATGTCTTCCTGTTTGTTGACGAGGGTGTCAAGCTTCATATTGTAAGCGTCCTGCACCTTCAGTTTGAAACGGGTGTACAGATCCAGGTAGTTGCGCACAGAAGCTTCTGTTACGGTTCCGGGTTCCACATTTTTTTTGAACGCACGGATAAACTCATCGGCACTCACCTGTTGGTTCCCGTAAGTGAATAAGGTTTGTGTCTGCGCGGCACAGGTCAACAGCAGTGCCCCGGTGATGATCAGTATGGTCTTCATGGATTATTTAGTACCTGATGACTTTATTTTATGGTCTAGGAAATCATTGAGTTGCTCGTAACTCAGTTTTTTCGCCAGGATTTTTTTGTCGGCGTCAAGCAGATATAACATCGGCGTCTGGTATACGTCGTACAACTGCCTGAAGCCCGGCTGGCTGGCCTGAATTTCGGCATCCTTCATTTCCTTGGTTTGATAAACGTGAATCCAGTCTTTCAAATTGTGCTCTTTGATGAAAGTCAGCCACTTGTCTTTCCCCCCATCAGTCATCACACCATAGATCCTGACACCCATGGCCTTCCACTTGGCGTGATAGAAAGAATCCAGCTTGGGCACTTCCACCTGGCAGTGGCTGCAGGTGGGATCCCAGAAGCAAACCACCGTATAGGTGCTCTTTACATCATACAGATTGGTCTTTTTTCCGGTGGTATCCACCATGTTCAGGTTGGCCCCTTTTTCACCCACTACGTTGGCCATCAGGCTATAACCGCGGTCGAAGATGAACTTCTTGTATTTCTCCGTCATCCACGCATCGGCCTCACCTGCGATAAAGTATTTCTGGAAGAGATGCACAAAAACAGCATCCTGACCCATGTATTTCGGGTTCACATATTTCTCTGTGAGCGTTGCCAAAATATACTGCCGCATGTCTTTGCTGCCTCGGGCGGCAAACATCATTTCATCGGCTTCAAGGATCAGCGAATCTGCCTGTTGAGGAAGCACCTCGTCAAAATACCGGTTGAACCTGGGCTGGAACACAGGCGTGCGAAGCAATCGCGTATCGCTCATATTCACGCCATCCCAGTAATGTGATTTGTAGTATTGGTAGATAAGGGCCGAGTCTTTGTAGGTCTCCGGGATCACAGGATCATTGAGGAGTTTGAACACTGCAGATAGTAAGTGGTCAGGATTGGTTTTGATGAAATCCTGGCGGTAGTTTTTCAATTGAAGATTTTTGTCTTTCAACTGCGCCATGATCTTCGCGGAATCAGCCTTGGTAGGCGCTTTGGCGTAGGATTTTTGCAGGTTGTTCATTTCCCCGCCCACCACGGTGGTGAAATCCTGGTAGGATTTGAAGAGCTGGTTTTCTTTGGAGCCGGTGAACTTCACGGATCGCAGCAGGTCTGCCGAATCAGCGGATACAGAGAACCGCTGTTCCTTATCGATCACCAATTCAAAATAGCCGTCCTTGTTGGGAAATGCGATCATGTAAATGCCACCTGGCAGTTTCTCCTTCCCGGAAAAAACGGCTTCGCTGTTGGTATTGATGGGCACAGAATCCACGAGGGCCTGCTTCTGGCCATAATAATGGGCAAGGAAGAGATAGCCTTTGGTGAAAGGCTTGAGGGTAACCTTGATCTCATAGCCGGTTTGGGCAAATACGGATACACTAAAGAACAGGCCCAGAAAAGCAAAAATGGTTTTTCGATGCATAAGGGAAAGCATTGCAGCAAAAGTAATTTAAAAGCATTTCACATTTTGTTAATCCATTTCGTTTCCTGCGGGCTAATTTTGCCGGATGCGCAACAGGAAACAAACGGTGCTTACACAGGTGGAGGTGACGGACTATGCGGCGGAGGGGAAGGCCCTGGCACGTGTTGACGGAAAAGTGATCTTTATTCAAGGTGCAGTGCCGGGCGATGTGGTGGATGTGAAATTGTTAAAGAGCAAGAAAGACTGGGCCGAGGGCCAGTTGCTACAGATCCATAAACCTTCGGAAAAGCGTGTGCAGCCTTTCTGCCAGCACTTTGGCGTTTGCGGAGGATGCAAGTGGCAGATGATCCCCTATGAAGAGCAGCTGGCATTCAAGAACAGGGAGGTGGCCGAGCACTTGCGGCGGATCGGAAAAGTGGAGCTGCCGCCGATGGAGCCCATCTTCGGCGCAGCCAAAACGAAGTTTTACCGCAACAAGCTGGAGTATACATTTTCCAGCCGCAAATACCTCACTGATGCTGAGTTCAGGGCCAACGGTCCGTCTGACCAGCCCGCACTCGGTTATCACATCCCGAAATGGTTTGATAAGGTCATCGATATCCATACTTGTTACTTACAGGAAGAACCGTCTAACGGAATAAGGGAGAAGGTAAAGGAGATAGGATTAAGGGAAGGGTTCAGTTTTTACGATATCAGGGCACACAAAGGCTTTTTGCGCAACCTGGTGATCCGTTATGCGAATACGGGCGAGCTGATGGTGAACCTGGTGGTGGGTGATGACGACAAGGATGCGTTGGAAATTATTTTCGATGAGCTGCTTGCGGCATTTCCGCAGATCACAACGTTGATCTATACCGTTAATCACAAGGTGAACGATTCTATTCACGATCTTGAACCGGGTACCTGGTATGGAAAAGGATATATCGAGGAGAAGCTGGATCATTATGTGTTCAAAATCGGGCCCAAAAGTTTCTTCCAGACCAATACGGGCCAGGGTTTGGAGCTCTACCGCATCACGCGTGAGTTTGCCGGGCTCACGGGTAATGAAGTGTTGTATGATCTCTATTGTGGCACGGGAAGCATCGGTATCTTTTGCAGTGACCAGGCGAAGAAAGTGATTGGGGTGGAAGTGATTGGCGAAGCGGTGGAAGATGCAAAGATCAATGCTGCAACCAACGGAGTGAACCATGCATCCTTTTTTCAGGGCGATGTGAGTGAGGTGTGTACCGATGTATTTTTTGCGGAGCATGGAAGACCCGATGTGGTGATCACCGATCCTCCCAGGGCGGGCATGCATGAGAAATTGGTTCGTACCTTGCTGGAGATTGCGGCACCGAGGGTGGTGTATGTGAGTTGTAATCCGGCCACGCAGGCGAGGGATCTGCAGCTGCTGGATGAAAAATATAAAGTGACGAGGATAAGACCGGTGGATATGTTTCCGCATACGCACCATATAGAGAATGTTGTTCTTTTGGAGCTGAAATCTTGAGGAATGTGGCAATTTGGCAATGCGGTAATGCGGCAATGATGGAAGGCGCGCCGTGCGTTGCGGCGCGCCCGCAGTCACTCCGGGGTGTTTCCGTGCAGGCCGGCAATGCCCAGTGCCTAATGCCCAATTCCTCGCGAAGCGTCAGCCACATTATTAAAACAGATTAGTTATGAACGTAAGAGAAATGGGCATAGGTGGAAGTATTCCGCCGGTGATCAAAAACCTGTTGATCATCAATGGATTGGTATGGCTGGCGCAGATCACAATTCAGAACCCTGCGTTTGATATCGAGAATCTTTTTGCATTGCATTTTTATGAATCGCCGCTGTATAAGCCGTGGCAGTTCCTCACCTACATGTTCTTGCATGATTCAGGCGGGATCACACATATCCTCTTCAATATGTTTGCCCTGTGGATGTTCGGGAGCACTTTGGAGAAGCTCTGGGGTTCACAGCGATTCCTCATCTTTTACCTGATCTGCGGATTAGGTGCCGGATTGGTGCAGATGGGTGCGTTGTGGTTTGATATGCGGGAGGTGCAAGCGTATTATGATGCGGGCCGTATTTCCAAGGAATTATATAACCAGGTGGTGAGCGTCCCCACCCTCGGCGCTTCCGGTGCTGTGATGGGCATTTTTGCCGCTTTCGCCTATACCTTCCCCAATACGGAGCTTCTGATCATCCCCATCCCCATACCCATCAAGGCCAAATGGGCCATGATCGGCATGATCGCCCTGGACCTCTTTGGCGGCTTTTCCAACCAGAACTCCGGTGTGGCGCATTTTGCCCACGTGGGCGGCGCCGCCATCGGCCTGCTCATCATTATCATCTGGAACAAAAAGAACCGTCGCGGGTTTTATTAATTAACGTTCCCCAAACGGCGGGAATGTTTATTTTTACATACCAGTGAAAACAGGGGAATATGGGAGATCGTGATTACTATTCAAGGCGGAGAACCTCGATCTGGAGTGACAATAATGCGCTCCTGATTCTGATTGCCATTAATGTTTTTTTCTACATCACCTTACGCTTTATCCTCGCCGTATACGGTTTGTCGAACCTTCAGGAAGGCGCATTCTACCGGAACGTCTTTGAATGGTTTGCCATGCCGGGCAGTGCAGGCACCCTGCTCACCAGGCCCTGGACCATCTTCACCGCAGGCTTCACCCAGCTGGACCTTTGGTTGTTGATCAGCCACATGCTTTGGCTCTGGACCTTCGGTTTCATCTTTCAGGACCTCACCGGTAACCGCCGCATTATCCCGCTGTATATGTATGGCTCCGTGATCCCCGCACTGGTACACATGGTGGGTTATAACCTCGTTCCCCAATTCAGTCAGATGCCAGATGCCGGATTTTATTATGGATCGATGGCAGGTATTATTGCCATCGCTGTGGGGGCTACCACCTTCGCTCCGGGTTACCGCATCTTCCCGATGATCAATGGCGGCATCCCGCTCTGGGTGCTGACCCTGGTGTTTTGCGCGGTAGATATTTTCTTCCTGAAAGCGCATAGCGCCTGGTTTCTGCCGCATATTGCCGCAGCCATCATTGGCTTCCTTTTTGCACATGCACTGCGCAGTGGTAGAGATTGGGGAGAATGGATGAATCAGGCTTACGATTGGTTTACGAATCTCTTTGACGCGAGGAAAAAAGTGCCTGCACGCAAATCTCCCGTGAAACAGGAAGTATTCTATAATACACGCGGTACCCAGCCTTACAAGAAAACAACAAATCTCACACAGCAGCGTATAGACGAAATCCTCGATAAGATCAACCTGAGAGGGTATGAGAAACTAACCGAGGAAGAGAAAGATCTGTTGCGCAGGGCGAGTGAAGAAGATTTGTAAATTTGATGATGCTGGTTAAAGCTGCGGGAAGATTTTTCTCGATCACCTATATTGCCCTTCTCTGCGTTTTCCTGGCAGCGTCAGTAACGCCGCACCTGCATCCGGCATCATGGTGGTTCGTGGGTTTCACCGGTCTGCTTTTCCCCTATCTCTTTCTGGCCTTGCTGATCATGATGTTCTTTTGCGTGTTGTTCAAAAGAAAACGACTGGCCATTGCCGGATTGATCGCCATCCTCATATCCATTCCCAGCATCGGCCTCATCTTCGGTCTCAATTTCTCCGGGAGCTTCAGGCCCGCAAAAGATTCCACCGCAGTTCGGGTGATGTCATGGAACGTACGCAGGTTCACGCCTTACAACAAAGATTTCTTCGATCCCAAAAACAATAACCTCAAGGATATCATTGAGGAAGTGGTGAAGTACCAACCAGATGTACTCTGTCTGCAGGAGTTTTATACGGGTCCATCTAAAAAACGCCGTAATCTGGAACTGTTCAGGGATTCCCTACACTATCCTTATGTTTCAATAGAATCGGTCACTACCGGATCCTCGAGATCCCAATCTGGCACCGTCATCTTTTCCCGTTACCCTTTCGTAAAAAAATATACCTATCAGTTGCCGGAGAACTATGCCACTGCAGCTGAAGACCCCGTGGCTGCTGACATCCTGGTTGGTAAAGACACCATCCGTGTGATCACCTTCCACCTGCAGAGCTATGGGTTCATGAACCGCGATTACGAGGATCTTTATAAGATCAAGAATCAGGAAGATCAGGGCCTGCGGGCCTCCAAGAATATCTTCCGGAAAATGCAGTACGCCTTCTCGCTCAGGGGTGTGCAATCAGATATCATTGAAAGGGAAGTGAGCCGTTCTCCATACCCTGTTATTGTTTGCGGCGACTTGAACGATGTGCCCAATTCATATGCTTATGAGACGGTGCGGGGGGATATGCGGGACGCATTTCTTGAGGAAGGGACCGGCCTCGGCAAAAGCTTCATCAGCGGCAGGTCTAAGTTTCTGACCTGGCTGCCTACCTTGCGGATCGACTATATATTTACCTCCCCGAGGCTTCAGGTGGAACAGTTCAAGATGGTGACGAGAGATCTCTCAGACCATCGTGGGTTAATCACCGATCTGAAAATGTCCGAAAAATGATAATTTTGGCGACTATGGCGCTGAAAGTGTATAATTCGTTGAGCAGACAGAGAGAGGATTTTGTACCAATAACCCCCGGACATGTTGGACTGTATGTGTGTGGACCCACCGTCAGCGGCGAAAGTCATCTCGGTCACGCCAGACCTTTCATTACGTTTGATATCGTTTACAGATACCTGACTTTTCTTGGCAACAAAGTGCGTTACGTGCGCAATATTACCGATGCGGGCCACTTTGAAGAAGAGGGCCGGGAGGCAGAAGATAAGATCGCGAAGAAAGCGATCCTCGAAAAACTGGAACCGATGGAGCTGGTGCAGAAATACACCAATCTCTTCCATTGGGCCATGCACCAGTTTAACAACCTGGATCCTACCATCGAGCCTACGGCTACCGGACATATTGTGGAGCAGATCGTGATGATCGAGAAGATCATTGCCGATGGCTATGCGTATGTGGCCAATGGTTCTGTGTATTTCGATGTAGAGAAATACCATAAGGATTTTGGTCAAAAAGGAATACCATATGGGATCTTGTCTGGTCGGGTCTTGGATGAACAATTAGAGACCACAAGAGAACTGGAATCTCAAGAAGAGAAAAGAAATAAATCTGATTTCGCGTTGTGGAAGCACGCGGCGCCCGAGCACATCATGCGCTGGAAAAGCCCATGGGGCGAGGGTTTTCCGGGATGGCACATTGAGTGCTCCGCGATGAGTACAAAATATTTGGGCGAAAGATTTGATATCCACGGCGGTGGTATGGATCTCCAATTTCCGCATCACGAGTGCGAGATCGCACAGAGTGTGGTATGCAACCATGAAGTGCCAGCAAGATATTGGCTGCATAATAATATGATCACCATCAACGGAAAGAAGATGGGTAAGAGCTACAACAACGTGATCAAGTTGAGCGAGCTCTTTAGTGGCGAGCATCCCATCCTTCAGCAGGCCTATAGCCCCATGACGGTGCGCTTTTTCATTTTGCAAACGCATTATAGAAGTACGCTGGACTTCAGCAATGAAGCGTTACAGGCAGCAGAGAAAGGCATGAAGCGCTTGTGGGAAGCGTATACGTTGTTGATGCAGATGCAGCACGATGGAAGCAAAGTGCAGAATGCAGAGGTGGAAGGGCAGCTACTGGCGTTGGCGCGTGAGTTTAATGAGTTGATGGACGATGATTTCAACACGGCAAAAGTGCTGGCCAATATGTTCACGATGGTGAACCATATCAATTCCTTCAAGAGTGGTGCGTATGAAAAGCAAACGCTTTCTGCAGCTGGGCTGGAAGAGTTGAAAAAGCAGTTCACTGTTTTCCTGGTGGATATTTTTGGGATGAAGATGGAGAGCGCGGGTAATGATGATAAGCTGGACGGTGTGTTGAAGCTGATCATCGATATCCGTAAAGATGCGCGCAGCAAGAAGGACTTCGTTACATCAGATAAGATCCGCAATGCCCTGCAGGAAGTAGGCATTGCGTTGAAAGACGAGAAGGATGGAACGGTGAGTTGGACTTTGAGTTAGCTAATTTTATTGTAACTTGTTTTGATAAACACCAAAAGACATTAATCCTTTGACCCGCTCATATTTATTGAGGGTATCATTTTTATTGATCACCTTTTTTGTATCCGTTGTTTCGAAAGGGCAATATATTACTAGCATCATTGGTAATGGTATAAGTTCTTGTTACCAGGATAATAAACCTCCTTTGTGTTTACCAGTATTTTATCCTCACAGTGCGTGTGTAGCCCCTAATAATGATATTTTCTTCGTTTGCGGGAATTCCATAAAAAAACTCTCTGACAGTAGTGGCCTGGTGGTCAGGATCGCTGGTACAGACACCTGGGCAGGGACTGGAGACGGGGGGCCAGCAGCCGACGCTTTGTTCCAGTTTGCCAGGGCCATCAAAATGGATAAGAAAGGAGATATCTATATTGCAGAGTTAAGCGGGCACCGTATTCGGAAAATAGATATGTCAACCGGAATCGTCACTCGGTATGCTGGTAATAGCTCAGCGGGATACAGTGGCGATGGAGGATTGGCAGTGAATGCGCAGATTAACAGGCCTTGGGATATTGCAATAGATGACAATGGCAACCTGTTCATTGCCGACTTTGATAACTCTCGAATCAGAAAAGTGCATTCAGCCACCGGAGTCATTACTACCTATGCTGGAAACGGGACATATGGTTCTACTGGTGACGGTGGACTGGCTGTCAATGCAAGTATCCAGGATCCCAGCAGCATATGCGTAGATGCCCAAGGAAATGTATACTTTACCGAAATTGGACCCGGGAGCAATCGGTTGCGAAAAATAGATGCTGCAACAGGTATCATTACAACACTTGCGGGAAATGGTTCCAGAGCCCATGGCGGAGATGGTGGTTTGGCTGTAAATGCAAGTCTTATTGAACCTTCCGGAGTTGCCATTGACGCATTAGGTAATATCTATGTAGCGGAGTATGTAGATTCCAGGTTAAGAAAGATTGATGCTTCAACCGGAATAATCAACACCATTGCGGGAACTGGCGTCAACGGCTTTAGTGGTGACGGAGGCCTGGCGATCAACGCTCAGCTGGATTCGCCACTAGGACTTTCGTTCGATAACAAAGGTAATCTGTTGATTTGCGATAGCCGGACATTGCGGATCAGGAAATTACACATTGGTGTGCCGCCTTCTCAGGAACCCGGGCCAGCAGCAAGCCCTGTTGTCAGGATTGCGTCACCTACTACAACCATTTGTAACAGCTCCAGTATCACATTCACAGCTACGCCATATTTTGAAGTTGCAGGTTCCTGGTTTGTTTGGACAAAGAACGGACAAGTTGTGGGCACCGATAGTCTCCAATGGACAGCTTCTGGTCTTCAGCCAGGTGATGTAGTAATGTGTGCAATGCATTTCCCTGATTGTATTGGGACAACTAAAGTTTTAAGTAACGCGATCACTGTTTCAGGGACCCAGCCCCAGGCCCTTGCTGTTACTGTTTCAACAAATCGTACGATGTTATGTAAGAACGATACAGTTACTTTCAATGCGGCAGTATTGAATGGAGGATCATCATTGACCTATCGGTGGAAATTGAACAATATAGATGTTGGCCCAAATAGTGCAGTCTTCAGAACATCAACACTTTCGGATGGCGATTTGGTATCTTGTGACGTTGAACAGGCCGCTGTGCCTCCTTGTTCCCCCAAGTTAACGGCGCGCTCAAATATTGTCTCCATCAGCATACGTAGCCCATTAGTACCCATTGTTAGCATAACAGCTTCAAGCGATAGCGTTTGTGTAGGTTCCGAAGTGACTTTCAAAGCCGTGGCACAAAATGCAGATACTTCTTTTCTGTTTCAATGGAAACTCAATGGAATACCTGTTGCGAGTAATGGCCAGTCTTATACTTCCCGTTCTTTAAAAAATAATGACGAAGTAGGTCTTATAGTTGAAGATAAATATGGTTGCATATTGCCTGTGTCTTCTAACATTGTCAGTATGTATGTGGAGGAGCCACCTAAGATTGAGATTACTCCTGCAGATACACTAGTTACTGTTGGTAGTTCTGTTTTGATTCGCGCAACGATGACAGGAGATGTCTCTTCTTATGTATGGCGACCGTCTGCCGCATTGATAAATTCCAACACCCTTACACCTGCTACTATACCTCTTCAGAAGAAAACAGTGTTAATTCTAAGCGCATACAGTACACTTGGATGTGTTGACTCAGCATCAAGTATTATTAATGTTCAGCAAAAGCTTTTTATGCCCAATGCGTTTACACCAAATGGTGACGCAAAGAATGATTTTTACAGGATCCCGCTAAATACTACAATTGAGTTGAAAAATTTTAGTATCTATAACATGTGGGGTGAACGAATATTTTCCACTTCAAATATTAATGATGGTTGGGACGGTAAGGTAAAAGGAATTGTGCAAAACAGCGGGACCTATATCTATGTAGTCACCGGCAGTGATTCAGATGGACCGGTCTATGTTAGAGGTACATTCTCACTTATTAGGTAGCAACTCTATTTCGTGTTTTAGCATTTCTAAAATTCCATGTCATGCCATTGCCGATTTTAGCAATTGTAGAATCCAGACAATCTGGAAAACTTTCTACCCATTTTTTGAATGATTCCCCAAGCATATTTTGTGCCAGGGAGGCAATAACCTCAGGGTCAAAATCAAAATGCTCGCTGTAAACCCCTGCACCAATACGGGCAGTATCTCTCGCATTGCAATATTGTTCAAAATGACCTTCCACGGGAATGAGCATAACGGGCTTGCTGAAGAATAGGGCCTCACAGACGGATTCAAAACCCGCTGTGCAAACGAGTGCGCTGCACCTTGCCATCAGGTCCAGGAATTTCTCCTGGTGGAGGGAATGGAAGACCAGGTTCTCATCGATCTTGTATGTTCCTTTGTATCTTTCCTTCACGTCACGGTTATCTGTAAAGCAGACCAGTTTAACCTGTGGATGTTGTTTGTGCCACTGGATAATCTCCCCCATAAAGTGGGTGTTGATGATGTAGACCAGGATAAATGGCTCAACCGCTGGCGTTCTACGCAGAAGATTTCGCCTGAGTGCCGGCGGCGTCACCTGCAGTTTACTGTCCGGATGATTGGGCAGCGCATACATGGATAAAGCCATGATCTTTTTTGCACCGATGGCGGTGAACTTAGTGTAATATTTCAGGAAGGCACCCTGCATAGTGAATCCTTTTGGAAAATGAAATTCCTTGTGCAGGTAGATGTATTGATGGGCGATGGCGATGATCTCGAAATTCCGGAAATAACTCAGGGTATATAGTGCCACCAGTGGTTCATAGAGATTGATGACGATGTCTGGCTGATGGCCCTCAATGAAGCGGCGCATTTTACGGAGACTGTCCAGGTAGGTTCCTGCACGGCGAAGGTTATGCAGTATCGTTGCCGGCATATGGATGGCACTGCCTTTCTTGTTCATCGTAAAATGGGGGCTTTGCACTTGCAGCAATGGCGCGGAGACGGCCTTTAAGAAAAAATCAGGTAAAGGCTTGTGGGGGTTTGTTCCGGCGATTACGCCACAAACCTCGTGACCCTGTTCCTGCAGGAGATGGATGATCGCGATGGCCTGTGTGAGATGGCCACGACCTTCCCCTTGTACGGCGATGATGAAGCGTTGTTCAGGCATGCTGCAGGATTTGATCCAATTCAATTTCCCATTCTGTTGGCAGTTGTGTCTGGCTTCTTTCTTCTTCCAGTTGCAGCCATTCTTTATAGAAGATCACCTCCCAGTTTCCGTCTTCATCTTCCACGAGTGCGCTCATCGTCTCCACCCAGTCGCCGGAGTTGAGATAGTGAATCTCATCGATCATTTTATTGTCCGGGTGATGGATATGTCCACAGATCACACCATCGCAGCGCTCCTGTTTCGCCACCTGGCAGAGTTCCTTTTCATAGTCGGTAATGAAGGAGACCGCCTGTTTTACTTTTTGTTTCACTACCTGCGAGAGGGAGTAGTAGGGGAGGCCGCGTTTGACACGGTATTGATTGTAGTGACGGTTCAGCCAGAGGAGGAACGTATAGCCGATATCGCCCAGTTTAGCGATCCATTTCAGGTTTGTGGTTACGGAGTCAAAGATGTCTCCATGCACCACGAAATATTTTTTGTTGCCGGACTGATGAATGTGCTGTCGAACGATGGAGAAATTACCGAGTTGGAGGGGGAGGACCTCATCCAGGAAGTCATCGTGATTGCCGCGGAGATAGATCACTTCTGTTTCACTTGTTGCCAACCACTTCATGATCAGTTTGAAAAAGGCGGTGTGTTTTTTCTTCCATTTGCCGGATTTGCTGAGCTGCCATCCATCAATAATATCGCCGTTGAGGATGAGCGTATCACAGGTGTGGCTGCGGAGGAAATGGACGGCTTCTTTAACCCGGGAGTTTTGTATACCGAGGTGAATGTCAGACATGACAATGGTACGATAGTGCGTCTTCAATGGTTTGGAGTTTCACAAAACTAGAAAGCAAGTATTACCGCAATATTTCCGAAAGGTTACGGCAATGTGAATATTTTGGGCGTATTTTCATGCTTTATATTTTTCATTTTGGCATACGTAAAACATTTTAAGAAAGTTGATCCTATTCTCGCGGGACTGGTAAAAGAACAGGGTATCCTCACCCTTACGCCTCACCCTAACTACTATTTAAAACTCTGTCATTCCATATTGAGTCAGCAGTTGAGTACGAAGGTGGCCACAGTGATTCGTGACAGGTTTATGGCATTGTATGGTGGTTCCTTTCCCACGCCGCAGCAGATATTGGATACGAAGGTGGAGACTTTCAGAGGCATAGGGTTTTCCAATGCTAAGGCTAATTATGTGCACAATGTGGCGCGGTTTGCACTGGAAGAGGGAATGGACGATGAGAAATTGGATGCGATGACGGACGAAGAAGTGATCAAGTACTTGACACCCATCAAAGGGGTGGGCCGATGGACGGTGGAGATGTTGCTGATGTTCACGATGGGGCGGGAGGATGTGTTTGCAGTGGATGATCTTGGGATACAGAATGCGATGTGCGAATTATATAAGATTAAGAAGACGGATAAGAAGAAGATGAAAGCGAAGATGCTAAAGATCTCGGCGGCCTGGAGTCCGTATAGGAGTTATGCGTGTTTGCATTTATGGCGGAGTCTTGGGTAGGCATTGGGCATTGGGCATTGGGAGGGGTTAGGGATAAGGGCAGTGGGATAGCGACAACCAGGTTTACGCAATTTTACCTTTTCCTTTCACCGCGTTCGTCAAACCTGTTTGCGCCGTAGAAAACCAAATTTCAGCAAGCGTTTTTCTGATGTAAACACGGGGAAGTGAATGCAATCAATTTTAATTTTCTGTTTCGATAAATCTATTTTAACATAGCTTTTTATGCTTGCGTTTTCAGCGAAGAGCGTGTAAATTTAAATGTTGGTGGCAACTTTAGTATGACATCGTAAAAGGCATAAGTAAATTCAAAATGTACATAGACCATATTTTCATATTCACAAACGACAAGGGTAAAATTGCTGAGGAACTTGTACAATTTGGTTTGACGGAAGGTAGTAGCAGAGTTCACACTGGACAAGGTACAACTAACAGAAAATTCTACTTTGAGAACTTCTTTTTGGAAATTCTTTGGGTTCACAATGAAGAAGAATTAAAAAGTGACTTAACAAAACCTACAGGATTGTGGCAACGAGCAGATTTCAATTCAAATAATTCGCCATTTGGACTTTGTATAGTAAACACAGATGAAACGGAAAGTCTTTTTAAAAATGCTTTTAAATATCAACCTGCATATTTTCCTGTTGGATTGAGTATAGACATTTTAAAAAACGAGCAAAACCTAAATTTGCCTTGGACATTCAGACTCCCATTCAAAGGTCAAAAGAAAAGTGAAAATGAACCAACGCAACATAAAAGTGGTTTTAAAAGCTTGACAAGCGCAGAGTTCGGAGTTTCAAATTTTGACGAATCTGACGACTTTATTCAACAATTTTTCGGACAGGATAAGATTAAATTCATATTATCCCCAACAAACAATCTATCATTAACATTTGACGACCATAAAAATGGAAAGACAAAAGAGTTTGGAAAAATAAACTTAAGAATCAAATATTAACAAAGAAAACGATCACTAACGTCGGCTTGATAATAGTGAGGCAGGCGTTGACTAATTCAACATTTGTAATTCTATTTTGTAATTATGCAATGGTTGAGGTGACGTTTTTCAAAAGCTCTACATCGTCATACCGCAAACCGATACCTGATATTTTATAAGCTTTTACATTGGACTATGGGAAGACAAATGAGTTTTTACTTACATCCAGACGACTATCAAGAATTTGAGGACTTATTAAAAGCGACAGGTGACATAATCCTTCTACCATACTATCATTTTCATGGTAAAGTTGAGACGGTTGATACGACAATACCGACTGATCTTCGAAAAGAAGGTACAAGAATATATTTAGTCAGGCAACAAGATTTCTATCAAGTAAAGCTCACTCATATTGAAAAGTATGGGTATTGGCTTGTAGCAGACAATGACTTGCCTGTTTTGCATTACGACCGGTGCAACTTCGATAATAACAAATTATTTCGGGGGCGACTTTATTTTCAACCATCATTCATTAAAGACGTGCAGTGGGTCAATAAATCAGTAGAATTTGTAACATGGTCAGACAATGTGATTAAAACCGCAAGACGAAAGTTAAAGAGATACAAGTTTGACATGGGTGGTTGGGGTTTTTCTGAGTATGTTGGACAACACGCGAAAAAATGGCTAGACAATACAAAACAGGAAAAGCAAATTGATGACTCAACGCTTGTTACAATCTGAAGTGGAAAAACAGCAGGTGGCAATGATTTTGTAAAAAACCGGCGACAAAATATCGCCTTAAAGACATTGGAAAGTAATGATTACGTTTGAACAGTACTAAATTGCAGCACCCAACCTCGGCTGTGTTCAAATGTCAGCAGCAGTTTGGGCTCCACTTTCAATGTTTGCTTTTAGTTGTTAACTTTAACTGCAAATTTTTAAATGACATTTTTGTAGACTGAATAAACCATAGATTCCCTGTCTTTAAAAAGAAAAACTATTTTATATGAATATTAATGACCACTTAAATGTATCATCAAGACGAATTTCTTGAGCGAATAAGACAGGCGGAAGTAAATAAATTGAATAAGCTTTCAGTGACAAAGCTATTCTCCAATATGCATATTAAATCTACTAGAGAGTTTGAAAGCACAAAAAAAATAAAACAGGACTTAATAGAAAAGAAATTCAAGCATGACGCTACATCAAAGTACTGGTTTTTGATTTTTGCAGTTTTTGCATCTTCAAAAACGATCAGAGACACTTTTTTCAAAACTAACACTGACACATTGTTTCTGGTGTTTGAATATATCGTATCTGTGGCTTTTATTTTCGGAACTAGTGTGCATTTCTTCTTTAAAAACCTTCGGACTATAATATCTTAATAGATAAAACTAAAATTGAAATAGAAAAACAAACATTTCTTTGGAAGGATATATATGACACCGCAATTCTGACAAAAGGTGGGGGAAAAACAGAGAGACATTTTTTCATCGTTGCGATGAAAGATATGAATACTTGCGAAATATTTGAGCTAGACAAGTTTACCCAGTTTTGGAATTTTAGCGCCAAGCTTTCAAATTATATTGAGTATTTTAAACCGGTATCACGATGATAAAGCCGACACATTGTATTGACATTTCGACTGAGAATGGGAGATGGTTGACTATTTTGATTAGGGAGGATATAGATTTGCCTCTGCTCGCTCCGGGAATTAGGGGATTCTTTGTTTTTCAAATGCCTCGGAATTAACTTTAATTCGTATGAAATCATTCTTTACAGCAACGGCAATCATTGAAGCACTTACTGGTTTGGGTCTTGCGATGGTTCCTGCCACTGTGGCCAAAAGCTTACTCGGCAGAGCACTAACCGAGCCTGAAGGAGTGTTGGTCGCGAGGCTGGCCGGTGCGGCATTATTGACCATTGCCATTGCTTGTTGGTTCTCGAGAAATGATCCACATTCGTCAGCCATGGTCAAAGCCATGCTTGCATTCAATGTCTTTGCCATAACCCTTCTTGTATACGCCGCAGTGATTGAACAGGTGTCTGGCCGGGGTCTATGGCCCGCAGTTGTGTTACATGCTGTTTTATTGATATGGTGTTTATCGATTCTGCGAAGGCATGCGGTGTAGTGGTGAACTTGTGATTACAGCGTTTCGTGTTGTTTTGGAGCGTGGATGAATATTGTGCGATATTCTTTCTTTAATCGTTTTCGATATGAGTGCAGCTAGACCCATACACCCGGATTTTCAACACTTGCTGGATTTTAAAGATCCGGCGTTGATTGCATTGTTTAAGGACCTTAGGGAGTATATGCTTGAGTTGTGCCCTGATTGCAATGAACTGCTCTACCATACCCACGCCTTAACGGCGGTCTTCTCGATTTCAGATAAGTTGTCGGACGCTTTTTGTATGCTGCCCATCTACACCAATCACCTGAACCTTGGGTTTAACAAAGGCACGCTGTTGAAGGATCCGGCTAAGCTGCTGACCGGAACCGGAAACCTGATCAGGCATATCGATGTAAAAAAGCCATCGGATTATAGAAACCCTAAAGTGAAAGCGCTGATCAAAGAAGCCATCGCATTTGCCATAAAGGATATGGATAAGCCTACGAAGGCAACGGGTAAGACCATTTCAAAAATCAAGGGGTAGTAGGTTGTGCTTGTCAATGTTGTATATTTAGCTGGCAACCCTTTAACTTAATCACTCGTTTCTATTGATTGGAAGAAAATTCGCCCTCCCCACTGCCACAACCCTGATGATGGCAGTGATCGTCTTAGCTGCTGCCAGTACCTGGGTATTGCCTTCGGGACAGTACAGTAAACTATCCAACGGTAACAACCAGCATTTTCTCGTGACATCTAAAGAGGGGGAAGTAACCCTTCCATTTACACAGCGTACCCTGGACAGTTTATCTATCCGGATTCCATTGGCGCAATTTGCTAAAGGTGAAATCGGAAAGCCGATATCTATTCCCAATACGTATCAGCAGGAAGGTAGAAGACCACAGGGGTTTATTGCCATACTACAGGCGCCGATCAAGGGCATCATTAATAGCATCGACATCGTCCTTTTTATTCTCATCATCGGCGGCTTTATGCAGGTCTTTAATGCCACCGGAGCAATGCTGACAGGGGTGAAATACCTGGCCTACCGGATGAAGGGCCGGGAGCGATTGCTCATCGTCATACTCACTTATATTTTCTCATTTCTTGGTGGTTCCTATGGCATGGATGTAGAGTCAATTGTTTTTTATCCGGTACTGGTGCCGCTTTTTTTAGCTGCGGGCTATGATCTTATGGTTCCACTCGCTGTTGTATTTGGCGGTTCAGCTCTTGGGTTTATTTCCAGTTTTTCCAATCCGTTTTCCACCATCATTGCCAGCAATACGCTTGGTATCAACTGGATGGATGGATTCTATGAACGGGTTTTGTTTTTTCTGGTGTCCACATCTTTCTATGCCTGGTATCTACTCAGGTATGCGAATAAAGTTCAACGAGATCCTTCTGCCTCTTTTGTGCTGCAAATGGATGGAGGTGGAAAATCATTGAATCGTTCTGTTGAAGCAGAGAGCGATACTACTTCGTTGCCATTGAAAACTGTTATCCATTTGATTATTTTTCTGCTCACGTTCACCGTCATGATCATCGGCATCATTTTTTTCGGATGGTGGACCACCGAGATGTCGGCTTTGTTTTTGAGTGGAGCGCTGTTGGTTGCGATCATCGACAAAATGAACGAGAAAACCTTTGTGGAGACTTTCATTAAAGGCATGGAGTCATTGCTCAGTGTTTCCGTGATCGTTGGTTTAGCACGTGGTGTCACTATTGTTTTGAACGATGGCCTGGTCAGTGATTCAATTCTGTACTACGCGTCAAACCTGGTTCAGGGGGTTTATCCACCGATATTCCTTGTACTCGTCATGTTGTTCTATTTTTTCTTTACAGTACCGGTTAGTTCCTCTTCCGGCATGGCCGTACTCACCATGCCCATCATCGGCACTTTGGCAATCCTATTGAATATTCCCGGAAGGGAAGTAGTCAATTCCTATCTGTATGGCATCGGCATCATGTTTCTTATTTCTCCAACGGCCAATGTTTTTCCGGCACTGATGATGGTGAACGTGAGTTACAAAGCCTGGATGAAATTCATCTTGCCGGTAGTGGTTGGATTGCTTTTGCTCGCTGCCATATTTTTGGTGGTTGGTGTTCATTTTTGATCGATGGCTTTTGCAACTCGCATGAGTCGGTTTATATTTGGCAAGTTCAGAAATAGAATATTGCTAAATTGAGGAAATGAAATCGTTCACTCCATACTGAATTCATGAAGATCCGACTGCAGGAAATTGAACTAGGGGCCTCCGATCCAGATCAAAGCAAAGCATTTTATGCGGATATTTTGGGATTGGAGATTTCAATTGACCAGCCTGGACTGAAAGTGTTTAAGTCGGGCGTTGATGGTGTAGACTTTAACCTATCTACCCATGTATCTCCCCAATCAACGGTGGTAAGTTTTTTGACTGATAGTCTGGGCGAAGTGATGGAAACACTAACCGGCAAGGGCATTGCGTTTAGTGGGCCGAGAGCTTCACATTTAGGTATGGAGATGATTGAGTTTACTGATCCTGACGGACATTTGGTACGAGTCAATCAGCCAACGGATGCCTCGCCATCCTGGTTGAGAATCTAATGTATTCAATTAAAGAAAGTATATGAGAAATATTGTATTAATCATTCTGCTTGTTTTTACTGCTTGCAAAACCAGTCAGCCCTTAACTCTGCCCACCGGTGTTTACAAAGTATCTGTGTTTTATGCTGCTGGTGAAGGGAAAACTTTTGATATGAAATACTATGAGGAGAAGCATATGCCGATGGTAGCTTCCTACCTGGGTGCAAACCTCTTGTCCTATGAGATCATCAAAGGGGTTTCCGGCAGAACGGCTGCAGATCCGGCTCCTTATATGGCAGTAGGGTCTTTTCACGTGAAAGACATCGATGCCTATCACAAGGCTATCGCGGAGCATATCAACGAGATCGTTGCGGATTTTCAGAAGTATACCAATGTGCAGCCCACTGTTCAGATCAGTAGGATCCAACAGGTGGTTGCAGGGAAAGGGAAATGAACCGTTTTCTGAATAACCATGAGATTTGAGAAATTCCAGCCAATTGAACAGTTAAGACCTTATGTCAGGCATTTCGTATTGTCTGAGCATGCGGCTGAGAATACTTACACTGTTTTTCCTCAGACGGGACTGGTGATCGGATTTCAATATCGCGGCCGGCTTTATGAAAAGAAAGAGGGCGCTGATATGATTTTATCTACGGCAGGTATTACGGGGTTGACCGATGCTGCCAAGACTTTCACCAACACGGTCAATGCTGGTTCTCTGCTGGTGTATTTTTCAGAAACTGGCTTTGCGCATTTCACTTCGCATCCCGTACATGATTTGTTTAACCTTAGTCTTGGCCTCGATGAACTTTTCAGTTCATCAGCCATTGCAATAGTTGAAGAAAAGCTTTCCGCAGCGTCCACTGATCGTCAACGGATCAACGTAGTTGAACGTTTTCTCCTGGCGCAGTTAAGACATATTGAAACGGATAGATTGGTTATGGAAGCGGTGAGACTGATCTATCATTCTCATGGGACCATGCGGATCAGCGATCTGCATAAAATGCTTCTCATCAGCCAAAGTCCTTTCGAGAAGAGATTCAGGAAAACGGTGGGAACCACTGCCAAGAAATTTGCTTCTATTGTTCGCCTCAATGCAGTGATGAAAAATATGGGAGCTGCTAAATCGCTAACGGACCTTTGCTACGAGTATGGTTTTTTTGACCAAGCGCATTTTATCAAGGAGCTAAAGCAGTTCACCGGTCATACGCCTGAACAACTCAAGCGTTTTCTTTAAAAACGTTTTTTTACAATCACAGACAATCGTCTTAAGGCAACTTTGTATCTGGTTAGATACCTACGGGGTATTCATTGATCACAATAAAACAATCAGAAATGTTTACAGCAGAGCAGATCAAAGCTGCACACAGCAAAGTTAAGTCGGGTGCGGATTTTCCAGCATATATTAGGGAGATCAAGGGTTTGGGTGTAACCCAGTACGAGGCCTTTGTTGCCGATGGTCATATCACCTATTACGGGGATGAAAACCAGGCCACCACACCTCCGAAGTATGTTCCTGTAGTGGTTGGCGCATATGCGGATACAACAAGCTTTATCGCTGAACTCAAGGCACACCAAAAAGGAGAAACTGACTTTATGCATTTTATCATGCGTTGCGCGGAATTGGGTATAAACAAGTGGTGCATTAGCATGGTTGCGATGACATGTACTTATTTTGATAGAGATGGAAAAGAAGTACTTATTGAACTTATTCCTGATTAAAATAAGGTGGTAGAGATGCAAGTAGTTTGATCTCTAGGATTATCTTTTGCGGAGGTCCATTTTTATTCAGTAATCGTATGAATAAAATAGTCAACACACCCATGTGATTTTAGATGGTAGTCGGCGTATCATTGGTAGCTCATAGGCAGAACAGTTGGTTAAATATGGACAAATCGGACAATTTCATGTCCCTTATAGAAGAAAATAAGGGTATTATCTACAAAATAGCCAACATGTATGGCAGGAGTAAACCTGACAGGGATGATTTGTTTCAGGATATTGTGCTTAAGCTTTGGCAGGCCATTGACTCCTATGATGCCAACTATAAATTGTCTACATGGATGTATCGTATAGCACTAAATACGGCCATTTCTTTTTATCGCAAACAGAAGGTACGGGACAATCATTTTCTACCGTTGATGGCGTCAATGGTGGAAGTTGGCGATTTGCGCACGAGTAAAGAGTCAGAGCAGAAGTATATTCTTTTGCAGCAATTTATCAGTGAACTAAAAGAACTGGATAAAGCACTGATGCTGCTTTATCTGGAAGAGAAGCCTTACAAGGAGATTGCAGATATTATGGGCATTACAGAGTCAAATGTAGGCACTAAAATTGGCCGGTTAAAGGAACTTCTAAGGCAAAGGTTTGCCATGCAAAACAGATAGTTTATGGACGAAGAAAATTTTCTGCTATTGTGGAAAGAGCACCATACGAAGATCGATCAGTCTCTTGCGATCAATAGAAAGCTACTAAGGGAGTTAACCAACCAGAAAGCCTTATCAGCCATGGATGCCTTGATCAGCTTGAAGAAACGGGGTATTGTGTCTCTTGTGATTTACCTGGTAATATTGGGCAGTCTTATATTTTTTACCATTAGGGATTTTACACCTTCAAAGGATTACTTCTTATTCTCTGTTTTTGCTATTTTCATCGTTAATCTAAAGGCATTGTATGATTACATCAAGCATTTGACATGGGCGAGGAAAATCAACTATAATGGCAGTATTTCAGATATTCAACATCAACTAACAGCCTTGCAGTTTTCGATCATTAAGCACGCCAGGATAATGTGTTTGCAATTTCCATTTTTTACAACGTTCTACCTTAGCAGCAGCTGGTTTCCTTCACAAGTTGGCTTGGGCTATATTGCCTTTCAGTTGATGCTTACTGGTTCATTTGCCCTGTTATCTATTTGGTTGTATAAAGTCCACCACATAAAGAACCTTGATAATAAATGGTTCAGAACGATGATTGCCTTTTCAGGAGGTAGTTCCGTACTCAAAGCCATGGAGTTTTATAAAGAACTGGAGGCGTTTGCTGAAGGATCAAAGTGATACATTTTCTTCCAGCTCTCTTTTATATCGACGCAAAACAATCAAAAATTTGTGTTTGCATTTTTCAATTCAGATAGCCGATTTGGTGTCAACTAATTGGTCGGAATAATGATTGTAAATGTAGATCCTTTGCCTTCCCTGGTCTCCAGTTTGATTTCTCCTCCATAGGATTTAATGATATCATAGCTCAGGCTTAACCCTAGGCCCGTGCCCTCTCCGGTTGGTTTTGTCGTAAAGAATGGCTGAAAGATTTTATCTACAAGCTGATGTGGTACACCTATGCCGTTGTCAGAGATGCTAATGGCAAAACTGTTTTTTGTAGAAAATGTAGCCAATGCAATGGTTGGTTCGTAGTCCGGAGTCGATATTTTTTGGCATTGGTATACCGTGTAGAAT
>JBASZQ010000050.1:0-11200 GCA_049661025.1 Chitinophagaceae bacterium | reverse complement strand
GTATGGTTCATATCATACTGATACCCGGTGATCCTTTGCTGGTACACATTCATATACCCAAAATCATAACTGAAGTTTTTGGATAGGTTTTGTCTGATGCCGATGAACAATCGGTTTTGATCGAAAGTGTTGTACACGAGTTCTTTTCCGAACTGAATCAGCAACTCATCGGACAAAACCAATACCGGCGCTTTGGAATTTTTGAAAATGGGAAATCCGAAACTCACCTGGTAACGCACCCGGTTGGAAAAACGGAATCGGCCTGAATATTCATCGTCCACAATCACCTGCTGCCATCGCTGTTCGTTTCTGATCCGATGGGATACGCCCGTTTTGCCCAATTTTCCGTTGTATTGAAATTGCTGGTAGATCCGGTGTTCATTTCCCCAGGTGTTCCATTCTATTTTGGCGGGAGCAGTCCAGAGGTGACCATATCCCGCGGCAACAGCCATTTGATCGTTGAACCAATAACTGGCGCCCAATCGGGCAAAATCAAAACTGGGGTCCTTGAGAAAATTATTCCTTCGGATATGAACATCGCCGATGATCCCCCAATGCTGGTTAAAACGGTAATGTGCATTCATGCTTAGCCAAACCTGGGCTTGTTGCCTGACTTGTTTTGCGGGTAGCTGCCCATGAGCAGCGGCTGTCACCAGGCAGAAAACAAAAAACAGCATCCGGAAAGCTGTAAGCATACGCATCGCTACAAAGGTAAACGAAACCAGCATCACAACTGCATCTGCCCTCTGCCCCAAGACCTCTTCCCCCGCCAAGCGGATACTTTCAAACTGCCGGTTAGAATCGCTATTTTTGAGCCAACACTGGTTGTATGAGAAAACTACTTTTCACCCTTTCCGTCCTTTGTCTGATTCAGGTGCAGGTCTGGGCCCAGGCTGCCACACCGTTTACGATCAAATCGCCCAACGGGGAGTTGACGATGTACTTCACTTTCACTGAAAAAGGTACACCGATTTATGCGCTGAACTATAAAGGCAAGCAAGTGATCAAACCCAGTCAACTCGGTCTGCAACTCGTGAATGACAAGCATTCCCTGATGGATGATTTTAAGGTTGCCGATACGGAATCCAAAGAAGTAGATGAAACCTGGAACCCTGTATGGGGGGAGGAAAGTCAGATCCGCAACAAATACAATGAAACGGCCGTGATGATGGTGCAGGACGCTACCCAGCGAAAGCTCAATATTCGTTTTCGGTTGTTCGATGATGGTCTGGCGTTTCGGTATGAATTCCCAGAGCAGAAAGAGATGGCCTACCTCACCATCAAGGAAGAGAAAACGCAATTTGCAATGACGGGAGATCATACTGCATGGTGGATCCCCGGTGATTATGATACGCAGGAATACGACTACAACAAGTCTAAACTATCAGAGATTCGCAGCCTGATGAAAGCGGCCATCACCGGCAATGCATCGCAGACCTCGTTTTCGCCAGCGGGTGTACAAACAGCCCTGATGCTCAAGACCGCTGACGGGATCTATATTAATATCCACGAAGCGGCTTTGATGAATTATGCGTGTATGCATCTTGACTTAGACGATAAAAACCTGGTTTTCACATCGTGGCTTACGCCGGATGCCAATGGAACGAAGGGGCACCTGCAAACACCCACCACTTCGCCATGGCGCACCATCATCGTTAGCAATGACGCCCGGAAGATCCTGGCTTCAAGGATGACATATAACCTTAATGAGCCGAGTAAGATTGCTGATCCATCTTGGATCAAGCCTGTAAAATATGTTGGCGTGTGGTGGGAGATGATCACGGGGAAAAGCAGTTGGAGTTATACCAATCAGTATCCAAGTGTGATACTGGGCCAAACGGATTTTACCAAAGCCAAGCCGAATGGCACGCACGGCGCTACCACGGCTAATGTGAAGAAGTACATCGATTTCGCTGCGCAACATGGCTTTGACGGCGTGCTGGTGGAAGGTTGGAATGTTGGCTGGGAAGACTGGTTTGGCCAGGCCAAGGATCATGTGTTTGATTTTATTACGCCTTATCCTGATTTCAATGTGACGGAGGTCCGTGAGTATGCGAAATCAAAAGGCGTGAAAATGATCATGCACCACGAAACCTCCGGATCTACGCGCAATTATGAACGATACCTGGATACTGCTTTCAAATTCATGAAGGCCAATAATTATGATGCGGTGAAAACAGGATACGTTGGGAATATCCTGCCCAGGGGCGAATACCATTACAGCCAATGGATCAACAACCACTATCAATACGTAGTAGAAAAAGCGGCTCAATACAAGATCATGGTGAATGCACATGAAGCGGTTCGACCCACAGGTCTCGCACGTACCTGGCCCAACATGATCGGTAATGAATCCGCACGTGGCACAGAGTACCAGGCATTTGGGGGTTCTAAACCCAATCATACCACAATCCTTCCGTTTACAAGGCAGATCGGTGGACCGATGGATTATACGCCCGGCATTTTTGAGATGGATATCAGCAAGATCAATCCGGCAAACAAGAGCTGGTGCAATACCACCCTTGCCAATCAACTGGCACTGTATGTCACCATGTACAGCCCATTGCAAATGGCAGCCGATCTACCGGAGAACTATAACCGATTTTTAGACGCCTTCCAGTTCATTAAAGATGTTTCCCTGGATTGGGATGCCAGTTGGTATCTGGAAGCTGAACCGGGAGAATATGTAACCATTGCCAGAAAAACAAAAAGTAGGGACACCTGGTTTGTGGGCAGCGTAGGTGGTGAAGCTTCCCGCACATCTAACATCAGTTTTCCATTTCTTCCTGCCGGGAAGCAGTATATGGCTACCATCTACGCAGACAAGCCCGATGCACATTATAAAAAGAACCCACAGGCGTATACCATCAGGCAGATGCTTGTCAACAATTCCTCCAAACTTTCCCAGTTTGTGGCACCCGGTGGAGGATATGCGATCAGTATAAGGGAGGCAAGTCCGGAAGAAAGTAAAAATTCAAAAGTCAAAAGTAAAAAATAGGACTGGCGCGGGTTTGACGGCTGAATGACGTGTAAATGTCGTGCCGTTTTTTTCCCCTTTTCCCGATCCCACTATAGATTGCCATGGATTCAACAACAACCAAAAAGCTGGGGGGAATGATCAAAGAAGCCCGCATGTCTAAGGGATATACCCAGAAGGAACTGGCTGAGCTTTCAGGCATCAGTATCCGTTCAATACAACGTATTGAGAACGGGGTGCTGGAAGCTAGAAGTTATACCCTGAAGACCCTGTGCGGCATTTTGGATATCCCCTGGCAGAATGTTGCCACCAGTCAACAAGCTGATGTTTCGCAAGGAGTGTTGAACAAGCAAAGGAAAATGATCCTGACTATTGGCGTGCCATTACTATTGATATTGGGCTGCCTGGCATTTATCACCCAGCTGCATCATTTTCCGGAGACCTTGTTTGAACTGATGGCGTTGATCTTTGGCCTGGCTTTGGTGATCACTATATTCCTTTGGCTGTTGTGGCGCAATGCCTGAGTCCATTTAAAACATCTGTTATGCAATTCAGTGGACCGCTCTTCAGGGTATTCGGCTTTTGGATTAGTTTTATCGTTGTTCTCTTTGTTTCAGGATCAGCATTGAATTTTGGGTTGAGTGGTCTCTGGCACCGGGCTGTGTATGGTGTCATCGGGACCCTTGCTGCGCTATTGTTGACCTGGCTCTGGAGTAACAGAAACCGGGCATCGTTGCATGAGTACGGGCTCCTGTGGCGAAAAGGTTCGGGCAAGCGCTTGTTCCTTGGATTGCTGATAGGGGCGGGGTTGATTTTGTTGATGCTTGCTATTCTCCTGGTTTTTACGCCCCTTCAGATCAGTCCGAAAAAAGCAGAACTCCGTATTGAACTATTCTTATGGTTGTTCTCAATGATCTTGTTTGCTTATCTCGAAGAGTTGGCATTCAGGGGTATGCCGTTTGTTGAATTAAGCAGGAAATATGGATTTCTCTGGGCGCAGTTTTTGGTTGCATTTGTTTTTGCGATTTACCATGTCAATTATGGGTGGTCCCTACAGGTTGCCTTCATGGGGCCTTTTGTATGGTCCTTTATTTTTGGCATCGCCCGTCAGTATACAAACGGTATTGCCATGCCAACGGGTATTCATATTGCCCTCAATGCCGGCCAGGTGGTGCTGGGTCTTCAACCTGGTGAGGCTTCATTGTTTACGCTCGATATCCCTGAACAAGTCACGCCCGCCATTCAATCCCGTATTGATTTAACCGGAATGGCTTTACAAGTTGCCATTGCCATTGCAGGAATTGTCCTCTCTTATCGGTATCATAAAAGAAGCAGTATCATTGCAGCATGAATGAGCTGCTGCAACACTATAGTGCTACCCAGTGGATCCTTATGCTGCTCGCTGCCTTTTTCATCGGCATGGGAAAGGCGGGGCTTAAAGGCGTGGATGCGCTGGGTATAATCATGATGGCGATTGTCTTCGGCACAAAACTGTCTACGGGTATTGTGTTGCCCTTGTTGTCTATGGGAGACATTGCGGCTGTTAAGGTCTATAACCGTCATGTACGATGGAACCTGTTCTGGAAGCTGGCACCCTGGATCATTGTCGGTATTCTGGCAGGTGTATTCCTCGGAAAAGATATGAACGAGGCCTTGTTTAAAAAGATCATGGTTTTCACCATCATCATCACCGTGGCGATTGTGTTGTGGATGGAATTCAAATCTTCATTCCATATCCCGGAGAGTCCGTTGTTCTCTGCAACAACCGGCCTAGTAGCCGGCTTCACCACCATGATCGGTAACCTCGCTGGTGCATTTGCGAATCTTTACTTCGTGGCGATGCGCATTCCAAAAAATGATTTCATCGGCACCACCGCCTGGCTCTTTCTTTGCATCAACCTCTTCAAATTTCCTTTCCAGGTTTTGGTATGGAAAAACATCAATTGGACATCCCTTTTTGCGGATATCCTGCTGGCGCCCGCACTGGCCCTCGGCTTCTGGGGCGGAATGCTGATCGTTAAATCCATAAAAGAAGCCCACTACCGTAAGCTGGTACTCCTGCTTACACTAGTGGGCTGCATTGTTATGCTGCTGCGTTAATGATCAGTATTCGGAAAGCAATTGATCGATGTCTTTCCGAAGTTTGTTGATCGCATCTTTTTTGGTGGCATCATAGAATCCGCGGATCTGCCGATCTTGATCCAGCAGTGCAATGTATTCCGTATGGATGAATTCATTGCTCATATTGGCCAGCTCAGGATCACCCAGCCCCAGCAGGTATTCCATCTTCGCCGTATGGTATAGTTCTTTCTTCGGCCCCGTCATAAATTGCCAGCTGTTCCCAACAGCGCCGATACTATCTGCATATCTCTTTAGCACCGGAACCGAATCGTCTTCAGGGTTCACCGTGTGGCTCAGGATCACAAATCGGGAATCATCCTTGTATGTCTGGTACACATCCTTCAGGTTCTTATTCATCACCTTGCAGATCCCTGGGCAGGTAGTAAAGAAAAACTCCACTACCTGCACTTTTCCCCTGACACTATCTGAAGTCATAACCTGACCATACTGATTGGTGAACCGAAACGGCCCTGCCTGATGCCCCGGATTTCCGAGGACAGGAAGCTTGTCATTTTCCCTCTGCATATACATCCACATCACTACAGCGCCAATGAGGGTAATGGCGATAGTGGCAATGGCTACAATTCTTGTTACAGGGGTCATATGAATGCATTTATGATTTTGCCTGGACTGGAATGAATACCTGTACACTATCCCAGCTCAGGCTGATCTTTCCTTTGGTGCCCTCTTCTGGCAATACCTGATAGCTGAGACGCTCTACTTTTTTTGATACCTGTTGCGGTTTCACTTGCAAGCGCAGCACATCTTCCTGATCACTGTATTCATCAGTGAGGTGCTGATCCCATTTCTTATTCAGGATGATGGTCCAGTTCTCTTTTCCGGGAATCGCAAAAATGGCATACTTACCTTTGGGCACTGGCTTGTCGCCCACCACTACGTCGCCGGAAAAATCTACACTGGTTGCTTTATGTGCGCCGGCAACCCAGATCTGGTCAAAAGGCACTAGACCGCCCCAAATAATCCTTCCCTTTACACCGGGTGAGCTATAGTCAATATGCACGTGTACGGCGCCTATATTGGCCATGGTGATCCTGTGTACACTGCCTTTCAATGTATCCGCTGTAATGATTCCTGAATTTACACTGTCTGCATAAGTAGCCCCTGCATCCGGCATGGCACTCGTGGTTCCATGTCCGGCATGTGCATCGCTGGGCGCGCCTGCATTCGCATTATGGTCTTTGTGTTCGTTGTTACAAGCCAGCGAAATCATCACTATGCCAGCAACAACTATTGTCATTCTTTTCATCAGTTCTGTTGTTAATTACTAATTACCAATAACTATTTACTAGCTATGCGGCTCTCTGCATTTCTCAGCGATCTCATGAAAATCATCATGAACCTTGGTGATCTTTGCCTTGATGACATCGTCAGACTTACCCTGTTTTACTGCACTCTCCAGCTCCTTGCAGCTTGCAACCAGTTTCGTGAGTACTGACTTAGTAAGGTCTGTTTTGTAGCCGGCAGGAATTGCAGCCTGCTGCCAGGCCTCCGCGCGCTGCAGCAGCAGGCTGGCGCTGTCTTTGGCGGGCTTTACATTGCCTTCTTCCGCTGGGTGAAAAGTCTTACTCAAGACCTTATGAAAGGCTTCCATCTCTTTCCATTTCTCTGGCGTTTGTGCATGCGCAGTTTGGATAAAACTCATCAATGCAATACAGATGCTAAGGACCATAGTTTTCTTGATCATGTTTCTGTTTTTATTGTTCGGAAAATTTTTTATTTCGGACAAATACCGGATCATTCAGCGTTTGCAAAAAAGCAAGCAGATATTCCTGTTGCTGTTTGTCAAGCAGGATACCTGCTTTTCCATTCTTTCTGAGCAAAGGATCCAGGGTGGGCATCTCCTTGATATGTGATGCATAGTGTTCCATCACCGCCTGCAAATGCATAAAACGTCCATCATGCATGTATGGTGCGGTATAGGCAAGGTTTCGCAAACTGGGAACCTTGAAGGTGTATTTATCTTTTTCATTTAACGTAACAAGATATCGGCCCTGGTCATCATTGGGGCCTACACCAATACCATTGTTTCGAAAGGAATAGTCAGTAAACAATGGCTCTCGATGACATCCTGCGCAGTTTTGTTTAAAAAGGGTATACCCACGCGCTTCTATTTCAGTAAACTGAACTCCCTTGCCAGTAACCACACTATCATATTTTGAATGAGCACTAACCAGGGTGAGCATGAACTGAGACAATGCCTTCATCACCCTTTCCGTATTGATCTCTTCCGAGCCAAATGCTTTCTTGAACATCGATGGATATACCTGGTGTTGCCTTAGTTTTTCCATCACCCTGTTCATGCTCTCATCCATTTCTACCGGATTAGTGATGGGAACGATGGGCTGCAGGTCCAGATCAAACACACCACCATCCCAGAAAAAGCTCGGGCTCCATGCCAGGTTCATGATAGGCGGACTGTTCCTACTGCCCAGCCGGTCATCGATCCCATGACTTACATCGTGACCATGGTGCGTGAACCCGGCCGATTGAATATGACAGGAGCCGCAGCTTACCGTATTGTCCCGCGAGAACCGCGGTTCGTAAAACAGCATCCTGCCCAACGCCACCGTTTCGGCATTGAGGGTATTGGTATTGAAATGGTACAATGGCTGAGGAAAATGCTCAGGCTGCGCAAATAATTCCAGATCATCTGGGAATGGAGCGTTCCAACTGATCCCCAGCACCATGACCATAAAAAATAACCAATGCTTCCTGCTCATCGTCACTACTTGTTTTCTGTATGATCATGCCTGAACATCGCCGGGAAGTTGTTGGCAATTTTCACACTGTATGGACTAAACATAACGGTAGGGTGCGCCGCAATGCTCAACTGCTCTTCACCATTGAATACTTTCTCCACGTCAACCATAATATGAATATTGGATCGATGGCCGTCTTGTGCTTTAGCAGTACCTGCCTTGGTAAGATCCATACTGATCACTTTGATATTGTTCAGGGTAGGTGCAGTATAGCCACCAAATCCACCTATGTGATAGCGGTACTTGCTTTTGCCGCTGGGATCTGTAGGCGCCGCATTTGAGTTTCCTTCCATCTTAAAGAAAATGTAGCCGCTGTTCCATCCCCAATACATGCCGTTGTCCATACCGTCTGATGGATCCAACACCCCCTTGCGTTCACTGATATCCTTTGTGCTGCGGACACTATCAACACCTAACACAAACTGCAGGCCTGTATACTCGCCTTCGGGTACCCTAACCCTTGCATAGCGCGTTGTTGGATCTGCTTCTTTGATCAGGAAATAACTACTGTCCTGGGGCACTACATATTGGCTTCCATCGGCCTTTGTAAATACGAGGTTGCTGATATAATACTGGAGTAAACTGATGGTGAAGGTTTCACCCTTAACATTGGTGTATTGGCCAGTATTGAGCTGAACCTGTTTTCCTCCGATGATATTGTCAAACTCAACCGAAATAGCAGCAGTTGCCGGCGCATGTTGAATGGAAGATGAGCTCGTATCTGGTGTGGCAGAGATCAAACTCAACAGAGCTCCTATGAAAAATGAAAACATATGATGACTTTTGTCTGTGATTTAAATGCATTATGCAAATTCCTGATTGCCGTCTTGCGGGGCAGACAACAAATAATTATAAAAGCGATAGCACTGGCTTAAGCCGATGGGGGATGAAAAATGTCTGTGTTGAATCCGGCATGCCAATAAGGGGTGGCATTAGTAAACCCGAGTGATGCCCGGCAAATGTCTACCACAAACCGAGGTTCCTCCGTTGCTTCAAAAAAGTCAATCGATGTTGTGAGACTATTCGTGTTTTGGGTTCGTTGCTGCTGCGTATCTGAATTGTTTTGCAGCTTTTTCTTTAGCTGGCAGCTTCCCTGGCAACCAGATGTCGGATTGCCACGATTGATGCATTGGTATTTGGCGACAAAGGCCTGATTCGACTGAAAATGCAGGACAACTAAAGGCGCGGCCATTGCTTTTAGTATAATCAGCACCAAAAAGTAGGTGAGGGAGATATGTTTGATCTGCACCTGCATGAGTTGCAAAGGTACGTACAAAATTTTCTCAAAGTACCGGCGAAGCCAACCGGGCCATTTTTTCAGGTAATTGCTGCCACCAGGGCCGGTTCAGCCATTGCTCCGGATCTATCCTGGCTGCATCCTTCAGGTCTTCAAAAAACTGTTTCCTAAGCTGCTCCGCGATCTCTTCATCATACACCACGGCATTCACTTCAAAGTTCAGTTCAAAACTCCGTAGGTCCATGTTGGCCGTACCCACAATGCTCAGTTTCCGATCTGATACTAAGGTTTTTGCGTGCACAAATCCTTTTTGGTAGAGATACACTTCTGCACCCGCCTGCAACAGTTTTGAAAAATAACTCCTGTTGGCGGCGCTCACAATTTTACTGTCTCCTTTTTCAGGTACCAGCAACTTTACCTTTACGCCACTCATGGCTGCCATACAAATAGCATCCAGCATGCTGTCTCCCGGAATAAAATAGGGCGTGGTGATCAGTACTTCTTCCTCTGCCAGGTTGATCGCTTGCATCAATGAGTATAAAACAGTAGGCAACAGACTATCCGGCCCACCAGCGGCAATCTGCACGTAACAGTTGTTGTGGCATTCCGGGATGTCGGCAAAATAGAGTTCATTGGGTTCAAGCTTATTGTCACAGCAGAAATTCCAATCCGTCAGAAAAAGGTACTGTAGGTAATACATGCCCGTGCCCTGAATGCGCAAATGGGTATCCCTCCAATAAAGATGATTTCGTTTTGGTTTCTCAGCGTTGATGTATTTATCGCTCACATTGATCCCGCCAATAAAAGCAGTATGGCCATCAACAATCAAAATCTTGCGGTGATTGCGATAATTGAATCGATTGGCCAAAAGGTAATATTTGATCTTATGAAATGGCAAAACTTCTATGCCCACATCTTTCATTCTTCTCTCAAGGGCACTACTGATTGAAGGGCTTCCGAAGTCATCATAGATAAAACGTACTTCAACACCCTGCCTGGCCTTCAGGATCAGGGCTTCAATAATGGCCATGCCAATCTCATCGCATTCATAGATATAGTACTCGAGGTGAATGTGATGTGTAGCTGTATTGATCGCCTCCAGTACGCTGGGGAATTTATGTTCTCCATTCTGGTAAACCGTAACGGTATTGTTAACCGTGATCGGACTTCCAAGATCTTTCAACAGTAAGGTGCCGAGTTCTTTATGTTGTCCCAGCTTCTCCGCGTCAACATTCAGGTCTGACCCCGTAAACCGCAACACATTTTGCTGAACTACTTTGAGCAGCTCCCCGTTTTCCCCTACTTTTTTCGCGTAGCGTTTCTTGTTCCAGTAGTTGATGCCAAAAACCAGGTAGAAAATAATCCCCGCTACTGGTATAAAAACACAAAGAAAAATATAAGCCAGCGCCTTGCCGGATTGATTGGTTTCATAAATAATGCGGATGATCACCAGAATAAGGATCAGAATATAGATTACTGTAATGATGGGGATCACCGTCATGTGTGGAATCGAAAGCGTTTAAGCATTTAAGTTAGTTGATTCCGATGAAGTGTTGCAGGGAAAATTCGCCTCAGACCAGCGGCTTTCGATTGATTATTTGTCTACCCTGATCACCATTTTACCCTTGTGTTTCCCTTCCGAGAACATTTTCATTGCGGTAGGTAATTCACCGAATGCGTAAGGACCGTCTATGACCGGCAACAACGCTCCGTCCTTAAAGAGATCACTCATCTTCTGGAGGTCTTTATTGGCTTTCAGGGCAACGATGCTGACACGTTTTGAAGAAAAAATCGGAAGGATCATCCCGATAAAAAATAACTTGAACAACCTGCTGATAGAGCCGCCAACCGTCACGTATTTACCACCCGGTTTCAATACTTTCAGATAACTGCGCAATGGTCTATTGGTCTTGGTATCTATGATCAGGTCAAACTGATGATCCATAGCGGTGAAGTCTTCACGGGTATAATCGATCCCCCGCACGGCCCCCATCAATCTCAGCATCTCCAGTTTTTCCATTCGGTCCACCACTGTAACATTCACCGCAAATGGTTTACAAATTTGTACGCCGATGGTGCCCACTC
>JBASZQ010000049.1:0-34711 GCA_049661025.1 Chitinophagaceae bacterium | reverse complement strand
CTGTTATCAATAGGCAGCTTGGCCACGGCATAGAAGGCACCGCCGGGGGTTGGACAAAAAACGCCGGGCATGGCGTTCAGGCGCTTCACCAGCAGATCGCGGCGAGCCTGGTATTCTTTCTTGGGGGCGTCAAAATAATGTTCCGGAAGATCAACTGCCGCTTCGCCCATGATCTGGGCCAAACCGGGCGGACTAAGCCTTGCCTGCGCAAACTTCATCGCGGCCTGGTATACGGCTTCGTTCTTCGTCACAAACGCGCCGATCCTCGCACCGCAAGCAGAGTATCTTTTGGATATCGTATCCATCAGTACCACGTGCTGATCCATCCCTTCCAAATGCATCGCACTCACATACTCCCCATCGTAACAAAACTCACGATACGCTTCATCAGAGAACAGATAGAGATCATGCTTGAGGCAGATCTCACGCAGGGCTTCCATCTCGGCCCGGCTGTATAAATAACCTGTGGGATTATTGGGGCTGCACACCACAATACCCTTGGTTTTAGACGTGATCACTTTCTCAAAATCCTGGATCGGCGGCAAGGCAAAACCATTGTCGATACTGGATTTGATCGGTACCACCTTCACGCCAGCCATCACCGCAAACCCATTGTAGTTAGCGTAGAATGGTTCAGGGATGATCACCTCATCCCCGGGATTCAAGCAGCACATGAAGCCGAATACAATGGCCTCTGAACCACCCGCTGTGATGATGATCTGATTGGCACTAACGTCAATGCCTACCCGCTTATAATATTCAGTGAGTTTTTTTCGATAGCTTTCATTACCTGCACTATGGCTATACTCCAGCACCTTGATATTAGTGTGCTTCACCGCGTCCATGATCTGGGGCGGCGTCTCAATATCGGGTTGCCCGATATTCAGGTGATAAACCTTAATACCTTTCTTTTTTGCAGCGTCTGCAAATGGTACCAGCTTACGGATGGGAGAGGGGGGCATCTCCAGGCCCCGTTGGGAGATCTGTAACATGGAACAAAGGTACGTAACTCGGATTGTTTTGTTTTTCAGGTTTAATTATCTACTTTTTGGAAGGTTTCAATCTACACAAATGAAGAAGTTCCTTGTATTTACCACCTTTTGCCTGAGCCTCATGCAAGCACAGGCCCAATCAAAGGCCTACGACAGGCTCGATCTTTTTGAGAAAGAAGATCCCCTGCCAATCACGATGAAAATGGATTTGAAGGAGCTCCTGAACAAGAAAGCGAACGACACCTATCTCTTCACTAATGTAGCCATTAAAAATGCAGATTCTGTTCTGGACGGAGACATTAACCTACGGGCCCGTGGCAAATTCAGGAGGGAATTCTGTTTTGTACCACCGTTGAAGCTCGACTTTGATACCTCTACTGCCGGAAAGCTCAAAGGGTTGAAAAGCATAGACCTCACCTGCCAGTGTAAGCAGGGGAATGAATTCATGCAGTTGGTGTATAAAGAGTATACGATCTATAGGATGTACAATGTGCTGACGGATAAAAGTCAGCGGGTGCGGTTGGTGAACCTGACGTTGGAAGACAAAGAAGGCAAACGCAAACCGGTCACCATTCCGGGATTCTTTATTGAGGACTACGATGTTACTGCTAAACGAAATGCCTGCAAGGAAGTCAAGATCAAAAAACTACATACGGAGAATACAGACAGAAGGCAGATGACGATGGTAGCGCTGTTTGAATACATGGTGGGTAATACGGACTGGTCCGTGTACGCCAACCACAACATCAAACTCATGCAGGACACTACCGATGCTACCTCCAAGCCTTATGCCTCCGCCTATGATTTTGATTTCTCAGGTCTGGTGAATGCGCCCTATGCCACACCGGATCCGCAGCTGGGCACGGAGTCTGTCACTACAAGGGTTTACCGTGGTTTCCCGCGAGAGGTCAGTGAGTTGAAAGAGATGGCAGACTATTTCCGCAGCAAGAAAGACGCGATCTATGCCGAGATCACCAACTCCAAATTCCTGGACAACCGCTCCAAGAAAGATATGATCGGGTATCTCGATGAATTCTATAAAGACATCGCCAGCGATAAAAATTTGAAAGTGCTGTTTATCGATAACGCAAGGCAGCAATAAAAAAAACCGGCATTGCCGGTTTTTTTATGCTATTAAATTTTAGCTACTAGCTATTGTAGGTCTGCAACCTCCAACCTTCAACCTCCAACCTAATTCACTACTTCTCCCGTGATCGTAATCGGAAACGGAACATCCACTCCCTTCACTTTCACATAGATCTCTTTAGTAAAAGGTCCAACAGCCGCAGCGTTGAAACCTGCAGTGATCTTTTCAGAACCGCCTTTTCCAACAGGTGCCTGTGGCCATACCGGTGTGGTGCAACCGCAGGAAGCCGAAGCATTCTCAATGATCACTACAGCACCGCTGATGTTGGTGAACACGAAATCATGTGTGACCGGCTGGCCTTGCTTGATCTTGCCGAAATTGTATTTCGTCTCTTTGAATTTGATAAAATCTTCTGCTTTCTTTTGTGGGGTGGCAGTTTGTGCAAATACGGGTGCCACGAGGAATGCTACTAGAATGGTCAGTAAAGTCCTTTTCATGTCTATCTTAGTTTACATTTTTTAATAAAGCAATGGATTGGTTTTTCGGAGCCGGCTGATCCGGGGTTTTCCAGACCGCACCTTTCACGATAATCGTTTTCATCTGTCCTTGCTGGTACATGATGTTGATCGATTTCTCAAAAGGTCCTTCCGTGGCTGCATTGTATCCAACCTTGATCTCCGTTGTGGCACCCGGAGCAATCGGCTCCTTGCTCCATTCCGGAGTGGTACATCCGCAGGAGGCCTGTACATCTTCCAGCACCAATGGGGCAGTGCCCGTATTGGTCACCTTGAAAATGTGGGTCACCGGCTTACCCTGGGGGATCCGTCCGAAATCAAAGCTCGATTCCTTCAATTGAATGGTCTCCGGCTTTGCATCAGATACAGGCTTGAGCTGCGCCCCGGCTGTGAGGGCCAGAACCACCAAACTGATTGATAATAAAGCTTTTCGCATAGTATTCATGTGATGGGAATAACGCAACACAAATCTACATATTGTTTGGAAATGGTGGATCAGTGCTTTGCACCTCATTTCCCGGTATTTTCCTCAGTGCCTGAAACACAGGGATTTTTGCCTCTGGACCGGCCGTCCAAGGCTTAAATATTAACATTTCCTGAGGATTTATCGACCACCCTCCGCAATCAGCTTCCTTAAGGGTGATATTGCTTATGTTTGCCCTTATGAATGAGCCCATTACCAACGAATTGCTGGAAGATAAGCTGTCTTTTGAAGCCTTTCGCGAGGAGGTCCTGAAAGACTACCGCACAGCCTGCGAAAGCCGGGAAGCCAGTCTGCTCGGCCGAAAAGAAGTGCTCACGGGCAAGGCCAAGTTCGGAATCTTCGGAGACGGTAAGGAAATACCCCAGATCGCTATGGCAAAATTCTTTCGCCCGGGGGATCATTACAGCGGCTACTATCGGGATCAAACCTTCGCTTTCGCCGTTGGTGCGGCTTCCATTCGGGAGTTTTTTGCACAGCTCTATGCGGATCCGGATGTCAACAACGATCCCCATAGTGGCGGCAGGCAGATGAACTCGCATTTTGCCACGTCTTACCTCAATGAATATGGCGAATTCACAGACCTGGTGAATCGTAAAAATGTATCCGCGGGGATGGCGCCCACGGCCGGACAAATGCTGCGCTCCCTGGGCATGGCACTGACCTCCAAACTCATTCGTAACCTTGAACCCAATCCTGCATTTGATACCCTCAGTAACCAGGGGGATGAAATGTGTTTCTGCACAATTGGCGATGCCTCCACCAGCGAAGGTCATTTCTGGGAGACCGTCAACGCCGCAGCGGTTCAGCAAGTGCCACTGGCCATTTTTGTTTGGGACGATGGCTTCGGCATCTCCGTTCCCAAGAAATACCAAACCACCAAAGGCTCCATCTCGGAAGCCCTGAAAGGATTTCAGAAAAAAGAAGATACCAACGGTATCCTCATCTATAAAGTAAAGGCCTGGGATTACGCCAGCCTCTGCGAAACCTTTGAAGAGGGTATTCGCAAGTCACGCGAGAAACATATCCCCGTACTCTTCCACGTGGAAGAAGTCACCCAGCCCCAGGGCCACTCAACTTCGGGTAGCCATGAGCGTTATAAGACACCGGAGCGACTAGAATGGGAGCGTGAGTGGGATTGTATCCGCAAGATGCGCGAGTGGATCATCGCCAACATGCTCGCGGAAGATGAAGAGCTCATCGACATTGAACACGAGGCCAAGCACATGGTGCGTCAACTGCGCCAGGAAGCCTGGGATGCCTATGTGAATCCTATTCGGGATCAGGTGCATGCGGTAATTCCCCATCTTGAACACGCGATGATGCAGTTGCCTGAACATCGTGAAGAGATACAGTCGCTGATCCAGGATCTGCAACAACAGAAAGAACCTTTGCGCAGGGACGTGATGAGAGCCATCACGCGAATCCTTGAACTCGGCCATGGTGTTGCGTTACCGGAACTCGCACAACTACAGATCACATTACGTGCAGAAAATACCGCTCTGTTCAGCACACATTTATATGATGAAGGTGATCAAAACCTCATGCAGGTGGAAGCTGTTCCCGCCGTGTATGAACCCGATGCACCTACCATCAATGGATATGAAATCCTGAATAAATATTTTGATCAGCTCTTTTCTTCCAACCCACTGGTATTTGCTTTCGGGGAAGACCTCGGCAAGATCGGTGATGTGAACCAGGGCTTTGCCGGCCTGCAGGAAAAATATGGCGAGTACAGAATTTTTGATACGGGTATTCGTGAACTCACCATCATCGGCCAGGGCATCGGTATGTCGATGCGCGGCCTCCGTCCCATCGCTGAAATACAATACCTCGATTATTTATTATACGGTCTTCAACCCCTGAGCGATGATGTGTCTACACTACGTTTCCGCTCCGTGGGCCGTCAAGCCGCACCCATCATCGTACGCACCCGCGGCCATCGCTTAGAAGGCATCTGGCACAGCGGTTCACCCATGGGCATGATCGTCAACGCACTTCGGGGAATGTATGTTTGTGTGCCGCGCAATATGGTGCAGGCCGCAGGAATGTACAATACGCTGTTGCAAGGCAATGAGCCCGGCATCGTGATTGAAAGCCTGAATGGATACCGACTCAAAGAAAAACTCCCTTCCAATCTTTCTACATTCCGCGTAGCCATGGGCATACCGGAAATATTGAGACCAGGTAATGATGTTACCATCGTTTCTTATGGCTCTACCTTGCGCATTGTGATGGAAGCTGCCGATGTGTTGGAGAAAATGGACGTAGAATGTGAAGTCATCGATGTACAAACCTTACTTCCTTTTGATGTAAATCATTTGATTCTGCAATCCCTCAAAAAAACCAATCGCATCATTTTTGTGGACGAAGATGTGCCCGGCGGCGCTGCGGCATATATGTTCAACAAAGTGATGGAAGAGCAGGGGGGATATCGATGGTTGGATGTAAGTCCGCGCACCCTCACAGCAAAAGAACATCGTCCAGTCTATGGTACCGATGGCGATTATTTCTCCAAGCCCAATGTGGAAGACATTGTGCACGCGGTGAAAGACATGATGCGCGAATAGTTAGTCCAGAAATCTTTGCTTCAGCTCCGGCGTTGGGATCCAGCATTCCGTTTTTTCTCCAAACCATTTATAGCGGTTGCGGGAGATGAGATCATACACGCCATCGCGGATGAATTTGGGAACGATGATGAAGGCGTAGAAGATGGACCAGAATCCGCCCACATGTTTTAGCACGCGCAACGCACCGGTTGAGCGGGTATAGATGTTATCTCCTTCCTGTACTACAAAAGATTTGAATGCATCGGCAGGAAGTCCCTGTGCGTTGAGCATCGCTTGTCCGGCCCTGCTTTGCAGCGATGCAAAACGAAAGATTTTTTTTTGATCGATCTTGAGGATGAACTGAACGGACCCTTCACAGAGATTGCAAACGCCATCGAAAAATATGATGGGTCCGTTGTTCAATTTATTTGAGGTTGTGGAACACTTTCTGCACGTCTTCGTCCTGTTCCAGTTTATCGATGAGTTTCAGCACATCATGTGCCTGTTCTTCGTTCAGTTCAACGGTAGTGCCGGGGATCCATTCCACTTCCGCGCTGAGTACGGCAAGGTTTTTTTCTTCCAGGGCTTTCTGCATGCGACCAAAATCCTGGAACGCGGCACGAAGCACCAGAACATCTTCACCGTTCTCGCCCGTGCTTTCGCCCATTTCTTCCAGACCGTGATCAATGAGTTCAAACTCCAGTTCTTCCTGGTTGATGCCGGCAGGATTCATCTTGAAAACCCCCATTTTCTTGAATTGAAATGCCACACTGCCACTGTTGCCCAGGGCGCCGTTCAGTTTATTGAAATGGGATTTTACGTTGGCTACCGTACGTACGTGATTGTCCGTGGCGGTCTCTACCAGCACAGCCACACCATGCGGCGCGTATCCTTCATACAGGATCTCCTCGATATTATCCATCTCCTTGCCCTGCGCACGTTTGATGGCCGCTTCTACGCGGTCTTTGGGCATGTTGACCGACTTCGCGTTCTGCATGCAGCGGCGAAGGGCGGGGTTGGTATTGGGGTCTGATCCACCGGCCTTCACGGCAATAGCGATCTCTTTACCAATCCTGCTGAACTGCTTGGCCATTTTGTCCCAACGGGCGAACATCGTGGCTTTCCTTACTTCAAAAATACGACCCATTTGTTGTGCTTTTGCGGATGCAAATTTACGGAAAAAGGTTGGAGGTTGAAGGTTGTGGGTTGAAGAGCATGAAAAAAGGTTGGGAATCCCCAACCTTAATGTCTTTACTACAACCTCCAACCTGCAACCTCCAACCTGTTAGTTGAAATCACTCGCCTTCGGCAAAATCTCCCCCGGATTCTCCAGCTTACTCTTCTTGCGGCTATACGCAAAGTAAACCACCAGACCAATGATCATCCAGACCAGCGCGAATTTCAGCGTGCGGATATCGATCGCAACGATCATGCCGGTACAGATCACGGCACCAAGAATGGGTACCAAAGGCACCAGCGGGGTCTTGAACGGACGCACCATGTTCGGTGATTTCCTGCGCATGATCCATACGCCGAGGCTCACGAGCACAAAGGCGAAGAGGGTACCAAAAGAAGTCAGGTCACCGGCCATATGACCGGGAATAAATGCGGCAAACAGACCCACAAAAACAAACAGGATCCAGTTAGCCTTATAAGGCGTTTTATATTTCGGATGCAGATCGCCAAATGCTTTGGGGATCAGTCCATCGTTACTCATCGTATAGAAAATCCGGCTCTGGCCCATCAGCATCACGAGGATCACCGAAGAGAAACCCGCGAGGATGGCTACCGTTACGGCGCTGGCCAGCCATTCATAGCCCGGCATATAGGCCGAGATGGCATAAGCCACAGACGCTTCCTGGCCCTTGGTGGGATCAGTGAAATCTGTATAAGGCGCCACGCCCGTCAGTACGTGACCGAAAAGAATATAGAGGATCGTACAAACAACCAGTGAACCGAGGATACCGATGGGCATGTCGCGCGCGGGATTCTTGGCTTCCTGCGCCGCAGTGGATACCGCATCAAATCCGATGAAGGCGAAGAACACGATGGCCGCTCCGCCAAGCACACCACCCCAGCCGTGTTTGAAGACACCTTCATGTCCGGCAACACCTTCGGGGATCAAATATGGCGTGTGATTGTCTGCATTAATAAACTGCCAACCCACAGCGATGAACACCAGTACAATAGCCACTTTGATGAATACGATCACCGCATTCACGAGTGCAGATTCCTGGGTACCCTTGATCAGCAGGAGGGTCAGTAACAATAAGATAACCAATGCCGGCAGGTTCATAATACCGGATGTGGTTACGCCATTCAGGGTGATGGATTCAAACGGCGAGTGGCTCCATTCATAGGGAATGGCTCCTCCCAACAGCTTATTTAAATATTCACTCCAGGCAATAGAAACCGTAGCGGCACCGAGGGCGTATTCCATGATCAGCGCCCAACCGATGATCCAGGCGATCATCTCACCCATCGTTACGTAAGAATAAGCGTAAGCAGAACCGGCGATGGGGATCATCGCGGCAAACTCAGCATAACAGAGACCGGCAAAGGCACAGCCAATGGCGGCAATGATGAAAGAGATGGTTACGGCTGGTCCGGCAGCTTGTCCGGCCGCCGCTGCGGTACGCACAAAAAGACCGGCGCCGATGATGGCGCCAATACCGAGGGCAACCAGGTTACCCGCACCCAATGTTCTCTTCAATCCTTTTTCCTGGTCCTTGGTCTGCGCGAGCATCGCTTCCAGGTCCTTCGTTCTGAATAAACTCATAAGTAATGAATATAGTTAGTGATGGTTTGTTTGAATTCGGAAAGATAGGGAAAGTCATTTATATTGCGATCCTATGCAGAAAGGGAGCAGGTTAACCCTCTATATCTTTATCTCGATGATCCTGGGTGTGGTGGTGGGATATTTCATCCACGTGAACGCTTCCCCGGAAACCATCGCCTCGGTATCCCCGAAACTTAAACTCCTGACCACCATCTTTTTGAGGTTGGTACAGATGATCATCGCGCCGCTGGTGTTTTCTACGCTGGTGGTGGGGATCGCTAAGCTGGGCGACGTTAAAACCGTGGGCCGCATCGGCGGAAAGGCCCTGCTTTGGTTTGTAACGGCCTCCCTGGTTTCCTTATTAATAGGTATGTTCTGGGTGAACGTGCTGCACCCCGGAACCGGATTCACGCCGGGAACAGGGGATGCCGCGGCGGCTAAGGATGTACTTGGCAAAACCACCGCTTTCTCCCTGGAACAGTTTGTGACCCATCTCTTCCCGAAAAGCATTTTTGAGGCGATGGCCACCAACGAGATCCTGCAGATCGTGATCTTCTCGATCTTCTTTGGCGTAGCGATGGCCCACGTAGGGGATCGCGCGAAACCGGTGATCAATGCCCTGGATACTGTTGCACACGTGATCCTGAAAATGGTGAGCTATGTGATGAACTTTGCACCGATAGGTGTTTTTGGCGCACTGGCCGCGGTAGTAGCCGTGTATGGCGTACAGGATATTCTTTTTGTTTACCTGAAATATTATGGTGCATTCCTTGTAGGGATCTTTTCCCTTTGGTTGGTCATGCTTACCGTTGGCTATGCGATCCTGGGCAAGAGGTTGTTTGAACTTATCAAAAGAATTTTGAATCCCCTGGCCATCGCCTTCAGTACCACCAGTAGCGAGGCCGTGTTCCCCAAACTGGTGGAAGAGCTGGAAGCCTTTGGCTGTAGCAATAAAATCGTTTCGTTTACGCTGCCCCTCGGGTATAGTTTTAATCTCGATGGCAGTATGATGTATATGACCTTCGCAAGTATTTTCATTGCGCAGGTGTACAATGTGCACCTCGACCTGCCCACGCAGCTGACCATGCTGCTGGTGCTGATGCTCACGAGCAAGGGGATCGCCGGCGTACCCCGTGCTTCATTGGTAGTGGTAACGGCTACCTGCGCCATGTTTGATATTCCGCCGGAAGGCATAGCATTGATTTTACCGATTGATCACTTCTGCGACATGTTCAGAACCATGACCAATGTGATCGGGAACGCACTGGCCACCGCGGCCGTTTCTAAATGGGAAGGTGAGCTCACCAACCCGCACGAAATCATGAACCAGGAGGAACTTTAATTAATAGTGATGATTGAAATTTTGAATATTACTTTCAGGGACCTGCTTAATCCGGAATTTTATATCCAGAACGGGGGACTGTGGCTGTTTTTGTTTATCGTATTTGCCGAGACGGGATTGTTTGCGGGTTTCTTCCTGCCTGGAGATTCACTGTTGTTTGTAGCAGGCATTTATAGTACTGAGCTGGCTGCCGAAGTGTTCAATACAGGAAGTGATTTCTTCAATCTCGTACTCATTGCCACCCTGGTAGTGATTGCTGGTGTGATTGGGAACAGTGTGGGCTATTGGTTTGGCCATAAGAGCGGTCCATACCTGTTTAAACGAAAAGACACTTTCTTCTTTAAAAAGAAACACCTCTTCACGGCCAAAGAATTTTACGATAAGAATGGCGGTGCCGCCATCATCTTTGCGAGGTTCATTCCCATCATCCGGACCTTCGCGCCCATCATTGCGGGTATCGTGAACATGGATAAAAAGAAATTCATGTTTTACAATGTGGTGGGATGTATTGCCTGGGCGGTATCGATGTTATTCGCCGGGCACTATCTCTATAAGTTTTTCCTCAGCCAGTTCAACTTTGATCTGAAGGAGCACCTCGAAGTGATTGTGTTGGGCATTGTGTTGGTGACCACGCTTCCCGTGATTATGAAGCTGGTACGTGGAGGGAAGAAGCAGGATCCAAGCAACGAAGCATAATATTTTCTACACCGGATGAAGCCAGTAACCAAAGAAGCCTCCGTCATCAACCTCGCGGTCATTGTTGCTGCACTGGGTTATTTCGTTGACATCTATGATCTTTTATTGTTCAATATTGTCCGTGAACCCAGCTTGGAATTGCTGGGTGTAACAGATGCAGGTATGATTGCCGCGAGCACCAAAATCCTCAACTGGCAGATGATCGGTCTCTTGATTGGCGGGGTGATCTGGGGTGTGATGGGTGACAAACGTGGACGTCTCAGTGTTTTGTTTGGATCGATTGTGCTCTATTCGGTGGCCAACTTTGCTACGGGCTGGGTACAGACGGTGGAGCAATATGCCTGGGCACGTTTTGTGGCTGGAATTGGATTAGCGGGTGAACTTGGCGCCGGCATTACCCTGGTGAGTGAACTACTTCCAAAAAACAAACGTGGTATCGGCACATCATTGGTTGCGGGCATTGGATTATTTGGCGCCGTGTTTGCTTATTTCATTTATCAATACACGCAAGACTGGCGATTGTGTTATAAAATTGGCGGCGGACTGGGTATTGCATTGTTGTTGTTGCGGGTAAGTGTTGCCGAGAGCGGAATGTTCCATTCTGCCAAAGCTACCGCAGCCAGCCGGGGTAACTTCCTGATGTTCTTTAACAATAAGACGCGGTTTCGGAAATACATGCTCGCCATTTTGATCGGCTTGCCTACCTGGTATGTGATCGGAATCCTGGTGAACCTTAGCAACCGGTTTGCAGCGCAATTGTACGGTGAGAATGCAATCGATTCTGGCAAGGCCACCATGTACGCCTACGTAGGTATCGCAATAGGAGATATTCTTACGGGTTTTGTGAGCCAATTATTCAAAAGCAGAAAGAAGACCCTCTATTTGTTTTATCTATCAAGCGTCATCTTCATTTCTTTATTTTTCAGTCCATTCAATACCGGCGATAATTCCATGTACCTGATTTGCGGGATGATGGGCTTCTCCACCGGCTTCTGGGCCATTTTTGTAACTATGGGTGCTGAGCAGTTCGGCACCAACCTGCGCGCCACAGCAGCCACCACCGTTCCCAATATGGTCCGTGGCGCGATACCTTTAATCAACCTGATGTTCAAGAGCCTTTTCCAGGACAGCTGGCACTGGAGTCTAGTGAAGAGCGGGATTGTCACGGGTATCATCGTAATGGCGATTGCTGTGATCTCTGCTTACTTTACGGAAGAGACGTTTCATAAGGACTTGGACTACCTGGAAGAATAGAGAGTTGTAGGCAATTGAGAATTGTTCATAGAAGTGCGTTTCGGAGCTAGATTGTTTCAGCACTAGATATCTCCACCAGGTACACCAGCGGCAATTTGATTCCCTCAAAGAATTCCCCGTTTCACCCGCCTGCGTGAACCTCGTTCACGTGCTCGTCAATATGGTACACGAAATCGTTTATTCAGTTTGTCTGCACGTTTTTCAAATGTAGTCTCAATGACAACAATCATTTACACTTTAGTTTCTCTAGTCTATCTAACAGAATACTCATCATCGAAGAACGTGCTGACGATCTTCAAAATGCCTACTAGACTTGCTTTCGGCCATTTGTATTCCCGAAAATAACTGCGTACATTAGAGCATTGGACGCAATTATTCAACCAGTCCTTATGCGAGAAGATGGTAAGCGATGGCTAATAAGCCGTATGAAAACATCAGGTAGTAAAAGACGCTACGTTCTTAACGGCCGTTACGCCGATGATCGCCACATACAGAAGACTAAAGATTTCGAGGACTTGCCATATCATGAAAGTATAAAATCAACTCAGCGTTTCTATAATGGGAAGATCAATTATGGACTTCTCGTTCGATTTCTGAAGGGCAGGGTGGGGGATAATTGGAGTGAAATACACCGGGAAATCCTTGCTCGAATTCCCTCGAAGCTCATGGAACACAAGGAAATGGTTTATTGGTTCGTCGCAGATCAAGTCGATTTAGTCGACGGTCGGATCTGGAATCGAAGGTCGCAACAATATGTTTGGAATGGGGAGATTACACAGCCTGTTAATTTTACACAAATCAAGAAGACGCCGCAGTTCATTGAATTTTGGGTGCACCCTGAGACAAACAGACTTCACCGAATTATTCAAATTAAGCCCGGCTCGAATCGAAGGTCGGGGTGACCCTAAGCCGCGGCCAACATGGGCTGTTGCGCTAGCCCCAGTCGTTTGAACTAAAATCATTTCCTAAATTCATGGGGCCAGCGCAAAGCCCCATACGTTAGCAGTTACTTTAATTGACACCATACAATGATTTTCAAATTCTTTGGACGCAAGAAAGACGAGAAAAAATCAAACCAAACTAAAAGTTTAAGGTTAGAAGAAGATTTAAATAAACTCCTTTCAGATTTAGAAAATGGAGACATGAAATATCTTGTCAAACAAATGGGCAATGACAACATTTATTCAGAATTACTACATAAAAAAAGGAAGTATGAAATTAGTAGCACAGACGATATTTCTTGGTATGCTTATCGACAATCTGAAAAATTAAGTTCTGCTAGAGACAAAAACGAGCTTTTACAAATTCTTTTAGACAAAGAATTCGCTAGTTTTAAAAAATACATTTATACATGCCTTGCCAATATCTGTTCAAATAATAACGACCGAGAGTTATTTAATTTTCTTGTTGACAAAGTTCTTTATGAAGACGATGACAGCATTACAACATCAGTATTATCAAGGTTTGGAGAAGTAAAGAAGGACGAAACATTTAATATTGAACCAATAAAAAAACTTGTTGTATCAGGCACATATGATGTTAGTCATGCAGCTATAAAAGCGTTGTCCAATTCTAATGACTCAGAAGTAGAAACATTATTGCTTGACGAATTTAAAATTACTGATAGACATATGCAAGGAATGATTTGTGGGCCGTTAAGTACTGTGGGGACTTTAAAATCAATTCCAGTACTAAAAGAAACATACAAAAAACAAGAGACAGTTTTCTTCGTTGGGCAATTGATGATGCAATACATAGAATTGAAATGAGAGAACAAGGCAACCGTTAACAGGAGGATTGACACAAGGCTGGCGGAAGGAATAAAAGTCGGCAATTGTACTGCTATCAGATAATAACGGGTTTGATCTAATACTAGTAGGCTTTTAGTTGTTAACTTCAGCGCAAGTTTTTCAATCGGCTTCAGTTGCCGGGCGGACATAGCAACGATTAAAGCCCTGCGCCAAGCCCCAAAACGTAGATGGCAAAGATATGGCGGCAAATCTCACTTTCAGTTTTCTGACTTTAACGATATTCCTTGGTTGTTCAAACAGTACTTCACGAACCGAAAATAAGTCTGAACAAAAAATCATGTCTTCGACTGTATTAAAAATCATTCCAACAAATGCCCATTATGTTCCTGAGAAATTTCAACAGGAAAAAGCAAAAGTTTTTTTGAATAAACTTTATAAGAGCGGCAAAATAGAATTTATAACAACTGACATAACTGAGTTTATTGACCAAGGCGAAAATTTCGACAGCGTTTCTTGCAACTTATGCGGACAAAATATAGAAATTGAGGATTGGCAAAATGCAGTGGACAAAGCATATGAAAAGAAATTTGCTGACCTAGGTTTTTCAACTCCATGCTGTAATAGAGAGACTTCATTAAACGACTTGACTTATCATTCGGCGGCAGGCTTCGCAAAATTTGTCGTGACAATTTCAGATGCACTATATGAAATCGAAGAAAGAGATTTAAACGAAATGCAACAAATTTTAGGAACGCCTTTAAGAATAATCTGGGCACATTATTGATGGACAAAGGCACATGCCACCAACAGGCAATTTGGCAATATATCGGGTGGACGATTAGGCTTAACCAAACTTAGACGGTTCTAGGCTATATGTAATTTCTAATTAAGCCTGTACCCAAGTTAGAACATAACTAAGGAGGAGTTTTGAGGTTATTCAGAGCTGTCAATGTGTGACCAGTTCACGGCTAGTGAGCTACAAGATACAGGTGTTTATTTTAAATGAATAGTGGTATATATGTATATCTTCAACCGACAGACTGATAATATAAGCGTAAACCTTAAGGTTTACGGTAATGCATAGTTATGAATAGGATCATTTTGTTTTTTCTATCACTTGTGGTAGTGTCATGCGATAGTCCCGAGTTAAATGCGTATAAGGAAGTCATCGCGCGAACCGATATGATGGTTGTCACTAAATACCATATGACAGATTCTATAGTGTTGAGTTCACCTGAAAGACTGTCACATTTAAAAGACATTTTTACGAGGAATATTAAGCCTAAGGACCTCGATACGGTTTTGGCTGAGGAGTTAATAATGTTATACGAACAGGGTAGACAAATAGGCGTACTCCGAATTTCCAATACGGATAAGCCTGTTGTAAGTTTTTATACGGATAGCTTGGTGCTTTCTTTTCAGATGACTTACGGTATTGGCATGTTTTTATCTGAGGTTTCTTCGGGTAATTAATGCAAGGCACTGACTTGCTTTTGTACTTCTGCCTATGTAAATTGTAACAAAATTTGGACTAACCTGTGTATTATTGTGGGCTTCATTTCGGTGCAGGTTGGATGTAGCCAGCCACTATGTATGCTAGTATAAAGGTGATAAATATGTTGGCGGAAATCATCGACAAATCATACGATCTTTTTTCAAAGTATACCTCTAAACAGCCATTAGATATTTGCACCGACTGCTGCATGTTGCCAGAAGATGAGGCGAAATTGGCAAGTATGCCTGTTCGTGAGATTTGCAGGTATCTGTTAGCGGAGTATACCAACGGAGCCAGATCTGAAAAGACGAGTATTGAGGAAGTAAAGCATTTTCTCCCCCGATATATGGAATTAGCTAGCCAATTTGACTTCCCAACGCATTCGGCTGAGTTGACTTTTTCGAGACTTGAGCCTTTTCTAAAAGCAGAATGGACAATGGAAGAATTGGAACTCATAAATCAGTTTGGGAAGGCGTATTTCAAACATTGTCTGAGGATTTACCCGATTCCCTCCTTTAATGATAGCATTGACACAATATTAATCATGTTCTGGAAAGGAGGCTTTGGCGTCTCTGACTTGCTGGAGGTTTGGGAGGGCGAAACGAGAAAAGAAAGTGTCTTACATTTCCGGGATTTATACTTTTATGGTTTTGAGCAAAAGAAAAAAGCATCCTTATCTAATCCTTTCGGTGATACCATTCTGGCTGGGTTACTGCGCGACTGGCTTGACTCAACTAATGTAAAAAGAGCTTTTTCATTTATTATTGAGGAGTTGATCTGCGAGGATTCTGCCTTAGATGAAAATGATTTGTATGATCTAAATATACTATATGATATCATCCGGAAATAAAAATGGGCAACGCTTAGAAAGGTAAAAAACAAGTTATAATTGACTGAAATGACTAAAGAAGAATACCGAGCGCAATTTAATGAAGAGGATGCCGTGGGTTGGTTTTCGATCGACAGGGAGTTTGAGCGGCTCTACCCCGGGCAAGAACCTAAACACTATGGGACGATAATTAAGTATATGATAGGTGGTGAAGATCCATTGGATGGCTTGAGTATCTATGAAAGCGAACAGCAGATGGATCATTATCATATCGTGAGTTATGGATTTACTAATCTCTACTATGATGAGGAATATGTTGGACAAGAGTTTAGCAATTGGGGATTTGAGTTGACGTTCCGCATCAAAAAAGCCCACAACGAGACTGCGGAAGATCAGTTATGGGCCGTTGTTGTTATGCAACAACTGGCAAAGTATGTTTTTGGTCAAAATAAGCTACTCGATGAGTATCACACCCTTGACGCAAGAGGTGTTATTAGGCCTGACTATGACTCGGCAATAACCGCCCTTATCTTTATCAACGATCCGGAGTTGGGCGTTATTGATACACCGCACGGGAAGGTTCAATTTTTGCAGATGTTCGGTCTAACAACTGAGGAGTATGCAACAATTAAAAAAGGTGATCGAGAGAGTCGGGTAGTAGAATTAATCGAAAAAATCCGCCGGGAGAATCCACTATTTATCACCGATTTGGATCGGAAATAGGCCCCTTTCGCAGTTGCCATTAACAAAGAGTTATCTAAAATTATCTGAATCTACGGGTTAGGGATTTGGATTTTTCATTTTAGACTCTACATTTGTAGAGTATAATACATATTTGTAGAAGTATGCGCCTATCTAAGTCAGAAGAACAGCTAATGGAGTTAATCTGGAAACACGGGAAGGTTTTCATGAAAGATCTACTGGAAAGCTATCCCGAGCCCAAGCCCGCAACTACAACCATTGCCACTCTCTTGAAGCGAATGCAGGATAAGGGTTTTGTGGCTTTTACACTTTACGGTAATTCACGACAGTATTATCCTTTGGTAGACAAAGCTGCTTATTTTTCTAAACATGTGAAGGGAATCATCAAAAGCTATTTTGATGATTCACCCATGCAGTTTGCATCATTTTTTACGAGGTCTACTAATCTTTCAACTTCAGAATTGGAAGAACTGCGTCGAATTGTGGACCAGGAAATAAAACGTAAAAGAAAATGACCGCTTATTTAGTTAAAGTGATTCTTTGTTCCGCTATCTTTTACACGACCTATCGGTTGTTACTTGAGACGGCGAAAATGCACACGTTCAATCGGTTCTACCTGTTAGTTAGTTTGCTGCTGTCTTTTTTGATTCCTTTAATTACGTTCAGTATTCAATATTCGTCCTTTATCCCAGCAGAGCAAGCGTTTTCGATTCCAGCTTTAGTTCCCGAGAACGAGTTTGGCCCAGTGGGTTATTTTGATCAGGTGAAGGGTAGAAGTTGGTCATTCCTTGCGAGTCTATATATTTTAGTCACCGCATTTCTTCTGTTTCGTTTTCTTCGGAATTTGTACATTATTGTTTCTACTGCTTTGTCGAATCCTACGATAGATTATTATTCATCGAAAATTGTATTGATTGATGATGACGTGACGCCTCATAGTTTCTTGAAATATATGTTCATTTATAGGAAGGATTACCCCCTAATTGAAAATGAAATTCTTATACATGAGTATGCACATATAAAGCAAAAACACTCCTACGATGTATTGTTTCTGGAGTTGATGCAGGTATTTTTCTGGTTTAATCCCTTTGTGTTTCTTTACCGAAGAGCCGTAGCATTGAATCATGAGTTTTTGGCGGACAATGCTGTGATCAAAGACTTTGGGAATGTCAAAGCATATCAACATCTGCTTATAAACAAGTTGAGTAAAGTCAGAACCTATTCTATCACGAGTCAATTCAATTATTCCATAACCAAGAAAAGACTTTTTATGATGGCAAGAACAAAATCAATTAGAACTACATTGGCCAGGCAAATAGCTGTTTTGCCAGTATTGGTGTTTTCTGTTTTTCTGTTTAGTGGAAAGACAATGGCGCAAGATAGTTCGGTTCTTACAGTTCCCAAATCGATCATGGTTCCGTCTACCCAAAATGGTGTTACGCCAGCCATGCTTATGGAATATGAAGAGATTGTGAACAAGGCAAGAAATGAAAAAGGTGTCCCTGTTTTTAACAAATTTTCGGAGGCGGATAAGAGCAGACTACAGACCATTTACCTTTTGATGAGCAAGGAACAGCAGGCGAGACAAGAAGTGTTGTTTACTCCCTCAGGTGCGGTTCTTCCAAGGATTGTACCTACTCAAGAACAGATCGAAGCCTGGAAAAATGAAAAGGTCTACGGGGTTTGGATTGACGATAAAAGAGTAAGTAATTCCAAACTTGCCAGCTACAAGAATACGGATTTCGCGCAGGCCCATGTTAGTAAGCTGGGTAAGAATACAGTGAACTATGGCAAGCATTATTATCAGGTTGATCTTATGACGGTAGCGTATTATGAGGCATATCGGAAGGATGTGTTAGAGAGTCCGACGAAGTATTATCTTTCTATTCGTGTCGCCAGTAGGCAGAGTAAGGAAGGAGGGAAGTAGTCTAGTTTCATGATGTTGCAGATTATTGTATTTCAATTTGTATAATGCGATACTTCTTAATATTTCTGTTTGTAATTATTTCTCGGTTGTCGTTTGGACAAGATTTTGTATATCCGTTCATTCAGGCTTCTGCCATGAGTTTTGAAGATTTTATTCCCAGAGGTTGGGTAGTTCTTGACAGTACATCTGGTGACTTAAATAAAGACGGCAAAGCAGATCTCGCTTTGGTGATTCAGCTTAAAGACAGTATGGTTCGGGTCAATGAATTCGGGGATACGGTTTTAACTAACCCCAGAATATTAATGGTTCTCTTCCGGGATAAATTACGAGAGGGATATACTCTGGGGGAACAAAGCAATACGTTCATTATGCAGCACGAGGACCGGATAATGGACGATCCTTATAGAGATATAGTGATTGATAAAGGGTTGCTCGAACTCAGTTTTAGGCTCTTTTATAGTATGGGCAGCTGGTATATAACCGTTGCCACATATAAGTTCCGGTATCAGGCTAATGAGTTTGCACTGATTGGTGCGGAGTATTTATCGTTTCATCGGGCAACACATGATTTTGAAGAGTATAGTTATAATTTCCTGACAAAAAAGAAGATCGTATCCAAGGGTAGTGATATGAAAGGGACGAGGAAAACGATTAAGGAGTCGTTCGTCTTGCCGGAATTGAAAACATTAAAGACATTTGCCAGGCCATTTACATGGGAAATCGATGATTCACTTGTTTTGTAACGGGTATGATTTGCTTTACTAATTTGAGAAAGGTTTGTGTAAAGAAGTTTCACTTGGTTGACGATGAATTTATTTAGTTATCATATTCTAGAATTATCATTCTTTTCTGCTCTTAAGGCGATGATGTTTCCTCTCAAGAGGAATAAAGCAATCGGACTTATTCATGCAGAAACAATGACTATCATGAAATTGGGATCTTCTATATTTTCGTTCTCAAGATTTTTTAATACTCGGATCGTTGTGTTTGCCCAATGGGAAGATGAAGCTTTTATTGACCGTTATCTACAATCGGACGGATTTGGTCGGCAATTAGCCAAGGGGTGGCACGTACGGTTGGAATTTTTAAGGCAATGGGGTAGAATTTCTGGTTATGAAATTCCTGGTCAACAAATTGAATTTGTAGATGGACCCGTTGTTGCCGTTACCTTAGCCAGGATGAAGTACACAGAGATACCAAGATTCATTATGTGGGGAAGGCCAGTAGAGAAACTGGTGCGCGATCACAAGGGCACTACACTTTCCTTAGCATCCATCAGACATCCGAACACCGTTTCCACTTTCTCGATTTGGAAGTCCCAGAAGGAAATGACCGATATGGTGCATGGCCACAGTAAAATGCCTCAACCCAAGAGGCATATTGATGCGATGAGAGAACGAGATCGGAGGGATTTCCATTTCGAGTTCACCACATTACGGTTTAGGCCTATTGCTGAATATGGAAGATTGAATATGCGGTCTAACCTAGTTCCATCACAATCGCAGCATTGATGAGTCTCGCAAATACAAAGCAGCGTTTTCAAGATTGGTTTACCCAGCAATGGGTAATACTTTGGGGCAGAAGAATCAACCCGTTAGAGCATTCATGGCTTATCGGACCCTATGGTGAATTGAACGGTATTGGGGAGGATTTCATTTATCAGCTGGCCGGAAAAGAGAGTCTTATTGTTAATAGAAACGCACCGGATACAGGACTGATCAGTTCTATGGATAGGTTGAATTTGCCAGCTGGCTCTTTAAGTGTGGTGTCAGCAAAAGTGATTGATTTTTATGAACATACCTCGAACTATACATTGAAATTTGGGGTTCAATGGAACCCGGTATTTAGGCTATTCGGTTGGCTGGTAAACCTATTGTTCAGCCGGAGAATTAACCAGTTGAATATCCCGATCTCCAATACCTGTACATCGGAAGATTTAAGTAGTGAGATCATTCAATTGATTAACCCTGTAACCAATATCTGCCAACACACGATCTGGTTGCGAAAGTTTGCTTCAACAGGTAAAGTAGTCTACTCAGGCATCTACGGAACTTGCACACTTCCATCCGGAGTAACATGCATCAAGGCCGTATTTCCTCTTCCGATGGGAAATGCCACGGTGATCCTGAAACCTTCAGTAGGGGAGCACAATGAATTGGTCTTGGAGTCTTCCGGAAAGAAATTTGGCGATGCGGGATTTTACTTTTTGCTCAAAGATTCACAAGGCAATGACTGGGCCCAGTATGTGTCCAGTTTTTCGGATAGCCTGGTGGTGGGTGAAACGGATGAAGGAATTGCAGCCAGTCAGACTTTACAACTCTGGAACCTTAGGGTTGCCAGATTCAGCTACGAGATTAAAGATTGAGCGCATTGATATGAGTGTGAAAAGACTTTTTGCGCCAAGTTTCTTTGTACTCAACTTCTTTTACACTTTCTTTACGAGTTTTTACAGATGACAACAGAGAAACCAAGGATCAATGTATAGCTTCACAACATTGTTTCACAACATCATTTTATCACTATGAAATGCTTTTTCATTGCTTTACTTATCCTTGCCATCGGTTTCTCCTGTTCTCCGGATGCCAAATCAAACAAGGCTGCAGCCGATAAATCGGTGTTTAGATCCACCGATGGTGGACTTACCTGGCAGGATATCAGCAAGGGTCTGCCCGAAAACATGCCTAAAGAGGGTATATCGGGTGATAGCATCTTTGCCAATGAGAAAGGTCTCTTTTTAACCCTTGGCGGGGAACTATATCATCATTCGGTGAATTCCTCAGATGCTTATTGGACGAAAGAAAGTTTAAATGGGAAAAATAACAGCATGCTGCCCGGCAGGTCCGGAACCATGGCCTTTACTTATTGGAATGCAAACCTGACAACAACCAACGGCACTAATGTATGGTCACCGATCTTCCAAAATGTGAGAGGCCCACGAATCCGTAGCAGTTTTGAATCTACCACAGGTACACTGTTTATTGGTACAGACAGGGGCATTTTTAAAACGATCGACACAGGAAAGACCTGGAAATTCGTGTATGAAGGAGAACTGGTCGGGCATTTGGCAGAGTCCGATGGCGTGCTGCTGTCAACCACCATGGGAAAGATTATCAGATCTACGGACAATGGTGAAAACTGGTCGCCAGTGAGTAGTGAAGACAGTGTAGCCTTTGATATCAAACCAATCAAAGGCGGATTCGCGGCAATCACCGCTGCTTCAGCGTCAGCCCCGCGGCGACTAAGCACATCCTTCGATGGTGGTAAAACCTGGCAGTCTGTACATTCCACTCTTCAGGACAAAGAAATGATTGCCTCAATATGGAAAAGCTGGAATAAACGCCCTCTTTTGAAAACTTTCCAGACTGCCATCACCCAGGTGGATGAAAACTTCATTTGTATTCACCCGCAGGGCATTTTCAAGTCATTGGACAAAGGTAAAACCTGGGAATTGTTGGTTCCTTCTGTAGCTGGTAAGGTCTTCAACTTATATGGTTCAGGCGGCCTGATCTATGCTGTTTCAAGTAAACCTGGTTGTTGAAAACGATTTAATGGATGGGTTATATGAATGGCCTTTGACACATTTAACCTTGCATGCCTCACCTCACCAAACTATCCACAATCGTCAACGAAGCAATCACACCATTTGACGTGTCGCGAAAACTCTGGCTAAGTACAAGCAGGTCATCGGAAATAAACTGAACATTCGCCGTCTTTGAACAGTCGGGTGGAGTGAGACAGGGATAGGTAGATAAAAAATATGGGTGTGTGCAGAGAAAGTAAAACTGCAGAGTTTTAGCACTGTTGTTAACCTGTTGGTTATAGGAAAACCCGAATTGACCCTGGATCTCACTATAGGCCTTTCCATCCGCGCGGTATTCAATAAAATCCGAAGGCAGGCCCTTGTATCGGGAGTTTTCGTAGCTGCCGCTGCGGGTCTCTGAGACCAGACGCCACCGTCCCAGCAATTGCTCATTCAGGGGCTTTGTATCTACGCCGGGATCGTTCTTTTCATTGCACCCCCAGATCAGGAGGAGCACAGCAGTAATCGTAATAATGGTTTTCATATACCCTAATATATAAGGAATATTTTATATTGAAAACCTTTGTTGATGAGCGGTATTGTTAAAATCCTATTCCGGTCGTCAACCAACTGACTGGCTCAGGATTATTTGTATGCTTTAAAAACGCCCTACATTTATGCATCTACAATGGTCACCAGGTTTTTAGAGGGAAAAATTACTTGCCCACGTATATGAGAAATAAAATCATCTTTATCTGTGTCCTATTCATTCAGTCCCAGACTGTTTCGGCACAGCTGATCAATCTGAAGAGTGATGGATTGAACCTTACGCTCTCTGCAAAAGGGCAGTTGATTACATTATCGGATCCCAATTCGGAAAAGAATTACCTGGCAATAGGCGAAAAATCTCCTTTGCTGCAAATTCGGGTTGACAGTGTTTGGTATGAACCTACGGCTGCTCATTTCAAATCGGGCATTGTTTCACTTGTTTATCAGCCTGTAAACATTACCGCGCAAATAAAAGTGATTCAAAAGAAATCATATATCAGTTTCGAGTTGATTAAACTAAGCGCAAAAGACAGAGTAAACGCAGTCGTTTGGGGCCCTTACCCAACCATTATCAACAAAACGATAGGCGAAGTAGTAGGGGTTGTACGTGACGGTACCTACGCCATCGGAATTCAATCCTTAAATCCCAAAACAATTGGGGGTGTTTTGAATAACCCGGATGGCTCAAATGAATATCGCGGTTCAACAGCAGTTCCACAACCTTACGGCAGCAGTTTGCAGTGTTTTAGTTTAGACCGTTCCAGGGATAGAAAACTTATGGTTTGGGGACGACCGGAAATGCCGGTGCAAGCCATTCCAAATGAAACAACAATAGGTTCTAAAATTGCACTGTTTGGTTGTGTTGAGTCCTTGGTTTTATCGCGGATCGGGGCAATCGAAATTGCAGAAGGTCTCCCTCATGCATTGATCAATGGTGTTTGGTTCAAACAATCGCCTGAAACCGGAAGGGCTTATTTGATTGCTGATTTTGATGAGCAAACCTTTGATGCCATGTTGGATTATACGCAGCAGGCCGGTTTGGCTTCGCTGTATCACGAAGGTCCTTTCCTTTCCTGGGGGCATTTTATATTGGATACGGTTGCTTTTCCAAATGGAATCGCTGGTATGAAGGCATGTGTGGACAAAGCGAAAGCAAAAGGAATCAGGGTAGGGGTACATACCTTAAGCACTTTTATCAATACAAATGATCCCTACGTAACGCCCAAACCTGATAAACGTCTTTCGGTGACAGGTTCATCCGTTTTAACAGAGGACATCAGTGAAGGAGCTACAGAAATACCTGTTCTTTCCGATCAGTATTTTAAAGACCTTCAATTGAGTACCCTTCATGCCGTGAAAATTGGAGACGAGATTATTCGGTTTCGAGCCGTTTCTGCACAAGCACCCTACAAATTATTAGAATGTCAACGCGGAATGTATGGTACAAAAGCTTCCGGTCACCCTAAGGGTACAGCGGCGGGGATGTTGTTTGATTATCCGTACAATACTTTATTCCCCAATATTGAATTGCAGCAGGAAATAGCCGGAAATCTTGGTCGATTCTTTAACGAAACGGGTGTATCGCATTTGGATTTCGACGGACATGAAGGTTGTTTGTCGGCAGGTCAAGGTGATTATGGCATGCAGATTTTCGCAGATAAAGTCATAAAGGATACCAAACATACTTTGGTGAATGGCACCAGCCGATCCTATCACTACTACTGGCACCTGTGTCACTATTGGAATTGGGGTGAACCCTGGTATGGCGGATTTCGGGAATCTCAGGGCGACTATCGTTTAGAAAACCAGCCATTTCTGGAACGAAATTATATGCCCAATATGTTGGGGTGGTTTTTACTTTCCGCTACCACTACCGTAGAAGATATCGAATGGATGATGGCCCGTGCCGCAGGATACAATGCAGGTTTTGCTTTGGTTGCACGGTACAAAAGCCTACAAAAAAATCCGAATACGGCTCAATTGCTTGCATTAGTTAAACTTTGGCAAGAAGCTTACCGATCAAAAATTTTCTCTACCGATCAGATTGCCCGGTTAAAGAATCCGGAAAACGATTTTCACCTCGAGAAAAACAACCAAGAATGGAAATTGTACCCGTTTAAGAAACACAAATTTGAGCACCAGCAGAGAAGCCTTCAACCCGGTGAGCCCACTTTCTCACAATGGGAATTTGTAAACAATGAGGTAGAGCAACCGCTGAATTTTACACTGACCGTTATGGGTAAAGAAGGCAGTATCAGCAATCCGTGGATAGAGATTGACGGGTATTTTAAACTGGAATTACCGGGTGAATATGAAGCAGGTAATTCCATTGTTTGCGACGGAGCTACGCTTAAGATCTACTATAAAAAAGGCGAGTTTATCAAGGAAATGGCGCTGAAACAGGTGATCCCAAGCCTGAAATTGGGAAGGCATTCCATCAAATTTGATTGTAAGTTTCCGGCAGATGCAAAATTGACCAGCCGATTGATCATAAAAACAAAGAGCAACCCTGAGATACCCCATGCTGATTAACTATCCGCTCCTGTTAGATGGTGGTCTTTCCAATGAATTGGAAAGGCAGGGACATGACCTGAATAATGCATTGTGGAGCGCCAGGTTTTTGGAATCCAATCCGGAAGCCATCGTGCTTGCCCATTTAGCCTATCTTGAAGCAGGCGCTCAGTGCGTGATCACTTCCAGTTATCAAGCCACCCTTCCCGGTTTTATGGCCTTGGGTTATGATCAGCCATCGGCCAGTGCACTGATCCTGAAATCAGTGCAGGTAGCAGAAGAAGCAAGGAATCGTTTTATGTTGTTGCATCCAGATCAGGCAGCCCCTTTGATTGCGGCAAGCATTGGTCCTTATGGAGCCTATTTGGCCAATGGGTCGGAATACCGCGGCGATTATGGAATTTCCAATCCGGAACTAACAACATTTCATGAACCGAGGATCAAATTACTGGATGCTTCAGCGGCTGATATTTTTGCATGTGAAACCATTCCAAGTTTTCAGGAGGCAGAAGTCTTATCTGATCTTCTGCAGCACTGCAGTAAGCCAGCCTGGGTATCTTTTTCTTGTAAGAATGATCAACACATCAGTGACGGAACGCCCATTGAACAATGTGCTGCATTATTTGCGCCTCATCCTACTGTGTTTGCGATTGGCGTAAACTGTACTTCACCTCAATACATATCGGGATTGATACGATCCATCAAAGCAAAAGCAGGGGCGAAGAAAATAGTGGTGTATCCAAATTCAGGAGCGGTCTATGATCCGGAAAGCAAAACATGGTCGGCGCTCTCCGAAGCTTCTTCTTGTGGGGTGATGGTCAAGGAATGGATGGATCTTGGTGCAGATATCATTGGTGGTTGTTGTGGCATTGGGCCGGAGCAGATTCAAGCGATGGGGAGAATTATTTACCAATAACTTCCAATATCATTGGCCATGCATTAAAAGACATCATGACTGGTTTGAAAATTGTTTCAAAATCGGACATCGAGTGTATCATAAGCGGACAACTGCACTGTTGACTTATATTTATATTATTGATAATCAGATAGTTAAACCGTAGCACGGCGTTTGTTTGATTGTTTTTTTATAATCAATACTATGTTCGTTATTTATCTGAAAACAGCCATCAGGAATTTCTGGAAGCACAAGTTGTTTTCTTTAATCAATATCTCGGGATTGGCAATCGGGATCAGCGCAGCACTTGTGATTTATTTGATTGTTCAGTTTGAATTTAGTTTCGAAGGTTTCCGAAAAGATAAAGACAGGATATATCGCGTAGTTACGGAAACAAGTTTCCCTGGCGGGGAGATATTCAAAAATTCCGGTGTGTCTATGCCACTGCCAAAAGCGGCCAGAGAGGAATTGACGGGTATTGATCTTGCCACTCATTTTATGACGGTCTGGTCTGCGAGTGTTACGGTTCCCACAACTGACGCAAAAGGTTCTGCTCCGTTTAAAAATCAGGGTGGTATTGTATATGCCGATGAGTTTTACTTTTTGATGTTTGAAGAAGATTGGATGGCAGGATCAAAAGAAAATGCTTTAAAAGAACCATATCAGGTTGTCCTTACAGAAGAAAGGGCCAGATCTTATTTCGGAGATATTCCATTCGGAAATATTTTAGGAAAGACAATCATTTATGATGATAGCATTTCCACAATCGTTTCAGGTATCGTTAAAGATCAGGAGGCGAAGGCTACTGATTTTCGGTTCAAAGAGTTTATCTCTTTGGCAACAGTCATGTCCACCAATTTAAAAGATAATTTTGGCGGTGGTGAATGGGGAAGCGTAAGCTCAGCTTCTCAGTTTTTTGTAAAATTGAAAGCCGGGACCAAGCCGGAACTTTTGAATGCCCAGTTTAAGCACTTAAGGGAAAAGCATAGTAAGAACGACGATAATGAAAAGGACGATTCTAAAAATAGCTTGCAGCCTTTGAGTAATCTTCATTTTGATTCCGAATATGGCTCTTTCGATAGTGGTCGTCAGGCGCATAAACCAACACTATACGGCTTGCTTGCAGTAGCTGTTTTTCTTTTGTTACTGGGTTGTATCAATTTCATAAACCTTACGACAGCGCAGTCTACGGAGCGCGCTAAAGAAGTGGGCGTCAAAAGGGTTTTAGGCAGTGGTAAAAGAGGGTTGATCCTTCAATTTTTAGGCGAGACATTTATGCTTGCCCTATTGGCAACCGGTGCCTCTGTAGCACTGTTGCCCTGGCTTCTTAAGATTTTTAGTGATTTTATTCCTCCCGAAATCAACTTCAGTTCAGTTAATCAGGTGCATGTCTGGATATTTCTTTTGCTACTTGTTTTTGTGGTGACCGTTGTTTCCGGTTTATATCCTGCAGTTGTGATCACCAGATTTAATCCGATCATGGTTCTGAAGAATCAATTTTCTGACACTACGGGTAAAGGCAGAAAAACCTGGTTAAGGAAATGGCTCACTGTAACTCAATTTACCATAGCGCAGTTTCTTGTCATTGCTACATTGGTTGTTGGTAAGCAAATTAGTTTTTCATTGAATAAAGAACTTGGTTATAAGAAGGATGCCATTGTGTATTTTTCCCTGCCATGGAGTTTCTCGTCAGATAATCCTGATCTTCGTAGTGCCACATTGCTGGAGAAATTGAAATCCATTCCTGAAGTGGATATGGTGAGTTTAGCTGGAGCATCACCTGCCCACAACGGTACTTCGTCATCAACAATTAAAGTGAATAATGGCGAAAAGGAATCGGAAGTAATGACGGAGGTAGTGCAAGCTGACCCATCGTATTTTGAAATCTATCAATTGAAGCTTCTGGCCGGAGAATACCTTAGTCAAAGCGATACCGTGAACGCTTACCTTGTTAACGAATCCTTCACTAAGGCATTTGGTTTCAAAAAACCTGAAGACGCAGTTGGTAAGTTTGTAAATCTTCGTATTAAAAAGGTGCCAATAGTGGGTGTGTTGAAAGATTTTCATACGAAGTCGACCCATGAACCTATAAAACCTTTGGCCTATACAAATGCACGGCGGAACAGTTCAACCATTCATCTGGCTTTAAAGTCGCAGGCAGGCTCACCAGGCTTATGGAAGAATGCATTGCAGAAATCCGAAAGCGAGTTCAGGAAACTGTATCCTGAAGAGACAGAATTTAAAGTCAATTTTTATGATGAAACAATCGCTTCATTCTATAAGAAAGAGCAGGATATCTCAAGTCTCTTAACATGGTTTTCCGGCCTTTGTATTTTTATAAGTTGCCTGGGTTTGTTAGGTTTGGTAATATTTACAACCAATACAAGGAAAAAGGAGATTGGTGTAAGAAAAGTACTGGGTGCATCAGTGATCCAGATTGTGTCGTTATTGTCTAAAGATCTTATTTCACTGGTTTTGATTGCCTTTATCATCGCTTCACCGTTGGCATGGCTGGCCATGAATCGCTGGCTTGATGATTTTGCTTACCGGACAGATGTGGCATGGTGGGTGTTTGCAGTATGCGGTATAGGCATGTTGCTGATTGCACTTATTTTATTGGGTGCGAGAACCGTTCGGGTAGCTTTTGCAAATCCAGTGGATAGTTTAAGAACTGAATAGGATATAGAGAATCATTAAACCGATACACCCAAAAAGAAGTCAATGGAGTCCATAGTCACCTTACAAATTATCTTGAATAATCCTCCTTCAGGCGTTTTGTTCGGTCTGCAGAAAGGCTCCGGGAGCAACTATGAAACGATTCAGAATCAGATGTCCGGCTCCGGTGATCTGACATTCGCTTTTGCTGTTGGTGTGAAAGGTGATAAATCAAAAGATGACATACCAAAATTGACTGGGCCTTTTGTTCAGGGTCCTGCTGGTGGGAGGTTTGTGTATATAGACATCGGAACCTATGCCGGTCAATTGAACACGGTTTGGTCGCGACGGCTGAAGGTGCCTTTGTCCGGAATCACCTGGGATTTTCTCGGGTCCTTAACAAACCAGACAGTATTGCAAACTACGGTCCCTGGGACCGGGAAGGACGGCGGGCCAAACTGCGCCACCGTAAAACCTTTTGCAGGTTGGGTGGCGATCAGATGAACAAGTATATAACTTCAAATCAAACATCTTATGAGTGACGATTATATTATTCCTCCACACACTAGAATTGGACATGTGCACCTGAAAGTAGCTGACCTGGAAAGATCGCTGGCGTTTTACCGCGACTTGCTGGGTTTTCAAGTCACTATGTTGTATGGTAGTCAGGCTGCATTTATTTCAGCTGGTGGATATCACCACCATATCGGCTTGAATACATGGCACAGTGAAAATGCACCTCCTGCGTCTAAACATGGTGTGGGCCTTTATCACACCGCTATTTTGTATCCAACCAGGAAAGACCTTGCCATCATTTTTGATCGTTTACGGAAGGCATCTTATCCCTTAACGGGAGCCAGTGATCACGGTGTTTCTGAAGCAATCTACCTGGACGATCCAGATGGAAATGGCGTTGAATTGTACTGGGACAAACCGGTTGAGCTTTGGCCGAAAAATAAAAACGGAGAGCTGGAGATGTTTACAAGGGCGCTTGATGTAAGCAATCTGATGATGGAAATATAGATTGGCTTATCAAAATATTGATAATCAATTAGTTAAGTAATTAAAAACACAAATACGTACATATTAATGCGATATAATACATAAATTCGTACGTATTAATGTGTATAATTACATAATATTGTACGTATTTTTGTTCAATGGAAAGAACAGAAATGGATTATCTCAAAAAATGGAGACAATCCCCCGATCGAAAACCGCTTATTATCCGTGGAGCCAGGCAAGTAGGCAAGACATGGTTAATGAAGGAATTTGGCAGGACGATGTATGAAAATTGTGCCTATGTAAACTTTGAAAGTAATGCCGCATTAAAGTCCATTTTCAGTGCTGATTTCAATATCAAAAGGATTCTCACTGCTATACAAATTGAAACAGGAGTAAACATTGCACCGAACAATACCCTCATTCTGTTTGATGAAGTTCAGGAAGCGGAAGGCGCGCTAACCTCTCTTAAATATTTCTACGAGAACGCGCCTGAGTATCACATCATAGCCGGTGGTTCTTTATTGGGAGTGGCACTAAACAACCGAACTTCTTTTCCTGTAGGAAAGGTGGATTTTATGAACCTCTATCCGCTTACGTTCATCGAATTTCTACGTGCCATTGACGAGAATTCCCTGGCAGATCTGCTGCTGACACCAGATTGGGAACTCATCAAAGTTTTCAAGTTGAAGTATACAGATCGACTAAGGCAATATTATTATGTAGGCGGTATGCCGGAAGCGGTGATTTCTTTTGCCAAAACTTCAGCATTTGATCAGGTGAGACAAATTCAAAAAAACATCCTCATAGCTTATGAGCAGGATTTCTCTAAACATGCATCAAATGAGATCGTACCAAGAATAAGGATGGTATGGAATTCAATTCCCGGACAACTCGCCAAAGAAAACAGGAAGTTTATTTATGGATTGCTAAGACAAGGTGCCAGGGCAAAAGAGTATGAATTAGCCATTTCCTGGTTGGTTGATAGCGGTTTGATTCATAAAGTAAACAATGTAACTAAGCCTGGTCTCCCTTTGAAAGCGTATGAAAATATAGAGGTTTTTAAGTTGTTTCTGTCCGATATTGGACTACTCTCTGCAATGACTGACCTGGATGTTAAATCACTACTTGAAGGCAATAGAATATTTGAAGAATTTAAAGGGTCACTTACAGAACAATATGTTTTCCAGCAATTGTCCATTCACCAGTATATTGGTATTCACTACTGGTCGCCAGATAGTAGGGCAGAATTAGACTTCCTGCTCCAATATGCTGGTGAAGTCATTCCGCTGGAAGTGAAAGCAGCTGAAAATTTACACGCAAAAAGTCTTAAAGTCTATGCGCAGAAATATCTACCTGCACTTGCGGTAAGAACATCAATGTCTGATTACCGCAAAGAAGATTGGATGATGAATATTCCATTGTATGCAATAAATACACTGTTTCAAATGTTGCCAATTACCCGTTGAATAATGTTGTTTGCTCATTTGTTTTTACATTCGGGTAGTTGACCATTCACCGGGGTATATCAAACTGTTCGTTATGCAGAAGACATTCTATTTTTTGTCGGCCGTTCTTTTCTCTTTTTGTGCAGCAGGTGCACAAACGAGTGCTACACCCATGCGGATCATCATGATAGGGGCGCATCCAGATGATTGTGATAATGATGGGGGAGGCACTGCCATACTTCTTGCTTCCTTGGGGCATGCTGTAAAATTTGTGTCGGTCACCAATGGTGATGCGGGCCATCAGACACAGGGCGGGGGTGCATTGGCCAAACGTAGAATGGCGGAAGCCAAGGAAGCAGGCAAAAGATTTGGCGTAGCCTATGATGTATTGGATAATCATGACGGTGAGTTGTTGCCTTCACTCGATGTAAGACACCAGATCATCAGAAAGATCCGGGAATGGAACGCTGATGTGGTCATCGCACCAAGGCCCAACGACTATCACCCTGATCATCGTTATACCGGTGTGCTGGTGCAGGATGCAGCGTATATGGTAACTGTTCCCAATGTTACACCTGATGTGGCGCCGTTGAGGAAGAATCCTATTTTCCTCTATTTTGAAGATCATTTCCAGCGGCCAAATCCTTTTCGTCCGGATGTGGTAGTGGATATAACTCCTGTAATCGAGAAAAAAGTGCATGCTATGTCGGCTCATGAATCACAGTATTTTGAATGGCTGCCCTGGATAGCCGGATATCTTGACGAAGTTCCCAAGGATCGTACACAATGGGAAGCCTGGTTGTTGAAAAGACAATCCAGGGAGTTTTCTCCCGTTATGAAGAGATCACTGGAGCAATGGTATGGATCAGAAAAAGCTATGAAGGTGAAATATGCAGAAGCTTTTGAAATATGCGAATATGGGAAGCAACCCACTACTGAAGATCTCAAAAAGATATTTCCCATGCTGAATTTAACTCGCCAATGAAGCTCCTCGTCATCCGCTTTTCCTCCATCGGCGACATCGTTTTAACCACTCCTGTGTTTCGCTGCATCAAACAGCAGATCCCCAACGCGGAGATCCATCTGTTGACCAAACATAAATTCCGCGCCGTTTCGGAAGCCAATCCGCATATCAGTAAGTTCCATTATTTCAAAGAGGATCTCAAAGAAGTCATTGACAACCTGAAGGCCGAAAACTTTGACACTGTCATCGATCTACATAAAAATTTCAGATCCTACAGGGTGCGAATGGCTCTTGGTGTGAAATCTTATGCATACAAGAAGCTTTCTGTAGAGAAATTTCTGCTGACCAAATTCCGAATCAACAAAATGCCACACCGGCATATCACGCAGCGTTCACTGGATACCGTGTTGCCGCTGGGTGTGAAAGACGATGGAGGTGGACTTGAACACTACATTCCTTCAACCGTAAGCCTCACGGGTAAACCTTTGCCTGCGTTCACGAACAACGGCTATATCGCACTAGTGATCGGGGCGTCTTTTGCTACAAAGAAATTACCAGCGGAGCGGTTGACGGAGTTATGTACTTTAATCAATCACCCTATTGTCTTGGTCGGCGGACCGGAGGATGAGGGAGTAGGGAGTAGAGTTGCGGAAGCAGATCCCTCCAGAATATTCAATGCTTGTGGCCCTTACAACTTGCATCAATCATCTTTGATTGTACGTGATGCAAAATTTGTCATCTCACATGATACAGGCATGCAGTACATCGCCTGTGCATTTCAGAAACGCGTGCTCGCCATCTGGGGTGCTACTTCACCCAAGCTACAAGTGGAACCCTACTATGGCTCGGGAAGCACAGTGCCCCATGCCAATTGCCTGGTGCCTAATCTTCCCTGTCAGCCTTGTTCAAACTACGGCACAAAAAAATGCCCCGAAGGGCATTTCAATTGTATGATGCAGTTAAATCTCCAGGCCATTGCCGACAAGGCCAACAGCTGGTGGAAAGAATTATAAAGTCTTCAACACATCGTTCATACTCCTTACGGCATCGGCACTCTTTGCGAACAGTGCTTTCTCTTCATCGTTCAAATCAAAATCAACGATCTTCTCCCAGCCGTTCTTGCCAATCACCACAGGCACACCCAAACAAATATCTTTTTGTCCGTACTCGCCATCCAATGCCACGCAGCAAGTGAAAAGTTTTTTCTCATCGCGCACAATCGATTCAACCAATGCTGCTCCGGCTGCACCAGGTGCATACCATGCAGAAGTACCGATGAGTTTAGTCAATGTAGCACCACCCACCATGGTATCTGCAACCACGGCTTTCTGCGTGTCTGCATCCAAATATTTTGTAACAGGAGTGCTGTTCCAGGTAGCGTGACGGATCAAAGGAATCATAGTGGTATCACCATGTCCACCGATCACCACGGCATTCAGATCAGCCGGGCTGCAACCGAGGCGTTGACTGAGTTGATATTTGAATCTGCTGCTGTCAAGCGTGCCACCCATACCGATGATACGGTGCTTGGGCAGTCCGGTTGCAGTGAGCGCGAGATAGGTCATGGTATCCATCGGATTACTGATCACGATGATGATGGCATTGGGAGAATGCTTGAGGATATTCTCTGCAACACCTTTCACGATGCCTGCATTAGTGCCGATGAGTTCTTCCCTGGTCATGCCCGGCTTGCGCGGAATGCCCGAAGTGATCACCACCACATCAGAACCTGCGGTTTTAGAATAGTCGTTGGTGCTGCCCGTGATGCGCGTATCGAAACCCAGCAGGGTAGCGGTCTGCATCATGTCCTGCGCTTTACCTTCGGCGAGTCCTTCTTTGATGTCAAGCAATACCAGTTCATGGCAAAGCTCTTTCCGGGCGATATTGTCGGCACAAGTAGCACCCACGGCACCTGCACCTACTACAGTTACTTTCATCGTGAAAAAATTTTAGCAAAAGTAAGGAAATCAATTCTTCCCTAATGCATCAAGGATCTTATCCACCTTGGTATCCCCTTCAAATACGGTGATCAGGTTTCGGTTCTTATCATACAGTGCGAGGAAAGGTGCGGAACGCACGCGATAAAACGGACCGAAGAAATATTTCACATCCCGACCCACATGTACATTAGAATATTGATAGAGTTTATACTGCCGGATGAACTCTTTCATTTTATATACCGGCTGGAAGGTGGCCATAATGATCTCCGTGTTGCGGAGTTCGGTCATGTTCTTGGTCATGAGGGAAGCCTGCTTTTTACAGTGCTCACATTCCGGGCTGAAAAGAATGATGATGACGGGCACGCCTTTTTTGATATCCCGGGAGGAGAACCAGCTGGTGCTGTCTTCCTGCAGAATACTGAAGCTGGGCAGGGACGGATACTTTAAATAAGGGGCATCCTGGTCCTGGCCATAGGACTTCACACACAACACCGTAAACAGGAACAGGGTAAAAATCTTCATCAAGAAGTTTTGGCAAAGGTATTCGGATTGCAAGAAAGGTGTTTACTAAAAAATTGCAAAAACGAGATGACATTAAATTTCTTTAGCTTTGCCGCCCTGACTTAACAAATCGCATTTATGGCAAATACATCGGATATCAGCAGGGGCATGATCCTCAAATTGGACGGAAGCCTCTATACTGTGGTAGAATACGGGGAAAACAAGACCGCCCGGGCGGCTGCTAAGGTTTGGGCCAAGCTCAAAGGTGTGGATAACGCCCGCACCATTGAAAAGACCTGGAACTCAGGCGAAACCATCTTCCCCGTG
>JBASZQ010000048.1:0-28666 GCA_049661025.1 Chitinophagaceae bacterium | reverse complement strand
TGCGAGGACTGATGCCGGCCTCCCTCGACAATTCATTGAATTTTTTCCTTCCGCCTCGAAGAACGGATATCAAAACCAATTTCCATTTGCCGCCTACCACATCAAGCGTATCCTGGATGGCGAGACGAGCTTGTTTGCAGCCTTCGGTATTGTGTTTAGTGGGCACTGCGCTCATATACTTACATTTATGTAACTACTATCCTTTATGTAACAGGTTACAAAGGTATATTGATTGCCGGTAATTTTACAGAAAATAAAAACATATGAATAAGCAATCGGGAAAGCTAATGTATTGGGGAGCTACCATTCTTGTGGCTTTCATCTTTGTTGCAAGTGGATTGATGAAGATCTTCGGTGGAGAAGCTACTGCAGAAATGGCTAAGGGACTTGGCGGAGAAAATAATCTCATCATATTAGGCGTACTCGAACTGGTCATCGCCCTGGTATGGATACTGCCCAGGACTGGCGTGGCAGGTACCTTGCTGGCAGTTGCGTATATCGGCGGCGCATTGGCCGTACATTTTGTCACTGGTCAGCCGGTTTTTGTTCCTGTTGCCATACAAGTGGTGATCTGGTTAGCTGCTGCCATTCGATTCCCGGAGTTTACGCAGCGTTTGTTTAAGCGTGAGCTTACTCAATCTGCCTGATCCGGCGGATGTCCAGGTTTCCAAACTCCAGATTTTCTGGATTCCCGGATTCCAGGCTTCCAGAATTTCAATGTATCAATGTATATTGTTGCATGATCAACAGAAGAAAATTCCTCGGCAACTCCCTTCTTGCAGGCACCGGCGTACTCGCTACTTCTGCCCTCAGCCCGCAGCTTTCTGCCCTCCCAAAGGAGATAGAGCAGCTGCAACCCATGACAGATGGTGTGGTTCCCATCACCGTTGATGAACGGAAGGCGCGCATCGCGAAAGCACAACGTCTCATGGAGCGAAATAAGATCGATGCCATCTTCCTTGAAGGAACAGCATCCTGTTTTTATTTCACTGGCATGCGTTGGGGACAGAGCGAGCGCACATTTGGGGTAGTCATTCCCGTTAGTGGAAGCATTGCGTACGTGTGTCCTAAGTTTGAAGAGGATCGTGCGAGGGAATTGATCATCAAAGATTTTGGCGATGAGGTACGCTGCTGGGAAGAGGATGAAAGTCCGTATGCACTCATCGCGGGTATTGTGAAAGACAGAGGTGTTCGATTCAGGAGGATAGGGATAGAAGAAAGGGTCAGGTTCTTTATTGCCGATGGCATTAAAAAGGCGGCATCTGGGTTTGACATCGTGGATGCTACACCAGTTACTGCAGAATGCAGGATGTATAAAAGCAAGGCCGAGATCGCGCTAATGCAACACTCCAGCGACGTGACCATCGAAGCATATAAAGCAGCATTCGCTAGCATCAAACCGGGTATGCCGCAGGGTGAGCTGTCTGCCAACATTTCCGCCGCGTTTCGTAAACTGGGATACAGTGGTGGAGCCATGGTCCTCGTGGGTAAATACACGGCGATGCCTCACGGCAGTATTGTTCCGCAAACGATTCAGGAAGGCGATATTGTGTTAGTGGATGGTGGAACAAGCGTGGAAGGCTATGCGTCTGATATCACCCGAACCATTGTTGTAGGTAAACCTACGGCCCGGCAATCGGAGATTTGGAACCTGGAACTGGCTGCGCAGAATGCAGCATTCAATGTAGCTAAAGCGGGCGCAACCTGCGAGAAAGTGGATGCCGCCGCCAGGGCGGTCATTGAAAATGCAGGCTTCGGAAAGAATTATAAACTACCCGGACTGCCGCACCGCACCGGACACGGCATTGGACTTGAAGGGCATGAGTGGACCAACTTTGTGAAAGGCAACAAAACCATCATTCAGCCCGGAATGTGTTTCTCCGATGAACCCACCATCGCCATTCCAGGGGAGTTTGGTATCAGGCTTGAAGACTGTCTTTACATTGATACCGATGGTAAGCCGAAGTTTTTTTCTAAGCAGAGTACAAGCATTGAGGTGCCGTTCTAAAAACCAACAATTGACAATTAGCAATTGACAATTAACAATTGGCACTGTTTGTTAGATACTAGATTCTAGATACCAGTGCCAATTGCAAATTTCCAATTGTCAATTGCTAATTGTTAGTTCAGTTTTCTTTCTTCTTAAAAAGACGGTCAAAGAATTTTTTTTTCTTCTTCGTTGTATCAACGGCTTCCGGCTTCTTATCGGCTTTCAGGTCGCCGTCTTTCTTCTTCTCGTCTTTCTTCTTCCCATCGCCGTCCTCTTCAACTTTCTTCGACTCCGTATTCACCTTTTCCGATCCATCACTAATGGGTACATCAATAAACGCATCAGAGCTTCCAGAGCCCACATTTTCGCCTTCTGCAGGCGGTGGCGCTTCCCCGCCGGTCAACGCCTGGTAATCATAGATGGCTTCATTGCGAATAGATTCCGGCACTACAAATTTCGCATTGGGATCAATGTTCAGGGTTTTGTCTTTATACAGTTCCTGGAAGAAATAGGCATAGGCCGGCATAGCCATTTGTGCACCACCCGTGGTATTCAATAATCGTAAAAAAGGATCATCTGCTCCCACCCATACACCCGCGAGAATCTGCGGAGTGAATCCAATGAACCAGCCATCGGCATTATCATTCGTGGTTCCCGTTTTACCAGCCATCTCAGCTGAAATCCCATACGCACCGCGAATGGCTCGTCCCGTTCCGAAATCAACAACGCCCTGCATCATCTTCGTCATCACATACGCATCGGCTTCGCTGATCACTTCTTCACCCTTAGTGGTGAAGGTGGCCAGCACGTTGCCATTGCGGTCCTCGATGCGCGAGATGAAATAGGGCTTTACATTAAAGCCTCGGCCCGGAAACATGGTATACGCCCTCACCATCTCCGTCAATGAGATATCTGCAGAACCCAATGCAATTGATGGCACTTTGGGAATGTTCGATTCAATACCACATTGCTTTGCAAAATCAACCGTGCGTTGTACACCGAGTTGATTGATCAAAAACACGGCACCAGGGTTTTTAGAATAGGCCAAACATATCGCCATCGGACCACCACTCCCCGTGATCACCTTGTTGCCCATGTTGATGGGACCGGAAGGGAAGGGGGTTTCTGGTGTATAGCCATTGGTAACTCCAAGGGTGTATAACAATGGTTTGAATGTTGAACCCACCTGACGCTTGGTTTCGATATTAACGTGGTCAAACTTAAATGTTTTGAAATCGATCCCGCCCACCCAGGCTTTCACTTCACCATTATATGGATCCACCACCAGAAATCCGGTCTGCAACATTTGCTTGTGGTACTTGATGGAATCCAGCGGACTCATCACCGTATCTTTTTCCCTGCGCTGGTTCCATGCAAAAACCTTCATCGGTACTTTTACATTGAATGAAGCGCGGATATCTTTTTCCGGGATCTCATCTTCCTTCATGTTCTTCCAACGGTCGCTCTGCTTTATCGCATTTTCCAACACACGCTCACCATCCTTGCCTTTCCAGACGGAGCCGCTCTTGATATTAGATTGTTGGTTGAACACAGCCTGCAATTTTTGCATGTGGCGGAACACGGCTATTTCAGCATATTCCTGCATGCGAGGATTGATGGTGGTATAGATCTTCAATCCGTCTTTATAGATATCATACGGATTACCTGTTTTTGGATTTTTATTTTCTTTGCACCATTTTTTGACTTCTTCCCTCAGCACATCCCTGAAATAAGGCGCAATACCTGCATTCTCGTCCAGCTTTTTATAGTTGAGTTGAATGGGCTTTGCTTTCAATACACTGGCGTCTGTTTCGTTCAGATAGCCATTGGTCACCATCCTGTTCAGTACCAGGTTTCTGCGATCCAGTGCGTTCTTTGGATTTCTCCTGGGATTAAAAACAGTAGGTCCATTCACCATGCCCACCAATACAGCTGCTTCATCTACGGAAAGCCGGTCCGGATCTTTTTGAAAGAAGGTTCTGGAAGCATTTCCAATACCATAAAGGTTATCACTAAAGGATACCGTATTCAGGTAAAGCGCCAGGATCTCTTCTTTGGTGAAATTTCTTTCGAGCTTAACCGAGATGATCCATTCCTTGAATTTCTCGATAACCCTTCTGATAATGTTTTTAGTTAATCCCTGCTCCAGCATGTTCTTCGCCAACTGCTGCGTGATCGTACTCGCACCACCTTTGGTTCCAAGAAACAAAACGGCACGGGCCGTTCCTTTGGCATCTATACCGGAGTGCTGATAAAAACGCTCATCTTCCGTTGCAATCAATGCATTGATGACATTGGGAGAGATATCGCCATATTTCACATTGGTCCTGTCCTTCGTGTAGTATTTGCCCATCAGGGTGCCATCGGACCCATAAATCTCCGATGACGATAACATCGATGGATTCTCGAGTTCTGCCAGTGAAGGCAGTTTGCCAAACAAACCGAGGTTCAGCAAAATGAGAAAAACGATGAACGCGCCCCAGCCGATCAATAAACTCTTCCAGAAAATTCTTACTGCTTTGGACATAACAGGTTAAGTTAGGTCTATGTTGGTTATTTAACGGACAATTGTTTGTTCAAAAGGTCAAGATATTCGGCGATATCCTTGCGGGTTTTCAGCAATTCAAAGTTGGCCTGGCTGATCAGGAAAAAGCTGTACTTGTCTTTGGGCAACCAGGGGAATATTTCCGATGCCGCACCCGCTCTCGCTTTATCCACCCACTCCCGGGCATCCGGCAATCCGGAAAAACTGGACACCACAATCATTTTCCGCTCTGTATCCAGCACCTCATTGGCCACCTGCAGGTTATTGCCGGCATATCTTTCGCGGTTATACCTGTTCAGTGCATTCCGGGCCTCATTCACATATACCACATCCACCTTGTTTAGCAATAATACTGCCACATGTTGGTCAGAAGGGTTAAAAATATACCCTTTGGCAGCGGTTTCCATTTTGGGTGCCAGCAGCTTACTGGTATCTGCCTTGGCCTGTACCGGCTTGTTCGTTGATTTCACTTCAGGTGCCTTGGTGACCTCATTGGTGACGGTTTCTTTAGGCTTAGGTGGTGCCACAGCTACCGGAGCAGTTTGGGCTTGTTTCGCAGGTTCATCCACAACCGTTACTTTTTCTTCATCGGCCCTCGTCACTTCCAGTTGCGTGAGGTAGCTTTCAATTTCTGACCTGCGCTTCAATACATCAATCATCGTACTCGCTTTTTCCGCCATGGGCGAAGAAGGGTAGAGCGATGCCAGTTTCTGCAACGTACTGATGGCCGTACTGTCTTGTTTCTGCTTAATGTAGTATACGGATTCTATATACAGCAACTGCGGCGTCCAATAACTCTCGCCAAATGTGCTGTCTGCTTTTTTCTTTTCGCGAAGGGCGTTTTCAAAATCGCCTTCAATGAATTTATTGTACACCTCATCATACTTCGCTGTGGCGAGGGTATTGAGCAGTTTATTCTCTTTATCAACCTGTTTAGGATCATTCAACATGCGCAGGTACATGCTTTGTGAAAAATTCCTCGTCATGTAATCTTTGTAGAATTTTTCACGATCTGCATTGCCCGTTTTGCGAAGGCAGAAAATCAATTGGAACAGCGCTTCTTCCACATAAGGTGATTGCTGGAACCTGTTCAGGAATTCTTCATTGTTCTGGATCAGCCCAGGGCAGTCGCCTATTTTTTCCTGGAGGATCTTACCCAGTTCCGCGTATGCATACATGATGGAATCATTGGAGAGCTTGATCGCCTGCGGTGTCATCGGCACATTGGCCATCAAGCCTTCAGCAGTAAGTTCTGCAGGCATCGTTTTGTTATTGACACCCACGGGTAGGGTGGTAGGATCTTCCTGCTCCGGTACGGCTCCAACGGCCACTGCCGCCACAGCCTTGATCCTTCTCCAGTTATCGATGTTAGGCCTGTTCCCGAATGTCTGTTTGAACTGACGAAAACCCTGCGCCTTCATACCGTTGTTATAGAAATACCAGTCGTTTTTTCCGCTGCCCGTATTCCCCTGCGCATTGGTGGCAAACAGGTCTACCGGGATCTCATTCTTTAATACCGAGCTGGTACCCGCAGGTGCTTGGCTTGCAGCAAGGGCCTCTTCTTCTTTTAGTCCCTGCGCTTTCCTGAGTTTGCGCACTAATGCTTTGATGTAGGTATTGCGCTCTGCCTCGGGCATAGCGGCAATGCGTTGCAGACTGTCTTCCACACGGATCATTTCATAATGCACCATCATACCGTCCAGCAAGGTCTTTCGTGCAGGCACATAGGGCCTATCCAGCACTTGCGGATCACTAAGGTTCAAGCTATCATAGGACGCTGCGGCAATTTTGTACTTACCTGTTTCATAAGCCAGATCCCCGATTTCCAGTAACACTTTTGTTCGGAATTCCGGATTCAGCGCAGCGTGCTTTCCACTTTCCTGGAAATAGTAGATGGCTTTATCATACTGCTTTCTGATCAGTTCCATTTGCCCGGCACCGTAGAAAATGATGTGCTGGTATTCTTCATATTTATCCCGTTTGCTCAGCTTCAGCAGTTCAGCAACGGCCTGGTCAATGCGTTTGTTTTCATCTTCACCCGTTGCAAGCCTGATCCTGTAGATCCGCGCATAGGCTTCAAGGATGGGGTCAGTGGTATGAACGATGGCTTTATCATACCAGTCATCGGCCTGTTCCGGCTCGCCGGTGTTCTCGTGCATCTGCGCCAGCAGAAACTCCCATCGGGCTTTTTCTTGTGGCGTTCCGGCATTATCCAGGGCCTGCTCCAGGTAGTGCGTAGCACTATCATAGTTTTCCTGGTTATAGTACATCAGCGCCTGCAGCTCATTCAAGTCCGCTTTGAGGCGGGAAGGGAAATTGGCGTCCTGCCGGAGGGTGACCACCAGTCCCGAAGCCTCATTGTAACGCTCCTGTTGGATCAGGGTGCGGAGCAACCAGAGAATGGCCTCGTTACGCGCCGGGGTATGCCCGATGGTGCTGTTCACCACATTCTTTTTCTCCTTTGTAGAAATCGTATACACATTACCCGTTTCATTGATATTGGAACCGATGACTTTATTATATCCGATCTCATCCTTTGTCCTGGGCTGGAACGCGAAGTTGATATACTGAAAGGCGATGGCCGCGGAGTCAAATTCCTTTCGCAGGAAATAAGCCTTGCCCATCATCAGATAACAGTCATCTACCCAGTCGCTCCGCAGATCATGCAGCAGAATAGCATCATTACAGCGCATGATGATGGAATCCAGCTCTTGTTTTTGCGATGCCGTAGCGTCCAGTTCATAGTTATAAAAGGGTAGGAGGAGGCTGTAATTGTCCCGATGCTGGCTTTTGGCATTGGCCATGATATCGTTCAGCTTCCTTTCGGAGTTGAAATAGAAATTATAGCGGGTATTCAGGTTTTGGTTGGCGCGCTTGACGGGGTTGAACTTTCCTTGGTCAGATTTTTCCGAGGCCAGCACGCGGCGCTCGTATTTCTTGGGTTTGGGCAGATTGGTCACAGAAGCTCCGGGCTGGGCCTGAAGGTCCAACAACAGCGTAAAAAAACAAATGCAAAATAACCAGCCTTGGAGCGATCTGGGGGGCCTGATCAAAGGATATACTGTTTTGGGTAAAGTTAGACTCGAAATGGCTGATTTATATGTACCTTATGTTAAAGTATAAACGGAGGATACAAAACTATATTATTTCAGGAAATGAAAGAAGGGTATGTTTCCCCAACAATAAATTGGATTATTTTGCCGTATTAGATAAATCCAGGTGAATGGCGAAATTGATCGACCCGAAGGGTACACTTCAAAGGTTAAGGAACAGGTATAGGCTGGTCATCATGAACGATGACACGTATGAGGAGGTGGCCACCTTCAAACTCAACCGTTTGAGTGTTTATATCGCCATGAGTACCATGTTTGTTGTTTTGGTTGGGCTAACGGTAGCATTGATCGTTTTTACCCCATTAAAATATTACATACCCGGGTATGGAAGCCAGGCAGAGCGCCGGGAGATGATGAACATGAAAGTGCGCGTGGATTCCCTGGAGCAGCAGTTAAGATATCGGGACGCCTACTGGGACAATGTGAAGAAGGTTTTGACGGGCGACCTGCCAACGAATAAAGACACAACCAATTTAGAAGTACCGAACCTTGAGAAATCCACCGATTGATTAACCACAAAAAGAATCGAACATGTTCAACGGAAAAACCAAAACCGAACAAACGTCTACTTCATCTCAGGGAACCAGCTTGATTGGTACCGGTACCACCATCACCGGGGATATCGTCAGCAGTGGCGATGTTAGGATCGATGGGATCTTACGAGGCAATATCAAGGGCAATGCACGCGTAGTCATCGGCGCTGAAGGCACCGTTGAGGGCGATGTGGAAGGCCTGCAGGCAGATATCATGGGTAAGGTAACGGGCAAGATCTTTGTCCGGGAACTCCTGAACCTCCGGGGTAGTGCAGCCATCAAAGGCGATATCCGCGCGGGTAAACTGCAAATTGAACCTACCGTTACGTTTAATGGCCAGTGCCATATGGGCGAGGCCGCGGTGGTGGAGATACCGAGGAAAGAGGAGCTTAAGCACGCAATGGCTAAATAATATTGACAATTGAACATTTGGGCCTTTGGACCATTGGGCAATTGAATATCAGGCGCGAGGCTGTTTCTGTATAGAGACAGCCTTTATCTTTGTGGGCTTAAACGTTAACTATGGGGAAAGGCTCGCCATATCTGCCGGTGCTGGGTTTGTTCACTGTTTTGACCATTGGAGCCAGGGTTTTCAGTGCACAGTTGACAAAGTTGGGGTTCGATGTGAACCTGCTCATCGGCGGCAACCTGCTGCTGCTGGCCATTACCCTGATCTCCATGTACCTGCTCACCAGCGGTCTGAAAGCTTCATCCACGAATGCCTTCTTGAGATCCGTCTACGGTGGATTCATGATCAAATTCTTCATCGTTGCCGCAGCCGTTTTCGGTTATGCGTTCCTGACAGATGGCAAGATTAACAAGCCATCGGTGTTTACCCTGATGGGACTTTATCTCGTCTACACCTTTATCGAAACAAGTGCCCTCCTGAAACTGACGAAGAAGAAGACCGACCATGGCTAAAAAAGAGGCGCCGCTGAATGCACTTCAGCAGTTTATTCCGGAAGGCACGTATGAAATTGTAGCCAGGTATCTCCATGAGTACAACATCCATCTAACGGTTACGCGTGCACGAAGTTCCATCCTGGGCGACTATCGCAATGCGGTCCAGGGAAAGAACCACCGCATTTCTGTGAATGGTAATCTAAATCCCTACGCCTTCCTCTACACGTTGATCCACGAGATCGCGCACTTGCTCACTTATGATCGCTATGGCCATCGTGTGGCTTCACATGGCAAGGAATGGAAGGCGCAGTTCTCCGCCTTGCTGGCGGATTTTTTGCGTATGAGCACCTTCCCGGATGATATCCGTCGCGAAATAGAAAAATCCCTGCACGATCCCGCGGCCAGCAGCTGTGCCGAAGATGATCTTTTGCGTGTGTTACGTAAATACGATAAAGGCAAGGAGCATTTGAAGTTTGTAGAAGAAATCCCGCAGGGGGCGCAGTTCCAAACCCCCGATGGCCGTGTGTTCATGCGCGGCGCTAAGATCAGGAAAAGGTATAAATGTATTGAAGTAGCTACACGAAGAGAATACTTGTTTAGTCCCGTTTATGAGGTCAGTATGTTAATGTGATAATGCGGCAATGTGGCAATGCGGTAATGTAGGAAGTACGGCCGTGCGTTGCCGGCCTGCGCCACCCAAGAACTTGCGACCTGTTAACTGAAAACACTGCTGCATTGCCACGTTGCCACATTATCTTTGCCTCATGCCAACCATCAGATCCATCACGCCTGCAGATAATCCTTACATCGCGAAAGTCATCCGCGATACGCTTACGGAATTTGGAGCCAACCATCCCGGCACGGTCTACTATGATGCATCTACAGATCATTTGTTTGAGCTTTTCCAGCAGGAAGGCTCTGCGTATTGGGTGGTAGAAGATAATGGTGTGGTGAAAGGTGGCGGCGGGATATTTCCTTCACCTGGCCTGCCATCAGATACCGTTGAGCTGGTGAAAATGTACCTCCTTCCTGAAATGCGCGGCACCGGCCTCGGCAGTAACATGATCCAAAAATGCATTGATGAAGCGAAGGCGCGCGGCTATAAAAAAATGTATATCGAAACCATGCCGGAACTTCGTCAGGCAATGCGCACGTATGAAAAGTTTGGGTTTCAATACTTGTCCGGCCCTATGGGGAATACCGGGCATTTTGGGTGCGAGATATGGATGATGCTTGATTTGGAATCCTGGAATTCTGGAATTCGGTAATCCGGGAAATCTGAAGTTGGAATCCTGGAATTCTGGAAGGCGAGACCCGGATGATGATCATGGATTCCAGATTTTCAGGCTTCCAAGATTCCAGAATTCCAATTCATCTTTTCATGATCGTGAACCTTCTCCTCAATAGAAATAACGCCACCAACAGCAACACTACTCCTCCCGCCCCAAGAAGCCGCAACAGCCACATACCTGCTTTGTCAAATGGCTCATCCATTAGCGCATTGGGTTTAAAGTAAATCATGCTTTCCTGATAGTCTATGATCACATTGAACCTCTTCAGGAGATCATTGCCGGCAATAACCCTCTCATAAGGATGCACATCCTGCGGATTTTGTAAATCGATGGGAACATTCTGTATTGCATAGTCTCCTATGAAAAGTTTTGGTGCAAGAACCGTTTCCGTTTTTCCGTTCATCGCGTTATCTCTGGAACCTATTGATTTCATGGTACCATATAGTAAGTTAGCCTGAGCAATTTCTTTGTCTACCAAAAGACAGTTGGAATATCCATTGTCGAACATAAACCAATTGGTGGACTGGCCTTTGCCATTATCAATCGTAATCGGAATAAATGGAACTCCGTCCCGCATTTCAAACGGCACGCGATGATAGCTTTTGTCAATGCGGGGAAGCTGTTGGTGAAACACCAATATATTATTGTCATAGTTGAGTTCCACAATTTGTTCCTGCAAAATGGAGTTGCCAATGATGCCTTTGCTTCGCCAACCGTTTTTTGCTGTTGAAAACAGCGGAATACTGTCCCAGCGCAGGTTTCCCGCATGGATTGTATTGTATTTACTGGATTTCACCTGTTCCGTTCCCTGCACACTTCCCATCGCCGCAGTTCCTTCCCAATGGATGCTGCTCTCATCGGCTATGCTTTCATTCACTACACAATTGGTTGCGCCCAGATCAAATTGAAAGGTCATTGCTTTTCCCTGGTTCACGCCAGCCTTGAGATAGGTTTTATTGTCGAGCCCAACGGTAAAAGGAATGGTGTCATTCTCCCCAACACAATTATCACAGTCCCTGTGATAATTTCTTTTTTGAGGAACCATCGTGGATATCCTCGTAAAGCAGCTGTCTTTCCCATTCAGCAGAATCACAAAATCATATTCCTTGTTGACTGTTACCTCAAATGAAATGGAATCATGATCTGTATAGAAACTAACGCGGTGTGGCTTCTTTGGGTTTTCCACCGGGTAGTAATCCGGACGAACCTCCGGCATGATATACCAGTATCCTTTCCTGAAATGCGCGCCATCTCTAACGGATACATCCTTCGAATTGGCGCAGATCACCGGAATAGTTTCCTGTCCTTGCACCCAAAGCATAGATCCCAGCAGTCCCAGGAAAAAGATCATTTTGATCATACCCAATTTCTTTTGGCACTGAAAAGGTAGTTTTCAGTCTCCAAAAAGAAATCCCGCTCATCACAAACAAAAAAATCCTGGAATCTAATTTCAAGATTCCAGGATTTCGGAGGATAATGCCCAATGCCTAGTGCCCTATGCCTCGCGAAGCGCTACGCTACTGCTTTCTTTACCAAATCCGCCGCCTCAGACAGCAAAATCGCACTCTGCACTTTCAATCCGCTTTCATCAATCAATTTCTTCGCTTCTTCCGCATTGGTTCCTTGCAGACGCACAATGATCGGAATGTGAATATTGCCAAGATTTTTATATGCATCAATAACACCTTGTGCAACCCTGTCGCAACGCACGATACCGCCAAAGATGTTGATCAGGATCGCCTTTACATTGGGATCTTTCAGGATGATCTTGAAGCCGGCTTCCACGGTTTGTGCATTGGCCGTACCACCTACGTCAAGGAAGTTGGCAGGTTCACCACCGCTTAACTTAATCATATCCATCGTTGCCATGGCAAGTCCCGCACCATTCACCATGCAGCCTACATTACCATCGAGCTTTACAAAATTCAAATTGTAGTTGCCTGCTTCCACTTCAGTAGGATCTTCTTCTGACACATCACGAAGCGCTGCAACATCTGCATGACGCATCAACGCGTTGTCATCAATGTTCATCTTGCAGTCAACGGCCACCACTTTATTATCAGCTGCCTTGAACAGCGGGTTGATCTCTAGCATAGAGCAATCCAATCCTACGTATGCATTGTAGAGATTGGTCACAAACTTCACCATATTCTTAAATGCGTCCCCACTCAGTCCCAGGTTGAACGCGATTTTGCGGGCCTGAAAACCCTGCAGTCCACCTGAAGGATGAACCCTTTCACGAAAGATTTTTTCTGGGGTATCATGCGCCACGTCTTCGATATTCATACCACCTTCGGTAGAGTACATGATCACGTTCTGTCCTGATGCACGGTCCAGAAGGATGGAGAGATAAAACTCTTTCCTTTCAGACACCCCATCATAATACATATCCTGGGCAACGAGGATCTTGCTCACCACCTTACCCGCAGGCCCGGTTTGTAGGGTCACCAATGTACCGCCGAGGATCTTTTTCGCGATCTCGATGGTGTCATCGGCACTCTTCGCCACCTTCACCCCATTGATGCCGGTTTCTTTGATGGTGCCTTTACCGCGACCACCCGCATGGATCTGTGCTTTCACCACAGCGAAATTGCTGCCATATTGATTCTTGATATTCCGATACGCTTCTTCCGCTTCGTGAACGGTTGAACAGGCATATCCTTCCTGTACGGGAACATTGTATTTCTTCAGTAACTCTTTGGCCTGGTACTCATGAAGATTCATAAAGGAAACAATTTGCGCGAAGATAAAGAAAGATGATAAAGAAATTTGAGATTGAGATATTACCTGATAATGGTGACATATCCCGTGAGCCGATCCGCATTGGTTTTGAGATCGATCACATAATAATAGGTTCCTGCTGGGAGTCGCTTGCCATTGCGTGTGCCGTCCCAGGGTTTGGAATAGCCCACGCTCCGGTGCACCAACTGCCCCGCCGAATTATATACTTCAGTGATGGAATTTTCAAAAAGGTCCAACAGATCGATCTGCCACACATCGTTGTATCCGTCATTGTTAGGTGTGAAGGTATTGGGGACCTTGATCTTCTCAAAGACCAGCACCTGCGTTTCATCGGAACTCGAGCCACATCCGTCGTTGGAACGCACTGTCAGGCGGTACCTTGTGTCTGTTGGTGGATTAACCGTTGGTGCAGGAGAGGTAGGGTTTACCATATCCGTTGTAGGGCTCCAGGAGAAACTTACATTGGAACCCTGAACGGATGATTTCAGTCGGATTGGTCGGCCCACCAGCATTTTCATATCTGGTCCCGCATCAGCTTTGGGCGCCTTGAGCACACGGATCTGTACTGAAGCGGTATCAAAGCAGCCAAACTGGTTAAAGATGATGACCTTATAACTGGTATCCACCCTCGGGTTCAGGAAGGTAGGGTTGGCGATGGTGTCATTATCAAGGCCCGCCCCCGGATCCCATTTGATCCTGGTACCGCCCGTGGAGCTGAGTCTTATCGGCACACCTTCGCAGGTGGTGACGGGTGAAACCACCGTCACTTTTGCATTCAGGAATACCTGCAGATAGGTAGATGAAGTGCCCACACAACCGGCATTGGTGGTGCCCCTAACAGTATACAAACCGGAATCCCTGAATTGTACATTCTTGATTGATGGACCCTGGATATTTGCCGTAAACCCGTTGGGACCAAACCATTCATATTTTGTAGCACCTGAAGCATAAAACGGCACTTCGGAACCCAGACAGCCAAATACATAATTGGTAGCCTGCACAAAGGCCGGCGGTGTGATCACCACGCGGATGGGTTCCGATGCAATCCGACAGGTGCTGGTTATATTGCCGCCTTCGGCGATGAGCATCCGATACCGATAGGTAGCGCGAGTGCTGAGTGTTCTATTGAGTATAGTGGTGGTGGCACCGGGAATATTTTGCCAGTTTTCAGAATCATCGGTCTCCTGCCATTGCACCTGGGGATTGGAAAAGCCTGCAGAATAGGTGGCGCGGAAGGTGAAATTCCTTGGCGTTCCCTCACAAAATGCAGTGTCTTTGCTCGCGAATCCATCGATCCCTACATTTACTTTAGGACCGCAAGGGCGAAACTGGATATCGTCCAATACGAGATCGTTCCCGCAGCCGCCGGGTGCGTTGTTGATGAGTTTCACCACCACCGAAGTCACGCCCGCGGGAGTGGTCATGAAGGTTCCAAACTGTCTCCATTCCGGGCTTAGCGTTGCAGGGATCTCGCCGGTATTGTATTTGACGAGTTCCACACCTGCAATGGTTTCTACGATGAAAGTAAGGTCCGGCTTGATACCGTTGCCATTACAGGCGGTTTGTTTAAGGGCATTAATAACGAAAGCAGAAAACTCATAGGTGGTGTTGCCACAAAGATTATCCACCGTATCCCGGTAAAATATTCCCGGAGTGGCAGATGCATTCACGAGCATATAGAACCCGCCCACATCATTGGGGGTATGATCACCTACGAGCGTATGCCAGGTGCCATCGAAACACCCAAAAGAGAGGTTGGTAATGCTGTAGTTCCCGTCTGCCGGGCATCCGGGCTGATAGTTGTAATTGGTTTTGCTGGGCGGAATGGCAGGCCCCTGCGATCCCTGACCCGCCCCAAAAGTAATAGACGCCACGGGGTCACCGAGGCTTCCTGAGCACAATTGGGCAAAACTTGGGCCTGCTCCCAGTGTGAAGAGGATCAGCAAACAGGTCAACCGCATAAATCAAATATACAATGAAGTCAAGGAATTATCTTTGCCGTTCAACAAAACCGCGATGACAGTACTAGAGCAGATTACACAAACCGTTGACTACATACGTTCTATATATGCTGAGACCCCGGAAGTAGGGGTGGTATTGGGGAGCGGATTGGGCAATTTCAGCAAGGAAATTGAAGTGGAGAAAGAGATCCCCTACGCAGATATCCCGAATTTTCCCGTCTCTACCGTGAAGGGCCACCAGGGTAAACTGGTCTTTGGATGGATGGAAGGGAAGCGCATTGTGGCCATGGCAGGTCGGTTTCATTTCTACGAAGGGTATGATACTGCGCAGGTGGTTTTCCCCGTTCGCGTGATGAAATTTCTCGGCATCAAATTGCTGATGATCTCCAATGCCGCAGGGGGTGTGAACCCGTCATACAAGGTTGGCGATCTGATGATCATCCGTGACCATATCAGCTTTGCCACCCCCAATCCACTGCGTGGCAAAAACATCGATGAACTCGGACCCAGATTCCCGGATATGAGCGAGCCTTATCGTAAGCATCATATTAAAGTGGCGAGGAAAGTGGCGCAGGAAGCGGGCATCGCCGTGCATGAAGGGGTATATTTTGCTGTAACCGGTCCCACCTTTGAGACCCGCGCTGAATACCTGATGATCCACCATATGGGTGGTGATGCAGTGGGCATGAGCACTGTGCAGGAAACCATCGTGGCCAACCACATGGGGCTGCCTGTATTTGCAATGAGCGTGATCACAGACGTGGGCATTCGCGAAGAAGAAAATGTGATCACACATGAAGAAGTACTGGAAGCGGCGAAGCATGCTGAGCCGAAGTTGACGGCGATCTTCAAGGGCGTGATCAGGAATAGCTAATGGCTAGTGGCAAATAGCTATTAACGTTTCCGCATAGTTTGAACCTTTATCTTCGCAGCGCATGTTGTCAAATCGCTTCTTTGTACTGCTTACTTTCTGCTTTACACTGACCACAGCCTTGGGGCAAAACCTGATGCAGAGGATGCCTGGTGCAACGCGAGGTTTGGGCAGTGGTATGCGGGGTGCGGGTGGCTCAGACTCCATCCAGTTTGAGAAAAGAAATTTTGCTGATGAACAAGCTTCTGTGCGGTTTCGTTTCCTGGACTCGGCCCGCTATCGGCCCATCGATTCTTCCATTTCCGATTATTTCACTAAGGTGCCGATGGATCCTGAATACATCAACCTCGGCAACAACGGTACGGCAGCCCGGTCCCTGCTCTTCAAGCCTTTGATGAAGGCCGGATGGGACGCCGGGTTTCATGCCTTCGATCTGTTTGCATTCACCCTGGAAGACACAAAGTTCATGACCACCAATAAGCCGTACACACGGCTGACCTATTTATTGGGATCGAGGGCGGAACAACAGATCGGCATCATGCACACGCAAAATCTTTCTGCTGATTGGAATGCTGGATTTGAGTATCGGCTCATCAGCGCACCGGGTTTTTATAATTCCCATAACACCAACCACAAAAACATCCGGATCAATTCAAACTATACATCTAAGAATCGGCGGTACAATGCTTTTGTGGTGTTCATCTCCAATGGACTGCAGGCATCAGAAAACGGAGGGATTCAAAATGATTCTTTTTTGTTGAATAAGAACCCGGCGTACAACGACCTGTTTAATATTCCCACCAACCTGCACATCATTCCAACGGACTACGGAAATTTTTTCAACGTGACATTGCAGACGGGAAATAAATATACCACCAGTCATTTCCTGTTGCGACAGCAATATGATTTTGGAAAAAAAGATTCCGTGGTCACGGACTCAACGGTCTCGCGATTTTTCCTGCCGAGGTTTCGCTTTGAACATACCCTGACTTTCAGTGCGCAGAAATACCATTTCCGGGATATCCAGGCCTACCCAGACAGTGTGTTTCTAAATGATAAATACGGCATCACCATTGTTGAAGATGATACCATCGGGTACACCACCAGGTTCCGTGAACTATACAATGATTTTTCAATCATCCAGTTTCCCGACGCCACCAATCCATTGCAGTTCCTGAAACTGGGTGCGAGCTTGTATAACTACAAAGCCTTATTGGATTCGGGGAACGATGTGTTCACGAATATCAAGCTGCATGGTGAGTATCGCAACCGGACCAAGAACCGGAAATGGGATATGTTGTTGTATGGTGAATTTTACGCAGTGGGCAGGAACTCGGGTGATTATGATGTTCAGGCCAGACTGAAGACCGAGCTCGGCAGAAAATGGGGGAGTCTCGAAATTTCAGGTCGCAACGTAAACCGCACGCCCAGTTACCTCTTCAACCGGCCCACGGCATTCCCAATTGATTATAAGGAGGATTTGAACGATGAAAACTTTATCCAGCTCCAGGGCGTCATCAGTGCGCCGCGGCAACTACTGCAATTGAGCGGCGAGTATTATATCGTCAGCAACTATGTGTATATGTCAGATTTCAAAACCGTAAACCAGTCGGGCTCCCTGTTCAGCATGCTACGGCTCGGCCTCAGCAAAGAATTCCGGCTCCGAAGAAACTGGAAATGGTATCTGGATCTGTATGTACAAACCCTGACGGGTAATCCACCGGTGAATGTGCCGCTCGTATATACCCGAAATCGTTTTGCTTATGAAGGCAGCGTGTTCCGGAACCTGGTCCTCAGTACGGGCTTTGATCTGCGATACCATACGCCTTATAAATCACCGAATTACTCGCCCTTGCTGGGTCAGTTCTTCTTCCAGAATACGGAGCAGATCACTATCCGACCAGACATCGCGGCGTATGTCAATTTCCGGATCCGGAATTTCACAGGGTTCACCCGCTTGGAGAACCTGAACAGTTTAACCTTCATTAATGGTTTCGGTTTCAAAAATAATAACATTGAAACGCCGTTATATCCTTATCCAGGACTGTTGTTCCGTTTCGGATTTATCTGGGACCTGGTCAACTAGGCATGTTAAGATTCATAGGCATATTGGTAGCGATGATGTATATGACCGTCACCTCCGGGGTGGTGATCAATATTCATTATTGCATGGGGGAAGTGGCTACGGTGGATCTGGGTCATAACAGCGAGGACAGTTGCGGCCAGTGCGGAATGGACAATAGTGGCTGTTGCCATGATGAAGTGCAGGTGGTGAAATTGTGTGCCGATCAGCTGTCTGCCAAAGTAAATCACGAATTACCGCAAACCGTGCTCAGTCAGCACGATGCAATGGATACCCGCAACGAGATTCCCGCAAAATGGGTTGGCACTACAAAGGTGCATACTACGCCCAAGAGTTTTGATAGAAACATACATTACAAGGTGTTTAGGATCTGATTTGAGCTAATAGCTATTGGCTAATCGCTATTGGCTACAGTTTATTTTTATTTTTACATCACTCAATTCATACATCATGAAATACTTATTTATTTTCTTAATAACCTCAATAACCACTAACCTCACTAACGATGTTTTCGCGCAGCAGACCGTAAAGGTTTGGGGCAATTGCGATATGTGTAAGCGAACCATCGAGAAGGCTGCAGTAGCGGCCGGTGCTGAAGGCGCTACCTGGGACAAGGCCAACAAACAACTGACCATTCCCGGCAAGGCAGACCTGAAAAAGATTGAGCAGGCCATTGCGCTGGTGGGGTATGACACACAGAATTTCACTGCCAAAGACGAAGCCTATTTATCCCTGCCGGAATGCTGCCAGTATGAGCGCAAGGCCGCAAAATCAGGTTCAGCAACCACCAAAGCGGATTGCTGCAAGGACGGCAAATGTGAGAAGGGCAAGTAGTTGAAGAAAGGAAGAAGATAAAGGGAGAGGTGCGAAGCAAGGCTTCACACTTCTCCCTTTATCTTTTCCCTTTCCCAAAGGGTTTGGAATTTCCGCAACTTTCTATTAGCTTTGTCTAAGATTAAATTTAGACAAGTCTAAAAATATGTCTAGTCGAGCCTTAATTATAGGATGTTTGATGAGTGTTCAGGCAGCGGTGGCCCAAACGGGGCAGCCAGCGCCCGGGGCAGACACCATTCCCCAATTCGCCCGGAAAGACATGGAGGAAATGGTGGTAACCGGCACCCTTAAGGCGGTTCGCAAGCTGGAGAGCCCCGTAGTAGTAGAGGTCTATTCCCAGCAGTTTTTTAAGAAGAATCCGGCACCCAGCATATTTGAATCCCTGCAGCTGGTAAACGGGGTGCGCCCACAGATCAACTGTAACGTTTGTAACACGGGAGATATCCATATCAATGGCCTGGATGGTCCCTACACGATGGTGACCATTGATGGAATGCCCATCGTCAGCGGACTGTCTACCGTCTATGGCCTCTTCGGTATTCCCAACCAGATGATAGACCGCGTGGAGATCGTGAAAGGTCCGGCCTCCGGATTGTATGGTTCCGAAGCGGTGGGCGGATTGATCAACATTATCACCAAATCGCCGTCTAAGGCTCCAAAGTTTTCCATCGATGTGATGGGCACCAGTTGGCGGGAAGGACAGGCAGACGCCAGCTTTGCGAAAACCATCGGCAAAAAATACCACACCATGGTAGGGGTACACAGCTATTGGTATCAGCAGCCCATTGATCAAAACGGCGACAATTTCACGGACCTTACCCTGCAGAAAAGAGTATCCATCTTCAACAAATGGAGTGTCGACAGGCCCTCATCGAGGATCGCTTCCATGGGGTTGCGATATTACCTGGAAGACCGATGGGGTGGGGAAATGGACTGGAACAAATCTTACCGCGGTACAGACATTAAATATGGTGAGAGCATTTATACCCAGCGCGTGGAGTGGATCGGGCAATATCAGTTGCCGATAGATTTGCCATTGGTGTTTCAATGGTCCTATAACTACCATGATCAAAATTCATATTACGGTACCACACCGTTCATGGCCAAACAGCATATTGGGTTTGGACAAATGACCTGGCAGGGACTGGTGAGAAAACACCAGCTACTTGCAGGTGTGGCAGCCAGATATACAAGGATGGACGATAATACGGCGGCTACGGTTGGCGATGTAAAAGGCGTGACCCTGCCCGGTATTTTTGTACAGGATGAAGTCAAGATCAATGAAAAACACACGGTACTTGCAGGGCTACGGTATGATCATCACCCATCCCACGGCGGGATCTTTACCCCCCGGCTTGCGTGGAAATGGAAAACCGGAAAGAACGGCGTGTTTCGGGCAAATGCGGGAACAGGATTCAGGGTGGTGAATGTATTTACTGAGGATCATGCTGCGCTTACGGGTGCCCGTGAGGTAATCATCAGTGAAACCCTGGATCCGGAACAGAGCTATAACATCAACCTCAATTACGGTTATAGGTGGCCGTTAGGTTATACGGTGGTCAGTCTGGATGCATCGGCATGGTATACATACTTTACGAATCGCATCATTCCTGATTACGATACGGATCCCAACAAGATCATTTACAACAACCTTGACGGGTATTCCATCTCCCGGGGTCTCAGCGCCAATCTTAGTGTTGACTGGCAGAATAAAGTCAAGCTCATGCTGGGCGCAACAGTACAGGATGTATTTCTGCGGGAGCGCGAGGCAGACAAATGGAATACGGTAACACCAGTGCTGGTGGAACGATGGAGCGGGGTGTGGACCCTCAGTTACCAGACGCCGGTAGAAGGATTGAGTGTTGACTATACGGGAAGTATATATGGACCGATGCGACTGCCATTGGCCGGCGAGTTGGATCCGAGACCAGCTTATTCGCCCGTATGGAGCCTGCAGAATCTGCAAGTTACTTATCGATATAAAAATATTGAATGGTATGGCGGCGTGAAAAATCTCCTGAATTGGACGCCTGCCAAATCTGCCGGGTTTCTGATTGCCCGGCCCCAAGACCCATTCGACAAACAAGTTCAATATGACCCGCAGGGGAAAGTAATGGCCACACCGGAGAATCCCTATGCGCTGACTTTTGACCCGGGGTATGTGTATGCGCCTAATCAGGGGAGACGGGTGTTCTTTGGGGCAAGGTTTTCTTTGAGATAACGATTTGGAATCCTGGAAGCCTGGAAGCCAGAAAATCGGGAATCCTGAACTTCGGAATCCAGGATTCCAAACTCCGGAATTCCCGACTTCCCAGATTCCCAGATTCCAGGTTTCCAAATCTGATCTACAGAATGATTGTATGTCTGATTAACTGATTTGCTATCTTGAGCTAATGTTGAGCGCTATCATCCGGTTTTCAGTTCGCAACAAACTGATCATCGGCATCTTTACCCTTGCATGGATCGTCTGGGGCCTGATCGAACTAACCAAATTGCCCATCGATGCATTACCAGACATCACCAGCAACCAGGTTCAGGTTATTACGGCTACACCTACTTTGGCATCGCCAGAAGTGGAGCGGACCATCACGTTTCCCATCGAGCAATCCTGTTTTAATATTCCTCATATAAGAGAGATCCGATCCATTTCCCGGTTCGGGCTTTCTGTGGTTACCATCGTTTTCGATGACGACGTTGATATTTATTGGGCCCGGCAGCAAGTGTCTGAACGTATTTTAGTGCTGCGCGATGAGATTCCAGCCGGTAGCGGTCTCCCGGAAATGGCGCCCATGACTACCGGTCTTGGCGAGATCTATCAGTATGTACTGAAACCCAAACAAGGGTATGAACATAAATACAATCTTGACCAGCTCCGGACGATCCAGGACTGGATCGTGCGGCGTCAATTGCTGGGCACTCCCGGTGTGGCGGATGTCAGCAGTTTCGGCGGCAACCTGAAGCAGTATGAAGTAGCGGTGCGTACAGAACAACTGCGCGGAATGGGGGTGAGCATTGCAGATATCTTCACCGCACTGGAAAAGAACAACCAGAACTCCGGTGGATCTTATATCGAGAAAGGACCTGCTACACTGATCATCCGCACGGAAGGATTGGCTACAGGCATTGAAGACCTCGGTAATATATTCGTAAAAACAACCGCTTCGGGTATTCCGGTTTTTGTCAGGGATATTGCAGATGTGCGCGTAGGCAAGGCCGTTAGGTTTGGCGCGATGACCTATAACCAGGAGGGTGAAGTGGCCGGTGCTGTAGTGTTGATGCTGAAAGGAGCGAATGCCTCACAAGTGGTATCATCGGTCAAAACAAAAATTGAGAAAATACGCAAGACCCTGCCAGAAGGCGTGGAACTAATTACTTTTTATGACCGTACAAAAATTGTAGACAGGGCCATTGGTACCGTTAAGAAAAACCTGCTCGAAGGTGCATTGATTGTAGTCCTGATCCTGGTGTTATTCCTGGGTAATCTCCGCGCCAGCCTGATCGTGGCTTCCGTGATCCCGCTGGCCATGATGTTTGCCATCGGTATGATGAATATGTTCGGCGTGTCCGGAAATCTGATGAGCTTGGGTGCGCTGGATTTTGGCCTTATTGTGGACGGCGCTGTGATCATCGTGGAAGCAGTGATGCACAGGCTCTATCACCGTAATTTGTACAACCGGATTATTTCACAAACCGAGATGGATGATGCCGTGGTGGCCTCTTCGTCCAGGATGATGAATGCAGCGGCATTTGGACAAGCGATCATTCTTATTGTTTATCTGCCCATCCTTTCCCTCACCGGCATAGAAGGCAAGATGTTCAGACCCATGGCACAAACCGTTGCCTTTGCACTCATTGGTGCATTTATTCTTTCCCTTACTTATGTGCCGATGATGACGGCGATGTTCCTGAGCAAGAAGGTGAAGGAAGAAGAAAACTGGACAGACAAGGTGATGAACAAGATTAAAAGCGGTTATGCTTCCCTGTTACAAAATGTTTTTCGCTTTCCTAAACTGGTGGGAGGTGTTGCCATTGCACTGATGATTTTTGCAGTATTCATCGCTACCATACTCGGAGGAGAGTTCATCCCAAAATTAGAGGAAGGTGATTTTGCAATAGATGCCCGCTCCATCACAGGAACTTCCTTGACACAGTCGGTAAAGTCGTCCCTGAAGGCCTCTGATATTCTATTACAGTTTCCCGAAGTGGAGAAAATTGTTACACGGATCGGTGCCAGTGAGATACCTACGGATCCTATGCCCGTGGAGATGACGGACATCATTGTAACGCTGAAGGATAAACGAAACTGGACTTCCGCAGATAACTATGATGATCTGGCGAATATGATGAGTGATTCCCTTCGTAAAATTCCCGGCTTTACCACGGGCTTTCAATATCCTATCCAGATGCGTTTTAATGAATTGATCGCTGGTGCGCGGCAGGATGTGGTTTGCAAAATCTTTGGCGAGAATCTTGATTCACTGGCTGTTGTTGCAGCAAAACTCGGAACAGTTATCCATTCTATCAATGGAGCAACAGATGTTTACGTAGAAGCGGTAACGGGCCTGCCACAGATCGTGGTTCGCTACAAAAGGGATTTGCTGGCGATGTATCGTTTATCTGTGGACGATGTGAACCGTACCGTCAGAACCGCATTTGCAGGGGAGGCTGCAGGAAAAATTTATGAGAATGAACGTCGTTATGACGTGGTGGTGCGTTTGCATGATCAGTCGCGCGAAGACGTGGAAGATATTCGTCAGCTTATGGTCACCACCCCCTCAGGTGTGCAGATCCCATTGAACCAGGTGGCAGATATCAACCTCGAAGTAGGGCCCAACCAGATCCAGCGGGAAGACGCAAAGCGCAGGATCATTGTGGGCTTCAATACCCGTGGGCGTGACGTGCAGTCTGTAGTGTCTGAATTGCAGACGAAAGTGGAAAAGCAACTTCATATGCCCGCAGGTTATTATATTCATTACGGTGGACAGTTTGAAAACCTGGTGGAAGCCAAGAAACGCTTGAGCATTGCCGTTCCTGTGGCTCTGGCACTCATCTTCATCATGTTGTATTTTGCATTCGGCTCCATCAAATACGGACTGATGATCTATACCGCCATTCCGCTCTCTGCGATTGGTGGTGTCTTGAGTCTGTGGATGCGCGGCATGCCTTTTAGTATTTCTGCCGGCGTTGGTTTTATTGCATTGTTTGGTGTAGCCGTACTCAATGGAATTGTATTGATCACAGAATTTAACCGGTTGAAAAAAGAAGGCATGACCGATGTAAAGAAGATCATTATGGAAGGCACTTCGCTTCGTTTACGTCCTGTGTTAATGACCGCGGCGGTGGCCTCTTTTGGTTTTCTGCCGATGGCACTCAGCCAAAGCGCGGGAGCGGAAGTGCAACGGCCTTTGGCCACCGTGGTGATTGGTGGATTGATCACCGCCACGATGTTGACTTTATTGGTGCTGCCATTGTTGTACTATTGGCTGGAGCGAAGAAAACCTGTTGTTCCCCTAGCTTTGATATTCATACCGCTGCTGTTGTTGGCAACCAATCCTTCGCAGGCACAATCCACCGGAAAGCTTTTGTCGCTGGATAGCATGTTATCTATGGGTGTTCGTCAGAACCTGCAGCTGGAGGCAGATCGCAAGGCTTCTGCATACTGGCAGACGCTAGGTGAACGGACCTTTGCACTGCCGAAAACGCAGTTAGGGGCAGAGTATGGCAACATCAACAGCTTCAACAATGACACCCGCTTCTTTGTGAACCAGGGATTCTACATGCCATCAGTGTATCGCAACCAAAAGGAATTGTATAATGCGCAAAAGATATCTGCCGATGCAAACCTCACCCTTCGTGAGGCGGAGATCAGGAGAGGTATTCGGTTGGCGTATTACGGCATGCAAGACAACCAGCTTCGGGCAGAACTTTTGTATCAGTTGGATACTGTATATGCCAATTTGTTGAAGGCCGCTGAACTCAGGTACCGCACTGGCGAGAGCCCTATGATTGAAAAGACGGCGGCAGAAACACAGGTGGCCATGCAGGCCCTGCAAAAAGAACAGCTCGGGCATGATTTGGAATTGCTGCAGCAGCGGCTCAGCTACCTGTTACGCGTAACCGAAAAGTACCTGCCGGCAGAAAAAGGGATCAACCTGACAGTAGGACTGGACACGGCTGGTACGCGCAACCCGCTGGTAGCTTATTGGCAATCCCAGCAGGCCGTAAATGCCGCAGAGGTCAACACGCAACGCGCTGCACTGGCGCCGGAGCTTACACTTGGATACAGCAACCTATCCCTCATCGGTTGGCAATCAGCGGATGGGGTAACACAGAAGTATTACAGTGGAGGTGATCGATTCAATATTTTCAGTATGGTGCTCGGGATCCCGATCTTCAACGGTGCCGTTCGCCAAAGAATGAAAGCCGGTGAAGTGAATAAAGAGATGTCGAGGCTCCAGATGTTCGCAGCGGAGGCCCAATACAAAAACCAGTTCGCGCAGTTGCAGGAGCAGTACCTGAAGCATATGGCCACAGTGAAGTTTTATGAACAGAAAGGACTGAAGCAGGCGGAATTGCTCATCAGCCAGGCAGACGTTAGTTATAGAACTGGAAATATCAGCTATGTGGAATGGACCGCGTTGATGAAGCAAGCCATAGATATCAAACTGTCGTATCTGGATGCACTGGCTGTATTGAAAACTACCTATGCAGAATGGGAATATGTAAAAGGAAATTGACCATGTTGTACAAATCATATACGATACTCTTACTGGCCACTATTTTTGCGAGTTGTGGTGCGGATAAAAAAGAATCAAGCGCTGAACCCGCAGAAGCCAAAGAAAATTCAGCTGTTTCAACTATCGTTACATCAGACCAGGTTAAGACTGGAGGGATTGCTTTAGGTATGCCGGAGACTTTGACGATGTATCAGGACCTCGCCGTCAATGGGGTAGTGGATGTGCCTCCGCAAAACATCGTATCCATCAGCTTTCCGATGGGTGGCTACCTGCAACGAACAAGCCTCGTGCCTGGGATGCACGTCAACAAGGGTCAGGTGATCGGGGTGATGGAAGACCAGGCGCTGATCCAGTTGCAGCAAGACTACCTTGTGGGGAAGGCGAAACTCGTTTACCTTGAACAAGATTATAACAGGCAAAAAGAGTTGAATGAAAGCAATGTAAATGCCGGGAAAACATTCCAACAGGCGGAAGCAGAATTCAATAGCCAACGCGTGATGTTAAAAGCCAATGCGGAGAAACTGAAACTGATTGGTATCAATCCGGATAAATTGAATGAGCAAACCATTTCAAAAAGCGTGGCGCTGTATTCACCCATCAATGGATATGTATCTAAGGTAAATGTGAACATCGGAAAATATGTGCAGCCTTCGGATGTGTTGTTTGAATTGATCAACCCGGATGATATCCATGCCGCACTCACCATTTTCCAGAAAGACATGCCGAAGATCAAAGTGGGGCAGCAGGTCACTATTAATTTTGTGGACGAACCCAATAAAAAATATCCGGGCGAGATCATCCTGGTTACCCGCAACCTGGATGAGAACAGAAGCGGAACGGTGCATTGTCATTTTGAAACCCATCCGGCGCACCTGCTTCCCGGAATGTATCTGCAGGCCACCATCAAAACCAGCTCGGCCAACGCAGTCAGCCTACCGGAAGAAGCCGTGGTGGATTATCTGGGCAAGTCATATGTATTCATCAGTTCCGGTGCAGACAAGTTTAACATGACCGAAGTGCAAACAGGCATTCGCAACAATGGACGTATCCAGATCATGAATCCGGATGTGATGAAAGGGCAGAAGGTGGTGGTGAAAAATGCATATGCGGTGCTTGGGGCGGCGAAGAATACGGGAGACGAATAGTGCTTTTGGAATCTTGGAAGCCTGGAATCTGGGAATTCCGAAATCCCGGAGTCGGAATCCTGGATTCCAAGCTTCAGGCTTCCAGAATTCCCAGATTCCAGACTTCCAGAATTCCAATTATTTGTATTCTTCGCGTACCGGCACAAATACATCCATCACCTTACACGCCACATTTGCCACCGCAGCATGCGGCACATTAGAATGAATCACAAAATAATCTCCTTGTCGCAGGATCATCGTTTCTCCGCCAATCGTCATTTCCAGTTCTCCTTCAAGAATGAATGTGAGTTGTTCATGCGGATGATGATGCAAAGGAAGTTTGCTGCCTTTCTCGATCTCCACAATACCCATGGTGCATTTCTCGCCATGAACGTATCTGCCGGCAATGCCGCTGATCAGATGTTTTAATGGAATATCGTTGATGTTTGCCATGTTAAGATTGTTCAAAGAATGCGACCGATGCGCCAACCCATTCTTTGTCTTTATTGTATCGTACGCCAATCATTTTTCCTTTACTCAACCGAGTGAGATTGGTGAGCAGGGTAGGGCGCGCATCTCCATCTTTCCAAATGTACATCATCCGGATCTCCACCTTTGCACCACCGTCAGGTGTCTTGATCACATCTGCATATTTCACCTTTCGCTGCAGGATCCAGTTCTCGGGATCTTTCACGTTGTCTATATCTTCCTGGGTCACATCAATCACAACCCCTTGACCCGCAAATGAGAATAACGGTTTCAATACAAAGTCTTCCAGCTTGCCCGGGATCTGTTTCACTTCATTCAGGAAAAAAGTTTCCGGTACGTAAGGATGCTGAATAAAAGGCAGGGTGTATTTGCTGATGCGGTAAAACCAGTTGGGATGCGGGAACCACTGTACGTTCCAGGGTTTGCGGATGTCAATGATCTCACCGAGTTTCTCCCGGTTGGCGTGAAGATCATCAAAGATGATTCTGTTGTATATTTTTTCAACCTTGGTTTTTACACCATCACGCATATAGAACAGATCATTGCCTTCAGCGATGAGGTCCGTAATGCAAACCGGTTCTATGCCTAGATACTCCTTGGTGCAAAAGAAATCGATTCTCGTCTTTTGCTCATAAGGCTTGATCTCTAACAGGATCACGTGCTCAACCGGTGTGTCACCGATGAGCATGTCCTTCAGTTCCTTCAGATAGCTTTCCTTGGTATGTCCGTTAAAGTAATGACTGTAGTGGTCCGGTATCGGGAAATGCTTTACAAATATCTCCGGGTAGAACGCTTCAAATCCATAGAGGGTAGGGAAGCCCTGCATCTCGATGAGTTGCGGTTCCAGTTCTCCCTTTTCATTTTCACAAACGCCGAAATCAAAAGCGATAAAGTGCGAGTGATCGTTCTCGTTAGCCACTACGTCTCCGGGAGGAATGGCGTTGGCTGTCATTTCCCTGAACGCAGGATCAGTAATGATATCGATGATGCTTTCACAAGCATCCGTGATTTTTTTACCGAACCAGGCTGGAACATATTCTGCTGTTTCGGAAATACGAAAATCGATTGCACCGGGAAAATGACTGTGCAGATCATCCAGGAATGCCTGGTATTTTTCTTTGGTGAAGGCGCTGTTGAATGCGTCTCTTAAGGAAGGTACCATTATCAAATATAAGAATCTTGGAATCCTGCAAACCGGGAATCTTGAAATTCTGGATCAGTCCCGGATTCCCAGATTTGTGGATTCCAGGATTTCATTTGCTGCATTGTCCAGGAAATTTGGCAGGATGTGCGAGTAGGTCCAAAGGATCTTATCCGGATCGTTGAGGTGCTCAATCATCGATTCCCATTTTTCATAGCCATGGCTTTCAATGACCACTTTTTTCCGCTCTTCGGTCTGGAGGTGAAGGCTCATACCGATGGCGTCTGCTTCGGGATGGAACTGTGTAC
>JBASZQ010000047.1:0-42600 GCA_049661025.1 Chitinophagaceae bacterium | reverse complement strand
CTCATAAGAAATGCCGATGCCCGACAAAAATTCTGCCGCAGCCTTCATGACGTCAAGGTCACTGTCTGATCCCATGATGATGCCTACCTGTGGTTTGAACATGTATTCTCGTATTTGGATTAACTCACAACTTTAAAGGTGTTCTTGATCTTCCGGGCCTGCAACATCAGGTCTGCCTTATCTTTATGCATCACGGTAACGTGACCCATCTTTCTTCCCGGTGAAGTCTGTGCCTTTCCATACAAGTGCACAAATGCATGCGGGATCTCCATCACTTCCTTCAGTCCATCATATTTAACAGGTCCTTTAAACCCTTCAGCCCCGATGATATTGATCATAATGCTGGGAAGGATCGGGTCTGTGTCGCCAAGCGGATATTGCAACAAGATACGCCAGAGCATATCAAACTGCGAGCAATAATGCGCTTCAATGGTATGGTGTCCGCTATTGTGCACACGGGGTGCCGTTTCATTGACCCAAACATCGCCGTCCTTATCGATAAACATCTCGATGGCAAATAAGCCGGCACTCTGGAAGTTTTTCGCGACCGCCAGTGCAATAGCTTCCGCGCGCCAGAGGGTTTTTTCCGGGATCGATGCAGGACAGAGCTGGTAGTCCAGCAGGTTAAGATAAGGATCGAAGATCATCTCCACCGGAGGGTAGATGGCGTGTTCACCTTTGGACCCGATGGCCACCGTGATGGCGATCTCCTTTTGGATGTTCACCATTTTCTCCAACACGCTGGGTGCATCAAAACCCTTATCGATCTCAGCGGCCGTTTTGATTACTTGCACACCTTTTCCATCATATCCACCCATACCGAGTTTATGCACAGCCGGCAAGAAATCCTCATACTTACCAAGGTCAGTGCGTTGCTGCGTAACATGAAAAGCGGGTGAGGGAATCTGGTGGTGTTTATAATATTCTTTCTGTAAGATCTTGTTCTTGATGGTGCGTAAAGCCGATGTTTTGGGAACGATGCGTTTGCCTTCCGCTTCCAGTTTCTCCAGCGCTTCGATATTTACATTTTCTATTTCAATGGTCATTGCATCCACTTGTAAACCAAATGAATAGACTGCATCAAAATCCCGGATATCGCCCAATACAAAATGATGGCAAAGATGAGCGGACGGACAGTGCGGATCATTTTCCATGACCCAGGTTTCCACAGGATAGTTGGCAGCTTCCTGGAGCAGCATCCTGCCCAATTGACCGCCGCCGAGAATACCGATTTTCATTGGCTAAAGATAGGAAGACAATGTGAAAATGTGGCAATGTGGCAATGCGGTAATGCGGCAATGACGCTTCGCGAGGCAGTTGGCATTGGGCATTGGGCACTTTATAGAAACACTCGGAGTGACTGCCGGCAATGCCGAGTGCCCAATGCCCAATGCCTCGCGAAGCGTCTGCCGCATTATCACATTGTCTCTCTATCTTTGCACCATCAACGATTTTGTCATGAATGATTTTCTTCCCTTACAGGGTACCGATTACGTAGAATTCTATGTAGGCAATGCCAAACAGGCATCACATTATTATATGACCGCTTTTGGTTTTCAACCTTTAGCATATGCAGGTCCGGAGACGGGAATGCGGGACAGGGTGAGCTTTGTAGTCAATCAGCAAAAATTAACCTTTGTGTTCACGGCTTCAATTCGGCAGGGAACACCCATCGCGGAGCATGTAAGCAAGCATGGAGACGGCGTGAAAGTGCTCGCATTGCGGGTTGATGATGCCACCAGTGCATGGAAAGAAACCACATCAAGAGGCGGCAAGAGCAGTATGGAGCCCAAAGTGCTGAAGGATGAACACGGGGAATTCGTGATCAGCGGCATCCATACCTACGGGGAGGTTGAACATCATTTCATCGAAAGAAAAAATTATCATGGGGCTTTTATGCCGGGGTACCAGCCATGGCGCAAGACTGATTTTAAAACAGAACCCACCGGACTGATGTATGTTGATCACTGCGTAGGTAATGTAGGATGGAACCAGATGAATCCATGGGTAAGCTTCTACGAAAACGTGATGGGCTTCCGGAATATCCTCAGCTTTGATGATAAAGACATTTCAACTGAGTATTCTGCGCTCATGAGTAAGGTCATGAGTAACGGCAACGGCTACGTGAAGTTTCCGATCAATGAACCCGCTGAAGGGAAAAAGAAATCACAGGTGGAAGAGTTTTTGGAATTCTACCAGGGGGAAGGCGTTCAACACGTGGCCCTGGCAACCAATGACATCGTTCATACGGTGACCGAACTGAAAAGCAGAGGAGTGGAGTTCCTTCAAGTGCCCGACTCTTATTATGATGATCTCCTCGATAGGGTTGGTAGAATCGATGAAGATCTGGCACCGCTGAGAAAGCTTGGTATTCTTGTTGACAGAGACGATGAAGGTTATCTGCTGCAGTTGTTTTCCAAGCCGATCCAGGACAGGCCTACCATGTTTTTTGAGATCATTCAACGTAAAGGCGCGAAAAGTTTTGGCAAAGGAAATTTCAAAGCTTTGTTTGAAGCCATTGAACGTGAACAGGAAAGGAGAGGAAATTTGTGAGTGAAATCTTAAGGTTGCGGTTCTTTTGAAATAAAAAGAGCCTTTGCTTTCTCTTTTCGGAGAAAGCGTATATCTTTACACAACGTCCCTTTTATGAAGTATATTGTATTTGCTGCAATATTATTCTTTACCGTACCATCTGCACTCTTCGCGCAGAGCTCCTTTATTGATTATCAGAAATCACAGGGAAGGGTAGCTGACGTTTTTCGACGCAAGGAAGATACACTGAAAAAACAATTCGCAGCCAAGCAACTGGCATGGCCTGCAAAATATGTGTATATCCGGTCATTTAAGTATGACAGCGAACTGGAGGTATGGGTAAAATCCAACCCCCAGGATGAATATAAACTCTTCAAGTCCTACAAGGTTTGTGCACTTGCCGGCACCTTGGGACCCAAAAGGATTGAGGGCGACTATCAGGTTCCTGAGGGTTTTTACTATATCAATGAATTCAAACCCAACAGCCAATACCATCTTTCACTCGGTTTGAATTATCCCAATGCGGCGGACAGGATTCTGGCTGATTCTATGTCGCCCGGCGGTGACATTTATATCCACGGCAGTTGTGTAACGCAAGGTTGTATCCCTATTACCAATCCTCAGATCGAAGAATTATACATCCTGACCAGCCACGCACGTAACCAAGGCCAGGACTTTATTCCGGTACACATTTTCCCGGTTAAGTTCAGCAATCCCAAGAGCATGGCTTACCTGGATAAACTGATGAAAGACGATGCTGATCTCAAGGCATTCGAAAAAACGATGAAGCAGGCGTTTGATTTCTTCGAGGGAACTAAGCAACTTCCGGTTGTGGGTGTTACTTCCAGAGGCGATTATGTACTTTATTAGCTATTGACAATTGGCAATTAACAAATAGCAATTGGCACTGGTTTTTGGTTAGTAGATTTTGGTTACGGCACTAACTTCCAACAACCAGTGCTAATTTCCAATTGCCAATTGTCAATTGTTAATTACTATTTGGACTGTTTCCGGCGTTTGTTGAAGCAATCTTATCTTCTTCCCGGCAGTCATACCTTCAAGCAATTCTTTTTTATAGTGCCTGATGGTGAGCAGGGTAAATCCTTTCTCCAGATCCACGTCAAATGACGCCGCCGCTGCAGCAGCAAACTTCTCTAACTTTTCCGGTTTATTGTCCATGCACAGTTGTACGGATACTGCGCCCGACTGAATGAGGTTTGGCTTGATATGCCATTGCCCAAACAGCGCATACAGGTTGCTCATCGGTTCATCACCGATGAAAGAAAAGTCTTTGGTGTGGAGCTCGATAAATACCTGCTCTGATTTAACCACTATGATGGGTGGCAGGCCTTTGACGGAACTGTTGTGGATGATGGTGCCCGGCAAGTCTGCGTTCAGGAAACACTTTACCAATAGCGGGATGCTTTTGTTTTGTAGCGGTTTTATGGTCTTCGGGTGAATGACCTGTGCACCGTAAAAAGCCATCTCGATCACTTCATCGTAGTTAAGTTCACGAATAATCTCAGCTGAAGGGAAGGCTTTAGGATCGGCATTCATCACACCTTCCACGTCTTTCCAGATGGTGAGGCTGTCTGCGTCCAGCAGGTTGGCAAAAACAGCAGCGGTATAGTCGCTCCCTTCCCGCCCCAGGGTTGTACTTTCATTTTCATCTGTGGATCCTATGAACCCCTGGGTGATCACAATGCCCTGGTCTGCAAGGAGGGGTTCTATGATCTCCTTGGTTTGTGTTGCCGTATATGCCAGATCGATATTCGCATCCCGGAAATTATCATCGGTCCTGAACACATCCCTCACATCCACCCAGCTGTTGTCAATGCCAGATTCAGCAAGAAAAGCACTGATGATGGTGGTGGAGATCAATTCACCTACGCATACGATCTGGTCATAGTAATAATCGTACTCACGAACGGGTTTATCGTGCAGTAACCATTCCACTTCGGTATAGATGTCGTTCAGCATTCTTTCCGTGGCCAATGCATTATGAACGATGAGATATTTAACCAGGTCATCATGGGTGCGTTTCACTTGCCGGAACATGTCAAGGGCTTCCTGCTGGTGGCCTGCATAGAAAGCCTCGGCAACTTTTTCAAGTGCGTTGGTGGTTTTACCCATGGCTGAAACAACGATGAGCAGGGGTTGGTCGGAAAAACGGGCAAGGATTGCGGGCAGGTTCTGGATTCTCTCAATGGTGTTCACACTTGCACCGCCGAACTTGAATACTTTCATCAATCGAAATTTGTGACCCAAAGGTCGGGAAACCTTACATTTGTTGACCATAATTTATATGATCAACAGGAAGATCCAGACTTTAGATGAATTCACTATCCAGCAGATGCGAGACTTTCCGCATGCCACTGGTGAACTGGCCAGTTTATTGAGGGATATCGGATTGGCATCCAAACGCGTGAACGTGGAGGTGAACAAGGCCGGGCTCGTAGATATTCTCGGTGATGCGGGTACCACCAATGTACAAGGAGAGGATGTGAAAAAACTGGATGTGTTTGCAAACAACCAGCTGATGGGAGTGTTGCGGCACGGTATCAGTTGCGCAGGTATTGGGAGTGAGGAGTTGGATGATTTCATCGCCTTTGACGACCCTGCCAGTAACAACTCTAAATACGTTTGTTTATTTGATCCTCTGGATGGCAGCGGGAACATTGATGTAAACGTATCCATCGGTACTATTTTTTCTATTTTCAGAAGGGTTACCCCCAAGGGAACACCGGTGACGAAGGAAGATTTCCTGCAACCGGGAATCCAGCAGGTGGCTGCAGGATATGTGGTTTATGGATCCTCTACGATGTTGGTGTATGCCACACGCAGGGGCGTGAACGGATTCACATTGGATCCATCTATTGGAGAGTTTTCTTTGAGTCATCCCAACATCCAATGTCCCGAGTATGGAAGGATATACTCCATTAACTATGGCAATATGCTTCAGTATCCCAAACAGGTGCAGGACTATGTGGATGCTTGCGAAGGCAAGGATAGAACGAATGGCGGTCCTTACACGCAGCGATATATTGGCAGTATGGTGGCAGACTTGCACAGGAACCTGATCAAGGGTGGTATCTTTATGTATCCAACTACCAGGGACAAGCCCAAGGGAAAACTTCGCCTATTATATGAATGCAATCCGTTTGCCTTTATCATTGAGGTTGCGGGTGGGAAAGCAACGAATGGAAAAGAGCGGATCCTTGATATACAGCCAACAGAGCTCCACCAGCGAAGCGCATTATATGCGGGAAGTAAAGGAATGATGGAAGAATTGGAAACTTATCTCAACAAAGCTTAATCAGATCGAGGGATGATTGTAGACGTGCAGGACCTGCGTAAACAGTATGGCTCATTTGAGGCCGTTAAAGGGATCTCATTTCAAGTGAAAAAGGGCGAGATCTTCGGACTGCTGGGGCCCAACGGGGCTGGTAAATCTACCACCCTGGAGATCATGGAAACCCTGCGAGAGAAATCCGGAGGAACGGTTTTGATCGATGGATTGGATATCGATAAAGACAAGGACCAGATCAAAATGATCATCGGCGTTCAATTGCAGACTTCTGGTTTTTATCCCGGATTGACGCTATTGGAACTGATCCGTTTGTTTAGCGGACTGTACCAGATAGAAACCGATGCGATGGAGTTGTTGAGGAAGGTGAATCTCGAAGACAAGGCACATGCCAAGTACAAGGAAATGAGCGGAGGTCAGAAACAACGTTTTGCCATCGCTACCACATTGATCAACCATCCCAAACTGATTTTTCTGGATGAGCCTTCCACAGGACTGGATCCGCAGGCCAGGCGCAACTTATGGGATATGATCAAAGGGATCAGGGATGCAGGAACTACGGTGATCATCACCACACACTACATGGACGAGGCGGAATATCTATGTGATCGCGTGGCCATCATGGAAGCAGGCCGGATCATTGCACTGGATTCTCCGGATGCATTGATTGATGATTTGATTGCAAAAGGATTTGAGCGCAAGAAAGAAGTAAAAACGGCAAACCTGGAAGATGTGTTCATTGCATTGACAGGTCATGAGATCAATTGGTAAATAATTATTTGTAAATAGAATTAAATTAATGAGAACAAGTTTGATTTTGATGGCAGCGTTGTTCAGTGTACAACTGCATGCCCAGGTTAAAAAGACTACTACAACCAGCAAACCAGCACCAAAGCCTGCCACGAGTAGTACAGGCGTAGCACTGAAGAACAGAACAGATAGTGTCAGTTACGCCATCGGTGTGCTGGATGGAACATTCTTCAAAACCCAGGGGCTTACGGGCGTGAATAGTGTGATACTCGGACAAGCGTTCAAAGAAGCATTGGCCGGGAATACAAAACTTACCCCGGAACAGTGCAACGAAATCTTGCGCGTGGAGATGGAAAGGATGAAGTCTGCCAAAGTGCAACCCAATATTGATCAGGGTAAAACATTTATGGCATCTAATAAGAAGCGTCCGGAAGTGAAAGAAACGGCCAGTGGTATTCAATATGAGATTATTACTTTGGGTACAGGTGCTAAACCTGTTGACACATCCGTAGTGAAAGTTCACTACCACGGAACTTTTTTGAATGGCCAGGTATTTGATAGTTCAAGAGATCGTGGACAGCCAATTACGTTCCGCATGGCTCAAGTCATTACAGGCTGGCAAGAAATTTTAAAACTCATGCCAGTAGGCACAAGACTCAAATGCTGGATTCCCTACAACTTGAGCTATGGACTTCAGGATTACAATGGAATACCAGGTGGTTCCACCCTTGTGTTTGATATGGAGCTGATTGATATTGTACCAGGAAGTGGGAATGATCAATAACACAGTAACACAGTAACACAGTAACTCAGCAACTCAGTAAGATAATAACCCAATAACTCTTCTCAGATGGATCCACGTTTTCCTATCGGCAAGTATGAAGCCAAACCATTCTCGACAGAGCAGAAAGAAAGATGGCTCACGGATATTCTTTTTCTGCCGAGGCAATTAGAAATGGCTATCCTGAACCTGGATGAGCAGCAATTAGCGACACCTTATCGGGAAGAAGGGTGGACGGTACGGCAGGTGATCCATCATGTGGCGGACAGTCATATGAACGCGTTCATCAGGTGCAAGTTGGGACTTACGGAAACCAATCCAACCATTAAGCCCTATGAAGAAGCGCTATGGGCAGAGCAGAGTGATTACAAGCTGGCCGTCAATATTTCATTGACGCTTTTACATGCATTGCATAACCGATGGTATGACCTGCTGAAGCACATGAAGGATGAAGAGTGGAACAGAACAGTGGTTCATCCGCAACATAATAAGCAAATGACTTTATGGTTCCTGTTGGGCATGTATGCCTGGCATGGTCATCATCACACTGCACACATCACCAGTTTGCGGGAGAGGATGGGTTGGTAAATTTAGTTTTATGGAATGGAAAACCTTGCGATCAGAGTATCTGTTCAAAGATCTATGGTTCACCGTCAGGAAAGATACCTGCGAGAAGCCGGATGGTAAATTGGTGGATCCTTATTACGTGTATGAATTCCCGGAATGGGTGACTGCAGTAGCGGTAACCAAAGAGGGAAAGATCATTATGGAAAAACAGTATCGGCATGCTGCGGGCATCACCATGTTTGAGATTCCCGGGGGATGTGTGGATGAGACCGATGCAAGCCTGGAGGATGCGATAGCCCGTGAGTTGAAAGAAGAAACCGGATACGAGTTTGCGTCTTACGAGTACCTGGGAAAAATATCGGCCAATCCTTCCACCAACAACAATTGGATGCACATGTTTATTGCGAGGGGTGGCGTGAAGACCGGCGATCAGGAACTTGATCACAATGAAGACATCAGTCTGCATTTAATGGATAAGGCGGAGGTTGAAGATTTGCTTCGGAACTACGAGATCAAGCAGGCCATGCATGCTACGGCCCTTTTTTATGCTTTGCCGAAATTATAAGTGAAGCAAAGACCTGTTTACTTCACCTACCAGAAATACACTTCCGCAAACGAGGATTAGATCATTTTTCCCAGCCAACGATAGTGCTTTTCGCAAAGCCATATTCACATTCAAATAAACCTCACCTTCTAAACCAAGGCTTGCTGCTTTTGCAGCCAGTTCATCGGCCGACAACGCCCTGGGGATTTGTGCTTGTGTAAAATAGTAGCGGGCGGTCTTTGGTAAAAGCGTCAATACTTTATCAATGTCTTTGTCTTTAACCATTCCTGTAATCAGGTGCAAAGCATGGTGTGGGGTGATCTCCAGTTGCGCAAGTACTTGCCTGATGCCGTCTGGATTGTGCCCCACATCCAGCACAACGGCTGGGTGCTGGTGGATGACCTCCCATCGTCCATGAAGTCCAGTCAGCGCTTTTACTTTTTGCAGCGCTGCTTTCATATGATGCCTGCTGATGGTCCAACCCTTCAATGTTAACTGATGGCAGGCTTCCAGCACGGTCAGCAGGTTTTTTAATTGGTACACTCCGGTCAGGTCCAAATGGTATTCTTCATGATCCTGGTGCGTATGATCAGCAATTTCTGCGATCAACAGGGAAGCATGATGGTTCCAGTTGTTGACAAAACGTTGTTGGTCCGCAAATACGATGTTTGCGCCAGACGTCTGGGCTTTTTCAATAAACAGTTCCCTGATTTCCGGTTGTGTTTCGCCAATAACTACAGGAACACCAGGTTTAATGATCCCGGCTTTTTCCGCAGCAATTTTTTCAAGGGTGTCACCCAGGATATTCATATGATCCCATCCGATATTGGTGATAACGGAAAGATCCGGTGTAATGATGTTTGTACTATCAAGCCTGCCACCCAACCCGGTCTCTATAACGGCAATGTCTACCCGCTTTTCAGCAAAATAGGTAAATGCCATGGCCACCGTGATCTCAAAAAAGGAGGGTTCTATTTCATCCAGCCAGGGCTTCACTCTTTCAACAAAGGCCACCACAAAATCTTCTTCCGCCCAAACGCCATTAATCCGAATTCTTTCACGGAAATCATGCAAGTGAGGGGAGGTGTAGAGTCCCGTGGTATAGCCAGCTGTTTGCAGAACGGCTGCAAGCATATGGCTGCTTGAGCCTTTCCCATTGGTGCCTGCAATGTGAACAGATTTGAATTGGTGCTGCGGATTGCCCAGTCGCTCGCAGAGTTCAAGGGTGTTGGTAAGATCCTTTTTAATAGCCGCTGCGCCTATGCGTGAGAACATCGGCAGGCGGGCGTAAAGAAATTCAATGGATTCCTGATAGTTCAAAATCAACCTTCAAAAGCCAAAAATAGTCCTTGTTTTGACTTTCGGTTGTTGAATTTTAAATTAGTTGGTGACCCTAAAATTAAAAATGATCGTACCCAGTGATTCTTCACCATTGGTACCTGAGGAGAATTTGATCTGCCTGGCTTTTTGTAAGGCGATGGACCGCATGCCCGCATCTGATGTAGTGGAACCTTTTGGCTGAAAAGATGCACTAATCACATTCCCTACACCATCTACCTTGATGTCCACAGCAACCTTGGCATTCTCGTTAAAATCATCCTGAAACGATGGCAGCTTACTGATCCGCCTGCCTTGAAGGCCTTTTGAAATGGATACTCCGCTTTTCCCGGTTCCACCGTTACCGGTGTAACTATCGGAATCAGGATTGCCACCAGGTTTGCCCTGATCGCCTTTACCACCTGCAATACCCTGGTTACGGGAATTGTTCCAGTTATCTGCATCATTTCCACCAGTGCCACTAGCGGTTCCACCTTTGTAGGTTGCCTTGGGCTTGGGTGGTGCTGGTTTCGGATTATCTACAATGGCCGGTTTGGGATTGGTGACTTTAACCGGCGTTGTATTTTCTTTCTTAGGAATGTCTTTAGCGTCAGGTTTTTTTACAGCAGGTTTTGGCGCCACGGCTTCAGGTGCTTCTTTGTCATTGTCGTTCGTCTCCACCTCTTTGGCATCATCTGCTTCTGTGATCTGGGTTTTAGGTGGTGTGTTGACTTCTTGTTCTTCTGCGGATGGAGGTCCGGGAATCATGGGTGCAATCTCACCCAATCCCTGGTCGCTGTTGCCGAGGTTCACTTCTATCCCTTCTTCCACTGGTTCAATGGCTGGGACAGGAGTTGTCCATGACACCAAAAAGCAAAGCAAAAGCAGGACGCCAGTGATGATACCCGTCCAGGTGGCCGCTTTGATGTTCTTTTGGTTTTCAGACATAGTGATCTATTTCACGAATGATGCTAAGTTAACACGGATTACATTAAAGGCGCTGTTAAAGTCAACAATGGATGTCTTAGTGCGCAAAATCAGCGAGATAGTTCCCCTTGATCCTTTCCATCGGGGGATTGAAGTACCCAAATTTCAGGTCAGGAAATTCTTCCTGGATCAGGTCCATCAACTGCTTGATTCCCATGATCTCACTGGTTTCCGTAATGCCGATCTTGCCCAGGTACCAATCCGGGTCAATGTTAAAGTTCCGCCATTGAATCATATTGAGCCCCGTCTCACGAATCAGTTTTCTCAACGCTTCATACTCCTCTTCGGTATCCGTCATCCCCGGGAATACAAAGTAATTAATGCTGGTCCACCCATTGTACCGGCGCACCATTTTCAGGCTCTCCACAATGTCTTCAAACTGGTAATTGTTAGGCCGATAATAAGCCTCATAAATATGCTTTCTGGCCGAATTAGTACTAACCCGTATGGAGTTGAGTCCGGCCTTGCAAAGCGCTTCAACCGCATCAGGTTTGGAACCGTTGGTATTGATATTGATACTGCCCTTTTGGGTATGTTTTCTGATCTCAAGGATGGATTCCCGAATGGTCTCCCACATCAATAAAGGTTCCCCTTCGCAACCCTGTCCGAAGCTGATCAGCGGGAAAGGAGCTGTTTCCAGATGGGGCACCGTGAACTCCACGATCTCTTCGGCGGTCGGTTTAAAGGTCAGTCGGTCTTGCGTGGACGGAATCGTTTCGTCTTGTGGTTGAAAGGAAATACAGCCGATGCAATTGGCATTGCAGGCAGGCGAGGAAGGTACAGGGCATTCCCATCGACCCATAAAAAAATTCCGCGCCGCCGGACAGTTGTAGGTGAGCGCACAATTGTTGGCGAGGTGTGCCACCAGTCTGTTATGAGGGTAAGCCTTGATCAACTGTTCTACACCTGTTTCCACTTTGTTGGCGTCAAAGCCCGCACATTCCTGTCTGATATCTTGCTCAATGCGTACGGCAGGCACAAAGAATTGATCATTTCGCCATCCCACAGCGGTGTAACAGAAAAGTGGAAGGGTTGGCGCTTCGGGCAAGGACTCATATGCCGCCAGATAAAGCCCGGTATGTGCCGGGGGAATGAAGGCAGCCACGGCCCAGCCTTTATCACAAAGCCGCATTTCGCCGGTAACCACATCGATCCCTATGCCTTTTCTGCCTGGCAATTCATACAGTGAGCCGCCGTCAGGAAGCGGGATCCATTCTTCTTCTTCGATGGGAAAAGCATCCCAGCCACTTCTGCCTACGGCATACAGTGTTTCGTCTTCAAAGATGTTGCCCTTTCCGTCTGAATACAGTAAAAACATAGTGCAAAGATAGATAATCAATGTGGCAATGCGGTAATGCGGTAATGCGGCAATTCATTTGGTTGCGACCTTATTTATTTAGCGCAGTTTGACAGAATGCATTAAACTCTTCCTCGGTCACATCATCGTCTTCGTCATCATCCAGATCGTCTGTTTCCTGCTGGAAAAGTTTGTTGTTTTTGTAATCCATCGTTAGGAGACCGTCCTTTATCAGAACATTGTTCAGTTCACTCCAGTTGATCCGTTTTTGATAGAGTCCGTCCACCACAATGATCTCCGGACTGAAGCCGATTTCCTGCGGCTTAACGGATTTGCGATACACCGATCCTAGAAAGAGATATAGTCCGGCTATCCATTTTAGTTTGAGCAGGATAAGGAGTACGATGGAAGCCAGTACAAATGCGATGATGAGGTCCGGCTTTTTTCTTTTCTGGAATTGTATCAGGCCATTGGTGAATAGGCCGATGGATGTCAGTGTGATCAACCCAACAATGATCCTGTGTTGATCGGTAGTAACGAGATGATGCAACAGGATTGCAAGAAAAACAGCAAATGCCATTAAGCCGATCAATTCTACGCTGCGCCGGTTCTTTTGTTTCAGCACAACTACATAATCATATACCTTATTGTTTGACCGCATGGATCTCCCGTGATGTGGTGATCAGATTGCACAACTTAAAGAGGATGCGCGCACCTACATTTTCATCGTATTCGTTTGGACTGATGCCTACTTCGTTGAGGTCAAAGCCGATGATCTCACGGCCGCTTTGCAAGATCTTCTTGAAAAGGAAGAACATCTGCTCTGTCTCAAACCCGCCCTGTACGGGCGTTCCGGTATGTGGACACAATTTGGGATCGAGGCCATCGATATCAAAACTAATGTACACTTTTGGCGGCAACTGGTTTACGATATCTTCTGCGATCTGCTTCCAGGTTTGTCCGTCGTACTGACGTTCTTTAATGTCTTTATCAAAATAAGTAACCACTCTGTGGTTGCTGTTGCAGATGTAATTGAACTCACCGGCACTATAATCACGGATACCTACCTGAACAAGTTTTTGCACTTGCGGAATATCCCTTAACACATTGTACATGATGGAGGCATGCGAAAAAACAAATCCCTCGTATGATTCACGGAGATCGCAATGGGCATCGATCTGTAATACACCAAATTGCTCATGTTGCTCCGCGAGCGCCTTGATGTAACCATATGGAATGGAGTGATCCCCACCAACCAACCCAACCAGTTTGCCACGTTGGATCAGTTCACTGGTTTGTTCATACACCCACTGGTTAAGGAAGGTTGACCCTTCGTTTACTTCTACCAGCGTCTTACACATGAAGCGGTTATTATCAACCTTATCACCTTGTGAGATGTAATTGATGTACAGTTCTGCTTCCTTTCGGAGATAATCGCTTTTTAACAAAACCTTTTTGTCTGCCTTACGCATGTAAAAACCATGCTTCCATGCCTCGGGCATGTCCTGGTCATACAGGTCAACCTGCATGGACGCGGTGAAGAGGTGGTCCGGGGCTCTCGCCGTACCTGCCCGGTAGGAGACAGTGACTTCCCATGGTACGGGTAGCAACACGAGTGCCGCTTCATCTTCGGTAAACGGGAGGCCAAAAATGTTGTTGTTCAGGTTGCTGACAGCGTTGGGGTCGAACTGTGATAGATCAGCCATAGTTGGAAATGCAGGTACAAAATTACACTTTTTTCCATACCCGCACAGGGGCAATAGAATAGTCCATTTAGTTTTAACGGAAATAGCATTCTGCCCGATTTTGACCTAATTTTGCAAAAGATTTACAGGCCATGAAGAAAATACATATTGTGTTACTAGTAGTGATCGCTATCGCGATTGCAGGCTTGCTCACCCTCACCAAGGATATTACTACATATGACTCCATTGAGTCAGCAAAAAGAAAGGAAGGCAAATATGTGCACCTGATTGCCAAGCTGGATCGCTCCAGTCCCGTGGTGTACGATCCCGTGAAGGATCCTAATTACCTGAGTTTCTATGCGGTAGATTCGTTGGGCGCCCGTGCGCAGGTGGTATATCGAAATTCAAAACCTACTGAACTGGAACACTCAGACCGTGTTGTACTGAAGGGACAGATGAATGGGGAAGTTTTTGAATGTAAGGAGATCCTCCTGAAATGCCCTTCAAAGTACAAGGATGATCCCAATCAACAGTTCAAAGAATTCGAAAAGCCCGTTGCAACAGCTGACTCAACCAAAACCTATTAACCGGGATGCAATACGAAGGTGAACATTTATTCATTGGCCAGTTCGGCCATTTCTTAGTCTTATTGTCTTTTGTGGCGTCAATTGTAGCTACCTACGCTTATTTCAAAGCAGCACAGACGGAGTTGTCTCCTGAAACTGCGGGTTGGCTGAAAATGGGCAGATTGGCCTTCGGGATCCAGGTGTTTACCATCATCGCTGTTTTCGTGGTACTCTACCTCATTATTTATAACCATTATTTTGAATATAAATATGCCTATCAGCACTCCAAGCGGAGTCTGGATGTGCAATACTTGCTCAGTTGCTTTTGGGAAGGGCAGGAGGGTTCTTTCATGTTATGGACCTTCTGGCAGAGTGTGCTGGGTCTGGTGGTAATCCGCACGGCTAAACAATGGGAGTCCCGCGTGATGACGGTGGTGAGTTTATCCCAGATCTTTTTAACCAGTTTCCTCATCGGCATCTATTTCTTCGATATCCGAATTGGTACGGGGCCTTTTGTGTTGATGCGTAATGAGTTTCCTGATGCACCTGTGTTGCAGGATCCAAACTACCTTTTCAAATACCTGACGGATGGCAAGGGCCTGAACATCCTGCTGCAGAATTATTGGATGGTGATCCATCCGCCCGTGCTGTTCCTCGGCTTTGCATCTTCACTCATACCGTTTGCCTATATCGTGGCCGGACTCTGGAAAAGGGATCACCAAAGCTGGACGAAACCGGCCCTGAGCTGGTCGCTTTTCAATGGCGGTATGCTGGGTCTGGGTATCATGATGGGTGCTGCCTGGGCTTATGAATCCCTCACCTTCGGTGGGTATTGGGCCTGGGATCCGGTAGAGAATGCTTCGCTTGTGCCCTGGATGCTGATGGTTGCGGGTATCCATACTTTATTGATCTATCGTTCCACCGGACATTCACTGAAAGCAACCTATCTCTTCATACCATCCGGTTATTTGTTTGTATTGTATTCAACTTTCCTCACTAGAACGGGTGTGTTAGGAGATACCTCTGTACACTCTTTCACCGGCGAGGGTAGCACACTCTATTGGCACCTCATCATCATGATGTTGAGTTTCCTTACGGTAGCTGTTGTGGCCTATTGGCGGGAGCGGAAAAATATGCCGGTGATCCGAAAAGAAGAAAGCATGAACTCCCGTGAGTTCTGGATGTTTGTGGGTTCCCTGCTTTTCTTTGTGTCTGCGGCTTATATCATCATCCTTACGTCTTTGCCTTTTTTCAATAAGATCCTGGGTACTCAGTGGGCCATCGGACAGGATGTGGAGTATGTTTACAACCGTGTCATGATCCTCGTGATCATTGTGATTAGCATTTTGACTGCCATCACCCAGTACTTTAAATACAAGGACACTACTAGAAAATACCTTTGGTCTAACCTGTTGATACCAACAGTGATCACGCTTATTCTTTCTGCTCTCGTGAGCTTTTTGGGAGGTTTCAATTATGATAAATATGGCGCTGGTTTTCTGGCTGCCATTCACCTCGCAATGTGGGCAGGGATCTATGCATTGATCGCCAATGGCAGCTATATTTTTAAGGTGCTGAAAGGAAATCTTAAAATGGCTGGTGCTTCTATTACCCATCTCGGATTTGCACTGATGGTCATCGGTATACTCATCTCATCGTCCAAAAAAGAACTGATCTCCATCAACAATACAGGCATCGCCATTTCAGGACTAACAGATGTAAAAGGAAAGGCAGAGAACCCGGCAGAGAATGTGACTTTGATCCATGGAGTGCCTACGCCGATGGGTAAATATGTGGTGACTTATGAAGGGGATTCCAGCGTTACGAAAAATGACCGGGTTTATTTCAAGATCAATTTCAAGACGGGAGACACAACCGCTACAAAAGAAGATTTCAATATTTACCCCAACGCGTTTTTAGTGAAAGGCGATGAGGGCATGAACCTTTCTTCTAATCCCGGAGCAAGACACTATCTCACGCGCGATGTGTTTGTATACATTACATCCTGGTTAAATCCCAATGCGCAACCTACGGATACATCCGCTTTCAGGAACACCTGGGTGAAGAAAGGTGATACCGTGTTTTATTCCAAGGGCTATGTGCTGGTGGATAATGTGATCACTGCCAATAAGAATGACAATAAGGATCTTCCGGTGGTAGACAGCGCATGGTTGTCTGAACTGAAAGTAATTTCCCAGGATGGCAGGCGTTATGATGCCACCCCAGCTTACTTTGTGAAAGATCGCCAACCATCTGTTAAAATTGATACGGTTTATACCCAAAACCTGGTGCTGAATATCAATGCAGTCAGAGGTGAGGAGATTGAGCTGGGCATCAGGGAATCCAATGCAGTGATGCGATATATTACCCTGAAAGCGTATGGGTTCCCTTATATTAATGTGCTTTGGGCGGGTACTATTATCATGGTGATCGGGTTCTTCCTCAGCATGTACAGGCGCCTGAAAGAAAAGCGGGGGTAGGATATCTCCTTTTGGTTTTGTAATTTCAAACCATGTTACGTGTGGGATTGCGCAGATGGCTATTTTTCTTCCCCTTAATCCTCGCCCTTAGCACTGAGTTAAAGGGTCAATCGCGCTATGGTCCCAATGATACCATTCTGGTACCCGTGATCGTCTACAACGGGGATACCATTCCTTACCGCGAGTTAGATATGGTTTTTATTATGGGCGAGATGACGCCGGCGCAGAAAGAAGCGTTTAAAAAGTGGACGAGATTACGCAATGCCGTGTATGTTACTTATCCTTATGCTTTGCAGGCGAGCTTCACGATCAATGAGATCAATTTCACGCTCGGGAAAATCCACAACGAAAAAGAGCGGAAGAAATATATTAAGTCGAAAGAGGCTGAATTAAAAAAGAAATTTGCGGATCCCCTCACACAATTATCCGTTTACCAGGGGCGGGTGTTGATGAAACTGATCAACCGGGAAACCAACAACAACTGTTACGAACTCATCAAGGAATATAAAGGGGGCTTCTCAGCCCGGTTTTGGCAAACGGTAGCCTGGGTTTTCGGCAGCAACCTCAAGCAGGAGTATGACCCTCGCGGAGACGACCAGGAGATGGAGCTCATTGTGAAAGAAGTAGCCAGGATGTATGGGAGGATGTAATTTGTCAATGCGGCTGAACGCTTCGCGTAGGCATAGGGCATAAGGCACTGGTCATTGTCGCATCACCGCATTGCCACATTGCCGCATTGCCGCATTCTCAAATTGTCCAATTGTCTTTCTATCTTTGCGGGATGAAACTAGACATCCTCGCAATCGGGGTACATCCGGATGATGTGGAGCTGGGTTGTTCCGGCGTATTAATCAATGAAATCAAGTTGGGTAAAAAAGCAGGCATCCTTGATCTGACGCAGGGAGAACTCGGCACCAGGGGTACCATTGAAACCCGCTATGCTGAAGCCGCTGCTGCTGCGAAGATTATTGGTGTGCAAGTTCGCGAGAACCTGAAGATGCGGGATGGCTTTTTTAAGAACGATGAAGCGCATCAGTTGCAGTTGATCCGTGCTATCCGGAAGTACAGGCCGGATGTGGTGATCGGAAATGTGCTGGACGATAGGCATCCGGATCATGGCAGGGCGGGACATATGATAGCAGACGCCTGTTTTTTGTCGGGTCTGGCTAAAATTGAAACGGTTGGAGAGGATGGGAAGGCACAGGAGAAGTGGAGGCCGAAAATGATCTTACATTATTTGCAGGACTGGTACCATGAGCCAGATATTCTCATTGATATCAGTGATGTGTTTGAACAGCGGATGGAATCCATTAAGGCATATGGTACACAGTTTCACACGAACCAGGCAGGAGAGGAAGGTCCGCAGACCTATATTTCCACGCCTGATTTTCTGGACGCGGTGATTGCAAGAGCCAGAATGCTGGGGAAACGCATCGGTGTGAAGTATGCGGAGGGATTTATCACCGAAAAGAAAATTGGTATCCGCAGTCTTGATGCGCTGGTGTTAGTGGAAACCTAGGGTATGCGTGAACGTTAGTTGCCAATTGTTAATTGTTATTTGTTATTTCTTGAGTAGACATATAAAAAGGATATGAAAGTTAAAGTAGGATTGGTGCAAATGAGTTGCACCGCAGACAAGCAGGCAAATATTGATAAGGCCATTAGTAAGGTTCGGGAGGCCGCAGCCAGTGGTGCACAGATCATTTGTTTGCAGGAGCTGTTCACGTCATTGTATTTCTGTGATGTGGAAGACTACGAGAACTTTAAACTGGCGGAGCCTATTCCAGGACCTACCACGGATGTATTGGCGAAGTTAGCAGGAGAATTGGGAGTGGTAATCATTGCTTCCCTGTTTGAAAAAAGGGCACAGGGTCTGTATCATAACACAACAGCGGTGTTGGATGCGGATGGATCTTATCTGGGTAAGTATCGGAAGATGCATATTCCCGATGATCCGGCCTATTATGAGAAATTCTACTTCACGCCGGGTGACCTCGGATATAAAATATTCAAGACAAAATTTGCCACCCTGGGGGTCTTGATCTGCTGGGATCAGTGGTATCCTGAAGCAGCAAGGATTACTGCTTTGATGGGTGCAGAATTGTTGTTTTATCCTACGGCTATTGGCTGGGCCACTTCACAAGATGAGGCCACCAATACCGAGCAATATGGGGCATGGCAAACCATACAGCGTAGCCACGCGGTGGCCAATGGCGTTCACGTGGTGAGTGTGAACAGGGTAGGCTTTGAACAGGCGGGAGCTATGAAATTTTGGGGAGGTTCCTTTGTCGCCAACCCGATGGGCGCCATTCTTTACCAGGCATCCCATGAGCAGGAAGAGATCCATGTTATTGAGCTCGATTTGAACAGGACCGATGTCACCCGCACGCACTGGCCATTTCTCCGGGATCGCAGGATCGACAGTTACCAGCCGATCACTAAACGGTATATTGACGGCGAATAAGGTTCATAAAGCGTTTTTGGCTAGGAAGTCCTGAATAATCTTTCTACATTCAGGCAACCATCCTTAAACTGACTAATATGGATTCAAACCCGGAAGAAACCAGCTTCGGCTCTTCGCAGGAGCATGCCTATGCTCCGTACTTCACCGCTCCGCCTTCCAGGTTACGTTCTTTGGATATTATGAAAGGTCTGGCAGTTCTTGCCGGCTTATTCTTTACCATCTTTATCTGGGCTGGCATCAGCAAAGGAATGCAAGGACAGGTTTTGATGCAGAAACATGGGACAACGCATGTGCTTCAGGTATTGGTAACTTTTTTGGTTGAAGATAAACTACGCAGTTTACTGATTATGGCTTTTGGTGCCAGTATGCTACTGATGCTGGCAAGGCCGCATAAAGACACCCTTTATAGCGCACAAGAACTGGTGATCAGGCGAAATTTTTTATTGTTGATGTTTGGGATCGTCAACGGTGTATTGCTGCTTTGGCCCATGGATATCCTGTATGGAATTGGCATTGTGGGTGTGATCTATTTTGCCTTTGCCAGAATGGATAAACGTGGTTTGATGATACTCGCTTTTTTGACCATGCTCATCGGCAGTGGAAAAATTTACTGGCATTACCATGATGACCAGAAGGCATGGAAAAAATACATACCTGTTGAGGCGAAAGAAAAAAGGATCAAGGCGGATTCTGCAAAACTAAAGGATAGCCTGAAGACGGGTTTTAAGAAAACAGATACCCTTACACGTAAAGAGAAAGAATACAAAGACAAATGGGAGGGTGTTTCCAAGAAGTATGCCTGGGAAAAAAAGAATGACAGCGGGCAGATCAAAGCTTTGCAGGATGGCCGTTGGAATAAGGTATATGAAGCGCAACTCAAGACTACGCAACAACGGGAATCCTGGTGGTTCTACCAGTTTGGATTTTGGTTTTTTTCTGCAGCCCTCTTGATGGGAATGGCGCTGTTCAAAGATGGATTTTTTAGTGGGAAATATGCCGCATGGCAGTATTTGGTTTCCTTCCTCATCCTGACAACGGGCGCATTTTTCCTATTCAGGTATCGGATGCACGGATGGATGGATGTGATCAAAGACTATCCGGCTTTTGTAAAGAGAAATCCGCTTCCGATGGATTTCTTCAGACCCTTCGAAATGATTTTTGGCGCAGTTGCGTATGCATCTGCCATCATGTTTTTTGTGCGCAAACAATGGATGACCAAATTGGGAGACATACTGGTGAAGGTTGGCAGGATGGCACTGACCCTTTATATATTTCAAAGTATAGTGTTGGGGGTGATGATGTACGGATTCGGGATGGGGTATTATGCCCGCATCAACCAGAACTGGCTATACTTTATCGTATTGGAATTGATTCTGGTACAGGTGGTATTTGCGATCCTCTGGCTGCGGTATTTCAACATGGGACCAGTGGAGTGGCTGTTAATGTCACTGGCAAAAAAGAAACGAATAAAAATAGCTATTAGCAAATAGCTATTAGCTAGTATTAAATAACCATTAACCTCATAACGCTCATATGGAGGCAGAAATCCTTTCACCTAAACCGGTGGACAAAGCAGAAAGAATCGCATCCGTGGATGTTATCCGTGGCGTTGCCATTCTTGGTATTCTCCTGATGAACATCCCTGGATTTTCCGGCGAGTTTGCGATGCTCTATGAGGCATTTACGAGTCCCAAAAACAGTGCCGACTACCTTACGCTCGCAACGATATTTTCTTTTTTCGAAGGAACCATGCGCGGATTATTCTCCATGTTGTTTGGTGCAGGTATGTTGTTGTTCATCCTAAATAAAAAGGACAAGCCTTCCGGCGCTACGGTCACAGAATACTATTTCAGGAGACTCGCATGGCTGGTGGGTTTCGGCCTGTTGCATGCCTATGTTTTTCAATGGACGGGAGAGATTCTTTTCTTTTATGGACTGATGGGGATGATCCTTTTCCCATTCCGGAATCTATCCGCAAAGTGGCTCTGGGGATTGGGATTACTTTGTATTGCGCTTAACTTTTACAAGGTCCAGAACGGCAATGATGAGCAGCGGATGTTAAGGGTAAATTATACCGCGGCACTTGCGGCCCAACAGGAAAAAAAGGAGCTGACTGAAGAGCAACAAGGTGCACTGGAAGGGTGGCCGGAGATGGAGAAGAATTTTAAGGTTGACAGCTTTCAATTGCAAGAGAACGTTACAAAAATGAGAGGCTCATATGGCGATGTGTTTGAGATGCTGTATCCCAGGAGCGCGGGTGGTGAAGTCAATTACACCTACCATGGCTTATTCGATATTCTCTGCATGATGTTCATCGGTATGGCTTTGTTCAAAATGGGATTTCTTTCAAACCGTTCCAGTTCCAACACCTACTGGCTGATGCTTTTGCTGGGGTATGGTGTTGGGATCCCTTTGGGCTACATCTATTTTCATGGATTTGAAAGCCTGCTCTTGAGCCCCGGAAGATTTTTTGACAGCTATACGGTAGCGCCGAGCCAGTTGTATGATATCAGAAGGGTACTACTCTGCCTTGGACACATCAGCCTTTTGATGCTCATCTACCGGGGTGGCTGGCTGAACTGGCTGATGCGTGCACTGGCATCTGTTGGGCAGATGGCCTTCACTAATTATTTTATGCAGACTGTTTTCTGCACTTTTTACTTTTTTGGCTACGGGTTGGGGAACTACCAGAAACTTAGTTTTCATCAGATTTATTATGTGGTGGCCGCGATCTGGTTGTTTCAACTGATCATTTCACCGATCTGGTTAAAGTATTTTCGTTTCGGCCCGTTTGAATGGCTATGGCGGTCACTTACCTACTGGAAAAAACAACCAATGAAGTTGTAGAAATGGGTTATTATCTTGCATGCTTATTCCAGAATCATGCAAACGCCTTCAACTTTAGGATACTATTTTCCCGCTGAATTTGCGCCCCATACCGCCACATGGCTTAGCTGGCCGCACAAGGAAGCATCATGGCCAGGAAAGATCGACACCATCTTCCCCCGGTATGCGGAGTTTATCAAATACCTCTCTCTTTCTGAGCGGGTATGCATTAACGTGAGAGATGAAGCCATGAAGCAGTTTGCACTGGATCATATCACAGCGGCAGGTGCGGACCTCTCCAAAGTCAGTTTCTATTTTCATCCCACTAATGATGCCTGGTGCCGTGATCACGGTCCGGCTTTTCTCATCAATCCTGCTGCGGAGCAGAAAAAGGTAGTGGTTGACTGGAAGTATAATGCATGGGGTGGGAAGTATCCGCCTTTTGATTTGGACGATGTGATTCCTACGCTGATTGCCAATAAACTTGGTTTGCCAGTGTTCAATCCGGGAATCATCATGGAAGGAGGCTCTGTTGATTTCAACGGCAAAGGTACCGTTATCACCTCAAAGCAATGCTTACTGAACGAGAACCGAAACCCACATCTCAACCAGGCAGAGATCGAACAATACCTGATGGACTACTATGGAGTGCAGCAGGTATTGTGGGTTGATGAGGGGATCATCGGAGATGATACGGACGGTCATATTGATGACACCGTTAGATTTATCAATGAGGATACTGTCATCACCGTTGTAGAAGAAAATAAGGAAGACGAGAACTATGAGATTCTGCAACAGAACCTTCGGCAGTTAAAGGAAATGCGCCTGTTGAACGGCAAAGCCCTCAACATCGTTGAATTGCCAATGCCTGACCCGGTGATCTGGGAAGACCAACGTCTGCCCGCCTCTTATGGTAATTTTTATATCTGCAATAAGTATGTCATCGTCCCTACCTTCCGTCAACCCAAGGATGAAAGGGTTTGTAGCATTCTACAGCAGTGTTTCCCCAAACATGAAGTAGTGGGAATAGACTCAACAGATATCATCTGGGGATTGGGAAGTTTTCATTGTTTGTCGCAACAAGAACCGGAAGTTTAGCTTCGCAGTGAATAAGTGCTATTTCACTCCATCCCTAATGTAGCCATGTTTCCGGTTGGAGATGAGATTCTCAACCGTCCATTCTACTCTTTCCTTTTGGGTGTGCTTGCGCACATGGCAATCACTCACATTGCAGACGTAGCAGGAAAAATCCAGGCATCCATCCGTATGCACAAACAACTCAACGGCTTCGCCAAACTCTTTTTTGATGAGTGCACTTAGTTGGTCAATTTCATGGTGTGCCTGGTGCACATTCAGATACCAGGGTACGGTTAGATGCGCATCAAGGTGCAGTACTGATCCATACTTGATGATCCGCACATTGTGTAAATCGATCCAGTTTGTACTCCTGTTGCGATTCAGGAAATCCACCAGTTTTGATAACAGTTCCGTATCGGCCTTATCCATGATTCCTTCCACGGACTGTCTTATAATAGTATAACCAGTGTACATAATGAATAACGCAAATCCAATCGCCACGATACCGTCTAATTTTTCCCAGCCCGTAACATAGATCAGGATCAGACCAATGATGATTCCGATGGTTGAATAGGTATCTGATTGCAGGTGTTTTCCACTGGCTACCAGCGCAAGGGAATTATTCTTCTTTCCTGTTTTCACACAATACCAACCCGTAACATAGTTGATGACCGCGGTGATGGCCACGAGAAGGATACCCATATCGAGTCCTTTCAGGGCTTTGGGATCCCTCAGGCTTTTTATCGATTCATAAATAATGATAGCCCCGGCGATGGTGATCATGCTTCCTTCAAACGCTGCGGATAGAAACTCCGCCTTACCGTGTCCGTAAGGATGGTCCATATCTCGCGGTTTTGCCGAAACATAAAGGCTATACAATGAAATAAAACCTGCTACTACATTGACCGTGCTTTCCAATGCATCGGTTAAAATGGAGACCGATGCGGTGAGCCACCAGGCGGTGATCTTGATCGCAAACAGGAGTACCGCAACAACGGTGACAATTTTTTGGACCCGGAGATTGGTCTGTGCGGTTGACAAGCGGGTTAATTTACAACGTGACAGGCTGGTGGCCTGCGGCGAATATCGGGAAAAAACCATCCCGGCAGGCTGGATTTTTTTTACGAACAGCTGTTAGTATTTCTGTGCATTTAGATTATTTTTGCGGAGCGATATGCGTTACGGAAATCAGAAACCATGCAATTTCAATTGACTGAAGAGCAATTAATGATTCAACAGGCCGCCAGGGATTTTGCCCGCAACCAATGCCTGCCGGGTGTTATTGAGCGGGATGAACTGCAGCAGTTTCCCCGGGATTTGATCATGCAACTGGCAGAATTAGGGTTCATGGGCATGATGGTTTCTCCGGAGTATGGTGGCGCAGGAATGGATACGGTGAGCTATGTGTTGGCCATGGAGGAGATCAGTAAGATTGATGCCAGTGTGAGTGTTTGTATGAGTGTCAACAATAGCCTGGTATGCTGGGGTCTTGAAGCATATGGCTCGGAAGAGCAAAAGAGAAAATACCTGACCCCATTGGCACAGGGCAGAAAAGATGGAGAGCTGTACATAGGTGCTTTCCTTTTGTCTGAGCCTGAAGCGGGAAGTGACGCCACATCACAACGAACCACGGCAGAGGATATGGGCGATTATTATTTGCTGAATGGCACCAAAAACTGGATCACCAATGGTAATTCAGCATCAGTATATCTGGTGATGGCGCAAACAGATCCTTCTAAAGGCAGTAAAGGAATCACTGCTTTTATTGTTGAAAAAAGCTTGGCGGGTGTTACGGTTGGCGGTAAAGAAAACAAAATGGGTATTCGTGCAAGTGACACCCATTCCATCCTCTTCAATGATGTAAAAGTTCCGAAAGAAAATGTGATCAAGGAAGTGGGCTTTGGATTTACGTTTGCCATGAAGACGCTCGCGGGCGGCCGGATCGGCATCGCTTCACAAGCCCTTGGAATTGCCAGTGGCGCCTATGAACTGTCATTGGAATACTCCAAACAACGTAAAGCTTTTGGTAAAGAAATCATGCATCACCAGGCGATCCAGTTCAAACTCGCGGATATGGCCACTAAGGTTGAAGCAGCGCGATTGCTTTGTCTGAAATCTGCCTGGGAAAAAGATAACGGTATAGACTACACTACATCTTCCTCGATGGCCAAAGTATATGCATCAGAAGCTGCTATGTGGATCAGTACGGAGGCTGTACAAGTACACGGTGGATACGGCTATGTAAAAGAATATCATGTGGAGCGCCTGATGCGTGACGCAAAAATTACACAGATCTATGAGGGTACCAGCGAAGTACAACGCATCGTTATTGGTCGTCAAATCCTGAAATAAAATGCCGGCAAACCTGGAAGCTTTTCGTACACTGACGCAGGAAATTTCCGGTAAGGCAGTATTAGTGGCTGTATCCAAGACCAAGCCAGTTGAAGACATCCAGGAACTATATGATGCCGGACAGCGCGTGTTTGGCGAAAATTATGTGCAGGAACTGGTGGCGAAACAACCCCTACTCCCGGGAGATATCGATTGGCATTTTATCGGTCATTTACAGTCCAACAAAGTCAAGTACATCGCCCCATTTGTGCACTTGATCCACGGGGTTGACAGCCTGAAGCTCCTGCAGGAAATCAATAAACAAGGTGTTAAAAATTCCCGAAAAATCAATGTATTGCTTCAGCTACACATCGCAACCGAGGAAACCAAATTTGGTTTTGATGAGGCTGAACTGATGGCTGCGATGACGCAGTTGAAAACACAGGAAGGTTGGGATCATGTGCAGATCTGCGGGATCATGGCCATGGCTTCATTCTCATCAAACACTGACCAGATAAGGGCTGAGTTCAATTACGCGCACCGTGTTTACCAAAACCTGAAACAGCAATTCTTTAATGATGATCCCGCCTTTGAAGTTTTGTCGATGGGTATGAGTGGCGACTATCGTGTAGCCATAGCCGAAGGGTCGACTATGATCAGGATCGGCAGTATGCTGTTTGGAGAGCGGAACAAGGTTGGAGCCTGATTTGCTTTTGTTAGCTTTGTCTATATTTTAACGCACATAAATCTATTGAGCATGAAAACTAAATGGCTATTCCTATCACTGTTATTGATTGCAGGTTACACCACATCAGCCCAGGTAAGTCTGGGTGTTCAGGGCGGCGTTGTACGTTCTAATATCTCCGGAGACCAGTCCGAATTAACTTTTGACACCAAGCCACAATCTAAATTCAGCTGGCAGGCTGGGTTAATTGCAGATATTCCATTGGGCGAGAGTGGTTTCAGATTTATTCCAGAACTAAAGTATGTAAATAAGGGATTTAAAGCCAATACAACGGTTGATTTTCTGGGGCAAACGACAACGATTGATGGAAGCAGCAGCATTGGATATATTGAGTTGCCAATCAACTTTGGCTATGCGCTGGACTTGGGAGGCGCTCAACTTGTCTTAGGCGCAGGTCCTTACCTTGGTTATGGTATCGGTGGCAAAAACAAGTTTGAAGCTAAAGTGAATGGAACCGTTGTTCAGTCGGTTGACGAAAAAGTACAGTTCGGAAGTGCCGAAGATGAGATTAAGCCCTTTGACTATGGCGCTAATTTTCTTGCGGGGATATTGTTTGGCAATGGTTTGATGGTTAAGGCTAACTATGGTCTGGGACTGGCTAATTTGTCTAATGTGCCAAATTCAACTGCTAAAAATAATTACCTGGGCCTTAGCTTAGTATACTTTGTTAAGAGAGCAGGGGAGTAGTCAGAAAGTGTGAAAGCGTGAAAATGCGAAGGCCCAGGGAGTTCCCCTGGGCTTTCGCATTTTCGGTTTCAAATTTCCCCATTTTCACGCTGTTTTTTGTTACCTTTGCGGCTTCAATTTTCCCCATGATCAGTGTAAAAAATGTGACCCTTGCCTTTGGCAAACGGGTATTGTTTGAGGACGTAAACATCAATTTCACCAAAGGAAACTGTTATGGTGTGATCGGAGCCAACGGTGCCGGAAAATCAACTTTCCTGAAGATCCTCAGCGGGGAAATTGAGCCCAACAAAGGAAATATTGAGATCTCCAGTGGAGAGCGGATGGCCGTGCTGAAGCAGAACCAGTTCCAGTTTGACGAGGTGACTGTTCTGAATACCGTTCTCATGGGGCATGAGAAAATGTGGAAAGTGATGCAGGAGCGGGAAAGGATCTATTCACTGGCGGATTTTTCTGAAGAAGATGGCATCCGTGCAGGTGAATTGGAACATGAATTCGGGGAAATGGGCGGATATACGGCTGAAAGTGATGCCGGTTCTTTGCTGGGAGACCTCGGGGTAACCGAGAACTACCACCAATCCCTGATGAAAGACATTCCGTCAAATCTTAAGGTGAGGGTGCTGCTTGCCAACGCGCTGTTTGGAAACCCGGACATCCTGTTGTTGGACGAGCCTACCAACGGTCTGGATATCGAAACCATTTCATGGCTGGAGAACTTCCTGGCCGATTATGAGAATATTGTGTTGGTTGTGAGCCATGACCGTCACTTTTTAGACTCCGTATGTACGCACGTAGCAGACGTAGATCGTGCAAAAATCAAGGTGTTCACCGGTAACTATAGCTTCTGGTATGAATCATCACAGTTGATGGCCCGCCAGTTGAGTGACAAGAATAAGAAAACGGAAGACAAACGTCAGGCCTTGATTGATTTCATCGCCCGATTCAGTGCCAATGCCTCTAAATCCCGTCAGGCTACCGCTCGTAAAAAGGCGCTGGAAAAACTGACCATCGAAGAGATCCAACCCTCCAATCGTAAATATCCTGGTATTATATTTCAGCCATTGCGTGAGGTGGGCAACCAAATCCTCTCTGTTGAAAATCTTTCCAAATCCGTGGATGGACGTAAACTGTTTGACAAGGTAGGCTTCAGCGTGAATAAAGGGGATAAGATTGCTTTTGTGAGCAGGGACCCACTAGCTGTCACACAATTTTTTGACATCATCAACGGTGAAGCCCAAGCAGATGGCGGAAAATATGAATGGGGCACTACAATTTCTAAAGCCTATCTGCCGATTGAACATAACCAGTTTTTCACGGAAGGGCTGAGTTTGCTGGATTGGCTTCGTCAGTACGTTCCAGCACATGTAACCGATGCCGATGAGCCATTTTTGCGTGGGTTCCTTGGCAAAATGCTGTTCAGTGGGGATGATATCATGAAGAAAACCAATGTACTTAGCGGAGGAGAAAAAGTGCGTTGTATGATCAGCCGGATGATGATGCAGAATCCTAACTGCATTGTGTTGGATCAGCCCACCAACCACCTTGATCTGGAATCGATCCAAAGCTTCAACGAACAATGTATTGATTATAAAGGCGTGGTTTTGCTGACTTCACATGACCATACCTTCATGCATACTACAGCCAACCGGATCATCGAGCTGACGCCTAAAGGAATCATCGATAAACTCCTGAGTTTTGATGAATACCTTGAAGATGAGCGGGTTAAATTTATGCGCGAAGAGATGTATTCGTAACTTACGGTTATGACATGGCATCAACTTTCCCTGGAGGATTTGTTTGTTGCCCTTCGCACCACACCCAGGGGACTCAACACGGAGGAGGTGAAGTTGAGGCGAGATACCTATGGCCTTAACGAACTCACGGAAAAACAAAAGAAGCCCGCGTGGAAGCTTTTTCTTCTACAGTTTAAGGATGTGATGATTGTCATTCTGCTCCTGGCTGCAGTTATTGCCGGCTTGCTGGGAGAGATCGTGGATATGGGGGTGATCATACTGATTGTGACCCTCAATGCTGTCATCGGTTTTATTCAGGAGTATCGCGCAGAAAAAACGCTCGAAGCCCTTAAGAAAATGTCTGTTGTCATGGCTTCAGTTGTCAGGGATGAGAAGATGATGATCGTTCCTTCCCCAGATCTGGTGCCTGGCGATGTTATTCATCTTGAAGCGGGTGCCTCCATTCCCGCGGATATCAGGATTCTTACTGCACACCAACTACAAGTGAACGAGTCAGCGCTGACTGGCGAGTCGTTACCCGTGGAGAAACACTCAGGTGTTATTTCCGAAGCGGACGTATCCCTGGGCGACCGTTTGAATATGGCGTATAAGGGAACGGTGGTCATAAAAGGCAGAGGCGTAGGCGTAGTAGTGGCAACTGGAATGAAGACCGAGATTGGTAAAATTGCAAGTTTGCTGGAAGTTGATGAAACAGCAACACCGTTGAAGAAGCGAATGGCTGATTTTGGCACTACCTTATCGTACATCATTATCGGGATCTGTGTTTTGCTATTTGTGGTTGGACTCCTGAAGGGGGAGCGGCCCCTTGAAATGTTGCTTCTTGCCGTAAGCCTCGCTGTAGCGGCAATACCTGAAGCCCTGCCAGCCCTGATCACCATTGCACTGTCATTGGGTGCTAAAAGAATGATGATCAGGAAAGCACTCATCCGAAAGCTCCCAGCGGTGGAAACCCTGGGTGCCGTATCATTTGTTTGCTCAGACAAAACCGGAACCTTAACGTTGAACAGAATGACCGTGGAGGCCCAACATCCGATTGATCAGGATTTTTCACTCCTGGGTTATTCATCGCTGGAATTAGGCATGCTGTTGAATCATGATACCAGGGTAATTGATGGATCTGTTGTAGGAGATCCTACCGAAGTAGCCATCGCACAACATTATTTACAATGGCCCTCATCTCCACATGAAGAAGTGTTTTTGCAACTACCAAGGGTTGCCGAGTGGCCCTTTGACGCGGTGCGGAAATGCATGACTACGGCGCATGCGTTTAGTGGTGGTGTGCTCATCATTTGCAAGGGTGCGGAAGAAAGCATTCAAGCCAGACTGGCAAAGCCAAGCGACGAACTCCATGAAGTAGCAACCCGATGGTCTTCTGAAGGAATGCGAGTCATTTGCTTTGCCTATAAAATTATGGATGCAATCCATTCGGATATCGATGTCGCTTCAGTTGAATCAGGTCTGGTAGCAACGGGAGCCGTAGCCATGATTGATCCACCGCGGAACGAAGTCATCTCTTCCATTCATCGGTGTGAGCAAGCCGGTATAAAAACGGTTATGATCACGGGAGATCATTTGCTGACCGCGCGGACCATCGCTGAACGAATTGGAATTCTGAGCAAAGGTCAGCAGGCTACGGATGGTCAGGAGCTGGCCAAACTCAGTGAAGAAGCACTGGACCAGCAAGTAGAAAACATAAGGGTGTATGCCAGGGTTACTCCTGAACAGAAATTAGATATCGTCAGATCGTTGCAACGTAAGGGATTCTATGTGGCCATGACAGGCGACGGTGTGAATGATGCCCCCTCGTTAAAGGCTGCAGACATTGGTGTTGCCATGGGAATCAATGGGACCGATGTGAGTAAGGAAGCAGCAGATATGATCTTACTGGATGATAATTTTTCAACTATCGTAGCTGCCATTGAAGAAGGTAGAAGAATTTATGATAACATCAGAAAATTTGTTCGGTACATCATGACCTGCAACAGCGCGGAGATCTGGACGATTTTTCTTGCACCTTTATTGGGTTTGCCGATGCCGCTTTTGCCCATTCATATTCTTTGGATCAATCTTGTTACTGATGGTTTACCCGGACTGGCATTGGCCAATGAACCTGCAGAGAAAAACATTATGGAACGTCCGCCAAGGAATGCCAAAGAGAATCTGTTCGCAAGGGGAGTAGGAGCGCATATCATTTGGGTAGGTATGTTGATGGCGGCGCTTACTCTTGGAATACAAGCCTGGGCCGTTCATGCCAATAATGACCACTGGCAAACCATGGTGTTTACGGTACTGAGCCTGAGCCAGCTTGCGCATGTTCTTGCCATTAGAAGTGAACATCAATACCTGTTTCGTCACGGCCTGCTCAATAATCTGCCAATGACCGGTGCAGTGGTAATGACATTCGCACTACAAATGGCAGTGATCTACCTTCCTTTTGCTAACACCGTTTTGAAAACCAGCCCTTTGACGATGGTTGAATTATCGATTTGCCTGGGCGCAGCTGTTGTATTGTTTCATGCCGTAGAACTCGAGAAACCGATAAGAAAGTATTTGAAGTTTACTTGAATATTCAAACGATCAACGGTATTCTCCAAATATTGCTCTTAAAGCATCAGAGATCTCGCCAAGTGTACAGCGCTTTTCTACAGCATCCACTACTACTGGCATAAGGTTGCTGCCTTCTGTTGCCGCCCTGGTAATATTGTCAAGAGACTGTTCTACTACCTTTGCGTCCCGCTGTGCACGGAACTGTTTTAATTTTTCTGCCTGTTGAACCTGGATGCTGTTGTCTATTTTCAGTAGAGGAATGTGATCTACTTGATCAGACTGGAACTTGTTTACACCCACAATGATTTTCTCGCCATCTTCAATAGCTCTTTGATAAGCATAAGCGCTTCTGGCGATCTGTTCCTGCATATAACCACTTTCGATGGCTTCAACACTTCCACCCATTCCTTCCACAACTGACATGATCTCTGCCGCTTTTTGCTCCATCTCAAACGTGAGTTGTTCTACAAAGTATGATCCCGCCAGAGGATCCACGGTGTCAGCGATTCCACTTTCAAACGCCACGATCTGCTGTGTACGTAACGCGGTTCTGGCGGCGTCTTCTGTAGGAAGACTCAGCGCCTCATCGTACCCATTTGTATGCAGACTTTGGGTGCCACCCAAAACCGCAGCAACAGTTTGAAGGGTGACCCTTGAGATGTTATTCATCGGCTGTTGTGCAGTAAGTGTACTTCCGCCGGTCTGTGTGTGAAATCTTAGCATCATCGCCTTGGGATCGGTTGCACCAAGTTCTTTCATGATGTTGGCCCACATCTTCCGGGCCGCCCGGAATTTCGCAACTTCTTCAAACAGGTTATTGTGTGCATTGAAGAAGAACGATAATCGTTTTCCAAATACATTGATATCAAGCCCCTTTTCCTGGGCAGCTTTTACATAAGCCTTGCCATTCGCTAAAGTGAAGGCTACTTCTTGTGCAGCGGTACTTCCCGCTTCACGGATATGATAGCCCGAAATTGAAATGGTGTTCCATTTCGGTACTTCTTTGCTGCACCATTCAAAAATATCTGTGATGATCCGCATGGATGGTTTCGGCGGATAGATATAAGTGCCTCTGGCCGCATACTCCTTCAGGATATCATTCTGTATGGTGCCGGAAATCTTTTTAATATCTGCACCTTGTTCTTTGGCCAGCGCCACGTAAAATGCAAGCAGTATAAAGCCAGTTGCATTGATGGTCATGGATGTGGAGACATCTTCCAGCCTGATCCCGTCAAACAGCACCCGCATATCATCAATGGTATCAATCGCAACGCCTACTTTTCCCACCTCACCATCAGCAAGCGGATGATCACTATCGTACCCGATCTGTGTGGGCAGGTCAAACGCAACACTTAACCCCATGACGCCTTGCGACAGAAGGTATCGATATCGTTTGTTGCTTTCTTCAGCGGTGGAAAAGCCGGCATACTGCCGCATGGTCCAGAGTTTACCCCGGTACATATCTGGTTGGACGCCCCTTGTATAAGGAAATTCTCCCGGAAGCTCCGCCATCGGCACCGTGTCTTCCTTTGTATACAAGACTTTTATATCGATTCCGGAGTCTGTCTGTTTGGGATCCATGATTAAATGCTTGACTTGGGTTAGAGCAATTTTTTCGCTTCAAAGTTGAGCGCTTCCAGCACCACAGGATGAAGGGAAACATTGGGATCTTTATTCACGAGTTCCAGGATCAGCTTACTGAGTTCCACACCGCGGTCACCTGGTTGCAGGTTCTCAGCTACCTTATTGATGATGAAGATATTCTGTTCTTTGAGGTTGCTGACGGCTTGCCAGGCTTGCGGTGCTACATAGATCTGCTGGCTGAGATTGTAATCGAACTCGGTTTTAACCTGGTCAACCAGAACGCCTTGCAATTGCCTTACGGTCAAGTCTCCTGCCGGTACCCGAGAGATCAGGCTGGGAAGGGAGATCCGTTCGGTTAACAGCACCAGGCGTTCATACGCCCCCAGCTTAAGGTTCAGGCTTCCCTGTGAAACGGGTTCTTGTGGGGTCTTTGGCTGGCTGTCTTTCTCTTTTTTCCAGCTAACGAGGTACACGATTACGACTACTGCAACGGCCAAAATGCCGCCATAAAGGACCAGATCATTGTTGCTCATACGGAAGGTTGATGCGCAAAAGTACGTTATAAACCTCTTTCTGCTTTTTGTGTTAATTTTGTACTATGGAAAAAGTTATGGAGTCGCCGGTACAGTTTACTGCTTCTGCCATTGAGGAGTTGCAAAGGCTCATGCAGGAGGATGGATTTGACCAATCGCAGGTACTGCGGGTAGGTGTGAAGGGTGGTGGTTGCTCCGGGCTAAGCTACGTTCTGGCATTTGACCAGGCTGCACCCGGGGATGAACATTTCAGAATCGAAGGCATCCCTTGTGTGATGAACCCAGCACACGGTCTCTACCTGATGGGAATGGAGATCAATTGGAGTACGGGTCTTGAAGCGCGTGGGTTTGAATTCATCAACCCCAATGCATCAAAGACCTGTGGTTGTGGGAGTAGTTTCGCAGTGTAAGTAAAAATGAAAAAGTAAAGGGGGAAATCATTGATTTCCCCCTTTTTTATTACTAGTTTCTTTAGTTATGCTTTAGCCGCTTCCGTTTTCTTCTTGACAACAGTTTTGTTGTCTGTCTGCGTAGCCAACGGTTTATCTTTCGCCAGGTCAACGAGGATCGGGGCAGCCACAAAAATAGATGAGTAAGTACCGGTCACAACACCCACCAACATTGCAAACGCAAAACCGCGTGTCACCTCACCACCAAAGATGAAGAGGATCAACAGGGTAAGGAATACGGTCAGTGACGTCATGATCGTACGGCTCAGGGTATCATTGATCGCGCGGTTAACAATGGTTGCAGTGCTTGCACCTTTCATCAACCTGCTGTCTTCCCGCACACGGTCAAACACAATCACCGTATCGTTCATCGAGAAACCGATCACCGTCAGGATCGCAGCGATAAAGTGCTGATCGATCTCCAGAGGGAACGGCATCACGCCGCGCAAGAAGGAGAATACAGCCAGGGTAACCAATACGTCATGCAACAAGGCAACAATAGTACCAAGTGAATATCTCCAGTCACGGAAACGAAGCAGGATGTAAAGGAAGATCGCTACCAATGCGAAGATCGTAGCCTTGATCGCACCCTTCTTCAGGTCATCGGAGATCGATGGCTGAACGGTCTGCGAACTTTGTTTGTACTTGGTCTGGAAATCATACAAGCTTGTATTTGCAGGCAGTTTGCCTTTCAGTCCTTCGTAAAGCGCGGTCTCCACTACGGAGTCTGCTGTTTTACTTGGGTCATCAATCTTATATGAAGTAGTGATGTTAAGTGTTTTGTTGTCACCAACGGTCTTGATCACAGGGTATTCCCCAAATGATTTTTCAAGGGCATCACGGACATCATCGTTTTTCACGGCCTCATCAAAACGAACCGTATAGCTACGTCCGCCTTTATATTCCACACCTTGGTCAAATCCATTAAACAGGGCTGCAACACCGAGGATCAGCACCACAATAGATATCACGTAGGCAACCTTGCGGTATTCTACGAATTTGTATTGTGCGTGAGCAAATACCTTGCGGCTCAGCTTGGTGAAGTATTCAAAATGCCTGTTCTTTTTAGTATAGAAATCAGTGATCAACCTGGAGATCAGGATACCGCAGAACAGGGACAGCAGGATACCCAGGATCTGGGTAGTTGCAAATCCAAGTACGGGTCCGAGACCGAAATAGAACAGGATCAGAGCTGTCAAAAGGGTTGTGATGTGACCATCCAGTACCGGTGGCAATGAACGTTTGTAACCATCGATCACCGCCTGTTGGGCGCTTTTACCATGGTTCAGTTCGTCCTTGATCCTTTCAAAGATGATTACGTTGGTATCCACAGCCATACCGATGGTCAGTACCAGACCGGCGATACCCGCTGCAGTTAAGGTTGCTCCCAAAGCACTCAACACACCAACCGTAAAGAGGAGGTTGAGGATCAGGGCGATGTTGGCAACCCAGCCAGCGGTATTATAATACACCAGCATCAGGATGAAGATCACGATAAAAGAAATGGCAAAGGCCATCGTTCCACCTTTAACGGCTTCAGCACCAAGGGTGGGTCCTACCACTTGTTCTTGTACAATCTTGGCAGGTGCAGGTAGTTTACCAGACTGAAGAATGTTCGCGAGATCCTGCGCTTCCTGAATGGTAAAGGATCCACTGATCTCTGATGTACCAGAGGTGATCGGACCATTTACATTTGGTGCAGAATACACGATATTATCCAATACGATGGCGATTGGCTTACCAACGTTATCCGTTGTCAACTGACCCCATGTGCGCTCACCCTGCTTGGTCATGAGCATTTTAATGGCGGGGCGACCGCGCTCATCGAAGTCTTGTGTGGCCTGTTGTACACCGTCACCTTCCAGCTTCGCTTTATCAGAACCTTCAACGGTCTTTATTGCATACAGTGGAAGAAAATCACTGACCACACCTTTATCATTGCGCTCAGCATTTCCATATGCAAAGATCATATTGGAAGGGAACTGGCTACGAACGGTTTCAAGCGACAGATAGTCGTTCAAAGCAGCTGTATCAGAAGCCTGCACCATCCCGATATAGGGCGCGTAAACAGGACGTCCGTTTTGGCCTTGCTGTGGCGGAATCACCTGGAGATATCTTCCGAGTGATTGCACATTATCAGTTGCAGTAGTTTTGGTTGCGGCCGTGTCTTTGGTGTTCTTTGTGAACTGATCAATAGATACCGTTTTATTGGAGTCTTTTGATTGCCCAGCTGCTGCAGTTTGGGTGGTATCAGCAGCTGGCTTTGAACTATCCTTTATTGCCTTTGTATCACCATAATATGCTTTCAATGCATTTTCAGCATTTACAAAGCTTTGGTCTAATTCAGAGATGTTATACACTTCCCAGAACTGGAGGTTGGCAGTTGCCTGAAGATATTTACGTACACGCTCTGGATCGTCTTTTACACCTGGCAGTTCAACCGTGATGATACCTTTATTCTTGTCAAGGTTGATATTCGGCTGAGCCACACCAAATTGGTCGATACGCTTTTGCAGTACATTAAACGTATTTGCAACAGCACCATCCGCAGCGGCCCTGATCTTAGTGAGCACATCGTTATCACTGTCGTTAATATTGATGTTCTTACCTGCGCCTGCAAACAAAGAAGCCAGTCTGCCTGTGGGGTTCTGCTCTTTGAATGCTGCGGAGAACAAGGTGATGTAATCAGCATCACTGTTTGCTTTACGCTGTGTGGCTGTTTCAAGTGCTTTCAGCAGTACAGGGTTTTTCGCGTTGTTGGAAAGGGATTTCAACATGCCTTCCAGCTCCACTTCAAGCGTTACACTCATTCCGCCCTGAAGATCAAGGCCGAGGTTGAGCTCCTGCTCCTTGGCTTTCTGATAGCTGATGGCACCGGTTACGCCATATGTCAGCTTCGTATCACGGGTACTGTCTAACAACCTGCGAAGCCTTTTCTTGTACTCGAGTTCTTTAGCCTCGGCACCAGCATTCGCGAAGTTGGCATTCACAAATGATTTCGCCTTTTTCTCCATTGCACTTTCATGGTTGCGAACAACCCAGGTGAAGTGCAACTGGTAAAGCGATATCAGGATCAGCAATACCGCAAAAATTCTTACCAAACCTTTCAGTTGCATATTTCGGGATTTTCTTACCTGCCAGTTTTGGGGCAGGGGCGGCAAAGATAGTGTTTTTTGATTGTATCCCGTGCCCTCCGAGGCCCTTCCAAATGCCTATTTTCAAGTACATTCGGGCCATGATCAAGCTACTGCTGCCGGCCCTTATTTTGGGCTTGATTTCCTGCCGTACAGGACGCCCCCTGAACTACCAGGTTGAGCCCGATGGTGAAGTAAAGGCTGAAACCACTACGATGAGTTTCCTGGAGCAATTGCTGCGGGAAGACAGCCTTCTTCGGCCGATGATGGACAAGAAGGACGAATACAAGATTCAGATCATATATACCCGAATTGACCGGAACGCAGCTAATGAACCGAGATTCACCGACTATTTCTTTAATGTAAACCCCGCACACTATTTTTATCCGGCCTCAACGGTTAAAATGCCTGCAGCCATTATGGCCCTTGAAAAGGTAGCCAGTTTGAAAGGGCAGGGAATTGATAGGGAAACCACTATGATCACAGGGAGTGCTACGCCGGGCCAAACCAGCGTATATAACGATCCGCTTACCCCCGATGGGCGGCCCAACCTGGCCAGTTATATCCGCAAGGTATTCCTGGTGAGCGATAACGACGCGTTTAACCGCATCTATGAATTCCTCGGCCAAAGCTACCTGAATGAAGGACTGCGTGCTAAGGGATATCCGGAAACGGAGATCATTCATCGCCTCCAAATCTCGCTGCCCGAGGAAGAAAACCGCCGCACCAACCCCATCCGGTTCCTGGACGGGCAGGGAAAACTGCTGTTGGATCAGCCTTTAGCTTACAATGAAGTATCATATTTCCAACGCCGGGATTCTCTTGGAAATGGATTTATGCGGGGCAATACACTTGTTCCACAACCGATGGATTTTTCCCATAAGAATCGCATCGGCCTACAATCCCTCCATAACGTTCTGCGGTCAGTGATTTTTCCGATGGCCGTAAAGCCGGAACAGCGTTTTCAGCTTAATGAAGCAGACAGACTCTGGCTGGTGAAAACGATGGGCGAGTTCCCGACGGAGTCCCGCTTTCCTCCCTATCCGGGTCAGGATACAGCTGGGAACAAGATCCTTTTTTATGGAGATGGTAAATCTGGACCGGTCACTCCCGGACTACGGATATTCAACAAGACAGGCGGAGCCTATGGTTTTTTACTTGATGTGGCCTATTTCGCTGACCTCACCAATAACACTGAGTTTATGCTGAGTGCAGTGATCTACTGCAATAATGATGGTGTATTGAACGATGATAAATATGAATACCAAACGATTGGTTATCCTTTCATGCGGGAGCTGGGCAGGAAGATATACGCCTACGAACGATCACGCAAAAGAGATCACGCACCGGATCTTTCAGAATTCAGGTTCAACTGGTAAATCTGTGTGTAACTCCGTGCAATTCAACCCTGCATAATCCGTATTTTTGGCTTTTCACTTTTTACTTTTGACTTTGCAATGAATTTATCCACTCGTTTAACCTGGTTCGCTGAACCAGAGACTCTTAAAATGGCCAAGCTCGGCCGTGAACTTAGAAGCCAGGGAATTGATGTGATTGATTTGAGCCTTGGTGAACCCGATTTTGATACACCGCAACATATTAAAGACGCAGCCAAGAAAGCGATCGATGATAACTGGAGCCACTATCCTCCGGTAGCGGGATATCCTGACCTGCGCGAAGCCGTTTGCACGAAGTTGAAACGAGACAATAACCTCGATTATAAACCTGAAAATATTGTGGTTTCCACTGGTGCCAAACAAAGTCTGGCGAATGCTATCTGGGCAGTGGTGAGTCCCGGCGATGAGGTGGTGATTCCTACACCATTCTGGGTGTCTTATTCAGAGATCGTCAAGATGGGAGAAGGTGTTCCTGTACTTGTTCGCACCAGATTGGAGAACGGATATAAAATGACGGCGGAAGAGTTTGAAAAGGCCATCACTGCCAAAACCAGGCTCTTCATGTTTTCATCACCCTGTAATCCCAGTGGTTCAGTATATAGTAAAGCTGAACTCGAAGCGTTGGTTTCAGTACTGGTCAAGCATCCGCAGATTTTCATTATTTCTGATGAGATCTATGAGTATATCAATTTCATCGGAAAACATGAAAGCATTGCGCAGTTCGCTGAAGTTAAAGACAGGGTGATCCTTATCAATGGCCTCAGCAAAGGATATGCGATGACAGGTTATCGCCTGGGCTATATTGCCGCTGACCCAGCTGTGGCTAAGGCCTGCGAAAAGATCCAGGGGCAGTTGACAAGCGGTGCCAATGCCGTGACGCAACGGGCTGCCATTACCGCATTAACGGGTGATATGAAACCAACCCTGGATATGAATGTGGAGTTCGGGAAACGTAGAGCGAGGATTCTGGAATTGATGAGTGCGATTCCAGGTCTGGTTTGTACTCCTCCGGATGGAGCGTTCTATGTGTTTCCAGTGGTGAAATCGTATTTCGGAAAACAGGTGGGCGATCAAAAAATAAATGACGCAGATGATCTCTGTATGTACCTGTTGAATACCGCGCACGTGTCAACGGTTACCGGACGTGCATTTGGAGAACCGGACTGTATTCGTATTTCATTCGCCAACGCCATGCCCAAGATTGAAGAAGCGATGGGCAGGATTTCGAAGGCGCTGGCAGCTTTGTCTTAGCAGGTTGAAGGTTGTAGATTGAAGGTTGCAGAACTATTGCATTTGTCACTTCAATCTTCAACCTTCTTTCTTATATAGAATACGCCGCCAAGAAGATCAATGAGGAAGTGAAGGATGACAACAATGATGAGGCTTTTGGAGAAAATAAATATAACTCCAAATAGCGCAGACAAAACAAAGATCTTTCCCATTGCTTCATAGCCCTGATAGAAGTGTGCGATGCTGAACATGACAGCAGGAAAGATCACCGCAATCCATGGAAATCCGTCTTTCATGGGATTGATAAAATAGTTGACCATAAATCCCCGGTACATGATTTCTTCGCATATGGCCGCACTTAAACAAAGCAGGGTGTAGGCGGGTAACTCACGATAAGATTCAGGAAGAAACGGAACATTGTTTTCCAACTGCTCAACGGTTTTATGCAGTTGATCTTTTGATAAATTGTTTTGGATCACTTCCATCACGTAGAAAAACACAAATGCGGCTGTGGCCACCCAGGTCATTGGCTGGTTAACGATCTTTTGAAATCCCATCAGGGACCAGGGACGTTCATTCCAGTACCAGATGCCCATCACTACTGCAGCAAGCAACCAGAGCACGAGACTATTGGACAGGAAAAACCGTCTGCGGGTTCGCTCATCAAAGTAAACTTTGTGCATTTGTTCGCTTCCCCGGATTCCCGAAAAGAAGGGTAGTACAAGGCCCAATACCATAACCAACAGCTGGTCTATTATTGTAGGGATCATTGGGTATGTACGTGTGGAGGTGTGTTATCCTGGGAAAGCGAAAGCAGTTTCTGATGAAGCTCGAGCACCTGAGGTATCAGCAGTTGCTTTTCGTCATTAACAATAACGGCATCGCATAACCGCATTTTTATTTGATCGCTGATCTGCTTATCCATTCTATGGCGTACTTGTTCTTCGGTAACGCCGTCCCTCGTCATGGTTCTTTTGATGCGAAGTGACATCGGCGCTGTTACACCGATAATAAAATCAAGGTCACCCTGTGAGCCGGATTCGAAAATTAAAGCGGCTTCTTTGATGGCATAGGCTGTAGTCTGCGCTGAAAGCCAGTTCTCCGCATCCCTGATGGTTGCGGGATGCACGATGGCATTCAATTGTTCGAGTTTGGTTTTGTCTGCGAATACTATTGAAGAAACATATGTCCGATTCAATATGCCATTTTGGTATGCTTCTTCACCCAATAAACCAACGATCTGTTTTCTTACCTCAGGATTGTCCTGCTGGATTCGCTTTGCGGCTTCGTCTGCATAATAGACAGGAATGCCAAGGGCAGCGAAAATCCTGGCCACCATTGTTTTTCCTGAACCAATACCACCTGTTAGTCCAACCTTCAGCATAAGAACAAAAACCCCGCCGTTGGGCGGGGCCATTTGATTATGATTTTGCGGCGGCAGCCTGTTGCTGCTGGCTCCATTCCATACTGATCGCACTGGCTTCGATCTTCAGGTAACTACCTGGATTTACTTCGATCTGGATGGTTCCGTCATCATTGAGTTTGTTGACTGTACCATGGATACCTGCGATGGTCACAATCTTGTCTCCCTTCTGCAGTTTGGTTTGGAATTCTTTTGCCTTCTTGGCTTTTTGAGCCTGGGGCCTGATCATGAAAAAATAAAATACAAGGATCATACCGCCGAGCATAAGCAATTGCGGAAGTGCTGAACCACCTGGGGCCTGGAGTAAATAAGTAACCATGCGTGTTAGTTGTTATTTGTTATTAGTTATTTTTTGCGATCACATCCACATCAAAGGTCAATGGATAAATCATTGCGTCCGTATTGGCGTAAACCGTAAGGCTTTTGTGTTGTGTTCCTGAACGTCCATGACTGTCAAAAACCGCCTTGATATACCCTTCTTTACCCGGCAGTACAGGGGCTGGTTTTTCAGCAACAGTACACCCACAGGTAGGTACAACGTTTTCAATGACCAGCGGCTCATTACCGGTGTTCACGAACTTGAATGCGATTTCAATCTTTTCGCCCTCAGTGATTTTTCCGAGGTTCTTGGTTGAATCCAGCCACTGGATGGTGGTGACTTTTTTTGCTTCTGTAGCTTGAATAGTGCTCGCAGAGCCCGGTTCAGCTTTATATGCTGCGGTTTGATCGCAGGCTACAATGCCGGAAGCCAGAGCAAGGATGAGGATGAAATTTTTCATGGAGGGCAAACTTACTGTTTTTTGTAATCTACTTTCCTGAGTTTGTTTTCAAGGGTCAGCTCCTTGTGGATATTGTCAAGAATTCCATTAACGAAATGACCACTTTGGGCAGTGCTGTAATCTTTAGCCAGATCGATATACTCATTCAGCGTCACCTTCGCCGGAATGGTCTCAAAGTAGAGGAATTCACAGGTGCCCATCCGCATCAGGATCATGTCTAGCAAGGCGATCCGTTCAGCGTCCCAATTCTTCAATCGCGGCTTGATCAGGTCCATCGTATATTCCTTCTTCTCCATGGCAGTTCTGACCAGATTTTTTGCAAAATCCAGTTTCTCCAGGCTGATCAGTTCCAGAAATTTATATGAACCCGGCTTTTGGAGGAAATTCATCATCATCAGGTTCATCATCTCTGCGTCATCGTCCCAGTGAATGAAGAGTTCTTCCAGGTGGCTGATGACGTCATCATTAGGAAGCATCAGGTCTGTAAATATGAACTCGAGGATTTGTTTTTCGTCTTTTTTCTCGCGGGACTGCACTTTGATATAGGCCTGGTAGGGCTCGGATTCCACCAGTTTTTGGTACACTTTCCTCACCAGTTCCTTATCGATCAGTGATGAAAGCTTATGGTGTTCCACGGCGCTGCTGTACCCTTTGTCTTCCATGATCCGCCAGAGCAATTCATTGCCTGCGAGTTTGGTATTGATGTTGAGGTCTTCGGCTGTTGGAAGATGTTTTGAAGCTTTTTGCCGTGCGTCTGTTTCGGCATAACGGGCTACTTCAGTTAAGAAGTAGGTCAGGTAAGTGAACATCTGCCTGGACTGCTCCAAGTG
>JBASZQ010000046.1:0-60733 GCA_049661025.1 Chitinophagaceae bacterium | reverse complement strand
CACTTGGCCTGGCTATCGTTGACTTCGTAGGCTACTACTTTGTCTTGCGTGTTACTGTCCATATGAGGTTAATTGTTATTTGTAATTGAGTTGTTGGGTCTCTCAAAGTTAAGCCCCTGGGCCTCATAGATGAATATGAATCTATCTATATTTGTCATAGATAATATCTATTATGAATCTTCAACAATTAGAATACATCGTAGCGGTAGATAAGTTTAAAAATTTCACCCGTGCGGCGGATCATTCCAATGTTACGCAGGCCACGCTGAGTGCGATGGTAAAGAAGTTGGAAGAAGAACTGGGCGTCATGATTTTCGACAGGAAATCTACACCGGTCCGCACCACCGATGCGGGTCTCGAGATCATTGAAGAGGCAAGGGTAGTAGCTGCGCATTGTGAGAAAATCAAGGTAAAAGCGAAGGGCGGAAAAGGTAAAGTGGAAGGCCGGATCAGGATCGGGGTCATCCCAACCATCGCCAATTCACTTCTGCCAAAAATCATCAAACCGTTGTTGGAGAAGTACCCCAAATTGTACATCGAAGTAGTTGAAGTGACTACGCAGAATATCTATCGGCAATTGCGGGAAGGTTCACTGGATTTGGGAATCATCGGCACACCCAATACAGATGCTGATATTGGCGAGGAGATTTTATATTATGAAGCCTTGATGGTGTATGGCGATGTAGATAAGAAAATGAGTTATATCATACCGGATGAGATTCGCAACAATAAGATCTGGTTATGGGAGGAGGGTCACTGCCTGAGGGAACAGTTTGTGAACCTCTGTTCTTTGAGGAAAAAAGATCTTAAACCCAACAACCTCAGTTTTGATGCCAACTCATTTGATACCATATTGAACATGGTTGACGAGTTTGGCGGGCTCACACTGATTCCTGAATTGTACTACCAGAGTCTGCCCAAATCACGAAAGAACAAAGTACATTATTTCAAGAGTCCGGTTCCGGTTAGGGAAGTAAGCCTGATTTATTATAAACCCTATGCGAAGGAAAGACAGATCAAGGCCATCGGGGAGTTTATCCACGGACGGATCAAACCAGGATTGGTTTCTGGGCAGTATAAAAACAGGGAGTTGTTTATATTAGGCATTGGGCAGTGAGGCATAGGAGGCATTGGGCATGGGAGGCATTGGGCATTGGGGCCGTTGCACTGAACGTTGAAAACAAAATGATGGAACTGGTTTTTACAAAAGCTAAGGACGCAGACCTACAGGGCATTCTTTCCCTGCAACAAGCAAATCTGAAACAGCATCTCTCGCCGGAAGAAGTAGCGTCACAGGGTTTTGTGACGGTTGTGCATGATATGGATTTGATCAAACGTTTAAATGATCAGGAGAACCATATCATTGCGCGGGATGGAGATAAGGTAGTGGGTTACACTCTTGCAATGACGCGCGAAGCAAAAAAGGATATCCCTGTTTTGGTTTCCCTCTTTGATCAGTTGGAAACAATACCGTTGGGGAATGAAATGCTGGCCGACTATCAATACATCGTTGTGGGCCAGGTATGCGTAGATAAAGACTATCGCGGGCAGCAGGTATTGGACCGATGTTACGCGGCCTATAGAGATGCATACGAGAAAAAATATGCATTGGCAGTTACTGATATTGTCTCAACTAATTTACGTTCCCGTAAAGCACACCAGCGTATTGGCTTCAGAGAGCTTAAGTTGTTTACAGATGAGGCCGGAACGGAATGGGTGATTGTGGTTTGGGATTGGCGATAACTTGTTTCATTTAAATAATTCTCTTAAATTATAGCTATGGTTATACGCATTTTCAAAATAGTGTTGTTAGGGTTATCTTGTTTTTTGGCAGCCTGCCAGAATTCTACCTCAGATAACGTATCAAGTCTTTCCGATACGGCTATTACCATCCGTAGTTTGGGAAGTTCCATTGCCTACACTGACACTAAGAAAGGGGACACCACGCTTTTGTTTATTCATGGCTGGGGAATCCACAAGGGTTATTGGGATAACCAGATCGATTATTTTAAAGATCGATATCGTGTGGTAGCGATAGACCTTCCCGGATATGGCGAGTCAGGAAATACAGCGCGCACATGGGGGCCGGAGACCTATGTTCAGGATATCGACAGTATTGCGGATGCGCTGCAATTGAAGAACGTAATCCTGATCGGACATTCCATGAGCGGAGCTACTGTGGTGGAAGCCGGAGTGAAGTATCCCGGGCGTTTCGTTGGCATTGTAGGGGTTGATAATATGAAAGACGTGGATATGGAGACCACGCCCGAAATGATGGAACAATGGAAACTATTTTACCAGGCTGCGAAAAAAGATTTTAAAGGAAGCATCATGGGAGGGATCAATGCGCTTTTTGCATCAACGACGGATTCGTTGATCCGTGAAAGAGTGACCAATGATATCCTTTCTTCAGATACCACCATGACACTCGAATGTTTAGAAGCTATGGACAAGTATCCATTTGCAACAAAACTGCCCTTGCTAAAACAACCGGTTTTTTTAATTGAAAGCACTTATGTGCCCACAGATACCGCGGCATTTACAAAGCTGGGCATTGCCTATAAATTTTACGATATGGGCAATGTAGGGCATTATCCCATGTTGGAAGATCGACGTCGATTCAATAATTTGCTGGAGCAGGTCATTCATGCTTGTGGTAAGCACTGATGTCGTAATGCCGCACTTAAACATTGCCGCACTTCCGCATTGCCACATCGCCGCATTGAATTACTCCATCTCTTTCCACGTATGGTCTGCAAGTAACTGTACTTTGGCGATATGCCTTTTGAATGGACCTGCTGCGCCCCATTCACGGGGAGACACCATTGAGATCATCAGGTTGTCATCTTTCTTTTCGTACAGATGATACGTTTGACCGATAACAGGTTGGAAGTTAAGTTTAGCATTATAGATCATCATGGAAAGTTCTTTCCGTTTCTGGATTTCCTGCGCCTGTAAAGCCAATAATTCTATCTGCTTACGGATCTGCTCCAATTGCATATTCGTTTGCTCTTCCATGGCGGTGAGTGCCTTGTGGCGGATAACCCCTTCTTCAGTGGGTTTGATCACCGCTCCAGACACAGACGAGGAATAGGGTAGAACACTCATCTGCTTGTGATAGATCTCCACATTGGTATAGGTCTTGCCTTCGGTTGTGCGTCCCTGTGAGGTAATGCGAAGGTAGCCGTTGGGCATGATCTCATGGATCACATGCAGGTTTACCTGGCCGGCCCGGTAGAAATGAACTTCAAAATGAATGCCGTCCGGAAAATTCACTTGTACTTTATCCGCCATGGCCTCATCGTAAAATTCATGGAGGTCGCCGTCAGCTCCAACCGTGTATTCTGCGGAAAAAGCCTGGTTCTCCAGGCTGACCCAGTTGTGCGAAATAGTTAGCTCGCTTCTCTCTGTGTTACCCTCAATTCTGTACGTTCCACTTTTTGGCCTGTCTCCCTGTTCATAAGTGCATTTCTCAGGGAAAAGTTGCCAGGAAGCGAGGAAGTTGTATGCTTTGATCATGTTTCAATTCAAAAGTCAAAGGTAAAAAGTAAAAAATGACTGTTTTGTTCAATGTTTTAACCTTTTTACTTTTGAATGTTTACTTTTGAACTACCTTCGCTGCCTATGACTATTGAGAATATTAAGGATATGAGGGACCGCATTGTTGTCCTGAGGAGGTTTCTTTGACGTCGCTAATCGTCAACATAAAATAAACGAAGACCGACAGCGGTCACTTTCTCCTGGGTTCTGGGACGATAACAAGCGTGCCACAGAGATCCTCAAAAACATTAAGCTTAACGAGTACTGGGTAAACCTTTTTGATCAGACAGAAAGGGCGGTAGAAGATTTTGCCATCCTTTTTGAGTTCTGGAAAGAAGGCGAAGGGGAAGAAGAAGAGGTGAAAGCTGCTTACCAGAAAGCGCTTGAGTGCATTGAGGAGGCTGAATTCAAAAGCACCCTTAATGAGCCCGAAGATGAACTTCCTGCAGTATTGCAAATCAATTCAGGTGCAGGTGGAACAGAGAGCCAGGACTGGGCGGAAATTCTAGCCAGGATGTATCGGATGTACGGGCAGAAACAAGGGTGGTCAGTGACAGAGCTCGATTGGCAGGATGGAGATGGTGCGGGGATCAAAACCTGTACCTTCCAATTCGACGGTGCATTTGCTTACGGCTTCCTGAAAGCGGAGAGTGGGGTGCATCGGCTGGTGCGTATTTCACCTTTTGATTCCAATGCAAGAAGGCATACATCTTTTGCTTCGGTTTATGTTTATCCCTTGATTGATGACACCATTGAAATTGAAGTGAATCCTGCGGATATTGAGTGGGCATTTTTCCGATCAGGAGGATCCGGTGGTCAGAACGTGAACAAGGTTGAAACGGCAGTACGGCTTACACACAAGCCATCGGGCATTATTGTGGAATGCCAACAGGCAAGGACGCAAGGTGAAAACCGTGAGAAAGCGATGACGATGTTGAAGAGCCGCTTGTACGAAGAAGAGATGCGCAAGCGTGAAGCTATCAAGAATGCAAATAATGCCAGTAAGAAAAAGATAGAGTGGGGCAGCCAGATCCGGAGCTATGTGTTCCATCCGTATAAAATGATCAAGGATCACCGCACGGATTTTGAAGTAGGGAACGTGCAGCCGGTGATGGATGGAGAACTGGATGGCTTCATTAAGGCTTTCCTGATGATGGAAAAAGAGGAGGAGGCACAATAGATGGCCTGGTTGTACTTAGTTGCTGCAGCTGCTTGTGAAATCGCTTTTGCGGCTTCCCTGAAAATGACAGCGAACTTTTCCAACCTGAAATGGACCATCGTTTTTTTGTTCTTTTATATCCTGAGCATTGTACTGCTGAATAAGGCAGTTCAAACAATACCTATCGGTACAGCGTATGCGGTGTGGACGGGAATAGGTGCAGCAGGAACCGTGATCATCGGAATAGTATGGTTCAAGGAACCCGCTTCGTTCTGGAGATTATTTTTTCTGGTGACCCTGGTGATGTCTATTGTGGGATTGAAAGTGGTAACAAAATAAGTCGATTAATTTTTGAATTTTGAATTGATCATATGAATACAGGTTATTTCAACTACCCCCTTCCGGTGAATGAGCCGGTTCTTAACTACGCTCCTGGTTCTGCGGAAAAAAAGCGATTAAAGGAAGTGCTTGCTGAATTGAAAAGCGAGCAAGTGGATGTACCGATGTATATCGGGGGACAGGAAATACGTACGGGTAACAAGCACCCCATGAATCCGCCGCATGAGAAGGCTCATGTGTTGGGTTACTTTCATGAAGGTGATGCGTCACATGTACACCAGGCCATTGATGCTGCTTTGAAGGCCAAAGATGCATGGGCCAGTATGAGTTGGGAGAACAGGGCCAACATATTCTTGAAGGCTGCAGATCTCATCGCCACCAAGTATAGACCATACATGAATGGCACCACGATGTTGGGCCAGAGCAAGAGTGCATATCAGGCAGAAATAGATGCTGCTTGTGAGATTATCGATTTCCTTCGCTTCAACGTGCATTACTTATCAGAAATATATCGGCAGCAGCCCATCAGCTCTCCGGGTATGCATAACCGTTTAGAGTATCGTCCCTTGGAAGGGTTTGTATTGGCGATCACCCCATTTAATTTTACAGCCATCGGCGGAAACCTTCCCACTTCAGCAGCCATGTGCGGAAACACAGTGGTGTGGAAGGCTGCGCATACACAGATCTATTCTGCACAAATGTTCATGCGTGTGATGAAGGAAGCCGGTTTGCCTGACGGGGTTATTAATCTGATATATGTGGATGGCCCAACCCTTGGAAACATTTGTTTCAGCCACAGGGATTTTGCAGGCGTTCATTTCACGGGTTCAACTGGAGTCTTTAACCATATGTGGAAGACCATCGGTGAGAATATTGCTAAGTTCCGAACTTATCCAAGAATCGTTGGGGAAACAGGCGGTAAAGACTTTGTGATGGTTCATCATTCTGCTCATCCAGACGTAGTAGCGACGGCACTGTTGAGAGGTGCGTTTGAATACCAGGGCCAGAAATGTTCTGCAGCGTCAAGGGCATATATTCCTTCCAACATCGCCGATGCCGTAAAACAAAAAATGGTTGACGGAATCAATGGCTTTAAGATGGGTACGGTGGAAGATTTTACGAACTTCATCAATGCTGTTATCGATGAAAAATCATTTGATAAGATCAGCACATACATCAACAATGTGAAGACTTCAGACAAGGCAACCGTTTTGGCGGGCGGACATTGTGATAAATCCAAAGGCTATTTCATTCAGCCAACTGTGATTGAAGCGAAGGATCCCAAATATGTGACCATGTGCGAAGAGATCTTTGGACCTGTGCTGACGATCTATGTGTATCCCCATGACCGTTTTGAAGAGACGCTGAACTTGGTAGATGAAACATCCCCCTATGCATTGACGGGATCCATCATCGCTCAGGACAGGGCCGCAGTAGAAATGGCTACAAAGAAATTGGTGAACGCTGCGGGTAATTTTTACATCAATGATAAGCCCACCGGAGCCGTTGTTGGCCAGCAACCCTTCGGGGGAGCCAGGGCCAGTGGAACCAATGATAAAGCGGGCTCTCAATTGAATCTTTACCGTTGGCTCAGTGCAAGAACGATCAAGGAAACCTTTAACCCGCCAACGGAGTATGGGTATCCGTTTATGCGGGAATCATAAATAGCTATTAGCTACTAGCTATTAGCTATTTTCGTGTTTTCTATGGTTAAAATACTAGACACATACCAACTCGATCTCACCATTCGTCGACTGGCACACCAGCTGATCGAAAATCACTATCCCTTTACCAATACATGCTTTATCGGGATGCAGCCGCGGGGATTACAGGTGAGTGATAAAATCATCGGCTATATTAAAGAGTTGTATCCTGAGGTGCAGTTGCACTATGGAAAACTGGACATCACTTTTTACCGGGATGATCTCCGCTCCGGACTACACGTGCCCACTATCACGGATATCCCGTTTTCCATTGAGGGTAAAAAGATTGTGTTGATCGATGATGTGTTGTACACGGGACGCACCATCAGGGCTGCGATGGATGCCCTGATCGATTTTGGAAGGCCCGCAAAAGTGGAACTGGTGGTGCTCGTTGACCGGAAATTCGACCGGCAACTGCCCATTCAGCCTGATTATGTGGGTAAATCCATTGACAGTATCATTACCCAAAAAGTAAAGGTGATCTGGGATCAGGAGCCGCACGTGGTCCTTTACTGAGCATATTTTTGACTTTTTACTTTTGACTTTTGAATTTACATTAACTTCGCCCCCTAATGCAACTCAGTACAAAACATCTGTTGGGCATTAGAGACCTGCAAGCGCAGGATATACAACTCATTCTCGATACTGCCACACAGTTTAAGGAAGTACTTCAACGGCCGATTAAAAAGGTTCCCTCGCTTCGGGATGTAACCATCGTCAATCTTTTTTACGAAAATTCAACCAGAACCAGAATCTCTTTTGAACTGGCCGAGAAAAGACTCAGCGCGGATACCATCAATTTTACCGCCAGCGGTTCCTCCGTTTCCAAAGGGGAAACATTGCTGGATACGGTCAACAATATTTTATCGATGAAAGTGGATATGGTGGTGATGCGTCACAGCGCTAGTGGTGCGCCGCATTTCCTGGCCAAACATATCCCTGCCATCATCGTCAATGCAGGGGATGGGATCAATGAACATCCTACGCAAGCCTTGCTGGATGCGTTTTCTATTCGTGAGAAACTGGGCACTCTGGAAGGTAAGAAAGTTGCCATCATCGGCGATATCATGCATTCCCGAGTAGCCCTCAGCAATATCTATCTCTTACAGAAGATGGGTGCCGAAGTGACTGTGGCAGGTCCGCCTACCCTGATCCCCAAATACATTCAGGAAGCGCTGGGCGTGCGGGTTGAATACGATGTAAAGAAAGCGCTGCAGTGGTGCGATGTGGCCAATATCCTGCGCATCCAGCTGGAGCGCCAGAACCAGGTCCTTTTCTCTTCACTGCGGGAGTACAACCTGGCCTTTGGCGTAAGCAAGAAAATGCTGGATGAATTGGATAAGGAAATCTTTGTGATGCACCCCGGGCCCATTAACAGGGGCGTGGAGATCGATAGCGATGTGGCAGACAGTAAGCAGTCCCTCATCCTCCAACAGGTAGAAAACGGTGTGGCAGTGCGCATGGCTGTGCTGTATCTTTTAGCAGGGCAGCGAGAAACTGCTGAATAATTTTTCTATCTTCCCTTTATGCAAAGAATCTGCCTGTTTCCCGGGACCTTTGATCCCGTGACCCTTGGTCACGTAGATATCATTCAAAGAGCCATACCCCTGTTTGATAAAATCGTGGTAGGCGTGGGTATCAATGCGTCAAAATCACCCATGTTCAGCCCGGAGCAGCGATTGCAATGGATCGATGAGATCTTCAAAGGACAGCCTATTGTTGAAGGTGCGGTTTATGAGGGGCTGACCATCAATTTTTGCCAAAAGATCGGTGCTAAATTCATCCTCAGAGGGATCCGGTATGTCAGTGATTTTGAATATGAAAAAACCATTGCTGACGCCAATAGGACGATGGATCCAACCATTGAAACGATCTTCCTGACAGGAGAGCCAAAGTATACTTCCGTGGCCTCCACCATTGTAAGAGACATTATCCGAAACGCCGGAGACGCCAGTCCTTTCCTACCAGACGCAGTAATAAAATCAATCCGAAAATAAACCTGTTTAATAGTATAAATATACTTATATTTGAGTATAAATTTATACTATGGCGGTGCAGAGAAAAACAGGAGGTAATAAAAAGGTTGGGGTAGAGGAGCCTTTGATCTTGTATGCCACTCATCCCAGTTCTTCCATTTTAAAGGTGGTAAAACGCCCGGAAAACCAGCTATCGCTCATGGAAAAACTGGCCCTTGTGGAGAAAGGAATTTCCAAGGATAGCCTGGAAGCCTTGAAAGCCATGGCGGGTCTTGATTATGATCAACTCGCCCAGGTCTTGAATGTCGCCCGCGCAACACTGATCAATAAAAAATCACCGGATCGCTTCAATACGGATATCAGTGATAAAATTGTTGTGCTCGCAGATATCTTCTCATTTGGCCTTGAAGTATTTGAAGATAAAAATCGGTTTAGGCATTGGTTGCAATCGCCCTTACGCGCGTTGAATGGTAAGTCGCCCTTTGATATGCTTCATACTAGTTTTGGGCGGGAGGAAGTTCGCAACCTGATCGGGCGTATCGCCTACGGCGTTTATTCGTAACATACCCATGCTTGTTTACAGAATCAGCAGAACAAAATTTGCGGATGACCTCAGCGGCGAAGGGGCACGGCTTTATGGCGGCCGATGGAACCCGAAAGGGATTCCCTGTCTTTATGTGGCATCATCCATCAGCCTGGCCGTGCTGGAGTTTTCTGTTCATGTAAACATAGACGAACTTCCAAGGGCCTTGTCTATAGCTACCCTTAAAATCCCTGACAGTTTTCTTGATCTTGCCATTCAGGATCTTCCTGGCGACTGGAACCGATGGCCCTCACCGGCATCTACACGGGATTTGGGCGGAAGCCTGCTTTCTGCACAGAAGGATTTGGTTATTCGGGTACCCTCTACCGTTATTCAGAGAGAATTCAACTATATCATCAATCCTCTACACCCACAGTTCAAACAAGTGAAGTTGATTTCTGTGGAAGATTTTGTTTTTGACGTGAGAATCAAGCAGTGATTCAACTAGGAATGCTGATCTGTTTCATCGTTCCAATATTGATTGATCAAATCCCTGACCAATGGATAAGTGTTGCTCAATAAATCCGCCGCTTTTGTTTTACCGGCCCAGGTAATATCAGTGATTTGTTCTTCAGCCTGCGCAACGGGTTGTTGGCTTCCGGGTGATGACATCGTGTACCAATAGGATTCTTTAAGGATATGCTTACCAAATTCATCATACACATGATAAGTGGTGGCAAATGGTTGCTCGAGTATGGTGTTCCGTATGCCGGTCTCTTCTTCAACCTCCCTCACTGCGCATGATTCAAGGGTTTCACCATCGTCAAGTTTTCCTTTGGGAAGATCCCATTTACCCCGCCTGAAGATCATGAGGATTTCGCCGTTATCGTTTTTTACCAACCCACCCGCTGCTTTGATGATGGTGAACTGTTTCCAGAAAACCTTTTTTAATTCATCCAGATTGGTATGATAAAAAACACCAGCATGATGCTGAGGATTTTTCATCTCATGGATCATGGACTTGATGGCCGGGTTCGACAATTCATCCATATAGACCCCATCATCATGATGCATGATTTCCTGCATTTCCGCATCCAACTGATCTGTCAAAAAAAGAGGCGCGTCGCCGAAATAAATTTTATAACGCATGAGAGGTGGGTTTATCTTTGCACCCACAAAGAAAACGAAAATGACCAACGAAAGAGCCGTAGCCGAAAAACTCCTGCAGGTTGAAGCCATCAGATTGAGTCCGGAGAAGCCATTTACCTGGGCTTCTGGATGGCGAAGTCCCATTTATTGCGACAACAGGAAGGTGCTTGGCTTCCCTTATATCCGCGATTTCATCAAGAGTGAAATGTGCAATGTTATTTTCGAAGACTTTCCTGAGGCTGAGCTTCTGGCCGGGGTGGCTACAGCTGGTATCGCATGGGGAGCAATGGCGGCCGACCAGTTAAAACTTCCTTATATCTATGTGCGGCCCAAGCCGAAGGATCATGGTCTGGGAAACCAGATTGAAGGATATTATAAGGCTGGGCAGAAAGTTCTGATCATCGAAGACCTGATATCCACCGGCAAAAGCAGTCTGGAAGTGGTTGATGTGGTGCGCAATGCCGGCCTCGAAGTGGTGGGTATGGTATCTATCTTTACTTACGGATTCAAACAGGCAGAGGAAGCATTTGCTTCCAAAGGCGTTGTGTATAAAAGCCTTACCAATTATCAGCACCTGATTGAGCTGGCCGTGGAGAAAGGCCAGGTCACGTCTGATCTGCAGAACACATTGTTAAATTGGCGCCAGGATCCGGCAAACTGGTAAGAATTTGAGTAATTTGACGGTCTAATCCATCGATATGAAAAAAGGTTTACTCCTCTTTGTTCTGGCGCTCGGTTTTTCCTTGGTTAGCCTTGCACAACAAAAAAAGCCCCTCACCGTAAAGATCCAGACTCCCACGGCCCAATGTGAGGAGTGCAAATTAAGGATTGAAGAATACCTTAAATACGAAGAAGGGGTCACCAAAGTGGTGGTGTATCCCCGTAGCAAATACACCATGGTCACCTATTTCGCGGACCGGACCAATATCGAAAATATCAAGGCAGCCATTGCCAATGTGGGGTATGATGCCGATGACGTGACCGCAAATGAAGATGCCTATAAAAAGCTGCCTAAGACCTGTAAACATCCCAAGAAGTAGTCTATAGGGTGAGGGACCAGGGTGAGGCTTATCTTAGGGAGTGTTTTTCCTGGTATCTGACTGGCACATTGATGTAGATGCCGGCTTTTCCGACCTTCATTTTTCCTTCTACCCGTAGGTCAATAGAATCACTCATCAGAATGGTTAGCGCATTGGGGAATACGTTTTTCATGTCTACCTGAACCGATACCGGTACAAAAAACGTGTCCCTGGCCGGTACATGCACCATGGTGTCCAGTAAGCTATGACCCGCATACCTGTTGTTTAGATATACATCCAGCTCCGCCGTTTTGAGGTTCAAGCCAAAATTATTGGGATTGAAGTAGACGAGGTCTGTCTTTACCGTTGAGGATTTAAGACCTATGGCAGAAAGTCTGAAATTCCGGGCGTCAATAAAATCGGGTTCCTTAAAAAGATCAGCAGGTAAAAGGGCAATAAATACCAAAAAGAGTAGGGGTTTCAATGCTAAACTATTCAGGCAGCAAATTAGCATTGTTTGGTAAACTATCAGACTTTTGCATGGCCTGAACCGTAAAATGTTTGGTAATTTACTTAGTAATACGATCTTTAAGTATTAACTAATTATTTTAGCTAATAAAAATTAGTGTAAATGCAACATTATCAGGTTATTATTTTAACCTATTTAAAGTTGAATATAGATTATTTTGAACTTAAAACGGCTTTAAATCTGACGAAATTGCGTCTTACGAAATAGTCATTATAAAATTTATGCTATTCATTGAAAGTCAATATTTTCCGTGCGTTACCGTGAGTAAAATTTTATCAAATAATACGCATATTGGTATTTTACTATGTGAGCCGTTCCGAAAAATGAGTTTTCAGAACAGGTGTATCATTCCTACAGCCAATGGTTTGGTTGGGCTATCGGTTCCATTGGTTGGAGGCAGGGACAATAGGTTGCCGATGGGGCAGGTGAGGATCGACAATAAACAGCGATGGCAAACCATTCATTGGCGCACGATCACATCGGCCTATAACCGGTCTCCTTTTTTTGAGTTTTATGCACATTCGTTGGAAAAGATGTTCCAGACTCCGGTTGAGTTTTTGCATGAGTGGAACGGGTTGGTCTTTAGGTGGCTGACCAATCAGCTAAAATTATCGTTGTTCGTCGAAAATATTGATGTGATTTCAGACGGTCAGCGGCTGGATCAACCGCTGCCATCCAATTATCAGGAGGAGCGATTTGTAGCAGGACTGCCTGAATATCAGCAGGTTTTTCAGGATCGTCATGGCTTTGCTCCTAATGTGAGTAGTATGGATCTGCTGTTTTGCACGGGTCCACAAGCGGGCCAGCTCCTTAAACAGTCAGGTATGCCAAACGGGTTTTAGTCTTATATTGTGTGTCTTCCGCTTGGCGGGCTCTGCTGCATGAGAAAGATTTACCTGTTTGCCCTCGCAACAATTGCGTTTCTATGGCATCATTCTGCTGATGCTCAGGATTTCTCCAATAAAGGGAAAGAGTTCTGGATAGGGTATGGCAACCATATCAGGATGATGAATAGTGTGCCCTGGCCGGCCACTGAGTGTGTCAGGCAGGGAAACAATCAGGTATGCCCTGAAAAAATGGAGCTGTATATCACCTCTGATGTAAGCACGCAGGGTAAAGTGGAGATACCAGGAATTGGTTTTTCGCAAACCTATACGGTAACTGCCAATCAGATCACTACTATTGAAATCCCCAGAGCTGCAGCATTGCCGGATGAAGGAACCTATAATGCAGGGATCCATGTGACGGCAGATAAGCCTGTAGTGGTATATAGTTTTATCTACGTTAGCGCCATATCAGGCGCTACTTTGTGTTTGCCGGTTAACACTCTGGGTAGAGAGTATACCTCTGTGAATTTTGACCAGGTGTCCAATGAGCCCAATTCCTATTCATACTTCTTAGTTATTGCTTCGGACCCTGGTACAACAAGGGTTGAAATTGTGCCTTCGGCTAATACAAAAGGAGGCTTGCAGGCCAATAAACCGGATACGATAGCATTGCAGCAGGGTCAGGTACATCAGATACTTAGTTCTACCGATCTCACTGGATCAACCATCCGATCCATCAATGATGGCTCAGGATGTAAGAAAATAGCCGTATTCAGCGGAGCAAGTAAAATTGCCATTGGTTGTAATGGGATCGGTACTTCAGATAATCTGTATCAACAAGTGTATCCTACGAGTACCTGGGGCAAAACCTACCTGTTTGCGCCAAGTGTAAACAGCAACAATTCTTCCGGGCAATTCAACTTCATCAGGGTAGTAAAATCAGATCCGAATGCCGATGTACGAGTTAATGGAGTTGTGTATCCCTCATCAGGGCAAAAATACCTTACGCTACCCATTACCAACGAACCTGGCATTGTTGAATCAGACAAGCCCATCATGGTGGCCCAGTATTTTACGACCCAAGCTTGTGGGGGAAATAGTGGACAGGGGGACCCGGACATGATCTTCCTGAATCCTGTGGAGCAAACCATCAACAGGGTTACCCTAAACGCTATGCAACCCGTTGTGAACACCAACATCAATCAGCATTTTATCAACGTCTACATTAAAAATGATCCGTCCGCTTTTGCGAGCTTTACAATAGATGGTGTAAACTATGGTTCAAGCTTTGTGCCTCATCCTACGGCGTCTGCTTATGCATATGCCCGCATCCCCGTTACTCAGGGAACCCATAACCTTTACTGTGATACACCCTTTAATGCGATTGCCTATGGATTTGGGAATGCTGAATCTTATGGATATTCTGCCGGTACAAACTTGAAAGATCTGTACCAGTTTGTGAGCATTCGAAATGTATTTGGTACTGTCAGCTTTCCTGCGGGTTGCAAAAGTTCTCCTTTGGAATTCTCAATGACCTTTCCATATAAACCTGTGTCGATTGCGTGGGAATTCAATGGCCTCTTCAACGATACTACGCTCAGTAGTCCTTCTCCGGATTCTTCATGGGTAGTGAATGGCCGAACAATCTATAAATACATTTTAAAAAGACCATACCAGGTGGATGCTGTGGGTACCTATCCCATTAAAATTATTGCAAACAATCCTACGGCAGACGGTTGTGCCGGTGAGCAGGAGATTGAATATGACCTGCAGATCTTCGACCAGCCTCAGGCGAACTTTCAAACGGCATTTTCTGGTTGTGTGGCAGACTCCATGCGGTTTACGGATCTGAGTGCCGCCAGCAGTACCAGACCAATCATTGCGCGATTCTGGGATTTCGGAGATGGACGAAAATCATCATCTGCCAATCCGGTGATCAAATACAGCACAGGTGGAAAATACAATGCGAGTTTGCAAGTAGTGACAGACATCGGTTGTATATCCACTGTTACCGATAAAGAGATCACGGTGGCTAATATGCCAAAGGCTGATTTTCAGGAACAGGCTCCTTTCTGTCAATACGGGGAAGTGAAATGGAACGATCTTTCCCAGCCCTTAGGCACGCCGATCAAAACATGGTATTGGGATTTTGGTGAAGGGAAAATAGATTCTGTGCAATCAACTACACCTTTCAGCTATTCATATTCCAACACTGGTCAGTATCAGGTTAAATTGTTTGTGCGCAATACGCAGGGATGTTTGAGTGATACGGTTACACGGCAACTGACCATTTATCCGAAACCCATCGGTGGTTTTGTACTTCCGGAAATTTGCCTGAATGATGCCTTTGCAAACTTTACGGATAGTAGTAAAGTGGCGGACCAATCAACCTTAACCTATGCCTGGAATTTTGGTGACGGCAGTAACGGAACGGGTAAGAATGCTGTTCATAAATACAATGCATCCGGAATCTATGATGTTACACAATACATCACGTCACCGCAAGGATGCATGGATACAACCACACAAAAGTTCACCGTGAATGGCTCCAACCCAATATCAAGGTTTGAAGTTGTTGGTGGTAATTTCTGTAGCAACTTGCCAGTGTCCTTACGCAATAAATCCATCGTGGATTTCGGTAATGTCACGAGGCTGGTGATCCAATGGGATATCAGCGATCCTTCACAACAGACGATTGATGAAGAGCCGGCACCTGATAAACTATACACCCATCGATACCCAGTATTCCGGCAGCCGGCCTCGCGGCAAGTCACCATCTTATTAACGGCTTATTCTGGTTCCGTATGTCAGGGACAATCAACACAGGTCATCCAACTCCTTGCTACACCAGATGCCGTGCTGGATCCTTTTACTGCTGTTTGTGATAACGCTCCATCTTTTCAATTTACACAAGGCAGGGATTTGTCTGGCTTATTGTTCAGCGGTCAATACGCTGGTCCCGGCGTTAGCGCCTCCGGATTATTCAATCCCTCAGCTGCCGGAAAAGGTCTGCATGAAATCGTTTTTATCACGCAAAGTCAGGGCGGCTGTGCCGATACTGCCAAGGCAGTGATTGAGGTGACGGAATCTCCAAAGGTTGATGCCGGGCCGGATAAAGTTGTACTGGAAGGCACCTCCATTACACTGGATGCTACAGCTACCGCGGTGGCTACGAAATTCTTATGGTCGCCTGCTGAAGGATTGAACAGAACGGATGTGTTAAAGCCCCAGGCTTCACCGGGTAGGGATATTCTGTATACTTTAAGTGCAGAAACGGATAGGGGATGCATCGGAACGGACCAGGTTTTTGTCCGGTATTTACCGAAGTTGGTTGTTCCAAATACGTTCACGCCTAACGGAGATGGATATAACGATGTCTGGGAGATCAAGGGCCTGAATGTTTACCTTGGATGTATCATTGAAGTTTATAACACGGCTGGTAGCTTGTTGTTCCGTTCTACCGGGTACGGACAGCCCTGGGATGGAACCTACAGAGGGCAGCAGGTTCCGGCTGGAACATATTATTATGTGATTGATCCGAAAAACGGAAGGCCTAAATTGGCCGGGTATGTAACAATTTTGAGATAATGAGGAAGGGTAAACTGTTCATGTTTTTTCTGGTGTTGCTGTTGAGTGTAAACCTTGCTGCACAGCAAAGGCCTCACTATACACAATATATTCTCAACAACTACATCGTTAATCCTGCGATCACCGGGATAGAGAACTATGTGGATCTGAAATTAAGTGCACGTACCCAATGGGTGGGGATCGATGGTGCGCCCCAGACTTTTTATGCAACCGTTCACGGACCCATCGGTAAAACAGATCTCAAGACTACGGCAACATCGTTTGATATGAAGGGGGAGAATCCCAGGGGTAAACGTTATTGGGAAGAGTATACGGCATCTGAACCGCACCATGGACTGGGCTTTACCCTTGTAAATTACCGGACGGGTTATATCAACAGGATATATGCTACCGGTACTTATGCATATCATATGGCTGTGTCCGCTAAAACAAACTTGTCTGCCGGTTTCGGAATCGGCCTTTCTGGTACCAACATCGACAGAACAAAAATTGAGTTGGCGAATGCTTTTGACCCGGTGATCACCAATGCAACAGGTGAGTATAATAAAGTGAGTCCGGAATTGAATGTTGGGTTATGGTTATACAGTGCTAATTATTTTGCCGGCCTGTCTGCGCAGCAAGTGATACCGTCTAAGTTCTATCTTAACGATACATCGTTGAATAAATCCACCTCAGTACCGCACCTGTTTGCAACGGCGGGTTATCGCGCTTTTCTGACGGAGGATGTAACGATATTACCCAGTGTGATGTTCAGGTATATCGCGTCAATGCCTTTGTATACCGATGTGAATGTGAAGGTTCAATACCAGGATCGCTTGTGGCTGGGTGCAAGTTACCGTTTCAATGAAGGGTTTGCCGGGATGATGGGGATCAATATCTCTAACACATTCAATGTGAGTTATGCCTACGATATCAACAGCTCAAAATACTTACTTGGATCTATGCAACGAGGCACCCACGAGATTGTTCTCGGATTCCTGATCAACAATACTTACGGGGATATGTGTCCGAGGAATGTTTGGTAAGATTACTTGTTTGAAAACTGGATCCGGATCTGTTGTTCATCTTCCACAATACTGATCGTCAGCCCGCTTTCATCTTTAAATGTCTTGACCTTAGGTCTGGTTGAAGCAAATGCATAATTATAGGTGCGAGATCCGGAAGTTTCCTTATTCACTTTATCGCTGGATGGTTCATTGGTGTTATCTGGTCTGGCTATTCTTCCGGGTGTGATCACGCGTATCCTTTCCTGTTCTTTTTTCAGCTCCACATGTTTCCGCTGTTGGCCTTCAATCAGTTTCTGCCTGGCTTCCGCCATGCGGGATATGTTCTTGATGGCCGCAAGTTCTTGTTCTGCCTGTGCAAACAATTGACCATTTACATTCAGATGTTTCTCTTTCATTTCATTGAAGATGGCAACAAGTTCTTTTTCATTCATACCCTCCAGCTGGATGAGTCTTGGAAATTCCTGTATTAATTCTTCAAGTGGCACAGGGGCAGGATAGCCTTGTAGCGGCGCCATCGGTTCATAAGTCTGGTAAGGCGCAGGAGGTCTTTGTGCATGTGGTGATTTCGGTGATCTTGGCGCAGGTGGTGGTACGGGTGCTACAGGCACTTCATATATTTTTAGGTCTTCTGCACTTGCATTCAAAAATGGGAGAGATGGTTCGTCCAGTGATTCTTCTTTCTCCGTAGGAAACACTTCCTGGTTGCCTTTATTTTGTTTCAGCAAAGGTTGTATGATTCGTTTCTTTTCCTGAACTGGTTCTTTCTTAAGTAGTTCAGGGAGGGCAGTTTTGCTTCTGATGAACTGGGTTGGACCCTCCGTGTGAACAGGTGCAACGGCCAGCATTTGTGCCTGACTCTCTTTTGGAGCGGGTGATAGTAGGGTTAATCCCATGATCATAGCTGCAACGAGAACAAGAGCAACCAATCGATTTCTATACCTGGACTTTTGCTCTGGTTGCTTCAGGATGCGTTTAACTCTCCCTAATAGCTGACCTTCTGAACCCGTTGCAGCCACAGCCAAGGCAAATTGCTGCCTGGTCCTTTCAAGTAACAGCAATGCATAGGCATATTGTCCTGGATCCTTTTGATGATTGAGCACGGCATCGTCACAACACAACTCACATTCCTTCCTTACCTGCTTACTGAGCAAGTGCGCAAATGGATTGAAGAATAAAATAGTTTCCGCGAGGGTGACAAGGATATTCACGAGATAATCATGCCGCTTGATATGGGCCAGTTCATGCATGATGATGGATTCCACCTGGGAAACGGAAAGATGGTTGATTGACGCAATGGGTAATAAGATGATAGGCTTTATATAACCCAGGGTTGCAGGTACGTTGATGACATCGCTGATCTGGATTCTGACTTTTCGTTCAATGAAAAAACGCAAAGCCATGTCGTCTACAAATTGTTGCCATTGGCCAGCAGATTCATTTTCGGTTGTGCGTAACCGTTGGGTAATGACAACCGAATAGGCGAATCTTGCGAGGAGTACAATCAGAATGATCAAGTATGCCGCTGACAGGTAGGGCAGGGTGCTTTCAACCCAATGGCTAAAACTTGGGTCCACCCGTCCGTTACTGTTGGTTGGTGTATAGGATGCTTTGCTAAGGTTATAGACCACCGTTCCCAGGAACCAGAGCCCTCCAGCCAATAAGGCAATGGTAGAACCCAGATGTCTGATGATGGGCTTGTTTTTTATCGGAATACCGATGCAGACCTGGTACACAAGCCACAACAAAGCCATTTGCCAGATGCTGTCTGCAATGGCCCAGCCCAGGGCGTGCAGGATGGATGATTGGTAGATTGGTTCCATGGTTTAAGATGGTTTCTTAAGACTGTCCAGCAATCGCTGAATTTCATCCAATTCTTCTTTGCTCGCATTGTGATTGCCCAATGCCTGCATCACCAATTGGCCCGGAGAACCTGCAAACAAGGTATTGATCATTTTCCCGACCAATTGCTTTTGTGTTTTCTCACGGGTCACGGCTGGTTTGTAGATATGTGTTTTAGCAGAATCATCACGGGATACCAGCCCTTTTTCATACATGATCTGCAGCAATTTCAACGCGGTGGTGTAGCCAATGTCCTTGACTTTTGCCAGTTCTTCGTGAACCTCCCTCACTGTGGCCTCGCCTTTATCCCATAATACCTGTAGAATTTCAAGCTCGCTTTCAGTGGGTTTTAATGCTTTAGCACTCATTACTACGAATTTTATCGTAATAAATATACGAACCCTTTTTTCATAATCAATACCGTTCATAGATTTTTAAAAGCTTTAACTTAATTTCAGCAAAAGCATCTGCAATGGACCTTAAAGCACTGTTTGCGTATATCGAATCCTTACGGGTAAAGCCTGATCAAAAAGTTAAGCTGAGTAAGCTCGAGACCGATTATGACCATAAGATGGTGACGAAAGATGAGGCGGCGAGGCTACTGGAGGAAGGAGTGAAAAGGCTATCGCAGATGCAGGACATGCTGTATGCGCACAATCAGTATAGCATGTTGCTGGTGTTCCAGGCCATGGATGCAGCCGGAAAAGACTCGGCCATCAAACACATCATGAGTGGTTTGAACCCGCAGGGTGTAAGGGTCACGAGTTATAAAACACCTTCGTCTACCGAGCTTGACCATGGTTATTTGTGGAGACATTACACAGAGATTCCGGCGAGAGGTGAAATTGGCATATTCAACAGGTCCCACTACGAGAATGTATTGGTAACAAGGGTTCACCCGGAGTATATCCTTGCCGAAAACAATCCCGAGATCAGTTCAATAAAGGATATCGATGATCAATTCTGGAAGAAGCGATTCAAACAGATCAATGGCTTCGAAAAAACCTTACACGAAAACGGTACCATCGTTCTAAAATTCTTTCTTCATGTGTCCAAGGCGGAGCAGAAAAAGAGGTTTTTAGAAAGGATAGAAGATCCGGAGAAGAACTGGAAATTTTCACCTGGAGATTTGAAAGAACGGGCACGTTGGGATGACTATATGGCCGCGTATGAAGACATGTTATCTCATTGTTCCCACGACCATGCACCATGGTTTGTTATCCCTGCAGACGACAAATGGTTTGCGCGGCTTTCTATTGCTGCCATTATTTTCAAGCAGTTTCAAAAGCTTAAGTTCAGTTATCCTGAATTGGATGCAAAAGGGAAAAAAGAACTGGAGCTGGCCAAGAAGATGCTTCTGGCAGAGGAACCTGATAGGAAAGGTGGAAGTAAGAAGGTGGAGGGTGGAAGAAAGAGGAAAAAGTAATTGGGTTATAGGTTATTGGTTATTCTGTATAAAATAACCAATAACCCAATAACCCAATTTCAGATTATTTGCGTTTAGTACTGACCTACTTCATTTCGATCTTCAGTTTTTCACCCTTGATCAGGTCTTTGTATTTGGCGATATCCACTTCTTTGCCATTTACTTTTAAGACTCCGTGATTAAAATCAATGGTGAAAGTTTCACCTGTGATCAGCCCGTCTTTTTTCAGGGCTGAGATCAGCGCGTCATCATCTGCGATGGTAACAGACTGGCTTGCATCACCGGTGTTGACAACTGTTACATTCATTTCCTTCGTAGCTTTTTTTACACCATGACCTTCATGTCCGTGAATCTGTGCAAGGGTTGGGGCGATAACCAGGGAAACGATGGACATCAGTTTGATAAGGATGTTCATAGATGGACCGGAAGTGTCTTTGAACGGATCACCTACAGTGTCACCTGTTACCGATGCCTTGTGTGGTTCTGATTTCTTATAGTAAACTTCGCCGTTGATTTCAACGCCTTTCTCGAAAGATTTCTTAGCGTTATCCCATGCACCACCGGCATTGTTCTGGAACATACCCATCAATACACCGCTTACGGTTGCACCTGCGAGGAAACCGCCAAGGGCTTCAGGACCCATCAAGAAACCGATGATCAGGGGAGAAACGATGGTGATGGCACCAGGCGCCAACATTTTCTTGATTGATGCTTCTGTGGAGATGGCAACGCATTTATCATATTCAGGTTTAGCGGTCCCTTCCATAATACCGGGGATGGTTCTGAACTGACGCCTTACTTCCTCCACCATTGACATAGCGGCTTCACCTACAGCACGGATGGCCAATGATGAGAAGATAAATGGGATCATACCACCTATGAAAAGGGAAGCGAGTACATCGGCCTTATAAATATCGATTCCATCAATTCCTGCAACGCCAACAAATGCTGCGAACAATGCAAGAGCTGTCAGGGCTGCTGACGCGATGGCGAATCCTTTTCCGGTTGCAGCTGTTGTGTTACCAACGGCATCAAGTACGTCTGTTTTTTCGCGAACTTCTTTCGGCAGTTCACTCATTTCAGCGATACCTCCAGCATTATCAGCAATAGGACCGAAAGCATCAATGGCTAATTGCATAGCCGTTGTAGCCATCATACCTGCAGCAGCAATCGCCACGCCATAGAGGCCAGCGCAGAGGAAAGAACCATAGATACCAGCTGCGAGCACGAGGATAGGGAGAAAGGTTGATTCCATACCTACTGCCAATCCACCGATCACGTTTGTAGCGTGGCCCGTTGAGCTTTGGCGGATGATAGAAAGCACAGGACGTTTGCCCATGGCAGTGTAATACTCAGTGATGATACTCATCAGTGTTCCCACCGCTAAGCCCACACCAATCGCGCCCAATACGCCCCATTTGGTAAATTCATGTCCGCGCAGGGTCATGGTCTCTGGGAGGATGTAAGCAACCAGACCAACTGAAGCTACTGCGGTCAATACAATCGATCCCCAGTTACCCATGTTGAGGGCTCTTTGAACATTGTTGGTATTGATTCCGGAAGCATCACTCACTTTCACAAAGAATGTTCCGATGATGGAAAAGATAATACCTACGCCAGCGATGAGCATAGGAAGAAGGATAGGCGCGAGACCGCCAAAATTGTCTACTGAGGTTGTCTCTTGTCCGAGTACCATCGTTGCCAGAACCGTGGCAACATATGAACCGAAAAGATCCGCACCCATACCTGCAACGTCACCTACGTTATCACCTACGTTATCCGCAATAGTGGCTGGGTTTCTGGGATCATCTTCGGGGATACCTGCTTCCACTTTACCAACGAGGTCAGCGCCTACGTCAGCAGCTTTTGTATAGATACCACCACCCACGCGTGCAAACAGCGCGATAGATTCAGCTCCAAGAGAGAAACCGGTTAGTACTTCGATGGTACGCACCATGGCTTCAGAGTTCACGGGAGCATCTGCAGCGAAGATCATTTTAAGTATGATAAACAGACTACCCAATCCAAGTACTGCAAGACCAGCTACACCAAGACCCATCACGGCACCACCGGTGAAGGATACATCCAGTGCTTTACTAAGGCTCGTCCGGGCAGCATGTGCTGTTCTGACGTTTGCTTTTGTTGCGATCCGCATACCAATATAACCGGCAGTAGCACTCGCTACGGCGCCAAAAATGAATGCGATGGCGATGGACCAGTGTGAAGTGGGATTAGCTTGTGCCATCAGGGCCAGCAGGATGGCTACTACAACTACAAAGTAGCCGAGGATCTTCCATTCTGCTTTCAGGAAGGCCATAGCGCCTTCGGCGATGTAGTTGCTGATCTCCTTCATCCTGTCCGATCCGGCCTCCTGGGCAGATACCCATTTGAATTTCCAGAGTGTGTAGAGTAACCCGACGACACCCATCAAGGGTACCAGATAGAATAACTTATCCATAAACAGTCAAAATTTGTTTTTTCCCTGCTGCGCCTGCATCCTGCACGCACTACACGGGGCGGCAAAATTAGGGGTTTAAACCCAAAAACCGTTGGACGCCTACTGTGTTTTTCGTGGTCAATCATAAAAAAAGCCCCGGTTTACCGGGGCTTTGAAAATCATATGTTTATGCTTACTGCTTAATCACTTTTTCAGTGAGGTTCAGGTTGTCACCAACTACCTGGATCACATACATACCTTTTGTAAGCGTACTCATGTTAACCGTGATTTGGTTGACGCCTCTTGTTGCATTCACCACCTGGCTTCTAACCACGCGGCCGTTATAGTCAACAACCCTCAGGCTCAGGTTCTGGTTCTTATCAGATTGCAGGGTCACATTCACATTGTCCAGCACAGGGTTGGGCCATACGGTGAAGGCTTTGCTCCTGGCTTCATTGCGGATGATCACTGTTTTCGTGTATACGAACCTGTTATCGATGTCTACCTGGCGCAGCCTGTAATAGCTAACTCCAAGGACAGGATTGTTATCCGTGAAAGAGTAATTAACCAGCACATTGGAATTTCCTGCAGCTTTCACTTGTCCGATCTTCGTGAAATCCCTGCCATTGGTGCTTCTTTCAACATCGAAATGTGAAGCATTCTGCTCTTGAGCGGTAGCCCATGAAACGAGCACTTTGTCACTTTGCAACTCAGCCTTGAAAGAAACGAACTGAACAGGCAGGAGTGTGGTGATAGAAGCCTGGCTAAATTCTGAGGTACTTCCAATGTCACTAGTGGTATTATGTGCAAGAGCAACAACCACTGCACCAACGGTAACCGGAGCAGCCAGATTACTGAACGGAACCACGAATTTGAAAGTGCCGTCGCCGGGATCCTGGTCTTCCAGTCCACCTTCCTGCAATCCGAACAAGAATGTTTGACCCTCATTGAAGAGAGGAGCATCCTGGTTTGCATCGGCAGATGCGATATAATATTGCACGAAAGCACCAGATGGCGCAGAACCAGTAACTTCTATTTCGCTTGAACCTGTATTTACTTTAAAGTCTGTAGTTACAGGGAAATTGTAGAGGAAGTTAGGACCAGAACCTGATGGGGAATTTGGCGTAGTGCCATCTGTAATGGAAGTCATCAGGTTGATACCAAGGCCATACCCTTCCGTGCCACCACCTGGGCGGTTATTAGAAAACATGCTGTTTCTGGAAATCCTGTTTTCAATCACAAAGTCAATAGATTGGTCAAGCATACCAACACCATCACGCTGATTGTAAGCAATGGTATTACCTTCCAGGTTATCAAAAGACCCATCATCGTTAGATCCAATAAAATTGCTCGTAACAAGGAAAGATGTTGGTGTGTTGGTCAGGAATACACCCCATTTGAGGTTACCGCGGTTATCGCCATTTGCATTGGAGCCAACCACATTGCCCATTACTGTATTGTTCTGTACAAATCCGTTTGCACCACCAATACTGGAGTAAAGGGTGATACCATTATGAAAGTTAGATGATACGTAGTTTCTTTGGGCTGCTGATGCATTGCTAGGATCAACGCCGATTGTGTTGTTGGAAACGTTGTTCAGCAAGATACCGTTACCTTCTGTAAGAAATACAGGAGGAGTGACTCCAACAACCCGACCATTACCAGCAGCACCGCCACCAACCAGCGACAAACCGATGGTGTTTCCGGAAATTTTGTTGAACTGCGCCCTGCGTTGCAGAACGATTCCGTTTTTCCTGTTACCACTGATCAGGTTACCTTCAAGTGCATCGCTGACACCATCACCATCGGTACCAATACGGTTATTGGATGCGCCATCACCTGTGTTTACACCATCGATAGTGATACCATTATTGTTAGTGCTATTTACTGAAGCAGGAAGAGCGCCAGTTGCTGTGGTGCCGATGAAATTACCGGCGATCACGTTGAAGTCTGCGATATTCAAAAAGATACCATCACCGCCGTTGTTGGTGATAAGGTTACCTTCATTTGCATCATTTGTACCATCGCCATCAACACCTACAAAAACCCTGGGAACCACAAAGCCTGATGTTGTTTGCGCGAAGAATATACCGTGAGATCCATTCCTTGTAGCAACAAAATCTCCTGTGTTAATGTCTTCAACAGCTGTTTGGTTGGATTCACTCAAACCAATGGTGTTGCCTTGGATCTTCACCGCACCTCCAGTACCTGCAGGTCCGTTGATCACTATACCGCGGCTAGCCCTGAAAATGGCAACACCTCTGATGGTTACATTTCCAGTTGTAATGATCAGTCCGTCATACGCAGCTGGCGTATTTCCATTAGCCAGATCATTGAAATTAAGACTTACCGCAAGTTGACGAGCATTCACTGGACCCTGCGTAGCGCCGGGTTGTGTGTAACCATCAATGAACACCTGTGAACCAATAGTCAAACTACTGTTCAGCGTGATCATTGCAGGACTCGCAGCAATGTTAAATAAAATGTTATCCGGACCAGGATTTGCCGCTGCATCGGCAATCGCTTGTCTCAATGTGCCGGGACCGCTGTCTGCAGTAGACGTTACGGTAAAATCAGCAGCAAACATTGACTCATAGGTGAACAGGCCAGCAACTAAAAAGCAGAGGGTAAAGTTTTTTCTCATAATCAAGAATTCAGATTTTAATGGACATGGTCTGCCGTTAGGATACGTCTGAACTTGATCTTTCGAGAGGATAAATTTGGATAATAATCTGAGTAAAGGTATGAAAAACAATATTATGTACGCAATATTGCCCCAAAAGCCTTGCCGATTCTTAAAATAAGGTCCGAGGCCAGCATTCCCGCCTCGCCCATATCGTTTCTGGCCATGTCCCCGGCAAGACCATGCAGGTACATTGCCATTCTGCAAGCCACGTCCACACTGTATTTCTGGGCAAGCAATGCAAGGATCATCCCGGTCAACACATCCCCTGAGCCCGCCTTTGCCATCCCCGGATTTCCGGTGGGATTGAAGTAGCCCTGTCCACCTGGTGTGGATAAAAAGCTATAGCGTCCTTTTATAATGATACAAACTTCACGGGCTGTGGAAAACTCCATGGCTGTACTTATCCGGCTGAATCCATTTTGTTCCGCATGGAAAAGTCGATGGAATTCGCCAATATGCGGGGTAATGGCACAATTTCGGCCAAGTTTTTCTTGCCAGCCTTTTCTTGCAATGGTATTCAAGGCATCGGCATCAAATACCCTGGGTACCGGAGTTGCTTCCAATGCTCGCAGCACAACATCATCCGTTTCTGGTTGTTGACCCAGGCCGGGTCCAATACCGATGGCATCCACTCCGCCCAATTCAGGAAAAACTGTCAGGTGATCAGGATCCGGATCGGGTGAACAAATGGCCTCAGGCAGTCCTGTTTGCATGGCAAGCATTCCACCCGCCGGAATCCTACAAATCAATTTACCTGTACCGCTCCGCAGGCAAGCGGTTGCAGACAAAAGGGCGGCGCCCATCATGTTTTTACTCCCAGCCACCAACATCGCGGTACCAAAAGTCCCTTTGTGTGCAAATGGATCCCTGGGACGGATCAATGACCGGATATCTTCCGTCTCCATCATCTGAAAAGGTGTGTGGGTTGCGCAAGCATAGCCTGGGTGCAAACCGATGGGTAGCAGATGAACCTCGCCAATAAATGGACCATTTTCGGGCATCAACAATGCCAGTTTCAAGCAACCCAGGGTCAGGGTAATGGTAGCCTTCACTATCACCCGATCAATGGAGGGTTCATCTGCCCGCATCCCCGAAGGCAGGTCTATCGATACCACCTTAAATCCAGAACGATTGACATGATTGACCACTTCTCCATACAAGCCTTGGATGCTTCGCGAGTTTCCTGTTCCGAACAATGCGTCAACGATCACGCACCCCTCAGGCAATGCCTGCGTTAAAAAGACATCGGGTTGATAAGTTGCACCATGAAGGTCTTTCCACCTGGCCAGATTGGTTCGATGGTCTGCACTCGCAGAAACTTCCTCAGAAACATACACGAACACAGTTTGACCGGCTTCAAAAAGTAATCTGGCCATAGCCAGTCCGTCGCCCCCGTTATTGCCGGGACCACATATAATATGGAAGGATGTTCCTTTTGGAAATTTCTGTAGGATATAATCTGTACATGCCTTTGCAGCTCTCTCCATCAGATCGATGGAAGATATGGGCTCATGTTGAATTGTGTACTGATCCCAGGCCCGGATCTGTTCTGCCGTAAAAATCTTCATGAATGAAAATGGTCAGTACCGAATGTACTTTAATTCACCGGATCAGTAGCTGCTAATCTTCTCCAGACTGTGCGTCGTACGCGCCAAAAGCGGTGTACAATTTTTTAGCATCATAGATCCGCTTGTTGAACTTGTTGCCGAGGATGATCACGGTTGCAGAATCATCAACCAGCCGGGTGAAAACGGTATTGTTGCCGTGCCACCAACCGTTGTGGTAGATGATTTTCCTGTTGTCTGGATAGAGGTACAATCTCCAACCCAAACCATAGTTTTTAACGCCGGGCTTCTCATTGCTGTAACCTGTGTATGCTGCATCAAGGGTTTCTTTTTTGAACAATCCGCCCTTGTCTAGCGCGTTTGCCCATTTGAGCATATCCCTTGGTGTGGAATAAATATTTTTATCGCCATAAACCCAGTCCAAATAAGTAAACGCTTCCTGTTGGTTCTTCCAGTTGTATGACGGTAATACCGAGTCTTCCATACCAGGTTGAAAAACGAAGCTATGGTCCATCCCCAGCGGCTTGAAGAAGGATTCAGAAAGGTATTGACTAAACGACTTCCCGCTCACCTTTTCAACAATAAGTGCCAGCAACGCGTAGTTGGTATTGCAATAGCTGAAATTTCTATCTGGCCTTCCTACCATCAGGTCACTCTTTCGGGTCACCAGAAAATTCAACACATCGCTATTGGTAACCTGAATTTTCCGATCCCATCCTTTCTCCTCCATCACATGCACATAATTGGGTAGTCCACTGCGATGATTAAGGAGTGCTTTTACAGTAACACCGGGATAATTGAAGCCGGGCAGGTAAACAGATGCTTCCTGGTTGATATCCAGTTTGCCTTCTTCCCAGAGTTTTAGGGTAGCCATTCCCGTGAAGGTCTTGGATACCGAAGCCAAATGAAATGGCGTATTGGCATCGATACTATCTTTCTGACCAATATGCTTTGAACCGGCATACTTTTCAAAGACGATCTGTCCGTTTTTGGCAACAATCATTGCCCCATTGAATCCTGACTTTTTAAGATAAAGGTCATAGAAGCCCTGTGTGACCCGATAATACTTTTCAGCTTCTGCGGCAGGGAGGCCAGACTTTGCAGCCAGGTCACCGGGAACCTGGGCTGATTTTGCCTTATCTGTTATTCGCTTGTCAGTAGTGGCAAAACAACCTGCCAATACCGTTAGCAATAGGATGGATATTATATTTTTCATACAGGATGGATAGTTAGAATTGGAAAAAACTTTACTAAGGTATTAGTTATTAATTTCGCACACAAACTATTGGAACACAATTTTATGTCTGATCCTAAAACAACCAGTTACCCCAAAGACAAGATCAATATCTTGTTTCTTGAAAACATCAGTGAGACCGCGGTGAAACAATTTCGGGACGCGGGCTATACCAATGTTAAAAAGCTATCCGGCGCACTGAGTGAAGATGAACTTATACAAGAAATTCGTAATGTCCACCTCCTTGGCATCAGGTCTAAAACGCAAATTACCAGTCGCGTATTGGATGCAGCCAGCAAACTTCAGGCCATAGGTTGTTTTTGTATAGGGGTTAATCAGGTAAATCTTCGTTCTGCAAGGGAAAAAGGGGTAGTGGTTTTCAATGCCCCTTACAGCAATACCCGTTCTGTGGCTGAATTGGTCATTGGCGCGTCTATCATGCTGATCCGGAGAATTGTAGATAAGAATATGGCGGCGCATAACGGCACCTGGATGAAAGAAGCCAAAGGCAGTTACGAATTGCGTGGCAAGACCCTGGGAATCATTGGATACGGAAATATTGGTACCCAGGTGAGCATCCTCGCTGAAGCCGTGGGTATGCGGGTTCGGTATTTTGACGTGGCCACCAGGCTTCCTTTGGGTAATGCGGAACCTTGCAGATCTATAAAGGAACTGGTCAGTAAATCAGATATTGTAACACTGCATGTTCCCGAAACAACACAAACCCGGAACATGATCAATAAATCAGTTCTGAAGCAATTTAAAAAAGGAGCCATCCTTCTTAACTATGCGCGCGGTGAAGTGGTGGATATCGATGCACTGGCGAAAGCGCTTGAATCAGGACAATTGGGTGGAGCAGCCATCGATGTATTTCCCTGGGAGCCGGAGAAAAACGGTGATGCGTTTACCACGCCTTTGCAACATATGTCTAATGTATTGTTGACCCCTCACATTGGTGGCTCAACCGAAGAAGCACAACAGAATATTGGAGTAGATGTGAGCGCTAAACTTTTCCATTACCTCGAGATGGGCACTACAACGGGTTCTCACACCGTTCCGGAACTGAGCCTGCCTCCGCAGGAAGGCACACATCGGATACTCCACATCCACAACAATGTTCCTGGCGTACTATCATCCATCAACTCCACTCTGTCTGCCAATAACATCAACATCCTTGGGCAATACCTAAAGACCAATGAAGAGATTGGTTATGTAGTTTTGGATGTAGACAAAAAGCTTTCGTCAAAAGCGTTGTCTTTGTTGAAAGAAGTGAAAGAAACGATCAAAGTGAGGATGCTATATTGATGGAAGACATCGATCCAATACTAAGAGCATTTGGACTGGATCCGGACAACTACCAGGCATCGTCATTCGGTTCAGGTCTGATCCATGCAACTTACAAAGTGATGAAAGAGGGTAAGCCCGCATTCATCCTTCAAAAAGTAAATCATTTTGTATTCCGGCATCCGGAAGACATAGCGCATAACATTAATGTACTTGGAAGGTTTCTCGCGCATCATGCGCCCGGGTATACCTTCACCATTCCTGTGAAGACACTGGAGGAAGAAGATTACTGCATTCATAATGGTGCATACTACAGGTTGTTCCCCTTTGTTCCGAATTCTCATACCATTGATGTATGTACTACGCCGGCCCAAGCCTGGGCAGCCGCAGCACAGTTTGGGAAGTTTACAGCAGTGTTGAAGGCTTTTGACACTTCACTGCTGCGATACACCATACCGGGATTTCATGACCTGAGTTGGCGATACAGGCAATTTGAAGAAGCATTGAAAGATGGTGATCAGGAACGGCTTGCAGCTTCAAAAACGGTTGCCACAAAATTGTTGTCCCACAAAGGTATTTTGGATCAATTTGAAGCATTCAAATCATCAGCCGCATTCACTACGCGCGTAACCCATCATGACACCAAGATTAGTAATGTTTTGTTAGATGATAAGGAGAATGGAATTTGTGTAATAGACCTTGATACCGTGATGCCGGGCCTGTTCATCAGTGATGTTGGTGACATGATCCGGACATATGTATCGCCCGCCAATGAAGAAGAGCAGGATCTTAATAGTGTTGTTATCCGCAAGGATTTTTTGGATGCCATCATTAGTGGATATAGTGAACACATGCATGACTTGTTGGGTGCAGAAGAAAAAGCCGCCTTTGTTTATGCGGGTGAGTTTATGATCTATATGCAAGCCCTACGCTTTTATACGGATCATCTCTGGAATGATCGTTATTATGGTGCAGGTTATGTTGGACATAACCTCTTGCGTACACAGAATCAACTGCGGTTATTGGAGGAGTTGATCAAGACCGCTTCGTAGTGTCCGTTTTTTTCTTTTCTTCGATGGGGGTCTGGTAGAGATTGACCTGTTCCAGTTGATTCAATTGTTTGAGTACTTGCTTTGATTTTGAAGTGATCCCCGAACCCGCCAGGCTAAGTCTTTTCAAATGCTTTGCTCCACCTATGGCTTCAACCAGTTCATCCTTTACAAATGGACCTTCTGCTTTGAGCCAATACAGTTGGGGAGCGATGGCTTTCAACGCCGTTAACACAGTGTCTGAAACTGCGGTACAGTTAATGAAATTTACATTCAGCAGATTACTGCCTTGCGCAATAGGGATTACAATGACACCCTTTGATTTCAATATTGTTATTGCACTATCGGGTGCTGCTCCTACCTCCGGTAGGGCGGCAGATACAGCCAATTCGGTTCCTGCCTTTTGCATCAGTGCATTTAAGGCTTGTTGAATATCGGCATCTGGTGCGAGTTCTTGTACTGAAGCAGAAAAGGATGCTCCTTTTTGAACCCACCACTGTATCAGTTTAACTTGTTGGGTGGTTAACTGTCCTTTTTCTTTTGGAGGCATGTGGTCCTCGTCATCTGGTGGCAGTACAATATGTTTGATGATCTCAGATGCATCATTGTTCCCGGCTACAATGGTAGCGCCTGATTTACCCCCCTTTAAAATCCATTCCTGACCGTCTAACCTTAGTTTACCTTTTTGTTTGTTAGGTCCATGACAGGAGACGCATTTTTGGGAAAGGATGGGTGCAATGATATCCTTATAGACCAATGCATGGTCAAGATCGTTGATGACCGGAATCTCCGCATCAGCTGTTTTTTCATTACCCCATAGAAAGGATTCTCCATGGGTAAGTGTTCCCCCCTGATGCCCTGTTACAACCAGCAGTGCAAGTACAATCACAGACAAGATAAGCTGGAGCAGAGGCTGAACCTGGCGCACGAGCAACCACCAAAATATGCCTGAAACCACAGTGAGCATAATGGCTGCATTTCTATGATCAATGACCAATGTTCCATATTCGTCATTACTCGTTGAAAGCAGATACCCGCTGACACAGGAAAGCATCGCAGTAACACTGGCCATCAGAAAAACAAAAGCTGTGGCCTTGTCTGCAGAGACGCCCCGCCATTTGCTCCGCCAAAAAAGTAATAAGCCAATCATCAGCATGCCAATGGGCAAATGAACCAATAGCGGATGAAGGCGACCAATAAAATCGATCATGATCAGCGATATCTTTTTCTGAGCGACTGAAGCATATGAACATTGATGGCCCATTGGTCGGCCACCGGTAGATTGGTATATGGCATGGTAGGTAAATAGTAGGGGGGACCAAATTCTGTAAGTATGGTCATCCTTTTGCCCTCTCTCTTTTTGCGTTCCACAATTTTATCCCACCAGGTCCAATGTCTTTTGACAATATAATCCCACTCTGGAGCCCTTGGATCATTGACTTGCGGGCCTTCACTATGTCCGATGCGTGCGTGGATATGTTCTGTTTTTTCTAACACCACCGCCACCGTTTCTTCCTGGTCTTCCAGACCGCTTTCGTGAACGGCACACCAATGTGATATGTCAAGTGTTAACCGTAAATCAGGAACAGCGCGGAGGTAGTCCCTGGTTACATGCGCTGCAAAAAGGGATCTTCCCCGGTGCGTTTCATGGTAAATGGGAATGCCCGTTTTGGCAGATAACTCGGATGTAAATGCCATGAAAGGTTTATTCTGCTCCATTGAAAAATAGTCCCTTCCGGAATGGGTATTGATATATATGGGTTTAAGCCCTACAGCGGCTTGCAAGCCTTCTTTGAACTGCTGCAGGTGTTTGGTAGCGTCCTTGTCTGATCCACCATATAACAATCCCAATAATAGTCCATGCTTGTTGGCTGCTGCGGCTATTTCATTTCTGCCCTTATCATCTCCTGGCATCCAGACTTCAACACCATCATATCCTTCTTTTTTGGCGGCAGCACAAAATGCATCTGCGGAACCTTCATAACCCCAGTTGGTAGCCATTATGGTCAGTTCATAACCTGCACGTCCAGGCGAAAATACAGGTTGGCTGCCCTCGGCTTCAAGTCCAGAAAGTAAAAGGGCAGATCCGCCCATAGTTGATTTTTCTAAAAAATTTCTTCGATTCATGGATTGTCTATGTTGATTGTAAAACGTCTTTAATGACCTGACCATGCACATCAGTTAATCGGAATGGTCTTCCCTGAAATTCATAGGTCAGTTTCTCATGGTCAAAACCGAGTTGCTGAAGAATGGTGGCTTGGATATCATACACGGAAACTTTTCCAGACACAGCATTGTAACCGATTTCATCTGTTTCTCCATAACTGAATCCTCTCTTTATACTTCCCCCTGCCATCCACATGCTAAATGCATCCACGTGATGATCCCGCCCTTTGAATACATTCTGCTTTCCTTCCCGATTTTCCTGCATCGGTGTTCTGCCAAATTCTCCACCCCATACCACCAGCGTTTCATCAAGCATTCCTCTTTGTTTCAGGTCCTTGAGCAATGCCGTCATGGCTTTATCCACGCTGTTACATTTGTCTACAAATCCCTCATCCAATGAGCCGGTAGGATCAGTACCATGTGAGTCCCAGCCCCAGTCGAAGATTTGAACAAACCGCACACCTTTCTCAACAAGTTTTCTGGCGAGCAGAATATTGTTGGCGAGCGAAGGCTTGCCAGGTTCAGTACCATACATCTCATGAATATAGGCAGGCTCTTTGGAGATGTCCATCACCTCCGGAACAGAGATCTGCATCTTGAATGCAAGTTCATATTGGGCTATGCGCGACAAAGTTTCCTGGTCGCCGAATACTTCATGATCTGCACGGTTGAGGGCATTGATGGCATCGATAGAAGATCTCTTCAAGTCTCTGTCCATGCCTTCAGGATCTTGTAAAAACAAAATCGGATCACCTTCTGACCGGCATTGCACACCTTGATAAACAGATGGTAAAAATCCGCTACCCCATACACTCTTACCGGCATCAGGGTTATTTCCTCCAGAAGTTAGCACCACAAATCCGGGCAGGTTCGCATTTTCTGAACCCAGTCCATAGGTAACCCATGAACCCATAGAAGGACGGCCCAGTCTTGCTGACCCGGTGTGCATCATCAATTGCGCCGGTGCATGGTTGAACTGATCCGTAGTGACGGCTTTTAAAACCGTCACATCATCTATTACGCTGCTGAAGTGGGGGAGTCTCTCTGAGAGCCAGATTCCACTTTCACCATGTTGCGAGAAGTTGGCCACTGGTCCCAATAGTTTCGGGACACCTCTAATGAATGCAAATCGCTTTCCTTCAAGAAAAGATTCCGGACAATCCTGGCCATTGAGTTTAATGAGTTCGGGTTTATAGTCAAACAATTCAAGTTGGGATGGTGCGCCTGCCATGTGGAGATAAATCACGGAACGAACCTTAGGTGCAAAATGCGGCGCCCTCGGCATAAATGGATCAGTCATCGGTGCTCCGGCAATAGGCACTGATTTCTTGCCCATCCAGTCGCACCCTTGCAAAAAAGAACCCAACGCCATCATGCCAATACCTGTTCTGCATTCCCGAAGGAAATGTCTTCTCGTTGTGTGTTCCAGCGACAGGAATTTGGCTTCGTCTGCTATTTTACTCCTCCCCATGTGCTATTCTTTTGTGATCACTTCGTCTGTATTCATCATCGTATGAACGGTTGCAACCAAGGCAGCCATTTCAGGATAATTATGCTGGTCCATCAAGCCTCCGGCCATCTCGCAAGTTGCAGATGGATCAGCCTGATATTTCGCCAATGCCTTTTTATACAAGGTCAGCAGCACTTCCAATTGTTGTGCAGAGATTTTCTTGCCGGTGGCTTTCATCCAGCCGAGCCTTATCCGCTCCACAGGATCTTTGCTTTCCGTTGCAAGTTGATAACTCATCTGTCTTGACAAATCCAGATACGCCTGGTCATTCATCAATGCAAGTGCCTGCAATGGTGTATTGGTTCGTATCCTTCTTGCCGTACATACTTCACGCGCCATGGCATCAAAGGTTAGCATGGAAGGGTAGGGGCTTGTCCTTTTCCAAAATGTATATAATGCTCTTCTATATTTGTTTTGATCCCTGTTTGTTTGCCATTGTTCATTGCCACTGTAAGGTGAGCTCCAGATCCCCGGGGGCTGCCATGGCATTGAACTCGGACCATACATCACCGGATATAATGCGCCGCTAACGGCCAGTGCCTGATCTCTGACCTGTTCTGCGCTTAGCCGTACCCGTGGTCCGCGTGCATAATATTTATTGAAAGGATCCGCAGCATTTTTTTCTGCACTTACGGCGGAGTGCTGCCGATAGGTTGCCGACATCACCATTTGTTTTATGAGTTTTTTGACACTCCATTGGTATTCGTGCATGAACTGGTAAGAAAGATGATCCAGCAATTCAGGATGGGTAGGTGCAATTCCCTGTGTACCCATATCTTCCAGTGTTTCTAAAAGGCCTTGCCCAAACAACTGTTCCCATAGCCTATTTACCATGGTTCTGGCAGTGAGTGGATTCAAGGTATCTGTCAGCCATTTTGCCAATCCAAGACGGTTGCGAAGCGTACTGTCTGGCATCGGATTCAAAGACGCCGGAACCGCCGGTTGTACGGCAGTTGTTTTTAACAACCAGTTCCCCCTTTCAAATACTTGGGTGGTGCGTGCCATGGGAGAGGGGTTCTCCACCATAATGGGTGTGGTTATTGCATTGCCCTTTGTCAATAGATGTGTGTACTTTTTTTTGATGCTATCATAACCCGCTTCTCCCCTTCCCGGGAAAGCAGGGGAGAAGAAGAACCAGTCAAAGATCATCCCGTTGTAATCCATCTTTTCCACCAGGGCCGACTGGTATTGCAGATGTAAATCATGTACACCGGCTAAGGCAGGAATCAGTGTTTCCCGGATCTCCCAGTCGGCGGTTTTTCCTGGGAAAATAGTGGCCAACAATTTTCCCTTGGGTGAATCCGCACGTATTTCGAGCTTACTGTCTTTGTACCAACTTTGCAAACGGATGGTCAGCATCTGCTGCGCATCAAGGTTTGCCTTACGGATACGCGCAGCCGAAATTTTTCGCATCACCAACCATTTGGTATCCGAAAGCTCACTATTCACAAAAGAGTCTGCGGTTAAAGAGTTGATAGCGGGTTGCCGTGTTTTTAAAAATTGAGTAAACGTGCTTTGTTCTTTTGCATTTCCATGTTTCTTTAACCATTGGACTACCTCGTTGTAACGCTGAAGATCCTGGTCTTTGTATTCATAAAGCAAGGGATATTCCGCAAAAGTATCTTCATCCCTGGTGTTGTTAAAAAATGCCATGAAAGAATAATATTCTTCATGACGAAACGGATCATAGGGATGACTATGACACTGTACACAAGCAAAAGTGGTACCCATCAATACTTCCCAGGTAGTGTTCACTCGATCCAGCACTGCTGCAGTCCTGAATTCTTCATTATCTGTTCCACCTTCATCGTTGGTCATAGTGTTCCGATGAAAAGCAGTGGCAATCATTTGTTCATCTGTTGCATCCGGTAAAAGGTCACCGGCTAATTGTTCTGTCAGAAATGTATTGTAGGGTTTATCCTCATTGAAACTTTTGATGAGCCAATCGCGGTAACGCCAGATCGTTCGCTGGTCATCCCGTTCATATCCTTTGGTGTCTGCATACCGGGCAAGATCCATCCACATCGTGGTCCATCGTTCCCCAAATCCCGGATGCGCAAGCAGGTTGTCTACAAGGGTTTCGTAATTTTTATCTGAAGGATCTTTAATAAATGATTGGACCATCTGCTCATTCGCGGGCATGCCAATCAAATCAAGCGCAACTCTGCGTACAAGTACTTCGGGCGTAGCCTGTTCCGATGGTTCCAATTTCAGATCGTCCAGTTTCTGACGGATAAAATGATCGATATCGTTATTGGCCCATGCATCTTTTTTGGGGAGCAAGCCGAAGAACTGTTTACGATGCGGAACTTCCTGTGGTTTCACGGCAACGTAAGCCCAATGGTCACCCCATGTGGCGCCCTGGTTGATCCAGTTGCGTAACAGGCTAATCTCATCATCATTGAGTGGATGTTCTTTGTACGGCATGCGTTCTTCCGGATCCTTAAGTGTTAATCTACGGATCATCTCGGAAGCATCGGCATCACCGGGAACGATGGCGGGTTTGCCAGACTCCGTATTGGCCAATGCTTCGGAGCGGAATAAAAGACTGAAGCCACCTTTTTTCTTAACACCACCATGGCAAGTGATGCATTTCTTGTTGATCAACGGTTTGACCTGCGTGTTGTAGTCAATTTTTTCGGTGAACATGAATGAATAGCCAAGGATGGCCGTCATGATCAGCACAATCGTCAAAAACCATTTATGGCGCAGCAGTTGAAGCATCGGCTTCCTAATTTAACAATTAATCCGTAGATGTTTGCTGCGGCAATTGCTGGAGGATCAATTTCATTTGCCTGACCTCTTCTTCATCGAGGATCACCTGGAGCAATTGTTCACCCATTCTGGGGGATTGGTAGCTCATGGCCGAGGCAATCTGCTTTCTCGCCGAAGAATGAAACTCCGTAGCGCCTGTCTGTTGGGCAATCTCTGCCAGGTTGGTGCTTCTAAGTCCGGACCCCGGCATGATGATAATCCTTCCGTCTGCCTGGTTCACAAGTTCTTTCAGGGTTTCCGCACCGTCTGTCACCGTTGGTTGCAAGCCTGAAGTGAGGATGCGTTCACAGCCCGTTCTGATCACATCCTCCAATCCTTTGCGATGATCATAGACTCTGTCGAAGGCTCGGTGGAAGGTTACCCCCATGGGATAGGCAGTTTCCACCAAACGGGATGTTTGCTCCAAATCAATAGTGCCATCTGCTTTTAACATGCCTACTACAACACCGTCACAACCCAGTTCCTTGCACAAGGTTACATCCCGAAGCATGATGGTAAATTCTTCATCGTTATACAAAAAATCACCACCCCGTGGACGGATGATGGGGAAGAGATGGATCGATGTGTTTTCCCTGGCTGTTTTGATCATGCCATACGATGGTGTGGTTCCACCTTCACCGGGGTTGTCGCACAGTTCAATTCTGTTGGCACCAGCTTTCTCTGCGATCAAACAGCTCTGGATATTAAACGCAATGACTTCTAGTTGATACATGGGTTATGGATAATATGATTTACCGGGAATAACAATGTCTTGATTAGCGGTTTTCACCGCAAATGAAAAGCCTTTCTGTAACGCGTAGGCGCCGTATTCCCCTTTCTTATTAATGGCGAGGAAACCTACCTGGATCTCTTTCGATTTCGCGGGACTTTTTTTAACGATGCGCATCACTGCTTCTTTACAGGCATTTTCCGGCGTGTAACCATGCCTCATCAGTTCCACGACTAAATGCGAACCCACGCATCGGATCACTTCTTCGCCCACGCCAGTAGATGTTGCTGCACCTATTTCATTGTCTACAAAAAGGCCGGCACCAATGACGGGTGAATCACCCACGCGGCCACGCATTTTATAGGCCATACCACTGGTGCTGCAACCCCCGGCAATGTTACCTTTTGCATCCATCGCAATCAATCCAATGGTATCATGGTTGTCTTTCCCACCGGGCATGGGATCTTTCTTATACAGCTCGTTTTCGATATTCATCCTCGGCTGGTAGTTGGAAGTCTTCAGCCACTCTTTCCACAAGGCCTCAGATTTTGGTGTGAGGAGATTGGTTTTTTTAAAACCCTGGTCCATGGCAAACTGTAGTGCACCATCGCCAACAAGGATCACATGCGGTGTTTTTTCCATCACCCGGCGTGCCAGTGAGATCACATTTACAATATGTTCAACGCCCATGACCGATCCACAACGGGAATCCTGATCCATGATGCATGCGTCCAGTGTTACATGTCCTTCGCGATCTGGTAAACCACCAATGCCTACCGTCAGATTATCCGGGTCTTCTTCAATGAGGTTGATTCCTTTTTCCACCGCATCCAATGCTGATCCACCTTGTTGAAGGGTTGACCAGGAAATATTGTTAGCTTTTTTCCCGAAATCCCATGTGGAGATAATGACGGGTTGGAGGTTGGGGGTTGCAGGTTGGAGGTTTATGATGGGCGCGATCGCGGGAATGGATTGTAAGAATTGTCGTCGTTTCATGATGGTAAGTTAGGGAATAACCGAAAACGGAAGCGCGCAATACGCTGTGAAGGTTCTATTTTTGCCAAAATGTTTTAGCATGGCCCGAGCAAGAAGGGAAGTGGATGAGATCGACAAACAGGTGAAGCTCAATAAGGAAAATTGGAAGGAGGCGATTGGAATATTCCGGTTTATCAAACCGTATCGGGGGTATTTTATTTTGGGACTGCTGATGATTCTGTTTTCCAGCTTAACTACCTTATCGTTTCCGTATTTTTTGAAGAAACTGATTGACAGCGCGCAAGCGATCAAAGACGGACACACCGAGATCGCGCCCAATACCATCGCGCTTTGGATGATCGGCATCCTTGTTTTACAAATGCTTTTCTCTTATGCAAGGGTGTATACTTTTTCATATGCGGGAGAACATGCATTGGCTGACCTCAGACGCTCTGTTTACAACCGGATGATCCAATTGCCGATGGATTTTTTTGCACAGCGCCGGGTAGGGGAACTGTCTAGCCGACTGAGCGCCGATTTATCACAGATCCAGGATGCGATGACCCTAATGCTCGCAGAGATCTTGCGAGGAGTATTGACGCTGGTGGTGGGCATTGGATTGATCCTTTATATCTCGCCGAAACTAACATTAGTGATGCTGAGTGTGATTCCAGTAATTATTATTGTGGCTGTCATCTTTGGCAAGCGGATCAGAAAACTTTCACGAGCTGCTCAGGATCAACTGGCAGATTCAAATACGGTGGTGCAGGAAACGCTACAGGGAATTACCAACGTTAAGGCCTTTTCCAATGAATGGTTTGAAATATCCCGATATAGCAACTCTCTACATAAAGTAGTAGACCTTGCCGTGAAAAATGGCATCAACCGGGGTGCCTTTGTGTCCTTCATTTTATTCGCTCTTTTCGGTACCATTATTTTTGTAGTTTGGTATGGGGTGGGGCTGATGCAAAAAGACCAATTAAGCTTCGGAGATCTTACGGCATTTGTTATTTATACTTCATTTGTTGGCGGCAGTATGGCGGGATTTGCAGACCTGTATGGTCAATTACAGAAAACCCTGGGGGCAACACAACGTGTACGTGAGCTGATGAAGGAAGAGATTGAAGTGGTGAATGTGAACCGGGATGTTTTGTTGCCTGAATTTCGGTTAACCGGCCGGGTGAGTTTTGATCATGTCCGTTTTGCATATCCTTCCAGGCCGGAAGTCACCGTACTTAAAGACGTTTCCCTTGAGAGTTTTCCTGGTCAGCAGATTGCCCTGGTAGGGCCCAGCGGTGCCGGTAAATCTACCATTGTGTCGCTCTTATTGGGTTTTTATAAGGCCGATGGGGGCAAGATACTGTTTGACGGAAAGGAGGCTTCATCCATTCCTTTGAGCCAGATTCGGCAACAAATGGCCATCGTGCCGCAAGATGTGATGCTGTTTGGTGGGACGATCAGGGAAAATATAGCTTATGGGAAACCAGACGCTACGGACGAGGAAATTCAGGCTGCCGCCGCCAAAGCCAATGCACATGATTTTATCAGCGAGTTCCCAGAAGGCTACCAGACCATTGTTGGTGAGCGGGGAATAAAACTAAGTGGCGGACAACGACAAAGGATCGCCATCGCCAGGGCGATCTTAAAAGACCCTGTTATTCTGATTCTGGATGAAGCCACAAGTTCCCTGGATTCTGCTTCGGAAGCTTTAGTGCAGGATGCGCTGGAGAAACTCATGCTGAATAGAACTTCGTTTGTTATTGCCCATCGGTTGTCTACCGTTAGAAATGCAGATTGTATTTATGTGCTGGATAAAGGCGTTGTCAGCGAACAGGGAACACATGAAGAGTTGATTCAGGTAACGGACGGTTTGTATAAGAGCCTCAGTAAGTTACAGTTGAGTCACTAGGCATTTTGCAATGGGCATTTTAAGGCGCTGGCTTGTCTTATAATTTATATTATGTTAAGTAGAATTTAGTCTTATAGCGTTCAATCTTCCAACTTCCCCCTTTATCTTCTCCCTGCTTCTGCCTGATGTTGGATAATGAATTGGATGACCTCATCAAGGTAAACCCCCGCTCTATCCGCTGCATCCTGGATTTCATCGCGATTCACATTTGCTGCAAAGGCCTTGTCCTTGAGTCTTTTCTTGACGCCTTTCAATTCCATGCCGGCATATCCTTCAGGCCGCATCAATGAATATGCGTGGATTAATCCGCTGAGTTCATCAAAGGCATAGAGCATTTTATCCATCCTGGTTTCGGGATCAACACCAAAATGATTAGGGCCATGTGAAGCGATGGCCCGGATTATCTCGGGATCGATTTGCCTTGCTTCCAGTTCTTCAATGATCTTCCGGCAATGCTGATCAGGCCACTGGTCCCAATCGGCATCATGCAACAGACCCGCCATTTCCCAGCGCCATGCGTCTTCCGGACTGGCTTGTTCTTTTTCTTCTGCCCAGCATTTCATGATATGGCCCACCTGATACATGTGCAGTTTGAGCCGGTCATTCAGTACCCAAGCATCCAATAAAGCATGCGCATCTTCCTTGCTGAGTACATTTCCTTTGTTTGCTGGATCACCGAATATGGAGCGGTTGAGTTTGATACCCATAGATCACTCAAAAATAAAAAAAGGCAGTCAGAAGACTGCCCTTTTTAAATATTTGATTTGAATCTTGAATTAATGCTTGGCGTCTGCCTCGTCATACTTCTTCTGGTAGAAATCAGCCTTGGCCTTATCTTTCTTCATACCATACGCATAATTCAAAAGATTGCAGGATGATTTGAAGTTTGATTTGTCGTGCGTTTTCAACTTGCCCTCTCCATCAAACATGGCAAAAACTTTTTCAAGCGGTGCAATGGATCTGTCTGCCAAAGCAACGATCTCTGCGTTCATGTCTGCTTTCTTTTTCACATCTTCAGGCTTGGTTCCTTTGATGGCCCTAACCTCATCCTCCTTGAAAAGCGCCTGGTTGTAATAATGCTTACCGAGTGAAAGCCAAACGTCAGAATTTTCGGGTTTCAACGCTGCAGCCTTGGTATACAGTTCTTCGATCTTTTTCAGGTTTTCTGAATAGTTCGCTGGCCTTTTGGATGCGTCTGCCACGTGGGTTTCACCAAACAGCTCGTTACCATATTCAAACAGCATGTCGAAATTGTCAGGATTTGCAGCAAGCATTTCATCGTACTTCTTGTACAATGCGGCCTTATCTCCTTTGTCTCTAACGTAGTCAAGTTCCAACAGCGGCAAATAGTCGTCTTTAGGATACAACTCCTTACCGGCAGTAATATATTTCATCATGTTGGCTTCGTCCTTCTTATCGTAATAGTGTTTTGCGAGGTAACGATATGAAGTAGCCATCTCGGGCTTACCGCCAACTTTCGCGTCGGCGAGTTTGCTGAAATATTTTACAGCATCTTCATCTTTCTTTGCATTCAATGCAGACAAGGCTGTATAATAAGTGAGGGTTGTATCCAGTTTGTACAAGCCCCAGCCTTGTGAGAAGATATAATCTCCATATACGCCGGTATTCTTAAATGCTTCCAGTGCTTCAGCATATTTCTCCTGGTTGTATTTGTCTGCGGACTCTTCAAAACTGGTGGTATAGAGATCATACACCGGTTTGTACTGGTCCATCGTCAGAAACACCTGAGCCTGTGTTTTGTCTACTTCCTGAAGCTTTTTAATGGCTTCCAGCGCTGTATTCCTGTTCTCGAAAGTATTGGGTTCTTTAGGATTGGGGAAAATAGCCAGTGCGCTATAGACCTTCGCTTTCAGATACCAGGCTTCGGCATTTTTAGCATTTTTAGGATTGGCCAGTGTTGCATCGATGGATGTTTTAGCCTTATCCCATGCATTAGCCGTGATAAATTCCTTGGTTTTCTTCACATCCTGTGCAAAGAGTACCGTTCCAGCGATGGCCAAAGTTGCCGATAGAAGAACTCGCTTCATTTGTTATCGTTTAATTAAAAGTGAATGCATTTACTCCGGTGTATTTTCAACAGGTTCTGTACCCTCACCCTTATCACTTTCCCTTTCTTCCTCTTCATCGAGTTTGGTGATAGCGGCGATCTGGTCTTCTTCTTCCAGCCTGATCAGTTTCACGCCTTGTGTAGCACGTCCCTGTTCACTGATCTTGTCCACGGACATCCGGATGGTGATACCAGAGATGCAGGTGATCATAAGATCCTCCTTCGGCGTTACATCCAAAATGCCCACCAATTTACCAGTTTTCTCGGTTACGGAAATCGTTTTTACACCTTTTCCTCCCCTGTTAGTGATCCGATATTCGTCTACGGGTGTCCGTTTGCCGAATCCATTCTCGGATACTACCAAAACTGTTCTGCTGGTATCATCTTTATTCACACATATCATACCAACTACTTCATCGCCTTCCCCATCCACTTCAATGCCTGCCACACCGATGGCGCCCCTACCCGTTGGCCTCACTTTTTCTTCCGGGAAACGAATGGCTCTGCCGCTTTTCACCGCCATAATCACCTCGCAATTGCCGTCTGTCATCTTAGCTTCCAGCAACTGATCGCCCTCAACGACGGTTATGGCATTCACGCCGGTTGCACGGGGTCTGCTAAAGTCTTCTAAATTCGTTTTCTTGATGATTCCGTTCTTGGTACAGAGGACAATGTAATGTTTAGCCACGAACTCCTCATCTGCAAGGTTTTTGACATCCAAAATGGTACGGATCTTATCATCTGGTGGAAGCTGGATGAGATTCTGGATCGCTCTGCCCTTACCCTGTTTCTCTCCATCCGGGATCTGATAAACCTTCAACCAGTAACACCTTCCTTTCTCGGTAAAGAACATCAGGGTGTGGTGTGTACTGGCCACAAACAGGTGTTCAATATAGTCTTCCTCTCTCGTTTTTCCGCCCATGGAGCCCCTGCCCCCTCTTTTCTGTATCCTGTACTCTGCTGCCGATGTTCTTTTGATATATCCGAGATGAGATACGGTGATCACCACATCTTCTTCTTTGATGAGGTCTTCCAGGCTCATCTCATTATCAAGATAGGTAATCTCACTGCGGCGTTCGTCTCCAAATTTCTCCTGTACTTCACGCAGTTCCGTCTTGATCAGTTCATACCGCAAACCTGCATCTGCCAGCAATGCTTTCAGCCCAGCGATCAGTTTCATGATCTCGGCATACTCTTCCTTGATCTTGTCGATCTCCATTCCCGTCAGCCTTTGCAACCTGAGGTCAAGTACGGCACGGGCCTGAATCTCCGTCATCCCGAACTGGCTGATCAGTCCTTCCCTCGCCAGTTCCGGTGTCGCGCTATTGCGAATCAATTTGATCACTTCATCCAGGTGGTCTAGCGCAATAAGATAACCCTCAAGGATATGCGCTTTTTTCTCTGCTTCTTTCAATTGGTAGGTTGCCCTGCGAATGACCACTTCATGACGGAAGTCTACAAACTCCGTGATCATGTCTTTCAGATTCAGCGTCCTCGGCCTTCCCCTTACGAGCGCAACGTTATTGATACCGAATGAGGTCTGTAACTCTGTAAATTTAAACAGCTGGTTAATGATCACATTGGCAACAGCATCCCTGCGAAGATCAAGGACGATCCTTGTACCCTCTTTGTTGGATTCGTTGTTCACATTGGTGATACCATCGATCACCTTATCAATCACCAGTTGGCCGATCCGTGAAGTAAGTACGTCCCTGCTCACCTGATAAGGAACATCAGTAATGATGATCTGTTCCCTGCCATTGGCCTTGGTTTCCACATGCATCTTACCACGAACCACTACCCTTCCGCGACCGGTCATCATGCCCTGTTTCACCCCTTCCATACCGTAGATCACGCCTCCGGAAGGAAAATCAGGAGCCTTCACAAATTGCATCAACTCTTCTATAGTGATGTCACGGTTATCGATAAACGCAATACAACCGTCCACTACTTCAGTAAGGTTGTGGGGCATCATATTAGTGGCCATACCAACGGCAATACCACTTGAACCATTGATCAACAACTGAGGAATTCGGGTAGGCAATACCGTTGGTTCTTCCAGGGAATCGTCAAAGTTTAGCTGGAAATCAACCGTCTCTTTCTCGATATCTTCAAGCAGATAGTGTGCCATCCGCTGCATCCTGGCTTCCGTGTAACGCATGGCAGCCGGGCCTTCACCATCGGGTGAACCAAAGTTACCCTGCTTATCTACCATCGGGTACCGCATGTTCCACTCCTGTGCCATACGCACAAGTGTATCGTACACTGCAGTATCTCCGTGGGGATGGAATTTACCCAACACCTCACCCACGATACGGGCACATTTCTTGGTTGGTTTGTTGAAATCGAGGCCGAGTTCATTCATCGCATATAAAATACGACGGTGAACAGGCTTGAGACCATCGCGTACATCCGGCAATGCCCGGCCTACGATGACACTCATGGAGTAGTCAATATAGGAGGCCTTCATCTGCTCCTCGATATTCACAGGTATAATGCGGTCACCGTCTCTGGTCTCTTCAGGCTTATTCAGCTCATCCATAGTGTAAAAGGAGTTTATTTTGGCGGGTAAAACATCAGGTTTTTCTCACCCTGAATCCTACCTCTCAGCCCTGTTTTGACAGGGTTCGCAAATGTACTTTTTTTAGGCCGTAAAACCTTGCGAAAAACCCTAGTTTTCAGGTCAGTACAACAAGTTGTGTATAACCGTTTTACGTCATAAAATCCCCCCCTTTTTTCAGGGCCGTAAACCGGGTATTTTCAGACCCAAGACCTCCTATTGCTGAAGGATTGAGACATTATAACGAATCATTCACATGCATTGGATAGTAATTCATTGTACATTTATACGGGGGTTACAACACATGTCAGGCAAATATCTACTTCTGCGGGATAATAAGCAGTCCGGGCCGTATAGTCTGGATGACATCAAAACAATGGGTCTGAAAAAATATGACCTGGTGTGGGTGGAAGGCAAAAGCGCAGCCTGGAGATATCCTTGTGAAGTGGACGAGTTCAAATCCTTCGCCCCGCAGGTAGATGAGCAGCCCTACGACCGGTTTTATAAAAAGCCGGCACAACAGGAGCACTATCAGTTTCAGCAGTCTTCTTCGGCTCAAAAAAACCAACAGGAAAACGCGCCTGCTGAACAAAAGAAAGCCACTGGTAAAGAAGAAGTCAGGAAGATCCCGCCAAGGAAATATGTGTCTATCTCTCTGCCTGGTAACATCCGTGTGAAAATTGAACCGGATAAAAAAGAAGCCGACAAAAAACCAGTCATTTCCAAACCACTGGAAAAAGAGGAATCACCGAGCAAGCCTGTTTTGGAGCCGATCTTCAGTGCTGAGGAGAAAAAACGGATACCAGAGATTGCTCATGAAATTGTTTCGGTTTCAGCAGCAGCACCTTCCACCTCAGGTGTTGAGGTTGTGCCTGCCAGATTTTCCGGCAATGATCTCGTTCAATATATTGCTTTTGGAATGGGCATCCTCACCATTGTCATGGTAGCCTACCTTGTTTACAGCAGCATCACCGATCCGTTGGTAGCCACTCCGCCCTCGCGGTTGACGGAACAGAAGCCCAAGCAAGTAACTACTGTTGAACCCACTGTTGCAGGACAAATTCCGAATGCAGCGCCTGAAGAAATGGAAGGAGATGGTTTGTCTGCTGAACAAAAAACCACACCGGTTCCACAACAAGAAAAAGAAGAGGAGCCGATGAGTACGCTTCCGGTTAAAAAGACAACGGTAGTGCGTTTCAACGACGATAAGCCGCAGGCCAATATTCAGGATCCATCAAGCCCAGTGGTGAAAAGCCTCGCTTCAAAGGTGAGTACGAGTCTGAACAAGTATAAGGTGAGCGTTTTTGGTGGACTGGAAGATATTCGTGTGAGCCTGCAGAATCAGTCGGCTTATAAACTTGATCTGGTAGTAGTTGAAGTACAGTATATCTCCAACAATAATAAAGTAGTAAAGACAGAAACCCTGCGATTTAAAGATGTTCAGGCTGGCGAATCTGCAGAGATTCTTGCACCCAAATCCAGCCGCGGAATCAAGGTGCAGACTCACATTAGTTATATCACCTCTTCGGCTGCAGGCATTTCAGAAAACTTATAGGTTCAGGTGCATTTTCTTACCTTGCAGACTACCCTTAAGTTATGCAGCAAATCCTGATTCTAGGTGCCGGGAAATCCGCCACCATACTCATTGATCATCTTATTCATTCGGCAGCCACAGAAGATCTTTTCATTCATGTGGCTGATGGCCAGCTGACTGTTGCTGAAGCCAAGATCAAGGGAAATCCCAGGGCTGCTGCCTATGCAGTTGATCCAAATAACGAAGAAGAACTTCAGAACCTGATCGGGAAATCAGATCTGGTGATATCCATGTTGCCACCACCCTTTCATCCCATGGTGATGAAGGCCTGTATTGCACAAAAAAAACATTTCCTCAATGCCTCCTATTTAACGCCTGAAATGGCTTCCTGGGATGCAGAGGCAAAACAAATCGGCCTAACCATGCTTTGTGAAATGGGGCTCGATCCAGGCATCGATCATATGAGTGCTATGGAGATGATTGACGGGATCAGGACTAAGGGCGGAAGGATCACCGGCTTTCGATCACATTGTGGCGGCCTGATTTCGCCTGAGTCAGACAATAACCCCTGGCATTATAAGATCAGCTGGAATCCGCGGAACATTGTAATGGCAGGCAGCGATGGCGCCCGTTATCTGGAGAAAGGGAAAGATATTTACGTTCCCTACGAGGCCTTGTTCAACCCAGTGCAGGTTGTTTCTGTTCCCGGACATGGAGAATGGTGTTGGTATGCGAACAGGGACTCCATTGCTTACATTGCTACATATGGACTTACCGATGTTACCGATTTCGTTCGCACTACCTTGCGTCATCCTGATTTCTGTGCCGGATGGAAAAAAGTGGTTGATCTGGAGCTTACCAATGCAAAGCGGGAGATCAATACAACGGGTATGGCTACACGAAATTTCTTTGATCTGCATTTTCATGCGCATCCACAAGTGAAGCTTGATTCAGGCTTGCTAAAGAATCAATTCAATTTTTTGGGAGCGGAATCTGATGAACAGCTTCCAGCAGGCGTCCACAGTTCTGTTGACATCATGCAGGTTCTGTTGGAAAAGAAGTTGGCTTTAGCGCCAGACGATAAAGACATGATCATCATGTTACATGAATTGCAATATGAGCTGGGTGGTAAGACCTGCGAGACCAGTGCACATCTGGTAGTGAAAGGAGAAGACCAGCAAAGAACGGCGATGGCGAAAACAGTTGGGCTTCCGCTTGCACTCGCTGCTCTAGCGATCCTTAAAGGTCATTTGCGGAAACCTGGTGTAACCATTCCTGTTTCTGCAGACATATATACACAAATCCTTCCAGCATTGGAGCAATGCGGTATTGGGTTTACTTATACGAACTAAGCAGCAGTGACTGAAGCGCCATCATACCCTCGGTAGCGGGCTGTTCAAATATTTTTAACCTGCCGCCGGCATTGATGGAAGGAATCTTTTTATCCACCACAAACACAGGGGTGTCTTCAGCAGTACAATTGACAAGGCCTGCAGCAGGATACACCACTAGTGAAGTTCCTACTACCGCGAATAAGTTGGCCTCAGCAACCAATTGTGCAGCTGTTTCAATCAGCGGAACGGCTTCCCCGAACCATACAATATATGGTCTCAGTTGTGCGCCATCATCTGCAAGCTCACCCATGTTAATGTCACCCCTAACAGGATAAATCAATTCAGTATTTTGGCTGCTTCGCATTTTGAAAATCTCGCCATGAAGATGGAGCACTTTTGTGCTTCCAGCTCGTTCATGTAAGTCGTCAATGTTTTGGGTGATGATCTGAACATCAAAATCATTTTCCAACTGGGCAAGAATCTTGTGCGCAATATTGGGTTCTGCCGCAGCAACCTGTTGCCTACGGTAATTGTAAAATTCGAGAACCAAACCGGGGTTGCGTGCAAAAGCTTCAGGTGTGGCAACGTCTTCCACGCGATGCCCTTCCCAAAGTCCATCACTGTCCCGGAAAGTCTTTAAACCGCTTTCTGCGCTGATGCCCGCACCGGTGAGTACTACGAGTTTTTTCACTGTATAAAAATAGCTATTAGCTACTAGCTATTAGCTAATAAAAGAATCTCTTCCCATTCTTCCGGTGTTACTGGCGTAACGGAGAGTCTACCCAGTTTCAGGATTGCCATATTGGCCAGAGATTTGTTAGCCTTGATCTGGGCGAGTGTGACGGGCTTTTTTAACTTGCGTACAGGCGCAAGATCCACTACTACCCAGGCCTCTTCTTCGGTTGTGGGATCCTGGTAAAACTCTTTTACTACCTTGGCAATACCAACGATCTCCAGCCCTTCGTTGCTGTGGTAGAAAAAAACCTCCTCGCCTTTTTTCATTGCCTTGAGATTATTTCTGGCAGCATAATTTCTTACGCCATCCCAGAAGGTTTTCTTATCGGCCACAAATTGATCCCAAGAATATTTAAATGGTTCTGATTTTACGAGCCAGTATGCCATGTGCGTTTTCTTAGAATTTTGCTAACACATCAGCAAGGTGAATGGTTTGAATTTTCTTGCCTTGTTTGTTGGCAAAACCATCAAGATGCATGAGGCAGCTAACGTCAGTGGAGATGATATAATCCGCACCGGTATCCATGGCATGTGTGATCTTCTGGTCCGCCATTGCACCGGAAATATCTTCAAATTTTACGGCAAAAGTACCGCCGAACCCACAACAGGTTTCTACATCATTCATCTCTACCAACTCCAGACCTTCCACGTGTTCCAGGAGTTTACGAGGCTCTTTTTTTACCTGGCATTCCCTTAGCGCAGCACAGGAATCATGATAAGTAACCTTGTATGGGAAACTCGCACCAAAATCAACCTTCTTCGCGATGTTTACCAGGAAATCACTGAGCTCAAAAATCCGGGATTGCATCGCGCGGATATTGTTGATATTGGACGCACCAGCCAACAGCTCGTGATAGTAGTTTTTAACGAAACCTGCACAGGATGCACTGGGTGTCACGATGAACTCCCGACCTGAAAAATCTTCAATAAACTTCTTGCAAACGATCTTGGATTCCTCCCTGAAACCGGCATTGAAAGCGGGTTGTCCGCAGCAGGTTTGTTCTTCGTTGTAGTGCACCTTACATCCTGCTTTCTCCAGCACTTTGATCATATTAAACGCAGTGTCTGGGTAGAGTTGATCTATAAAACAGGGTATGAAGATCTGTACATCCATTAGCGTTCTGCTTTGATCTGATTCACGAGGCTGATCATTTTCAATGCGGTGATGGCCGCTTCCTCCCCTTTATGTCCATGTTTACCCCCTAGCCGCTCATCTGCCTGGGCCTGGGTGTTTACAGTCAGCACGCCAAAAATCGTAGGCACGGGCAGGTGAAGATTAAGGTGGGTGATTCCATCCGTCACGGAACTACATACGTATTCAAAATGAGGGGTATCTCCGCGGATCACGCAACCCAAAGCAATAAACGCACCTGGCTTTATGTCCTTGTACTTATGTGTTTCCCAATATGTTCTTACTGCAAAAGGCAGTTCCACTGCGCCGGGAACAACAATGGTCCGTACATCCTTCACGCCTTGTTTCTTCAGCACTTTCCGTGCCCCTTTTTCCAGCTCATCCGTGACGGAGGCATTCCATTCCGTTTTGACTATAACAACACAGGCACCCGAATATTCACGGGCGCCTGCTTGTAAGTTTACCAATTGGGCATTTCCTTTGGAAGCCATATCGGATATTAATTTGTATCTCCGAGGCGGGCAAGGTATTTGTCAACACCAAATCCTTTCTCTGTTCTTGGAAATTTGTCTTTCAATTGTTTGTACACTTCAATCGCTTCTTTGCTTTTGCCATTCATTTCCAGCAATAGTCCTGCACGGAACAAATACTCAGAAGCCATATTGGCGTCTTCCGGAAACAATGAAGCTGATTTTTTATACTGCTCCACCGCTTTGTCGTTTTGCTTCAATTCTGAATATGCATCGCCGAGCATTCCAGCCACGCGGGCTTCCACTTGCTTTGCACCATTGCCATTGAAATCTTCCAGGTATTTAGCGGCATTCTTGAAATCACCCAGTTGAAGATAGCATTCACCAGCATATAATTTTGCCAGGTTGCCAGACTTGGTTCCACCATATTTACTGATCACCTTTAAAAAACCTGGTGTTGTTGGCGTTCCATTTAATGCGAGGGCGATAGAATCTTTACGGAAGTTCATCTCGGCCCTGAAGATCTCGTCCTGGGCCTTGGTTTCATTGGGTATCTGCACCATGTATTTGTAGCCGAGGTATCCGCCGATCAAAACAATGATGGCAACGCTGGCGTACAGGATGGATTTGCTGTTCTTCTCCCAGAACCCTTTCGCTTTTTCAATAACTTCAATTTCGGGCTCAGGTTGTGTTTTAACTGACATTCGTATTAATTATAAATTCAAAAGTAAAAAGTCAATAATTAGTCCATGATGAACGGATAGTCCTGCTGAACATACACGTCTTTCAAGAGTTCGTCGTCTGAAGGCCAGGGGCTTTCTTCCGCAAAACGTACGCACTCTTCCACTTCAGCTTTAACCCTTTCATCGATCGCTTCAATATCTGCTAGTGGCACTTTAAAGTATTCCAGTAATTTCTCACGTGATGTTTCCACTGGATCCCTTTCTTTGTACTGTTCCACTTCTTCCTTGGTGCGGTATTTCTGTGGATCACTCATAGAGTGGCCTTTGTAACGATAGGTTTTCATTTCCAGCAAAGTAGGTCCTTCGCCGGCACGCGCACGTTTAACAGCCCTTGCCACCGCTTCATGCACTGCTTCAGGATCCATACCGTCTACTGAATCGCCGGGCATGTCATAAGCGTCCGCAAGTTTGTAAATGTCAACCACGTTTGAGGTTCTGGCTACGGAAGTACCCATAGCGTAGTGGTTGTTTTCACAAATGAAGACCACAGGCAGTTTCCAGGTCATGGCCAGGTTAAAGGTCTCATGGAGCATACCCTGACGGGCTGCGCCATCACCGAAGAAAGTAAGGCTCACATTATCTGTACCAAGGTATTTCTCTGCAAACGCAAGACCTGCACCAGTACCGATCTGTGCACCCACGATGCCATGTCCTCCAAAAAATCTCTCCTTTACCCCGAAGAAGTGCATGGAACCACCCTTGCCTTTGGAGCATCCGGTAGCTTTTCCGTACAGTTCTGCCATACAGGCATTTGCAGTAATTCCCTTCGCCAGCGCCAGGCCATGGTCCCGATACGCAGTGATAAAGGTGTCCTCAGGCTTGGTAGCCGTCATACATCCCGCCGCGAGGGCTTCCTGACCGATGTACAGGTGGCAGAAACCACGTATTTTTTGCATACCGTACAACTGACCTGCCTTCTCTTCGAATTTCCGAAGCAGCAGCATCAGTTCATACCAGTACAAATAGGTCTCTTTGCTGAACTTAGTGGCAACAGTATTGGTAGTACTCACTTCACGCAATTTTGAGGGGCAAATATAGGCCAATTAGACCTAATTTCTTCAGTTCCGGTAAATTCAAAAGCCAAAATTCAAAAGTCAAAAAAGGCGCCCAAACGGTGTACTTTTGGCTTTTGATTTTTGAACTTTGATTTTACAAGAGCTCTCGCTTTATCAATTTCGCAACTATGACCACCTCAGGCTCCAGTTCAATGAGCGGGTGGTAGGGTTTTGTGGTCCCAACGGAGTTGGTAAAACCAATCTACTGGATGCCATTCATTACCTGTGTCTGACCAAAACCTATTTCGGCCGGTCTGATGCAGGCAATGTGAAATTTGGGCTTCAGGGGTTCCGGATTGAGGGCAATGGCCGGGTTGGCTCCACCCCTTTTCAGGTGGTTTGTATCCTTCGGGAAAACGGTAAGAAGGAAATGCAGCTCAATCATGAGCCTTATACCCGCTTTTCAGAACATATCGGCCGGTTTCCCGTAGTAGTGGTTGCCCCAGACGATGTGGTGCTGGTTACCGGAGGAAGTGAAGAACGAAGGACACTGCTGGATACCATCATTTCACAGTTTGACCAGAGCTATCTCCAGCAATTGATCGCCTATAACCGGATCTTGTTGCAACGCAACAGTTTACTCCGTCAGTTTGCAGACATCGGCGGACCGGATCTTTCCCTCCTACAGGTCATCGATGAACAACTTAGCAGTCCTGCCCAACACATCTACGAAAAAAGGAAACGGTTTGTTGAAACCTATATCCCTGAAGTGCAGCAGATGTACCAGATGATCTCCGGAAGCAAGGAAAACATCCAGCTGCGATATGATAGTCCGTTGCACCTCAAGGCAATGCCCGACTTACTTCGCGATAGTTTTGACAAGGACCGCTATGCCCAGCGCACAACAACAGGGATCCACAGGGACGACCTTGATTTTGTCCTGGATGCCCTTCCTTTCCGTCAGGTAGCATCGCAGGGGCAACGCAAAAGCCTGCTCTTCGCACTGAAACTTGCCGAGTTTCAGGTGTTGAAAAATCACAAAGGGTTTTCTCCTTTCCTGCTGTTGGACGATGTTTTTGAAAAACTGGATGCGGAACGTATGAATAACCTCTTGCATTGGGCCTGCGTCAGCAACCAAGGCCAGGTTTTCCTGACAGATACTCACCAGGAAAGACTTCAGGAAGCACTTGCAGGGCTTTCTGTTACGGTTCAATTGATCCCCTTGGGTGAATGACGTACCTTTGATGAAAATCAGCAATTGTGGGTCAATATTCGCTTGGTGAAGCTTTACAACATTTCATGCGGCATAGCCGGATGAAGGGGAATATGCAAGCGCTTCAAATTACCGATGTTTGGGAGCAAATTATGGGTGCTACCATCGCCAAGTATACAGAGTCTATCCAGATCTCCAACAAGACTCTTTTCATTACCACAAGCGTGGCCCCGCTGCGGAACGAGCTCGTTTATCAGAAAGAGAAAATCATCCAACGCGTTAACGAAGCACTTGGAGAAAATGTCATCAATGAAGTGGTGATCCGATGAGGCCGTTCACGAATTGATATAATTTTGTAGGTGCTCGATGGTATCCTTCTGTGCAAGGATCGTTTCTTTCACCACATCGATAATAGAAATCACGCCCACGTACTCTTCATTTACAAACACCGGCAGATACCTGATGTTGTGATTGGTCATGATCTCCATGCAGGCTTCCAGGCTTGAAGTTGGGGTAACACTGGGAAGGTATTCACTCATGATCTCACCTACCTGAAGATCCGCAGATGATTTGCCATGCAGGATCACTTTCCGGGCGTAATCGCGTTCGGTAAACAATCCATTGTACACTCCATTCTGCATCACCACAACGGACCCGATGTTCTTTTCCGCCATAATCTTTAAAGCGTCCAGCACGGTAGTATCTGGTGCAACGGTGATGTTGTTTGTTCCTTTGCGTTTAAAAATATCGGCAACGGTTTTCATGGCAATCAAAGTTTGTTCTGTATTAAGATACTACATTTCCAGACATGAGCACATAATGTTATTCGTTAATTGTTATTTGTTATTGCTTGCAATAACAAATAACCAATAACACAATTACAACTTAATCCGGGGATCAATGACCGCATACGCCAAATCTGCAAGAATATTGATCAGCACAAAAATGGAAGCAGTGAGCAGTACTGACCCCATCACCACCGGGTAGTCCAGCTTCTCCAATGCATCAACGGTGATTTTACCGATGCCTTTCCATCCAAAAATGAACTCAATAAAAAAAGCACCGGCCAGCAGTTCTGCAAACCACCCGGTAATGGCGGTGATCACCGGATTAACGGCATTGCGTAATCCATGACCAAACATAACCCGCCACTTACCCAATCCTTTCGCATATGCCGTTCTGATATAGTCCTGCCCCAGTACATCCAGCATAGAACTTCTGGTCAGCTGGGTAATGATGGCCAAAGGACGAATACCTAAAGTGATGGCAGGAAGAATCAAATTTTGCAATTGTAGTTGAGGACCCAGAAAAGGATCTGTATCATAAAGGCTTCCCGTCATGTGAAGTCCGGTGACATCGCTCCAAACAAAACCAAATATCCACGCAATCAGGATGCCCATAAAAAATGAGGGCGCTGAAATGCCGAGGACAGAGGTAAATATGGCAGTGCTATCCATCCAGGTACCTTTCTTAACCGCCGCAAGCATCCCCAGTAAAATGCCAAGAATGGTTGCAAACAACATGGCCGCAAATGCCAGTAATAAGGTGCCCGGTAATGCGTCCATCAGTATATCCAATACATCCCTTTTGCTTTGGTAAGAACGCCTCAGATACGGTAGTTTAATCGCGAGTTTTTGTTCACCGCCAATGAAAATGCCTTTGAGTTGTTTGGCCTCTATGTCTTCAGCCGAATGAACGGAAATTGGGGAAATATCCCGCAGATAATACAAAAACTGTTTGCCCTTGGACTGGTCCAGGTAAAGCTCTTTTCGAATATTTTCCAAGGTGGATTTATCGCCCGTTTGTCCCAACACCAACCGGGCTGGGTCTCCAAAGCCCTGAAAAAGAAAAAAAACAACCACTACCACGCCCAGCATAACCAGCACGCCGTACATCAATTTCCGGGTGATGTAGTGGAAGATATTCATGGTTTGTTGATCGATGAAAGCGCTTTGTCCAGGTCTCCCAGGGCCCATTTGCCCACAATGGTTCCATCCCTCAGGAAATATAATGTTGGGTCAACCCTTGCCGCGGTTTTAATAGCCACAAAATCAGACTTCATCACGGGTACACTTACGTCAGCCCGCACTTCATTGGCAGAAGATGATGCAATGATAAACGGAATGGAATGTTTACCAGCTTCCACCTTCAACCTTTCCACTTCCAATTTCCAATCAGGTTGCCAGTTTTTCACGAACAAGATCAGCAATGGACCTGGCTTATTCAGGATCGCTTCAGTACTATCTGTTTCTTGTTCATTGATCAATACAAAATCCTTGATCGGCGGCTCGGCATTTCCTTTGCGGATGAGTTTATCATAACGACGTACAAAGGTGTAAGCGGTATCTGAGAAATCCTCCGGAAAATGATCTGCATCAAATTCCACTTCCTTGCCGGCTTTTGAATAAACAAAGTTGATGACGGTACTGTCTGGAATGGCCCCTGCAGGAATCTTTCTTTTCTCCAAAATGTTCGCCCCTACTTTATACGGCAGGCAATCCACTACTGGCAAATGCTTCAACACCCAGGCCTGCAATCCAAATGAAAAAACTGTGGTGAGGATCATAATCACCCAACCTGCTCTTTGGGATACTTGTGAGGCGATCTTATTTCGCTGCGTGAACAGAAAAACGATCAGCACAGTAAGGATGAGATCCTTCATGAAAGATTCCATCGCCTGCAACTTGAAGCAATCGCCAAAGCATCCACACTCCCTGATCTTGCCGGAAAATACGGCGTAAGCAGTGAGGAACGTGAAGAAGATGATGAGCAACAACAATAACCAGCTGAACAGCTTAAACCGCCAGCCGATGATCACCGCAACGCCGGCGATGATCTCAAATGCAATCATCAGCACAGATAAAGCAAGGCTGTAATCGTTCAGGAAATGGATCCCCCAGACCTCAAAAAATTCCTGCATTTTGTAGCTGAGACCCATCGGGTCATTGGCTTTTACGAGACCAGAAAAAATAAAAAGTATTCCAACTACATACCGGATAATCGTCAGCAAAGCTTTCATATCAATGTTTTCCTTCGTCCATCAGAATGAGGGCGAATACTGCGTAATTAATGATGTCTGTGAAATTGGCATCAATCCCTTCACTGATGAGCGTTTTGCCATCGTTCTGGAGGATCTGCCTGATGCGTTGCAGTTTCATGAGGATGAGGTCTACAAAACTCTCCTGGCTCATGTCTCGCCAGGCCTCTCCGTAGTCATGGTTTTTATCCAGCATCAGTTTTTTCGTGAACTCGTATTTCTGCTGGTACAGCTTTTCCACTTTATCCGGATCCATGTCTTCCATCTCTGCCAAAAGGTCAAGCTGGATCAGGCCGATGATGCCGTAGTTTACAATACCCATGAATTCAGAAGCAATATCGTCCCCGATCCTCTGTACCTTTTTCTCCTGGATGGTCCTGATCCGTTGGGCCTTGATAAAGATCTGGTCCGTTACCGAAATGATTCGCAGTACCCGCCAGGAAGTGCCATAGTCTCTCGTTTTTTTCAAAAAGATATCCCGGCATTTCTTCACCGCTTCTTCGTATTGCCTTTCTGTGTTTATTGTATTTTGCATGTATAACGATGGATAGCTTCAAAAATAGTACAAAGCGCGCGATTGGCACCTGGAATTGCCGGGGCAGGCTGGTTGTTGTGGATAAACCCATGGTGATGGGCATTCTCAATATCACGCCAGACTCCTTTTATGCCGGTAGCAGGATGGGTATCGATGAGGTTATTGACAGGGCCGGTACCATGATAGATGCTGGTGCAGATATCCTTGACATCGGCGGCCAGAGCACCCGGCCGGATAGTATTTATCTGGATGACCAAACGGAAGCGGCGCGGGTGATCCCGGTGATGAAGGCCTTGCGTGCATCATTTCCTGGTATCCTGCTTTCCATCGACACTTTTCATCACACCGTAGCCAGGGAAGCTGTTGCCAACGGTGCAGATATCGTGAATGATATCAGTGGTGGCACAATGGATCCGATGATGATCCCCACTGTAGCAGATCTTCAAGTGCCATACGTACTCATGCACATGAAAGGAACGCCGCAAACGATGAAGCTGGAAGCAGTGTATGAGGATGTGGTTACTGAAGTGCTCAACTACTTTATCCAGCGAATTGAGCTATGTAAGCAGTCTGGGATAAAAGATATTATTGCAGACCCCGGATTAGGATTTGCGAAAAACAGCACCCATAACCTTTTGCTGCTGAAATCACTAGGCGCATTTCAAATGCTTGGGGTTCCCATATTGGTTGGATTGTCCAGAAAATCTACGATCTATACCCTTCTTCAAACGGATGCTGCAAACGCACTGAATGGAACTACGGTAATGAATACAGTGGCACTCATGCAAGGCGCGGGCATTCTAAGGGTGCATGATGTGAAAGAAGCCAGAGAGGCGGTAATTCTGACTGAGGCCATAAAAAATAGCTATTAGCAATTAGCTAATAGCTATTTCTCATATGGGAACTATGCATTACTGTTGACCAGGCATAGGCATCTGCTGTGGCATCTGCGCATCCTTCACGTCAACGATCTCAATATCAAAGATCAGGTTCTCGTTGGGCTGGATAGCCGGTGGTGAACCAGCAGGTCCATATGCCAATGCAGATGGAATAAACAGCCTTCCTTTTCCACCTTTATTGAAGTTCAGTACACCTACCAGGATACCCTGAATGGCACCCGTTTGTCCCGCAATGAATGGATAAGGGCTAAGGTCATGCTTCATGGTCTGTTTGGTGCTATCCATATTGGAATCAAAGAACTTGCCTTCCAAGTTGTATCCGGTATACTTGATGGATACTTCTTTACCAGGGATCACAGGTACGCCTGTTCCCTTGTCTGTTACTTCCACATACACATCATTCACCAACTCAGCTTTGATGCCCTTGCCGTCAATATACTTTTTCAGCACAGCAAGTTCTCTGCCTTTGAATTTATTCACTTCATTCTGATAGTCTACCATCACTGAATCACGGCTCTTGAATACGCCGAGTACCTTCAATGTAGTTTTGATCTTTTCACCTTTCTTCATGAAGCTTGGTGCCTGCATTGGATTCAAGGACTTCATGGTGTCATAGATCTGGAAGGTAATGAGGCTGTCCCCTACTTTCAGTTCCTTCAGAAGCTCTGAAAATTCGTGGGGCCTGCCAGCACTGTCTACCATATCATATCCTGGTACTACACCATATGAAGATGCCAGCAAGGAATCTTTGTAGGTGATCTTGTATTCAAATTTTACGATGTCGCCGGGTTTAAGCGCCTGGCCTTTACCGCTGCCTTCAAATATCTTGTACTCAAGGCCGGACTTGGTCTTCTTGTAACCAACGCTCGTACATGAAAGACCCACCATTACGAGGGCAATCATCACCAGCCAAATTGTTTTGTTGACTTTCATTTGTATTTGTTATTGTAATTGAGATGCTGTTTCTTTCAGGGCCAGTTTGAATTTTCTTACGTTTTCGTCTACCCCTTCACTGCTTCTTCCTCCAGCGGCGTTGAAATGCCCCCCACCTTCAAAGTATTTACGTGCAAAGCTGTTACAGTCGAAATCCCCTTTGCTCCGGAAACTCCATTTGCGTTCTTCATCCCTGTCAATGACCAGTGCAGCTAGTTTGATGCCCAGGATCGACAAAGGATAATTCACCAAGCCTTCGGTATCGCCGGTCCGGATATTATATTTCAGGATATCAGATTTGGGTACGGCAATTATAGCCGTGTTGTACTCATAAAGGACTTCCATCCGGTTACTCAAGACATGGCCGATAAAGCGCAGCCTGTTTTCCAGAAAATTATCATAGATCTGCTCATGAACCCTGGAATGGTCGAAGCCTGTTTTCTTTAAATGGGCAACCATTTCATGTACCGATGAGGAGGTAACTGAAAACCGGAAAGAGCCGGTATCCGCCATCACTCCGGCGTAAAGGCATTCGGCAATGGCTATATCAATGAGGTTCCCATGCCCGGAATCCACAATGAATTTATAGATCAGCTCTGCTGTTGAACTCATCGGAATCACGCTGATGCCATAGGTAAAGGCCGCAGTTTGGGGCTCTTCATGATGATCTATCAGCACTTTAACGCAGGTCATGGACTGCAGTTTTGCTGCCATATGCCTGGTTCGGGAAAAGGTGTTAAAATCAAGGCAAAACAACCACTCCGCCTGATCAAGCACTGCATCGGCCCTCTCTTTGGCGGCCTCATAATCAATTACCTGTTTGCATCCAGGCATCCATTTCAGGAAATCCGCCCAGTTGGTTGGAGAGATTACTGTAACCTCGTGACCCAGTTTACGAAGAAAATGGGCCAACCCAAGTGACGAACCCATGGCATCAGGGTCTGGTTTCTGATGCATGGTTACCACCACACGCCGTGGTTGCTGGGTCAAAAAGGGGAATAGCTCCTGGAGGGGTTTCATGAGGCGCAAAGATATGGGCTTTTACGCTATCTTTGCGGCGCGAAATACAACAATATGAGCAATAGAACATTTACCATGATCAAGCCGGACGCATTTGCAAATGGGCATACCGGCGCCATTATCGATCAGATCGTAAAGGCAGGATTCCGGCTGGTAGCGATGAAACTGACCCAGCTTACCCCCGAAAAAGCAGGCGAATTTTATGCCATCCATAAAGAGAGGCCTTTTTATGGCGAACTGGTTGAATTCATGAGCAGTGGCCCTATCGTTGCGGCTATCCTCGAAAAAGACAATGCGGTGGAAGCTTTCCGCACACTTATCGGTGCTACCAACCCGGCGAATGCCGCTGAAGGCACGATCCGTAAAATATTTGCAGAAAGCATTGGAAGGAACGCCATTCATGGTAGCGACAGCAATGAAAATGCGGCTATTGAAGGCAGCTTCTTTTTCTCCGGACTTGAGAAGCTCGCATAGTTAGCTACTGTAATACTTATGGCATATTTGCCATAAAATGGAAAAAATCATATCAATTCGATATGATTTTTTTTGTTGTATACGTTAGAGTAGTTATTGTTGTCAAACGCTGACTATGAAACCCTTGC
>JBASZQ010000045.1:0-8690 GCA_049661025.1 Chitinophagaceae bacterium | reverse complement strand
TGGGCCAGCAGTTCCATCCTGATCTGCGTGGCTATCACATCCATGGCCGGACAACCGGTATAGGTTGGGGTGATGACTACTTCAATACCCTCTTCGGTCTCTACGGCATCCCGCACGATGCCGAGATCTATCACCGAAAGGACAGGCACCTCTGGGTCCTGGACGTTCGAGAGTATTTTGATTATGTTGTCATTCATTGTTTCAAGTATTAAGTTGGAAGGTGGAAGTTAGAAGGTTCGTCTTCCACCTTCCACCTTCCAACTTACCAAGCAGCCCCGGGATACGCCCTTTGCATAAACTGCATCTCTGCCAGCACAAACCCCAGGTGTTCAGAGTGAAGGCCTGTTTTGCCGCCCTGCTGGAAATAGACGCCAGTGGGCACCGGTAGGGTAGCCTCAGTGAAAATTTCGGTTATGCGTTGCTGGTAGTTGTTTGAAAACATCGCCGGATCCATGGGTTCATATGGCACGCGCGTGAAGAGCTCACCTGTAAAGGTCCAGAGATCATCTATGGCGCTCAGCATTCTTTGTTTGCTTTCTTCCGTGCCATCGCCAAGGCGGATCACCCACTCGCTGCTCCAGCGAAGATGATAGGTTACTTCTTTCAGGGCTTTGGCGCAAATGGCGGCGAGTTGCTCGTCTTCCTGTGCATCAAGCCATCGATACAACTCATATTGATAATTTGACATGAAGAACTGCCTGAGTATGGTATGCGCCCAATCACCATTGGGTTGTTCCACCAGGAGTGGATTGCGGAATTCCCGTACATCCCTGAGATAAGCGAGACTGTCTTCCGTGCTTCCATCATTCCGCAACACGGCTGCGTATTGATAGAAGTTCCGTGCCTGTCCGATGAGGTCAAGAGAAATATTTGTTATCGCAATATCCTGCTCCAGCACCGGCCCATGCCCGCACCACTCGCTATTGCGATGGCCAAGTACTAAAGCACTATCTGCGAGATGCAGTAAAAATTCAACATGCATGTTCACCTGGTCATTAAGTTATTTGGTTATTGTGTTATTCATTGCCGCACTGCCGCATTACCGCATTCCTTACATATGCGACAATTCATCCGGCAGGTCATAGAACGTCGGGTGTCTGTACACTTTATCATTCGCGGGTTCATAAAATGCACCTGCATCATCCGGATTGGAGGCGTGCACATATTTGCTTTCCACCACCCAGATGCTGATGCCCTCCATGCGGCGGGTATACACATCCCTCGCGTTCTCAATGGCCATGGCTGCGTCTGCCGCGTGCAGACTACCCACATGTTTATGATCCAGGCCTTGCTTGCTGCGGATGAATACCTCCCAGAGTGGCCAGTCTTTTTCATTTGATGTGTTTGCAGCGCTCAGGTTGCTACCGGAACCTTGTGCATCAGGAATATCTCCGTAGTAAAATTTTCTTGGCATCATGCGGCATGGGTTTTCAGTTGAGCAGATTTTTTGTTCGCGTAAGCGGCGGCTGCTTCACGCACCCAGGCACCTTCTGCATGGGCCTTCCTCCTGGCTTCCAGCCTTTGCTTGTTGCAGGGGCCATTTCCTTTCACCACATTCCAGAATTCCTCCCAATTAATCTCACCGAAATCATAGTGCCCGCGGGCTTCATTCCATTTCAGATCTTTATCCGGCAAGGTCATGTTCAGGATCTTCACCTGTTCGGCAATCATATCTACAAACTCCTGGCGGAGCTGATCATTTGTTTTGCGCTTAACCTTCCACTTCATGCTTTGATCACTGTGTGTACTGTCTGAATCTTTGGGGCCAAACATCATCAGGGAGGGCCACCACCAGCGGTTGATCGCGTCCTGGCACATTGCTTTTTGTGCATCGGTACCCTGGCTAAGTGTGAGCAGGATCTCAAAGCCCTGGCGTTGGTGGAAACTTTCTTCTTTACAGATCCGAACCATCGCTCTTGCATATGGACCATATGAAGTTCTGCAGAGCATCACCTGGTTCATAATGGCCGCGCCATCTACCAGCCAGCCCACTGCGCCCATATCGGCCCAGGTCAGCGTGGGGTAGTTGAAGATGGATGAATATTTTGCTTTGCCCGAAAGCAGGTCGTCAATCATTTGCTTACGCGAAGTACCGAGGGTCTCCGCTGCGGAATATAAGTATAGGCCATGCCCAGCTTCGTCCTGCACCTTCGCCAGCAGAACCGCTTTTCTTTTCAAGGATGGCGCGCGCGTGATCCAGTTTCCTTCCGGCAACATCCCCACTATCTCACTATGGGCATGTTGACTGATCTGCCTGACGAGGGTTTTCCGATATGCCTCAGGCATCCAGTCCTTCGGCTCTATCTTCACTTCGGCATCAATTTTATCCTGGAAAACCTGCTCCAGGTCGTGCGTTTGTGTTGTAGTCATCATGTCTCAAAGATAAATGAGTTTGAACGAAATACTAACACTTGTTAGTATAAGAATTCCTTAACGTTGATCGAAGTCAACAAAGACTGTCTCTGTCAGGGGATGGCTCTGGCAGGTGAGGATATAGCCCTGCTTAACTTCCTCAGCTTCAAGGGCGTAGTTGACGTCCATCTCCACCTTGCCTTCCAGGAGTTTGGCTTTACAGGTGGCGCACATACCGCCCTTGCAGGCGTATGGCAGATCCGCGCCGGCCCGGAGGGCGGCATTCAGGATGCTGTCTCCTTCCTGGGGAAGGGTGAACTGGGTAACCACCCCATCGATCTTCACTTTGATCCTGGCCATACTGCCTGTTGCGGATACGCGGGACTCCCTTGCGGCCTGTTTCGCAGCAGCGGCACCCGGTGTGGTGAACAGTTCAAAATGGATATGTGCCGATGGGAACCCGGATGCTTCCAGCGTGTTGCGCACGGTATGGATCATTGCTTCAGGGCCGCAGATGAAAACTTCGTCTATACTTGACAGTTGGATCAATCCACGTGTGAGCTGATGGCATTTGTCTGCATCGATCCTTCCAAAGTTGAGCGGACTATCCGGTTCCTCCTGGCTCAACAAGTGAATGAGCTGGAGTCGTTGCATATATCTGTTCTTCAACTCTTCGAGTTCTTCGCGGAAGATGATGGAGCGCCTGCTTTTATTGCCGTACACCAGCGTAAACCTGCTCTGGGGCTCGGTTTCAAGGGTTGTCTTAAGGATAGACATCACCGGCGTGATACCACTGCCCGCCACAAATGCCAGATAATGTTTTTGTGCCGATGGATCCAGTTTGGTATTGAATTTCCCCGTGGGTGGAAGCACATCCAATGCGTCTCCTTCCCGAAGATGTTCATTTGCCCAGTTGGAGAATTTTCCGTTGGGCATGCGCTTGATGGCTACGCGAAGTTCATTCTGGGATGGGGAGCTGCAGATGGAATAGTTTCTGCGTAGTTCTTCGCCGTCAATGATTTTACGGATGGTGATGTTTTGCCCCTGCTGAAATATGAATTGCTGTTTCAGCGATTCCGGTACGTCAAAAGCGATGGAGATGCAATCATCGGTTTCTTTTCGGATATGCGTGACCGTTAGGGTATGAAAATGTATCGACATACCTATTTCTTTAAGCCTTTTACAAGATGTAGCACCATGTTTTCTTCAAGTTCCTCAGCGCTGATGTTCTTTTTGGTGCGATGCCAGAACTCAATGCCCCGCACCGCACTCATGAGGGTAAGGACAACTGCGTAAGGTTGTACTTTTTTGATATTGCCCTTGCGCATCCCGTCTTCGATGACCTGTTCAAGGCGGCGTACATAGACCCTTCGCTCGTTGAGGAAGGTGCCATTATAGGGTTCTTCGAGGTATTTGCTTTCATTGTTGGTAACCATTACCTCATCAAGCCTGTTGATCCACATCTGGATGTGAAAACGCACAATGGCTTCCATTTTCTCCAGGCCGGTAAGGTTTTCACTGGCCTCCACTTCCATGAGCTGGGCATTGAAATCATTGGCCACCCGGAAACAGATCTCCTGCAGGAGCTCCGCTTTTGAGCGAATATGGTTGTAAAGACTCGCGGCCTCTACACCCACCTCGCCCGCAAGGTCCCTCATGCCTGTGGAGGGAAAGCCTTTTTCCCGGAACAGCTGTGCCGCTGCCAGCGTGATCATTTCCCGCCGGTTGCCATTTTTTCTGCCAGAAATCCTACCCATTGTTAGTCTGATGATTGAAAACAAAACTAACAATTGTTAGTGAAATTCCGCAATAGAGGAATGCGGCAAATAGCTATTAGCTAGTAGCTATTTGCATTACTCCTATATTTGCGGCTAAATCACACCTGTATGTCGCTTGTTGTTGTTGGTTCCATGGCCTTTGATGATATCGAAACCCCATTTGGCAAGAGCGACAAGATCGTTGGCGGTGCCGCAACGTATATCGCCTGGAGTGCTTCTAATTTCAGCCATGACATCAAGCAGATATCCGTAGTAGGCGGTGATTTTCCACAGACTGAACTGGATGAGTTACATGCAAGAGGGGTTGATCTTTCCGGTGTGCAGGTGAAGAAAGACCAGAAGAGCTTTTATTGGTCTGGCAAGTACCACATGGATATGAATACCAGGGATACTCTTGACACACAACTGAACGTACTGGCGGATTTCAATCCAGTTGTGCCGGAAAGCTACCAGGATTGCGAGTTCCTGATGCTGGGGAACCTTGTGCCCGCGGTGCAAATGAGTGTGATCAGGCAGTTAAAGCAACGTCCACGCCTGATTGTAATGGATACCATGAATTTCTGGATGCAGACCGCACTGGAAGATCTGGAAGCGGTGATCGGACAGGTGGATGTGTTATTGGTGAACGATAGTGAAGCGCGTGAATTGAGCGGTCAGTTTTCTCTTGTAAAAGCAGCACGCACCATCATGAAGATGGGCCCTAAATACCTCATCATTAAGAAAGGCGAGCATGGTGCCTTGCTGTTCCATGAAGAGCGGGTGTTCTTTGCGCCAGCCCTGCCGCTTGAAGAAGTGTTTGACCCCACTGGAGCAGGAGACACTTTTGCGGGTGGATTCATTGGTCATATTGCCCGGACCCGCGATATCTCTTATGATAACATGAAGACCGCCATCATCGTAGGTTCTGCCATGGCTTCTTTCACGGTTGAAAAATTTGGAACACAGCGCTTACGCGAGATCACCAAAGAAGATATCGATGAGCGTATTCAGGAGTTTGTACAACTCGTGAACTTCGACATTACTTTGATCTAGCCACTAGCTATTAGCAAATAGCTAGTAGCATATCAGTTCTTAATTATTTTTTGCACGAAAGAGACTCCTTCTCCGCTCACCTGAAGGATGTAAACGCCGGAGGAAAGGTTTGACAAATCGATCATTTTCTTCATCGAGGTTTCGGTTTTCATAAACTTGACCTGGCGAAGCAGTTTCCCATTCACGTCAGAAACATTTGCCGTTAGCGCCACTCTGGCGTCTCCGGAAATCAACAGCTCCACCTGATTAGAGAATGGATTTGGCCCTGCCTGTAAACTAAGGCCCAGATTATTCAGGGTGATCTTTTTTACCTGGCTGTATTGAAAGCTGTTGTTTTTATCGACCTGTTTTAACCTATAATAGTTTCCACCAACATTAGGCTGTACATCAGTAAACTCGTAGTTGCGGGATGTGGAACTGTTCCCTGCGGCATTCAGCCTGCCAATTTCCGTGTAGTCTTTACCGTTAGCTGACCTTTCAACGGCGAAAAACGAGCTGTTGGTTTCTGAACCTGTGGTCCAGCGCAGGTTAACGGTTTTGTTGGCCGTAAGTGATGCTGTAAAAGAAGTTAGGGTGACCGGAAGCGTTATGTTTAGGCTGTATTGCAGGAACCAATCGTACATATTCTTATTGCCGAAATTTCTGTTTCCTGCGGCATAAGCAGTGGACCATGCATCGTGGTTGGGATTGGTGGGATCAAAGTAAAATTGTGCTCTGTTGGGTTGAGTAGCATTTACGCCATCAACGTAGCCCTTGGATACTTCATAATCAACAGTGGGATCCTGTATGTTATGTGTGAAGAACATTCCGAGGGAAGAATTGGCCGTCATATTGTTTACGATCGTAAAGTAGGCTGTTCCTGGTCCGCATCCGGCGATATATGGGCAGCCCGTACCAGTTGCTACAGGTGCAATGGCTGCAATTTTCGCCGCACGGGTTGAATTTTCCATGTATTCCATAATTCTTCCCCCGCCCATGCTGAGTCCGGTCAGGTATACCCTGGAAAAGTCGATCTTATTCTGGTATTTTACAAAGGCATAGTTCTCCATAAAAGCTGCGTATTCATTTGCAGGAGAGCTGGCAGAACCTTGCATGCCAATCACGATAAAGTTAAAATTACCCGCCCCAAAATTGCCCCCTTCCAATTCAATGGCGATGGCCCGGAGACCCAGTCGCAATACGGAATTCGGATCACTTGTTTTTACATCGCCTACGCCCGGGAAGAAAAAGATCACTGGATACTTGACAGTGGCGTCGTTGGCATTGTAACCGGCCGGCACAAACTCATATGAATTGGTTACATCGCCTGCACCGGTGTATGCATTCCAGATATACTGGGTGAAGCCGGCTCCATAATTATTATTGGTTGCGATGACGGTTTGTGCGGAAGCGCTGACAAAGCATACGGATAAACACAAAATAAGCATGCTCCGTATGGAGAGCCGGATGTTGATTGCTGTCATAATTTAAAAGCCTTTCCCGATTAATAAAATCTCTCTTGGGTTTAGGGGAAAGCAGGGGGTATGGGGTGCGGATGAGGCACAAATGTATGAAAATCTATTGAATATGTAGAGCGGGCAGGCTAAGGCTTTACAAGCTTTAGGGTTTGATTGACCTGATCTCCAGTAATCCGGACAAAATAAACCCCGGAACCCAGGCCAGTGAGATCGGGCTGCCATTGAAGTGTGTTGCGTGTTTTATCCTTTTTTTCCCGGATCAGTTCTCTGCCTGTCTGGTCCATGATGTGGAACGAAAGCATTCCTCTTGCTTCTCCTTCAACCACCAACCGAACAGGGCCGACGCCAGGATTGGGCGCGAGTACAAATTTTAACCCGCGATTGCGGAAGCTGATTTTTTTAACAGACGAGTATTCATACCGGCCATCGATGTCAACCATTTTCAATCGATAGAATAATTCCTCGGTTAACAAAGCATCATCGATGAACGTATAGTTCCGGAGACTGCTGCTGTTCCCGGCCGACCGAACGGTGCCGATGGATGAAAACTGGATCCCGTCTACCGAGCGCTCAACGCTGAAATGACTGGTATGCTGTTCCAGATCAGTTGTCCATTTCAGGTTCACTCCTCCCTGGCTGTTCCTGGCAACAGAGAAGTCACGAAGTCTGACCGGAAGCGGGATCAAAGTATTGTTAGATTGGTAGTCTAACAGCCACGAATACATGTTTTTCCCATTATAGTCCGTAATAAACGGATCATATGCCCTTCCCCAGGCATCGTGAGTGGGATCAAAGGGGTCAGATGGCGCAACGGGGTTGAAATAACCTCCGGCTTTTCCGGGTTGTATTGCATTGATTGCGTCAAAAAAGAAATTGGAAATCTTCACCGGCGCATCAGATCTATCGTTCAGGTTATGGTTGAAGAAAACGCCAAGGGTTGTGCTGTTCACTACGTTCTGTACAATGGCGTTGAATTGACTTTGGTCTGCACAAGGACTCCAAACCGGTGGCACGGGACTGGGCCCGAGTACACCCGGTGTGCTGATGAATTCCGGGGTATAGGGACACTCTGTGCCTGTAGCCACTGGAGCGATTGCCGCGATGGTTGCGGCCCTTGAAGGGTCAGCCAAATATTCAACTGCTTTCCCGCCGCCGAGACTTAATCCTGTAAGATATATTCGTGTGGGATCGATCTTGTCTTTATACTTTTCGAAGACATAGCCCTTGATCATTTTATCATAGTCCGCGATCACATCGTTGGGGCCGCACTGCACGGTTACTACAATGAATGAATAGTTTTGGCTAGCCGGACCGGGTACGTTAGCCGGAGCATAATAGGTTAACAGAAATCTGGGGATGGGCTGGGTTTGTACTTTAATGATGGAAGGCCAGGTCCAGGAGAAAATGGTTTCTTTTAGCCTGGGTGCCTTAACGCCTTCCGGATTGGAACCATTGTTGAAGATGTCCGTAGGACTGGCAGTTTGATTCTTACCAGGAAAGAAAATTAGCAGCGGATATTTGGTGTTGGGGTCATTGAAATTAAAACCATTCGGAAGAAACTCAACTGTATTGCGGCATCCACCGGCGGCAGTATAGGAATCGGTATACCAATAAGTGGTGCCTACATTACCAGCAGCATTCTCCGTGTATTCCAAAACCTGTTGTGCATATGACCGCGTAGTCAGAAACAACAATCCAAGAGCGAAAGCCAGGCTTCTGCTGATAATAATTGATTTCATCAGTCTGCATTTTAAAGAGCCACCTGATCTTTCTAAGGATGGAAAGGCTATCTAATATACTGAAATTGAAGCATATGTCAAAGCATTTGATGGATTTACCAAACACCAATGGCTATTTTCTGTTGTCTCATCTTGCCGTTGGGAAGATGGAACCTTGCTTGTAAGATGTAAGCACCTCTTTTCAATGGAAACTGCTGCATGTTTAGTCCATCCCATACAAACTCACCCTTGGTTCCGCAAAGTTGGTTGTTAGCAATGGTATGAACGAGGCTCCCCCAAGCGGAATAGACGTCGATGTTGGCCAGGTACCCAGGTTGATCAAGGACATATTG
>JBASZQ010000044.1:0-49757 GCA_049661025.1 Chitinophagaceae bacterium | reverse complement strand
GCAACCTCCAACCTACAACCTCCAACCTGTATTTTCGGGGGTTAGAGCGACAAAACGCTATTGATGCCGCCAAACTGATTCGGTGCTTGTGCATCTGCATCGGGCTCGTTTGACCAGATGGCCTGGTTGATGCGATACTTGAACTCGTGCTTGGTGTCTTTAGGAAGATTGACATCTGCGGTGAAGGTGCCATCTTTTTTCTTGCTCATGATCACTGCATTTTCCCAGTCACTATTCAAACCCAGGATCTCCATGGTTTCAGCATCTTCTATCTTCGCGCTAAACTTTACTTTGCAGTAATCTTTTGTTTTATAGTATGTTTTCTGGATCATCGTATTTTGTTTTCTCTTGGCTTTTATACAAACAGGTGAAAAAGGTAACCCAAAGTTACGCCCTGAAATCCAGTCGGAAAGCGGGTTTGAACGCAAAAAACCGCCTGGGTTGATAAGTTGTCAGTTATTCTGTACATATGAACGATTTCTCATATAGGCAAAAAAGGATCGAAGCAGAAGGATTAAGAATCGTTGTCCCTGATCCTTGGGAGGTGGAGGATGTTTACCGCAATTCTGCGGATAAAGATGAGTGGTTCCCATTTCCATACTGGACGAGGCTATGGCCAGCTGCTTTTGCGATGACCCGGTATTTGCGGGAGCATGCAGAATGGCTAAAAAATAAATCTGTCATTGAATGGGGGGGAGGCATTGGCCTGCCGAGTTTTGTTGCCGCAACATGGGCGAGGGAAGTGCTGCTCACGGACCTCATACCCGAAGCCATGACCTGGGCTAAAGAGAACGTCCGCAAATTGGATCTCCAAAATGTGCAATGCCGGGTGGCTGATTGGAATATTCCAGACTATCCTCCTGCCGATATTGTAATCCTTAGTGACGTGAGCTATGACCCGGATTGCTTTGAGATGCTGGCGAAACTGATCAATCATTATCTTGACCAGAATTCCCGGGTAATCATCGCCCTGCCGGAACGGATCATCTCGGGGAAGTTTTACCAAATGATCGAAAAATCAATCGTTCATTCCGGAACCTATTTGATTGAAGATCGTTTAGTGGTAACAGCCAGTTTAGTGCGTAATAATTGAATAGTATGGAGACAATCATCGCCCTGATTACATTGATCGCTTTGGAAGTGGTATTGGGATTGGACAATGTCATTTTTATTTCCATCATAGCTTCAAAATTACCGGAGGCCCAACAGAAGAAGGCCCGAAGGCTCGGTCTCATCCTCGCCATGGTGATGCGTCTTGCCTTGCTGGCTGTGATCTCCTGGATCCTCCGGTTGGAAACAACCCTGTTCACCATCGGCAGTAATGCATTCTCCGGCAAGGATCTTATCCTGTTGTTAGGTGGTCTTTTCCTTATTTACAAAAGTGCAAAAGAGATCTACCATAAAATGGAAGGAGAGGAAGGCGATCAATCCAAAGACATCAAAGCCAATTCCTTCAACCAGGTGATCGCCCAGATCCTTTTGCTGGACCTGGTGTTTTCCGTAGATTCTATTATCACTGCAGTAGGCATGGTGAAAGAGCTTTGGGTAATGTACGTTGCCGTAGTGGTCACTGTGGTTATTATGTTGTTTGCGGCTGAACCCATCAGCAATTTTGTGAACAAACACCCTGCATTTAAAATGCTTGCATTGAGTTTCCTCTTGCTTATCGGGATGTCGCTGGTGGCCGAAGGCATGGATTTCCATATTCCAAAGGGATATATTTATTTTTCGATGGCCTTTGCTTTCCTGGTGGATGTTTTGCAATTGAAGATGAAGCCACCCAAAAAACCGGTACAATTGCATGAACATTACCGCCAGGAAGAAATACCCAAAGACAGTTCTGCATTATGAGTTTATCAGGTATATCAAAAGAGATCACTGTTGCTGTAGATCATTACGAAAGCTTGTTACACAGCACATCTGAGACGGAATTCCAACGAACCCCTGCCCCAGGTGTATGGAGCTATGCCGAAGTCTTTGCGCATATTTTCCGTTCAAATATGCTGATGCGTCCGATCATAGAGAAATGCTTCAATGGGCTGGCGATAGAAAATAGTGATTCATTGAAAATTCCTTACCGACTTGTGTTGTTTTTCCGTCGGTATCCGCCTACGATGAAGTTTAAAGTGCCACCCAAATTGGAACATCTCGTTGAGAAGATCAATAAGGCTCAGGCTCAGGTTCTCATCGATCAGTTTCGAATGGATTTGCCGGAATTGATATCAATGGCGGAAAAGGCTTCGCCCAATCAGAAAGTAAAGCACCCGCGAATGGGTTTACTGAATGCCGAACAGTGGATGATGTTTACAGAACTGCATACCAAGCATCATGCAAGACAATTAAGAAGGGTAGGGAAGCTATTAGCCACTAGCCAATAGCTTTTAGCGCTTCACGTTTGCTTAAGCCGGATAGTTCATGAGTATCTACAAATTCCCTTACCCATTCCGGATTTGTTTTCGCATACTCACGCAGGATCCAGCCGATCGCTTTCCGGATGAAGAATTCTTTAGATGACGCTAGGGTTTCAATATATGAAGCGAGTAATGCGGTGTCTGTTTTTTGTTTGTACTTCAGTTGAAACAACAAGCTGCTTCTGTTCAGCCACATGTCATCGGATCTGTTCCATTTGCCCGTAATTGAAGAGATCTTTTGCGGGAATTTCTCAAAGTATATACCTGCTGCCAGTGTATTCAGCGCATCAACAGTATCCCACCAACTCTTGTTTGTGATACAGTGTTCAATGCATTTGATGGTGTGTACCGTAAATGTTTTTCGATGGAAATGCAATAACTCCTGGCCCGCATATTGGTACTCCCGGTTGGGCAGGGACCAGAGTTCATTCACCACTTCGTACAAGGTGGCTTCATCAAGCAAACCCTTCTCTTTAAAATGCGCTTTGGTGATGGTGCGCCGGTCATCTGTTTTGATTCCGAAGAAAGGAAACAGGTTTTTCATATAGGCCTGCTGCCCTTTGGCCATATCCTTATCGGCAATCAGTTCAAAAGCCTTGCGAAGTGGTTTGATGTATGCGTGCATAAAATAAATCCATCGTAAAGATCGCAGAACTTAAAATCCCAACCAACCGGATTTCTGCATACCCATAAAGACACCGTCTTCCCTGATTTCAATGGGATAGGTTTTCAAATGGTATCCTTCACCACTGACATTTCTTCCATTCGCCATACTGAATTTATATCGATGGATGGGGCAAACCACATTGCCCAATGGATCAATATAACCATTGGCCATGATGCCGCTGGCATGGGGACAGAGATACGCAAATGCAAAAAGTTGATTGTTATAACGTGCAACGCAAACCTGCTTGTTGTTGCAGTTGATCACAGTGATGTTATTGGAATCAAAAATCAATTCCTCAGCGTCTGCTGCAATCTTGTGCCATTCCATTTTTCCAGCCATCAGGTGAAGAATTCCGATTTATACGGATACCGGATCTGATACATTTCCTTCACCTTGGTCATGATGCTATTCCGCAAACCATCGATATTTCTCCTTTCCGTTGCCGACACAAATACGCAGTGATGCTGTGTTTCATTTTCCCATCGTTCTTTCAGATCACGCAGGATCTCTTCTTTCACTTGCGGATCAAGCCATTCATCAAAGGTGTTTTTTTCATACTGATCCATCTTATTAAAGATCATGATACTCGGCTTGTCCTGGCATCCGAGTTCAGCTAGTGTGGATTTTACCACATTGATCTGTTCCTCATATTGGGGATGCGAGATGTCAACCACATGCAGCAGGATATCACTTTCCTTGACTTCATCCAGGGTGCTCTTAAAACTTTCAATGAGGTGGTGTGGCAGTTTACGAATGAACCCTACCGTATCGCTGAGCAGGAAAGGTGTGTTTTCCCAAACCACTTTACGCGTGGTGGTATCCAGTGTGGCAAACAATTTATTTTCTGCAAAGACCTCGGATTTGCTTAGCAGGGTCATCAGCGTTGATTTCCCAACGTTCGTATAGCCCACCAGTGAAACGCGAATGAACTCGCCACGATCTTTACGTTGGGTAAAACTCTGCTTTTCTATTTCGGTCAGCTTTCTACGGAGCAGGCTGATCTTTTCACGCACAATCCTGCGGTCCGTTTCAATCTCTGATTCACCGGGACCTCTGGTACCGATACCGCCACCCAGCCTTTCAAGGTGTTTCCACATACCCCGGAGTCTTGGAAGGATGTATTGGTATTGCGCAAGCTCAACCTGTGCACGCGCTCTTGCAGTTTTTGCGCGGCGTGCAAATATGTCCAGGATAAGGTCACTACGGTCCACGGTTTTTACACCTGTTTCTTTTTCAATATTAGAAATCTGCGCACCACTCAGCTCATCGTCAAAAATCAGGATCTTGACGTCCTTGCCTTTGAGATAATCGCTGATCTCCTGTAGTTTTCCTTTGCCGATGTAGGTGCGACTATCCGGATGGGGGAGTTTCTGCGTGAACTTACGGATGGTGATGGCACCTGCAGTTTCTGCCAGGAACGCGAGTTCATCCAGGTACTCTTTCACCTGGGTTTCTGTTTGATCCTTGCCGATCACACCAACCAATACGGCATTTTCCTCCTGGTTAAGAAGCTGTTTTTTGTCGATCAATGACGATAATTTCTACAAAAATACTACAAACCGCTTAGTGTGAGACCAATCGAGAATGGCCTCATACCCTGGGGGCCCTGACCTTCTTTGAAGAATTCTGTTATGGCATAGGTGCCAAATACGGTGAGGTTACCATAACCGATCCTGGCGGTTGCTGCCAGCCTGGTACCATTAAATACCTGCTTCGCTTTGATTTTCTCGATGTACCCGCCGTTACCGTCTGCGTCCAGGTCAACCTTTGCTTTAGTCTTCGCGTCCAGCAGGGTTCCCACTTTGGCGCCGATGGCAAATTTGAAACCTTTATTCATATTGGCTGGGTTGGCGGACCAGCGCAGCTCCACAGGCACCTCGAGGTAGGTTGTGTTCAGTTTATATTTTTTATACTGGGTGATGGTGTCCCTGTTGAATTCAATCCGCTGGCGATTATTGATGCTGATGGTGGTTTCATCGAAATACATATTATCTGAACCGATACCAGGTCCGATGCCAACCGATAATCGTGGGTTTGTTTTAAAAGGAAAATCAAACATCAGGTACGCATTAAAAGTGCGGCTGAATCCTTTTTTGTTGATGCTGTCTGGTGCACCTGCCCAGCCATTATAGCCAAATTGAATCATGAAATGATCCGCAGCCCGCTTACCCAGATCCACTTTGCTCCAATCGGTTTTCTTCTTGGGTTCAGGATTTTCCTGCGCAACAACAATAGTACCCGTCAACATCAAAGCCACAGCCAACAATAATAATCTCATATCAAAGTTTAAAAAGTCTCCAAAGCTATCTTCTCCCCAGTTAAGGAAAGGTTAAGAAGCGGCAAAATTAGTATCTTCTGCCCATGAAATCAATCTTTCTTGCAGGAGCCCTCGCCTTGGGTATTTCATTGTCAGCACAAAACAGGGCGGTGGTGCAGCTGGATCCACCCCAGCCCGTGACCATCAGCAAGCATATTTATGGTCATTTTGCCGAACACCTGGGCCGATGCATTTACCAGGGGATCTATGTTGGGGATACAGCAAGGTATATTCCGAATACAGACGGCATTCGCAATGATATCATCGAAGCCCTGAAGAAGCTTAAAGTGCCCGTGCTTCGCTGGCCCGGGGGCTGTTTTGCGGACACCTACCATTGGAAAGACGGCATCGGCGATAAAAAATCGCGCCCATCCATCGTCAACCGCTGGTGGGGCGGCGTTACGGAAGACAACAGTTTCGGCACGCATGATTTCCTGAATTTTTGTGAACGCATCGGCGCAGCCCCATATCTCTCCGGTAATATAGGCAGTGGCACGGTACAGGAGTTTGCAGACTGGACGGAATATACCAATGGAAAGCCAGGAACCAGTCCAATGTCTATACTCCGGGAAAAAAACGGCCGCAAAGAGCCCTGGAACGTCAAATATTGGGGCGTGGGCAACGAGGCCTGGGGTTGTGGCGGCAACATGACACCTGAATACTATGCCAATATCTATCGGCAATATGCAACGTTCATGAGCGGATGGACCAATGATGGAAAAACCGTTCGCGTAGCCTCTGGCGCCAACAGCTCAGATTATAAATGGACCGAAGTGCTGATGCGCGATGTCCCGGGTCATTTGATGGAAGCCGTGGCCCTTCATCATTATGCGGTTATCGACTGGAACGCCAAGAGTTCTGCCACCGCGTTCACTGAGCAGCAGTATTTCTCTACCATGAAGAACGCGTTGTACATGGAAGAGTTGGTAACGCGGCACGTCAACATCATGGATAAATACGATCCACAAAAAAAGGTTGCTCTGTTTGTTGATGAGTGGGGTGGGTGGTACGATGTGGAACCGGGAACCAATCCGGGTTTCCTGTTTCAGCAGAATACGATGCGGGATGCGATGCTTGCCGGCGTGACGCTCAATATTTTCAATAACCATGCAGACCGGGTGAAGATGGCCAACATCGCGCAGATGGTGAACGTGCTGCAGGCGGTGATCCTGACTGATCAGGAGAAGATCATTCTCACGCCAACCTATCATGTGATGGAAATGTACAATGTTCACCAGGATGCACAATTGCTCCCGGTGCAATTGACTACGGCCGATTATGTGTTGGGCAAGGAAAAACTTCCTGCGATTTCTGTTTCAGCATCCAAAGATAAAAGTGGCGAGATTCACGTAACCCTGGTCAATATTGATGCTTCCAAGGCTCAGAACATCAGCCTTGATTTCAGGGGCGGCAAGCTCAATACCGTGTCTGGGCGTATCCTGAGCTCAGCCAAGGTGCAGGACCATAACAGCTTCCAGCAGCCGGAAAAGATCAAACCACAATCCTTTAGCGGAGCAAAACTGACCGGTTCTGGCTTGCAGGCAACCATTCCGCCATTTTCTGTTGTGGTTTTAACCTTGAAATGATACATTTAGGGCTGAAACTGTTTATGTATGAAGAAAGTTATTTTGTTATTCGTTATTGGGTTATTTGTTATTTCGTTTGATGCCAGTGCGCAAACGCCAACGCCTCCGGATACATCTGCATGGTTTAAAGTAAGCGATACCGCGCTGTACAAAGGAAAATATAAAATAGAGGGTGCGCCTTTTGAATTTCTGGAAGTAGTGGTGCGGGAGTCAAAATTGTATTTCCTTGCGGGCGGACAGTATGAAGGTTTCCTTGAGCCAATCAAAGACAAAAAAGAAGCTTTTGATGTGATGGGCCAGGCCGTCTTTACATTTACGCGCAATGCAGATGGAACGGACGTAGAAGCGATGAAAATCGACTACAATGGCATGGTGATGGAAGGAAAGAAAGAGAAGAAGTAAATTTGATCAACTAAGACTAACTTTTGGAGCCACCTACGGGTGGCTTTTTTATATCGATGAATGTTTGTTATGCAGCATAAAATATTGGCCATTTGCATATGCTTACTCTATGGTGTGTCTGTATCGGCACAGGTCACCACCTGGACAACCACCGGCGATGAAAAAGTATTGTTGCAAAAAGGCAAGCAAACTGCACCCACTGCCACTCCAGACGCCATCGTCACCATTGATCCGGAACAGCGTTTTCAAACGGTTGATGGCTTTGGCTACACGCTCACCGGCGGCAGTGCACAACTGATCATGGCCATGTCTGAAAATGCCCGTAAGAAATTACTACATGAACTGTTTTCATCTTCGGGTATACGTATCAGTTATGTCCGTATTAGTGTTGGTGCGTCAGATTTGAATCCTGATGTATTCACTTATGATGATCTGCCGGAAGGGCAGACGGATACGGGGCTATTGAAATTTTCGCTGGCAAAAGACGGCGCTGCGGGAACCGGACTTATCCCTGTACTCAAGCAGATTCTTGCCATTCAGCCACAAGTGAAAATTCTGGCCACCCCGTGGACCGCTCCAACCTGGATGAAGGATAACCGCAAATCCATGGGTGGAAAATTATTGCCGGCTTACTATCGAACCTACGCCAACTACCTGGTGAAATACATCAGGGCCATGAAAGCGGAAGGCATAGTGATTGACGCCATGACGCCGCAGAATGAACCCCTGCATGGAGGGAACAACCCCAGCATGGTGATGCTGGCGGAGGAACAGTCGCAGTTCATCAGGGATTACCTCGGTCCTGTGTTCCGTGCGGAAGGCATCACCACCAAGATCATCGCTTATGATCATAATTGTAACAAGCCGGAGTATCCGTTGACAGTGTTGAATGACGAAAAAGCAAGACCATTTGTGGATGGATCCGCATTTCATTTGTATGAAGGAGACATTTCTGCGTTATCCGTTGTGAAGAAAGCGTATCCGGAGAAAAATCTTTATTTCACGGAACAGTGGACCGGCGCTAAAGGCGAGTTTGACGGCGACTTGCACTGGCATATGAAGAATGTGATTATCGGCTCCATGCGCAATTGGAGTCGTGTGGCATTGGAGTGGAACCTTGCCAATGATCTCGCTTACGGTCCGCACACCCCAGGCGGATGTACGGAATGCAAAGGCGCATTGACCATTTCTGCAGACCAGTGGCACAGGAATGTGGCGTATTACATCATTGCCCACGCCTCCAAATGGGTGCTTCCCGGTTCTGTGCGCATCGGCTCAGAAAGCAATAGCCTGATCAATCAAGTAGCATTTATGCGGCCCGATGGAAAAACGGTTTTGATCATGCAGAATGAGCAATCAAGAAGCCTTATTGCAGAGATTCGTACAAAAAAGAATCCAGTTTATATTTCATTGATGCCGAGGTCAGTGGTCACAGTGGTATTTTAATCGTGCAAAGGCTGGCCACAGTATTTGCAAAACTTCGCATCATGATCATGACCTTCCTTTGAACAGGATGGACAAGTCTGATTGGAAAGCGTTTCTGCCCTCATACCCTTAGACATTTCAACCGTTACAATACCTGTTGGCACAGCAATAATGGAATAGCCCAGGATCATGATCAGTGAAGCAATGAATTTGCCGAGGGGCGTTATAGGAGATACATCGCCATACCCTACCGTAGTAATGGTAACGATGCACCAGTATATACTTTGCGGGATGGAATGAAACTGTTCATTGTAAGGTGCTTCCACCACGTAAACAATCGAACCCAGGATCACACTCAATACCATGATAAAGGCCAGAAATACAAGGATGCGTTTAGAACTTGCTTTCAGCGCAATAACAATCGCCATCCCTTCTTTCACAAAATGTGTTAGCTTGAAAATCCTGAACACCCGCATCAGCCTTAGTGCGCGTATTACGAGCAGGTATCTTGTTTGCGGGAAGAGGATGCTCAGAAAAGTGGGTAATATCGATAGCAGGTCAATCAGACCGTACAAACTAAACACATAACGCCAGGGCTCTTTTACAGCAAGAATTCTCAGAATGTATTCAACGGTAAAGATGATGGTGATGACCCATTCAATCAGGTAGAGTTCATCGTTGTATTTTTCCAGCAAAGAGGGCGTTCCCTGGATCAGTACCACCATCAGGCTGATGACGATCATGATCAGCAGGCCTATATCGAAAATCTTCCCGGCCTTTGTATCACTTTCAAATATGACCGTGAACAATCTGGATCGCCAGTGAGCACTTGTGGAAGACTTGTGCTGGTACATCGTTTAGTAGTAGATCATGAATCGGCCTTCGGTGATCACTTTCGTTTTGCCGGAGAGATCTAAAGCCGTAAACTGAAAGGATCCCTGGAGCGTGCCTCCATTGTTGACCACAATCGTTATTTGACCGCTTCCACCACTGCCTCCTGCGGAGTAGCCGCCCGTAGCATCTGTATAAGCTGCTGTATTGAAATTACCCGCACCAATATTGAATGTTCCTGTTTGTCCGGCACTGATGTTGTTGATGGATAAAGAAACAGCGGTGGCCGATGCATTAATACCTGTGATCTGAAGATTCGATCCAACCACTACTGCATTTCTTGTGGTGAATTCCACCACACCGCCATCGGCCTTACAATCCATATACGGTGGAGCAACCGGGTTGTCGTCTTTCTGACAAGAAAAAATACTTGCAGTGATGACCATCAGCAACAGCATACGTTTCATCATATCCAGATTTTAAGGCTACAATGTAGCAAACAAATAGCGATTAGTTTTTAAATGCATCCAGCGCAACGGTGGGTCTGCCCTGGTTATCGAAAGCACCCAGCTTATAACCCTTCCAATCATTATGACACTCCGGTTCCCAGTAAAACACACCCAGACCTTTTTGGTCGGGCAGGTTCTTTACCCGCTTCATCAAATCCTCAATGAACTGCCTGCATTTATCTGCCTGGTCCACTGGCATACCTACTTCGCAGATCATGATCTCCTTGCCATAACGTGCAATCATGTCCTTCATATTAAAATTAATTTGCTCATTGGTGGCAAACCAGTTGTTGGGATCGGGATAGAGCGACATACCAATCACATCATAGTTGGTGTTGTTTGCTTTTAGTCCGTCAAACATCCATCGGAACAAAGCATTATCGTAACCATTGGAGATATGGACGATGACTTTTGCGGAAGGGAAGACCTCTTTGATGGCTTTGTATGAAGTGTTCACCATTGCAGAGAAGGCGGCCATATTTTTGGAGGCGCGACCGTTTTCCCAGAGCATGCCGTCGTTGGTTTCATTACCCGCCTGCACCCATGTGGGCGTAACACCGGCATTCTTCAAGGCAGTAAGCACTTGCCGTGTATGTGTATCGATGGCAGCAAGAAGACCGGCCTGGTCCAGGCTTTTCCAGGCTTCGGGTTTATTTTGTTTTCCGGGATCCGCCCACCAATCAGAGTAGTGAAAATCGATCATCACCTTCATCCCGGCCTGGGTGGCTCGCTGTGCTTGTTTCACTACATCAGCCTGGTTGCACCAGCCGTCGGTCGGATTTACCCAAACCCTCAGGCGGATGCTGTTCATGCCCACGCCCTTGAGAATATTGAAAAGATCATCCTCCTGGCCGGACTTGTGGCGAAACTTGATTCCGGCGGCTTCCATCTCACTCAGCCAGCCCACATCGCCCCCTTTGGCAAAGCTGCCGGATTGGGACACGGAATCTTTGTTGCAGGACAACAGGCCGGCTATCAATAGGCAGGCAACAATCAATCTTTTCATACCACAAATATCTTTGAACCAGCGGGGAATTCCAATGTTTTGTCATCTATTACAGGGAAGATTCCCAATCAATAATCAGTAACTTTAAACAAAACTGACCGTTATGCCAGTGTATACGCTCTCCGTCAATGGCAAAGGCCTGAAAGTGGATGTGGCCGAGGATACACCCCTGCTGTGGGTGCTGAGGGATCACCTCAGGTTATTGGGAACCAAGTATGGTTGTGGCGTGGGTCAATGTGGTGCCTGCACGGTTCACATGAATGGCTCCGCGATGCGTTCCTGCCTGTTGCCCATCTCGTCTGTAGGTGCTGCAAAAATCACTACCATCGAAGGATTGTCCGCCGATGGTGATCATCCTGTGCAGAAAGCCTGGGAAGAAGTGGATGTGCCGCAGTGCGGCTATTGCCAGAGCGGGCAGATCATGACCGCTGCTGCATTTTTGAAGCAGGTACCCAAGCCTACCATGGAACAAATTAAAAGCGCGATGAACGGCAATATTTGTCGATGTGGTGCTTATCACAGGATCCGCGAGGCCGTACAAGTGGCCAGCACTAAAACCAAATGATCATGAACAAGACCTTACATCAGGGCAGGAGAAATTTTCTTCGTCAGGCAACGCTCGCAAGCGCCGGTTTGTTCCTCGGCTTCAGCTGGTTTGAAGAAGCCGGCGCTACGGAACAAATGCTGCAGGTATTGCATCCCGATATAGACGTTACTGGGTTTAATAGTTATTTATCGATTGCCAAAGATGGCATCGTCACTATTGCATCACCCAATCCCGAACTGGGCCAGAACATCAGAACCTCTTTCGCACAGATTGTGGCGGAGGAACTGGATGCCGATTGGACCAAGGTGAAAGTGGTGCAAGCGCCGCTGGATACCAAGCGGTTCGACAGGCAGCTGACCGGAGGATCGGGCGCTATTCCGCATTCATGGAAAAGGCTACGTACGGCGGGTGCTACGGCCAGGCAGATGCTCATGCAGGCGGCGGCAGCGCAGTGGGGCGTACCCGTATCGGAATGCAAAACCGAGAATGGCTTTGTGGTGCATAGCTCGGGAAAGAAACTGGGCTACGGGCAACTGGCTGATGCTGCCTCTAAACTAGAAGTGCCGAAAGACGTGCCGTTTAAAGACATTAAAGATTTCAAACTGATCGGCAAACCGATCAAGAATGTAGAGAATAAAAACATTGTTACAGGTAAGCCAGTGTTTGGACTGGATTTTTACCGCGATGGAATGGTGTATGCAGTGATTCAGCGTCCACCTGCTTTTGGGGCGAAAATTAAATCGGCTTCAGTGGATGCGGCCAAGGCATCACCGGGTGTATTGGATGTAGTGACCTTTAATAATAATTTTGCCGTGGTGGCGAAGAGCACCTGGGAAGCCATGAAGGCGAAGAAGCTGCTGAAGGTGGAGTATGAAGCAGAGAAAACATTGGAAAGCAGCACGGATCATGAAAAGATCTTTACTGACCTGATGGATAACGGTCAGGCACAAACGAAAAGGAAGGATGGCGATGTGGATGCGGCATTTGCATCTGCGGCTAAAGTGGTGAAGGCGGAGTATCAGTGTCCGTTTATTCCGCACAACCCCATGGAGCCGATGAACTTTTTTGCCGATGTAAGAGAAGACGGGATCGAGCTCATCGGTCCAACCCAGACACCACAGGCTGCACGTAAAGCCGTGTCTGATCTGTTGAAGGTTCCGGAAGACAAGATCACGGTGGATATTACCAGGCTGGGTGGCGGTTTCGGCAGGCGATTGAAATTCGACTACGTGGTGGAAGCAGCGCAGGTATCGGCTTTGGTCAAGAAACCGGTGAAGCTGATCTGGAGCAGGGAAGATGATATGGCAGGTGGGTCTTACCGGCCTGCGGTGAGGTATCGTTTTGAAGCGGCGCTGGATGCTGGTGGAAATATTATAGGGTATAGGTGTAAGGGAGTAGGTTTGAATGAAGGCAACAGTTTGCGGCAGGATAATTTTCCTGCCGGTGCGGTAGATAACTACCTGATGGAAACGGTGAATCATGTAACGCCGATTACGGTGGGTGCTTGGCGAGCGCCGGTTACGAATTTCCTTGCGTATGCAGAACAAAGTTTTCTCGATGAAGTAGCAGAGGCAGCAGGCAAAGATCCCGTGCAGATGCGTTTGGATTTGTTGAAAAAGGCAAAGGAGAAACCCGCGGGTCCTGTAAAATATGATATCGCGAGAATGGAAACGGTGATCAAGACCGCTGCAGAAAAAGCAGGCTGGGGTAAGAAGAAAGACGTGTTCCAGGGCTTCAGTGTGTATTTCTCGCATGCATCTTATGTGGCGCAGATTTGTGAGATGGTGGTGAAAAATGGTAAGCCCGAGATCAGTAAAATCTATGCGGTATCAGATTGCGGTGTGGTGGTGAATGAAAGTGGCGCGAAGCAGCAGGTGATGGGCGCTATTGTTGACGGATATGGACATGCCATGTTTGGCAAACTGGTGTTTAAAAACGGCGAGCCAGAGCAGAAGAATTTTGACCGATATCGGTTGATCCGGATGACGGAGATCCCGGATGTGGATGTGAGTTTCATCAACAATGGCATTGATCCTACAGGTCTCGGTGAGCCGGCGCTTCCGCCAACGGGTGGTGCGGTTGCCAATGCTTTGTATAAGGCGACGGGAGTGAGGGTGAGGAAGCAGCCGTTTGTGGATCAAGCGCCGTTTAAGAAAGTTTGAAGTTGGAAGGTTGAAGGTTGAAGCAGAGATTAGAATGAAGGAGATTAGTGAAATAGTAAAGGCGTACCATGCTGCGTTTACGGCGGGCAGGAAAGTGGCGTTGGCAACGGTGGTGCAGGTGGAAGGGTCTGCGTATAGGCGGGCTGGTGCACGCATGCTGGTGGACGATGAAGGGAACATGACGGGAGCGATCAGTGGCGGGTGTCTGGAAGGCGATGCATTGCGGAAAGCACAGTTGGCGATTGCAAAGGGAGAGCCTGTGATTGTGGTGTATGATACTTCTGATGAAGACGATGTATCCATTGGTGTGCAGTTGGGATGTGCGGGGATCATCCATGTTTTGTTTGAACCCATCGGCCCAAATCATTCACTTCTGCATTGGTTTGCCGCCATGGTAAAAGAAAGGTCTGCTGCGGTGTTGGTTACTGGTTTTTCGGAAACGCGTGCTGTTGTACCACTCGGTACCTGCCTATTGATGAGGGATAATGGAACGCTTGATACCAGTTTACCTGATGCATTTAAAGATGATGTGGCTGTTCTTGCGAAGCAGGCACTAACGGAAGAACATCATGCCTATTCTGTCATCTCATTTCAGGGTCAGTCGATAACGTTTTTTGCCGAGTATATTCCGGCATCTGTTTGCCTGGTAGTTGTGGGTGCGGGCAATGATGCCATTCCGCTGGTAAACATTGGTACGGAGTTGGGTTGGGATGTGAAGGTGGTTGACGGTAGGGGCACGCACGCAAGACCGGAGCGTTTCACCAGTGCCTGTCAGGTGTTGGTGAGTAAACCGGAGAAAGTGCTGGAAGAGATCAGCATCGATGGCAGAACTTTTTTTGTATTGATGACGCACAATTACCGGTATGATCTGGCAATGTTGAAAGCATTGCTGCAAGAGCCAGCAAGGTATATTGGTATATTGGGTCCGCGGAAAAAATTGCAGCGCATGCTGGATGAGCTTACGGAGGAAGGCATGGTGATCACCGATGAAATGCTGAGCAGGATCCATGGTCCGGTAGGATTGGAACTGGGTGCGGAAACAGCAGCAGAAATTGCACTAAGCATCACATCTGAAATTCTTTCCGTAATCAATCATGCATCGGCGCAATCCCTTCGGGAGAAGCAGGCGCCTATTCATTCTAAATAATTTTATGAGCATAGCGGTGATGATCCTCGCAGCGGGCCAAAGCAGCAGGCTGGGCAGCCCGAAGCAACTGGTATCATACAATGGAAAACATTTGTTGCAACACAGCATTGATGAGGCCAAGGCCATTGATCCGGCAGAGATTGTGGTGATCCTTGGTGCACATCATCACGAGATCATGGACCAGTTGGAAGAAGATGCCGATGTGCTGATCATTCAAAACAACCAGTGGGAGGAAGGGATGGCCTCATCCATCCGTTGCGGCATTCAGCATATGAGAACGAGGGCCTATGAGGCCGTGATCATCATGGTTTGTGATCAGCCGCATGTGTCGCGAGAATTGTTGTCTGGTTTGCGGGATCGTTTTAGGGAAGGTAATCACCAGGTGGTGGCATCTGTATACCAGGAAATCCCCGGCACACCAGCGCTTTTTCATCGATCCCTGTATGAAGACCTGTTTCAGTTGCGGGGTGATAGAGGAGCGAAACAGCTGATCCTGCAGTATAAAGAAACGACTTCATATGTGGGTTTTCCCGATGGCATTACCGATATTGACACCCCGGAAGACCTTGAGGCGCTTCATCGGAACAACGTGAATAAATGATTAAAGACGGATTTAACAGGGTACATGATTACTTACGGATATCGCTAACCGATAACTGCAACCTCAGGTGTTTTTATTGTATGCCAGAGGAGGACTATGATTTCACGCCGGCGTCAAGATTGATGCAGCCGGATGAGATCCTGACCATTGCGAAGCAGTTTGTGGACATGGGCGTCAACAAGATCCGCCTTACGGGTGGAGAGCCGCTGGTGAGGAAGGACGTGGGGAAGATCATTCAAGACCTGGCCACATTACCGGTAAGACTGACCCTCACAACCAACGGCACGCGGCTACACCAGTTTGCAGATCTGTTGAAAGATGCCGGTGTGACATCGCTGAATATTAGTCTGGATACATTGGATCAGGATCGGTTCCTGCTGCTGACGCGCAGAAATCAGTTCTATCAGGTGATGGAAAATATCCAACTGATGGTACAGAAAGGGTTTACGGTGAAAGTGAATATGGTGGTGATGAAAGGGATCAATCATGAAGAGATCCTGAATTTTGTGGCGTGGACCAAAAATCAACCTGTGCATGTTCGGTTCATAGAGTTTATGCCCTTCAGCGGAAATCATTGGAAAGAAGATAAAGTATTCACCTGGCAGCAGATGATGGAGCAGATCTCTCTGCAATATGATTTGACGCCTATTGAGAAAGCCAATCATGATACGGCAAGGCAATATAAAATCATGGGTCATGCCGGTAGCATTGCCGTGATTGCAACAATGAGTGCGCCGTTTTGTAGTGATTGCAACCGAATGCGATTGACTGCAGATGGAAAGATGAAGAACTGTTTGTTTTCAAGAACAGAAACAGATTTGTTGACACCGTTTCGGCAAGGGGAAGATATTGCACCATTGATCCTGGCGAGTATTGCAGAAAAGAAAAAAGCACTGGGTGGACAGTTCACGGACCTGGAGCATGTGGATGCAGAACAAATTATTAACCGCAGTATGATAACCATTGGAGGATGATTGCCGTTGATGAAGCCAAACAACTGATCAGGGCGCATTGCCAGCTGATGCCCGCGCAACAACTGGGATTGGTTGATGCTGCGCAGCATGTATTGGCAGTGGATGTGTTTGCCCCTTTCGATATTCCTTACTATGAACAAAGCTCCATGGATGGTTATGCTTTTGACTGGGCCGATGCAAAAGCACCCCTGAAGATTATAGCTGCCGTAGCTGCTGGTGATGGTACGCCCTATCGTTTGCAACCCGGAGAGGCCGCGCGGATATTCACCGGTGCACCCATGCCATTGGGAGCGGATACGGTGATCATGCAGGAGAAGGCGGAGATCCGTGAACAACATCTGCATATACCCGAAGGTGTTTCCGAGGCTGGTGATCATGTGCGGCCCATCGGTTCCGATGTACGTAAAGATGCACTGGCTATGCCTGCGGGGCAGTTGCTGACGCCAACGGCATTGGCTTTTCTTGCGGCGATGGGGATTGATAAAGTTGAGGTGTATGCATTTCCTAAAATTATTTTGGTGGTGACCGGTAACGAGTTGATTCAACCTGGATCAGCACCGGCCCATGGTAAAGTGTTTGAGGCCAGTTCATTTGGACTAAGGGCCGCATTGGCTGATCTGGGTTTATCTATCATCGCAACACGTCATATACGAGATGATCTTTCGCTCATCACCGCAGCATTGCAAGAGGCTATTCATGAGGCAGACCTGGTCTTGGTGACGGGTGGTGTAAGTGTGGGTGATCACGATCATACCGCAGAAGCTGCAGAAGCTTGCAGCGTTCAAACTGTTTTTCACAAAGTAAAACAACGACCAGGCAAGCCCTTGTTTTTTGGCGTGAAAGGGAAGGTGCCCGTGTTTGGGTTGCCGGGCAATCCATCTTCAGTGCTCACTTGTTTTTACCAATATGTGTTAGAGGCTGTTTCGGTGATGACGGCCCGTCACCTCCGACTAAAAACCGGCAAGGCCAGGTTGTTGCAGGAGTATCGCAAGCCGGCAACCCTCACGCATTTTTTGAAGGGCGTGTATGCCGATGGCGATGTGCGGCTTTCCAATGCACAGGAATCCTATAAGCTCAGTGCGTTCTCATCGGCCAATTGTTTTGTGGTGATACCGGAAGAAACAACGTTTGTTGCTGTCGATAGTATTGTTGACATCCATCATCTTCCCTGAAATGAGCATTGAGTGGACCATCATATTTTACCTGCTGATGTTTGTGCTGGCATTTTTGTATGCATCGGTGGGGCATGGCGGTGCCAGCGGATACCTCGCACTGATGGCCATTTTCAGCATGGCGCCTGCGGTGATGAAGCCCACGGCTTTGATCCTGAATCTGTTTGTTTCATTAACCGCATTCATTCAGTTTTACCGAACGGGCCATTTTAAGTGGACGATATTTTTTCCGCTTGCGCTGGCTTCTGTGCCTTTTGCATTTATTGGCGGGATGATTACCATTGATCCGGCTATCTATAAAAAAATTCTTGGGTTCCTTTTGTTGATACCCGTAGTGCGGTTTTTATTTTTTCCGAACAAGGAAGTGGTGGCTTCTGAAGAGTCCAGATTACTGCCTTCTCTTGTGATTGGTGCGGTGATTGGATTTCTATCCGGTCTCATCGGCATTGGGGGCGGGATCATCTTATCGCCCATCCTGCTGATGCTAAGGTGGACGGACCAGAAACAAACCGCGGCCATCAGCGCAATGTTTATTTTTGTGAATTCATTATCGGGCCTCGGCGGCCAGATGCAAAAAGGCATTGAGCTTACCCCGAACATGGTAAGTTATGTGGTGGTAGCTTTCATTGGCGGACTGCTCGGCGCCTATTTCGGTGCCAAGTGGTTCAACCAAAAAGTGCTGAAGGTGGTTTTGGCATTTGTATTATTGATCGCAGCATATAAACTGATATGGACGGGATAAGGATATATTTCTTTGGGCAGTTGACGGATGTTACCGGCGTACAGCAGGTGACCGTGCCCGTTATGTTGGATACTAAGGCACTAGAGCAATGGTTATTGCTTGAATATCCGGGTCTTGCTGCAAAGAAATATCGCATAGCGGTGAATAACCAATTGATCAGAGGAACAACTTCACTGGCAAGGGACAGCGAGGTGGCTTTACTGCCACCCTTCTCAGGAGGATAGTCATGCAGCATGAACAACGATATCATCGCCAGGAGATTTTGCCAGGCTTCGGTCCGGAGGGGCAGGAGAGGCTTGCCGAGGCAAAAATATTGGTGGTAGGTGCGGGAGGACTGGGATGTCCGGTCTTGCAATATCTCACCGCTGCCGGCGTGGGTCAGATCGGTGTGGTGGATGGAGATGTGGTGAGCCTGAGTAATCTGCATCGGCAGGTCTTGTATGATGTGCATGACCTAGGGAAAGAAAAGGCGACGGTTGCGGTGGCAAAACTACAGTTGATGAATCCCGATGTGCAACTAGAGAAGAGTGTGATCAGGATCAATCCATCCAATGCCTTGGACTGGGTGAATGGATATGATATTGTGGTGGACTGCACAGATAATTTCCCGACGAGATATTTATTGAATGATGCCTGTGTGCTGGCAGAGAAGCCGCTGGTCTACGGCGCTGTGTCTATGTTTGAAGGACAGGTAGCGGTATTCAATGTGGATGGATCAGGGCAGTATCGGGATCTGTTTCCCGTGATGCCGATGCAGCATGAAGTGAAGAACTGCGCGGAAGCGGGCGTGCTGGGTGTGCTGCCGGGAGTGATTGGAACGATGATGGCCGTAGAGACCATCAAGTGGATCACCGGGATAGGATCTTTGCTGGTGAATCAGCTGATGACCTATAACGCTCTGAACAATCAATTCCTGACCATTAGCTACCAGCCGGGAAAAGAGCACCAAGGACCAAAGACATTTGAAGCATTGCAACAGGAGCGATATGATTTCTCTTGTGGATTGCCCACCTTCAGGGAATGGATGAAAGATGAAGAAGTGTTGATGGTGGATGTGCGGGAGCCAGGAGAGCAACCGGAGGTGGAAGGTTTCAAGCATCGGAAAATACCGTTAGGCGATTTGACAGAAAAACTTTCGGAACTTCAGGGTCATAAAGTAGTGTTGTTTTGTAAGACGGGTGTGCGTAGTGAAAAGGGTGCGGCCATGCTGCGCGAGTTGGGTGTAGACGCATATCATCTGATGATTGATGTTGACATTCTTCGTTCTATAAAACAGGATTAGCATGGGTATGAAGCAAATATTTCAGCAGGGTCCCATCGATCCCCAATTCATTGCCAACAGCATCAGCAAGCATGCGGTGAAGACGGGTATTGGCGGGCATAGTATTTTTCTTGGGCAGGTGCGTGCGGATGTCATCGATGGACAGACGGTTGCAGCCATTGAGTATACCACTTATGAGGAGATGGCCTTGCAGAAAATGCATGAGATCCGGGAAGATATTTTTGCGAAATATCCCCTCACTTGCATGCATGTGTATCATAGTCTGGGTAAGGTGAATGCGGGCGAGATCTGTTTGTTTGTCTTCACTTCTGCTGTGCATCGGAAAGAAGCGATTGATGCCTGTGCGGAGTGTGTGGAGCGGATCAAGGCGGAATTGCCGGTTTGGGGAAAGGAATGGTTTGCAGATGCATCCTATCAATGGAAAGAAAATAAATAATGGTAGACATTACACATAAATCAGATTCGCTGCGGCAAGCTATTGCCAAAGCCATTGTGCGGACCTCATCGCAGGAAACCATTGATGCTGTTGTGCAGCGCAAGGTACCCAAGGGCGATGTGTTTGAGTTTGCACGTGCTGCCGGATTGCTTGCGGTGAAGAAAACCAGCGATGTGATTCCGGATTGTCATCCGCTGCCGGTGGAGTACGCGGCGATTAGTTATCAGGTTATTGGGTTAGAAGTTATTATTACCGTTGAAGTAAGAACCATTTATAAAACCGGAGTGGAAGTGGAAGCCATGCATGGCGCGGCTATTACGGCGTTGACGATGTATGATATGTTGAAGCCGATTGATAAGCATATTGAGATCAGGAGTATTGCGCTGGAATCAAAGAAAGGCGGGAAGAGTGAAAAGGCCTTAGATGGAACGGGCCTTCGTGCGGTAGTCATTGTGTGTTCAGATACGATCAGTGCAGGCAAGGGCGAGGACAGAGCAGGGGAAGAGATTAGGGGGAGGTTGGAGGAGAAGGGGATAGCAGTTGTGGAGAAACTTGTGATTCCGGATGATGTGGAAGGGATTAGGGAGAAGGGTTTAGAGTTTAGTAGAACCTGTGATTTGGTAGTGTTTGTGGGTGGTACGGGGGTATCACCAAGGGATAATACACCTGAGGCGATAAGACCGATTCTTACGCGTGAGATTCCCGGTATTATGGAGACTGCGAGGCAGTATGGGCAGCAGCGCATGCCTTTTGCAATGTTATCCCGTGGAGTGGCAGGCATGATTGGCGATGCCTTGGTGATTACTTTGCCCGGATCTACAAAAGGTGCAATGGAAACCCTTGATGCTATTTTCCCGCAAGTACTGCATGTTTTTAATGTGAACAAAGGCCAGCGGCACGATTGATATGAACTATCCTGTTTATCTGGATTATAATGCCACTACGCCCTGCGATCCGCAGGTAGTGGAAGTGATGTTGCCCTACTTCACGCATGATTTTGGTAATGCAGCAAGTAAGAGCCATGCCTATGGCTGGGTGGCGGAGGAAGCGGTGACCATTGCGCGTGAGCAGGTAGCAGCATTGATTGGTGCGGAATCTTCTGAGATTATTTTTACTTCCGGTGCAACAGAGTCTGTGAATATTGCATTGCGGGGCATGTATGAAATGCACCAGGTGCGCGGCAAGCACATCATCACCTCTAGTGTGGAACACAAGGCGGTATTGGATACCTGCGCTTTCCTGGAAACGATTGGCGCGGAGGTAACGGTGTTGCCTGTTGACATCGGCGGAAGGGTTGATCCTCCAGCACTTGAAGCCGCGATTCGTCCGGACACTATCCTTATTTCCATCATGTACGCCAACAATGAGACCGGCGTGATCATGCCAGTGAATGAAATCGGCGCGATAGCGAAGAAGCATAACATTATTTTCTTTTCCGATGCCACGCAGGCCGTCGGCAAGATCCCGGTGAATGTTTTGGACGATGGGATCGATATGCTTTGCTGCTCTGCACATAAGCTGTACGGTCCCAAAGGTGTGGGCGCTTTATATGTACGCCGCAAAGACCCGCGTGTGCGATTGAATCCTTTACAATACGGCGGCGGTCATGAGAAAGGACTGCGGAGTGGTACGCTGAATGTGCCAGGGATAGTGGGGTTGGGTAAGGCCGCGTCCCTGGCAAGGGAGAAGATGAAGGAAGAAGCGGAAAGGATTTCCCTGCTGCGCAATCGTTTTCTGGATGGCACATTAGCGATTCCCGGAACTTCACTCAATGGAGATCCTGCACATCTCCTGCCCAACACTTGCAATATTTCATTTGAAGGCATGGCTTCGCAGGTGCTTATCGCGAAGCTGAATAAACATATTGCCATCTCTTCAGGATCAGCCTGTACCTCTGCCACGCTTGAACCATCTTATGTATTGGTGGCGATGGGTCTGGGAGATGAACGTGCGTCAAGTTCACTGCGATTTTCTCTTGGACGCATGACAACGGAAGAAGATCTCATACAAACAATGCAGATGCTGAGGAAGGTTGTTATTTATTGAGGTGTTAAGAATGGCTTTGAAAATACAAATGATTATCGCAGCGTCTCTTCAGTGCTGGCAATCAATATCCGTCTTGTTTTCACTCATCTTCAACGCTATTTTTTTGATCGACTGCAGATCTTTTTGCCTTCAGTGCACCAATAATGAATATGATTTGCCCGATAAAAAATAAAATGAGTGGTGCAATCAGAAGAAATCTTGAAGTGAAATACCATTCAATTAACATGTAGGTATTATTAAGAAACATTGAAACGGAGAAAAGAATGTGTAGTGCGAAGATTTTTCGGTTTACAATTCGCCTTTTCTTTTCTAACAATAAGTACAATAATGAAACAATTCCAAGCCAAAGAATTTGATAGACAGAAATAAGAGACAAAGGAGGTAATATGGATACATGCCATCCAGGAACTACTGAAGTAGCGTATTGCCCCGATAGTGAAGTGAATACTCCAATCAAGAAGACGACAAAAAAAACAAAAGAATGCCTAACCATGGATACTTCTACACCTCTTTCAATGAAAACGGCATCTTCCTAATCCTCACCCCCGTTGCCGCAAAAATTGCATTCGCTAATGCCGGCGCAAGCGGCGGCAATCCCGGTTCTCCCGCGCCTTTGATCACTTCACCACCATCGGCAATGATATGCACTTCCACAGGTGGCATCTCGGGTAGTCTGATGATGGGATTATCGTGGTAGTTGGATTGTTTGGTTCTTCCGTTTTCGAATGTGATGCCATTTTTGGTAGCAGCTGTGATGGCCATCGCTACTGCGCCCTGCACCTGCGCTTCCACGCCGCCGGGATTCACTACGGTACCCATATCGATCACCCCATACACTTTGTCGATCTTAACGCCCTCGCCTTGTTTGGAAACCTCCACCACAAACCCGGCATGGCCGGCGAAGAATTCATACTGCGCTACACCCCGACCTTTTCCTGCAGCTAATGGCTGATCCCATTTGGAAACCTCACGCAACTTAGAGAGAATCTTCGCTAGATCTGAACCGCCCTTCGCCATTTCTTGTCGGTATGTCATTGGATCTTTTCCCGCCTTCACCGCCATCTCATCAATAAAGCATTCATGCGCAAACGCAAGCGTGGTGCTGGTTACCGCACGCCATGCCGCAATGGGAATATGCATCGGTGCATACACGTAGGCATTCTTCATGTTGGCGATCTCGTATTTCTGATCGCTGATGGCCTCAGTCATATAGCCATCTTCTTTGCTTTGATCAAACTTGCCGTTGTCGGCTTCCATCATGGAAGGCGCGATCACCTTGTGCTGAAATGCAACGGGTTTTCCATCGGCACTCAGTCCGGCTTTCATGGCGGAGAAGGTCATCGGCCGGAAAGGTCCCTGTTGGGTGTCATCTTCCCTCGACCACAATACTTTGACGGGTTTCTTTGTGACGCGTGCGAGTTGCACGGCCTCGTGGATATGGTCGGGATATAATCTGCGACCAAAGCCACCGCCATTGAACATCACATTCACTTTCACATTCTCTTCGGGAATCTTGTATTCTTTCGCGAAGCTGGTCACTACATCGCGCGGTACCTGGGTGGATGCCCAGATCTCCACGTGTTGATCGTCGGTCCATTTCGCCAACGCATTCATGGGTTCGATAGGAGAGTGGGATACCATCGGCGTTTCATAAAATGCTTCCAGCTTAACCGGGGCGGATGCAAATGCTTTATCGAAATTGCCGACAGGCTTTACTGGTACGCCGGGCTTAGAAGCCAGGGCCCGAAGGCTTTCTTCATATGCGGCAGAGTTGAATGAATCTTTTCCCTGGTTGTCCCAGGTGATCTTCAATGCTTTTCTTGCTTTGAAAGCGGTCCAATGTGAATCCGCGATCACGGCCACGGATTCATAGCGATAGCTCTGGATGATGCGCGTGCATCGTTCAACCGCAATCACCCCTTTTATTTTTTTCGCTTCAGTATCGTCAACGCTCACCAGTTTCGCACCGATGACGGGACTGTGTTCAACAGAAGCATAAACCATGCCGTCAATGGTTGCATCTATCCCATATACAGCAGTACCGTTAACCTTGAGCGGCACATCTGGACGTGGTGCGGCCTTGCCGAGGATCTTAAAATCTTTCGGATCTTTCAACACCGGTTTCTCGGGTGCTTTCAGTTTAGATGCGGCATCGGCAAATTCACCGTAGCCACCTTTCTTGCCGGATTTGCTGTGCGTGATTTCACCGTTTGAAGCTGTGCATTCTGTAGCAGGAACCTTCCATACCGCTGCTGCGGCCTGCACCAGCATTTCTTTTGCAGCAGCACCCACTTTGCGTAGCTCATGATAAGAAGAGCGTACAGAAAAACTGCCTCCGGCAAACTGCATATCGCCGAATTTCTTTTCACCGCCCGTGTGTTTGATCACCACGGATTCAATGGGCACATCCAGTTCCTCACAGATCAATGCGGGGATGGATTGCCATACACCCTGACCGATCTCTGGCTTGGAATTGAAGATGGTGACCAATCCGTTATTCGCGATCTGTAGCACTGGATTGAATTCATACCAGGCCTTTACTTCAGCAAGGGTGGCCACCTTGGGTGCGTCTTTACAACTGATCCCGAGGAGGAGTCCTGTTCCGGTAATGCCGGTATACTTGAGAAAGTTTCTTCGAGAGATTTGATTTACCTGTTGCATGTGCAAAGCGATAAGGGATGAAAGAATCAGATCATTTCTGCTGCGCGATGGATGGCGGCGCGGATGCGTAAATAGGTGCCACACCTGCAAAGGTTCCCCTGCATCGCGGTATCAATGTCTGCATCGCTTGGTTTTTTGTTGTTGCTGAGCAGGGCCACGGCACTCATGACCTGTCCACTCTGGCAGTAGCCGCACTGCGGAACCTGTAATTCAATCCATGCTTTTTGTACGGCATCGGCAATACCCCCATCGGCACCTTCAATGGTGACGATGTTTTTGCCCGCAGCGGATGAAGCAGGAATGGAACAACTTCGGGTAGGCGTGCCATCGATGTGCACGGTGCAGGCGCCACACTGCGCCATCCCGCATCCGAACTTGGTTCCTTTCAATCCCACTACATCGCGGATCACCCAAAGTAAGGGCATGTCAGCGTCCACATCAACGGGATATTCTTTCCCGTTCAGCTTGATTACATAAGCAGGCATAGGAAGAGTGTTTAGTCACCTTAAGGTAGCGAAAAATGCGGTAATGTGGCAATGCGGTAATGCGGCAATGATGGTTACATCACTATTTCTTCGCGGGTGATGGCGATATCGGTGTTGTGTGGGTCTGATTCCAATAATGACTGAAGCTGACTGGTTGATGGCTCATGACCTTTGATATGCACCTCGCTGGCATAGCGGATCTTGTGGGCCACATAGGATATCCAGTCTTCCTGGCTTTGGTTTTCCTGTCTGATAAGGCGCTCCTCGTGATGGAGTACTCCTGGTTCATCGCGAGTGAACAGAGCTTGATTGGTATCGATGTGAACCGAGTAGATAAGGTCATGCAAGTCTTTTTTCATGGTGCCGATTTTGCGGTAAGGTAAACTGATGCGCATACCCTCGCAATGATATGGGTCATGGTGTGCCGATGACCACCGTTGGTAAAGCAGGGGGTTTGGCTTAATTTGGAAAATAACCAGTGTATGAAATCGATTTTATTTTTCTGTGCCTTAGCCCTCACTACTACTGGGTTTGGGCAGGCTTTTTCCCAAGAGCAATGGGTATCTATTTTTAATGGAAAGGACCTGAAAGGATGGACGCCCAAGATCAGGTACGCGCCAGCAGGTGAGAACTGGGGTAATACTTTTCGTGTGGAGCAGGGGAAGATTGTGGTGCGGTATGATAAATACGATGCATTTAATGAGCGCTTCGGGCATCTGTTTTACAATGTTCCCTACGGGTATTATCGCATCCGTTTGCAGTATCGTTTTGAGGGTGAGCAGTGTAAGGAAGGGCCCGGTTGGGCTTACCGAAACAGTGGCATCATGGTGCATGGACAAACTGCGGCGAGTATGGGAAAGGACCAGGATTTTCCTGTTTCCATAGAAGTGCAATTGCTTGGTGGCAATGGTAAAGATCCGCGGACAACATGCAATCTCTGCACGCCGGGTACGCATGTGGTGCTAGACGGTAAACTGCGCAAGGAGCATTGCATCAATTCAAACTCCCCAACCTATCATGGTGATCAATGGGTTACTGCGGAAGTGTTGGTGTTGGGTGATTCATTGATCCGTCATTATGCCAATGGACTGATGGTATTGGAATATCAACAACCGCAGATTGGAGGCGGCAACGTGGATAAGCAGGATGTGAAATGGGGGACCGATGGCACGCTGCTAAAACAAGGCACCATTTCATTGCAAAGCGAAAGCCATCCTGTGGAGTTTCGAAAGATCGAGATCCTTGATCTGGAAGGATGTATGGACCCTAAGGCGAAGAACTACAAATCCTATTTTGTAAAGAACAAGATTGAAAGCTGTAGGTACTAGTGAGAGGGAGAAGATGAAGGGAGAAGTGTGAAGGCCTTCATCGCACCTCTCCCTTTATCTTCGCACTTACTTTTTAGGAAACCCAGGATCCGCCATCACTTCTCTCATCTGCAACACATGCCTATTGGTGTGTGCCCCAATGAACAGGATCATCTGGTAGGCATCGAAAGAACCTACGGGGAGTGTGGATACATGACTTCTGAGATCAGACGGAGTGCTCTTGACGTAGTCGATCAGTTTGCCACGGTTTTCCTTGAAGGAAGCAATAGCTTCATCAATATTTTGGTAACCGGTGTTGAGGGGTTCCAGCGGCGCAGAGGTTTTCACCTTTGTGGAGCGGTCTTCCAGGTTTTTCATCACCTGTTCATCCGTCCATTTGATCTCTGTTCTTTTTTCCGGATTGGCGGCGCTTTTGATGGATTGATCCACCATGCCCCAGAGCATTTTTTCGGAAGCGGCGATATGCATCATGCAATCCTGCACACTCCATTTATCCGGCGCAGGCTTGAATTTCAACTGCTCATCGGTAAGGTTACCGAGGGTCTTCATGACATTTTTTTCAGAATCTTTCAGGAAAGAAGTGGCGGTTTTCCTTTCTTTTTTTGAAAGGGTTGGGTCCGCCTGGAAGGCTACAAGGTTAAGGATAGCCACCATAAACAGTAACTTTTTCATATTGAAGGTTTTAAGATGTAATAGGGTAAAGTATAATCTTTTTCAAAATATTAATAGTAGCCCCCGGATTAAATTTATAGTTTTGTACAGTTCATATGAAAAGGATCATGGTTTCCATCATTGCTGCGCTCTACTTGCTGGCCTCCACAGGCACGGCAGTGGAACTGCATTATTGTATGGGCAAGGTGGTAGACTGGTCCTTTGCGCATATTTCCTCCGCCTCATGTGACCAGTGCGGCATGGAAAAGCAGGAAGCCGGCAATCATTGCTGCAAGGATGAGCAGAAGTACGTGAAAAGCCTTGACGACCAAAAATCAAATACGGCTAGCCAGGAATTTTCACCCCTTAGCACTGCCGCACCTGCTTCCACCTTCCACCTTCCACCTTTCACCTTTGAGATCAGGCATCTTAACTATGAAGGCTTGGCCAATGCGCCTCCAGAAGACAAGGGTCTTTTCCTGAAGCATCGTTCCCTCTTACTGTAGATTCATTTATCTCCTGACGCCCGGCATACATGCAAGGGCTTTTTTCGTTTATCCATAAACGTTAGTTTCTTATTCATTTACTTTAAATACCTATGTTATGAAGTCCATTATGTATGTTGCCTTGTGCACTGTAGTGTTCATGGCCAGTTCTTGTCAGCAGTCTACTGAAACCAAACATGATCACGCAACCACTCCTGCTGTACCTGCGGATACAACTGCTCCAGCTGCAGCGGCTGAACCTGAAGCAAAGAAGATCACGCCTATGTATGCCGGGCTGGATGCAAAACTATCCGGTGTGCTGGCAGAAGCGGTTGGTCATTATTTCCAACTCAAGAACGCATTGGTTGAAGACAACGCTGCGAATGCTGCAAACGGCGCCAAAGCGATGGCGGCTTCATTACGGCAACTGGATAAGTCTTATTTCACTGCCGACCAGAAAAAGGCCTACGATGCAATTGAGAAGGGCCTGAAGGAGCATTCAACGCAGATCGCTGCATCCACAGATATCAAAGCACAACGCGCGCATTTTGTGGACCTCAGTAACAATGTATACGAGCTCGTAAAAGCATTTGGTGCAGGCAAAACCGTGTACCATGATTATTGCCCGATGGCCAATGATGATAAAGGTGCACTCTGGGTGAGTGAGATCAGTGATATCAAGAATCCTTATTTCGGTGCGAGTATGTTGACTTGTGGTTCGGTGGAAGAAACGATCAATTAGCAGGTTAAAGGTTGGAGGTTGAAGGTTGCAGCGCTGCAACCCGCAACCTTCAACCTCCAACCTTTAAACAAGGACTGATGGTTAAAAAAATAATAAGTCTGTCGCTCAAGAATCGTTTCATCGTTTTACTTATTGCCGCAGCATTATTTGCCTGGGGGATATTCGCGGTTCAGCGGAACCCCATCGATGCCATTCCTGACCTCAGCGAAAACCAGGTGATCGTGTTTACGGAATGGATGGGCAGGAGTCCGCAAGTCATCGAAGACCAGGTCACCTATCCGCTGGTGAGCAACCTGCAGGGTATTCCCAAGGTCAAGAATATCCGCGGCTCGTCTATGTTCGGGATGAGTTTTGTTTACGTCATTTTTGAAGACAACACAGACATCTATTGGGCGAGGACGCGGGTACTGGAAAGGCTCAATGTGGCGCAGCGGTTGTTGCCGCAGGGGATTACGCCCAGCCTTGGCCCGGATGGCACGGGTGTTGGTCACATTTTCTGGTATCATCTCGATGCACCTAAGATGGATCTAGGCGAGCAACGCGCCCTTCAGGATTGGTATATCAAGTTTGCCTTGCAAACCGTTCCCGGTGTTGCTGAAGTTGCGTCTTTCGGTGGCTTTGAGAAACAATATCAATTGGTGGTGGATCCGGTGAAGTTGCAGTTTTATCAGCTCTCGCTCATGGACGTGGTCAACAAAGTAAAAGCCAACAACAACGATGTGGGTGGCCGGAAGTTTGAGATGGCTGATATTGCGTATATCATCCGCGGCTTGGGGTATATCAAGAACAAAGAGGATGTAGAGAATATCGCACTCAGCCAGGTGAATGGTATTCCGGTGCGCGTGCGGGATATCGGTAGTGTGCAGATGGGTGGGGATCTGCGGCTGGGTATTTTCGATAAAGATGGCGAAGGCGAAGTGGTGGGTGGTATTGTGGTGATGCGTTATAACGAGAACGCCAATCGCGTGATTGCCGACATCAAAAAGAAGATCAGCGAAGTAGAGAAAGGATTGCCCCAGGGCGTCACGATCAAAACATCGTACGACAGAAGTACACTGATCCAGGCGGCAGTCAACGCTGTGAAGAGCACACTCATTGAAGAAATGATTGTAGTGTCATTGGTGGTAATCATCTTTCTGTTTCATTGGCGAAGTGCATTGATCATTCTCATTCAGCTTCCTGTTTCTGTTGCGGTGGGATTCATTTTGCTGGAAGCCTTCGGCATATCGTCCAATATTATGTCGCTCACGGGCATTGCTTTAGCGATTGGTGTTGTAGTGGATGATGGCATTGTGATGGTGGAGAATGCATACCGGCATATCAGCGATGCGCAACAGGATCCTTCAACCCAAAATGCAAAGCCATGAAGAAGGAAGATCTGCTTAAACTGATTGAGCGAAGTTCGCAGCAGGTGGGTCCTGGTGTGTTCTATTCAACGATTATTGTAGTGGCATCATTTCTGCCGGTGTTCTTGCTTACAGGAATGGAAGGCAAGTTGTTTCATCCGTTGGCATGGACGAAAACTTTTATACTGTTGGTGGATGCGTTTCTTGCGATCACACTCACGCCCGTGCTGATCTCATTCTTCATGAAGGGAAAACTGAAGCCCGAGTCTGCCAATCCGTTAACGGGATGTTTGGAACGATTGTACACACCGGTATTGGCATTTTGCCTGCGCTGGCGAAAAACCATTCTGGCCATCAATTTCGCAGCATTGATCACAGGTGTGCTGTTACTCACCCGCTTGGGATCAGAATTTATGCCGCCATTGGATGAGGGATCATTGTTGTTTATGCCTGTTACGTTGCCGGATGTGTCCAATGCTGAAGCGAAGCGATTGTTGCAAGTGCAGGACAGGATCATCCGAATGGTGCCTGAGGTAGATCATGTGCTGGGAAAGGCTGGAAGAGCCGCAACAGCAACCGACAACTCGCCGATTTCTATGATGGAGACCATCATTTTGCTGAAGCCTTCGCAGGAATGGCGAAAAGGGATGACGAAAGACGGAATCATCAATGAGCTGAACGCAAAACTTCAAATACCCGGTGTAACCAATGGTTGGACGCAACCTATCATCAATCGGATCAACATGCTGAGTACGGGTGTGCGCACAGATGTGGGCATTAAAGTGTATGGACAGCAGCTCGATACTATTTATGCTTTTGCGCAACGCATTCGTAAACAGTTGCAAGGTGTGGAGGGTGTGAAAGACTTATACGTTGAACCGATCACAGGCGGGAAATATCTTGACGTGGTGATAAAGCGCGAGGAGATCGGCAGGTATGGATTGAGTGTAGATGATGTGAATGCGGTGGTGGAAACCGCGCTGGGCGGAATGAAGATCACCACAACTGTTGAAGGGCGGCAACGTTTTTCTGTGAATGCACGTTTCGGGCAGGACTTCAGAAATAATTTAGAAGCGATCAAAAGACTGCAGGTGCAGACGATATCCTTTGGCCCTGTGCCATTAAGCGCCGTTGCGGATGTACAATTGTCTGATGGCCCACCCATGATCAATTCAGAGAATGCCATGCTCAGAGGTACCGTGTTGTTCAATGTAAGGGGCCGGGATCTTGGAAGTACCGTTGATCAGGCACAATCGCAGTTGAACGAACTGATGAAGCAGTTGCCTAAGGGATATTTCCTGGAATGGAGCGGTCAATGGGAGAACCAGATCAGGGCTAACCGAACATTGAAGATCATCCTCCCTATTGTTATTGCCATCATTCTCTTGGTTTTGTATTTCACATATCGGTCGTTTAAGGAAGCCATGGTAACCATGCTCACCGTTCCCTTTGCATTGGTAGGTGGTGTGTTTATGGTGTATGCATATGGCATCAACTTATCTGTTGCCGTTGCGGTGGGGTTCATCGCCTTGTTTGGAATGGCGATTGAAACGGCGATGTTGATGACCATCTATCTCAATGAGGCGATGGCGAAGATGGTGGCTGTTCACGGTAACAGCAGTGCATCATTGACACCGCAGATCATCCGGAAATATGTTATTGAAGGATCGGTAAAAAGATTGAGGCCGAAACTGATGACGGTTTCTGTGGGCTTGTTTGGACTGATCCCCATTCTATGGGCCACTGGTGTTGGGAGCGACATCATGCGACCCATCACCATTCCATTGATTGGAGGCACTATCAGCTCCACGATATATGTTTTACTCATCACGCCCGTGGTTTTTGAGATCATGAAACTTCGGGAACTGCATAAAAAAGGAAAAATTGAAAACATCGATGCGAACCATTAAATACCTGTCCATGCTGACGGTAGTGCTGACAGCACAGGGGCTCAACGCGCAGGTTATGAACCTGCAGGAGGTTGTGGAAAAAGTAAAGACCACGCATCCCGTGATCAAAATGTATGATCAGGAGATACGATCCATGGACGAAGCTGCGAAAGGGGCCAGGGCCTGGATGCCAACGCAGCTGGGTACAGGTTTTTTCATGACCCCATATAATCCTTCCATGTGGAAGGGGCAGGGTGGAGAGCCGGGTATGGGTTCTGTGATGATCTCTGGAGAGCAGATGTTTCCCAATAAAAAGAAGTTGGATGCGGATGAGATGTATATGAAGGCGATGAGTGCTGCGGAAAAAGAACGAAAGCATGCAACACTGAATGAATTGATTGCCGAGGCGCGTGCCCACTATTTGGCCTGGATCGTTTCGCAGAAAAGGCTCGTAGTGCTAAAAGACAGTGAGCGCATCCTGGACTTCATGATCCGCAATGCTGAGATCAGGTATAAGAACAATATGGAAAAGATAGGCGCTTACTATAAAGCGAAAGCAGCCATAGGGCAGGTGAAGAATATGCAGCTGATGTACAACAGTGAGATCAGTGAGCGGAGGATCCGGCTGAATACGCTGATGGCCAATCCTGCCATCGCACCATTGGAGATCGATACCAGTTTTCAACTGTCTGCCTATGCCGCATTGCCATTGGATACCGCCGTATTTTATACAAACCGAAGCGACCTGAAGGCGCTGGATAAAGACCTTGAATTAAACAAACTGAAAGTGGAAACGGAGCGCATGAACCTCAAGCCTCAGTTTGGTGTGAAATATGATCATATGTTCGGTTTTGGCGGATCGCCGATGCTGTATACGCTGATGGGAATGGTACGGATACCTTTAGTGGGTGGCGCTTCCAGAATGAGTAAGGCCAACATGGAAAGCCTGAAGTATAAATCCATGGCCGTGCAGGCGCAAAAAGAGATGATGGTGAATGAGTATATGGGCATGGCCTATGGCATGCAGAATGAGATCTCCCTTAAGCTGCAGCAGATGAAACTATATGAGCTGGAAATTTTACCTGCCCTGCGCAACAATTACAAGACGATGCAACTCGCCTATGAGCAGAATACGGGCGAGCTGTTCATGTTGTACGATGCCTGGGAAGTGCTCAACATGAAACAGATGGAATACCTGGATCTGCTGGCGCAGTCCCTGGCTGCTCGTATCCGTCTGGAACAAATCATGCAATATTCAAACTAAGGCCATGCGGAATCCATTCATTACCATACTGCTTCTTTTCCTGATCATCTCCTGCGGGCCATCTGCAAAGCATGATCAGCATGAGGGATCAGATACAGCACATGCTCCGGAAGAGCCCTGGAAAGACAGTGCGCTGGTAACCCTGATCAATCCCACCAATGTATTTGTGGTTTCATCGATCCCCGTCACCGCGATGGTGAAAAGACAGGAAGAGATTGAGATTGAAGCGCTGGGCAGCATTGCATATGACACACGTTATATCAACAACATCTCTTCCCGCATAGAGGGACGGATCGAGAAATTATATGTACGATATCGTTTCCAGCAAGTGAAGAAAGGCCAGAAAATCATGGAGGTATACAGTCCGGAGTTGGTTACCGCACAGGAAGAGCTGCTGTTTTTGGTAAAACAGGACCCAGACAATCAATTGATGATCCAGGCCGCAAGACAGAAACTCATTAACCTGGGTATGGATGCTAGGCAGGTGTTGGAAGTGGTTCAAACGGGAAAGGCAAAACTTACCGTGAGCGTGTACAGCCCTTACAATGGACATATTCATGAATCAGGCGGCACCGCGATGAACGGTGCTCCGGGTACCATGAAAGATCTTTCCTTGTTGACAGAAGAACTGAGCCTGAAAGAAGGGATGTATCTCCGGAAGGGGCAATCGGTTTTCACTGTTTTTGATCCGGGAAAAGCATGGGCAGTCTTGAATATTTACGATGAGAACCAAGCGTTGGTAAAGGTAGGCAACCCGGTGCGCGTTGTTCCTGAAACGGCTCCGGATAAGGATTTCAGGGCAAAGCTTGATGTGTTGGAACCGTTTTACCGAAAGGATCAGAAAACCATGACAGCCCGCGTCTATTTCAACAATAGTGTACAACATATCCCTATCGGAAGCCAGGTGCGGGCTACCATATTTGGCAACGCGCGTAATGCACAATGGTTGCCCAAAGAAGCGGTTTTGACGATGGGGCTGGATAAGATTGTTTTTCTCCGATCATCCGGAGGGTTCCGCGCCAGCAAGGTAACAACGGGCGTTGTGCATGATGGGCACGTCCAGATCAAATCAGGATTGTTAGACACAGATTCTGTTGCCGTGAATGCGCAGTATCTGATGGATAGCGAAAGTTTTATCAAAGTAAACAAGGCATCATGAGAACATGGATCGTTATGATACTGTTGCTGGTTGTTGGATGTAAATCCAGGCAAGCCATTACACAAGCCGAAGATACTTACTACACCTGTTCCATGGATCCGCAGGTGGTGGAAGCCTTACCTGGAAAATGTCCGATTTGCAAAATGGAGCTTACACCTGTGAAAAAAAGCAATACCGGTAATGATGGCGTACTCGCTTTAAGTGAGCAGCAGATCATGCTGGGAAACATACGTGTGGATACCATTAGAGAGGGAAGACTGGGTGAGAGAATGGTGTTGACCGCAACACTCAACTTTGATCAGATGAAGGCCGTGTCTGTAAGTTCAAGGGTGATGGGCAGGGTTGAGAAATTGTATGTGCGAAATCCGGGCGATTATGTCCGAAAGGGCATGCCCTTATTTGATATTTACAGTGAGGAATTGAACAATGCCAAACAAGAGTATCTGCTTGCGTTGGACAAACAGAAAACCTTTGGAGAGTCGACTGTAGTACCCATGAATGAGTTGGTGCGCAGTGCAAGGAACAAATTAATATTATGGGGTATGGATGAGTCGCAGATCAGGGCATTGGAACAAGCAGGTAAAGCAGGAAGCACTACAACTTATCTCAGTAAAGAACAGGGCTATGTCACTTCACTGGACATCCGCGAAGGAGATTACGTGATGGAGGGCGGAACGGTTGTGCGGCTGGCAGACCTGAATACATTATGGGCCGAGGCGCAAGTGTATACATCCCAATTGGCCGATCTTGATCGCTTAAGTACTGCCACGGTTGAACTGCCGGATCTTGATGGAAAACAAATCCAGGGTAAGATCAGTTTTGTGAATCCCGAGATCAATCCTGAAACCAGGATCAATCTTATTCGCGTGAGCATTCCTAATCAGGGTCTCCAATTGAAACCAGGTATGCCAGCCTATGTGATTCTCAAAAGCCCTGCGCGGCGCATGTTGTCGCTGCCTATTGATGCTGTAATCCGTGACGGGCAAGGCGCGAAGGTCTGGATACAATCTGCTAGCAGGCAGTTCAGACCGGTTGAAGTGAAAACGGGTCAGGAAACCGATGACCGTATAGAAATAATTTCAGGTTTGAGTGAAGGGGACATTATAGTGATGACCGGTGCCTATCTCTTGCATAGTGAATGGGTATTCAGGAAGGGTATTGACATGCCAACATCACACAAGCACTAGATGTTATTTTCCAGGATGAATTTCATCAATGCAGCAGCATGGTTAATGCCCAGCTTATGCATGATATTTTTCCGATGGGTCTGCACCGTATACACACTAAGAAATAATTCATCTGCGATCTGGTGATTGGAGTAGTCCTTTTTGATCAGCTTGAGAATTTCAATCTCGCGTTTGGTAAGGTCAAACTGTTTTAAGAACTGATCCCTGGAATCAAATTCATTCCGGTTTTCATTGGATAGATCAGGAAAACAAACACCGCCATTTTTAACGGTTCGGATGGCTTCTACAAGTTTGTCTTTATTTTCTGTCTTTAGCACGTAGGCACTGGCACCATATGATTTTGCTTTTTCAATCAGGTGCTCATCATTATACGTAGACAGGATCATGTACCGAACATCAGGATGATATTGTAGGATCATCCTGCCGGTTTCCAGACCATTGATTTTTGGCATGTTGATATCAAGCAGAACGATATCTGGTTTGGTAACAGGAAGCAGATCCAGCAGGTCTTTGCCATTGTTGGCAACAGCCAGAATATTCATATCGGGTTCGTCCTTAAGCAACATTTTCAGTCCATCGATAAAGATGGTATGGTCATCTGCAATAATAATTTGAATAGGGTTCATGAATCAGTTAGTATAAGGAACGTTTATGATAATTGTAGTGCCGTTCTTTCCCGTATCAATTTGCATCGTGCCATTGATGTAATTGACGCGGGACGTAATATTTTTTAAGCCGATGCCTTTGGTTCTTGTAGATGCAATGCCCTTACCGTTGTCTTCGGCCATGATTTCCAATTCATCGTTGTCGTAGATCAGCTGTATGTTGGCTTCGGTTGCCTGGGCGTGCTGGAGGATGTTTTTGGTGATCTCGATGATGATCCGGTAAAGCATCAGTTCCGTTGTCTTGGAAAAATGCGGTGCATAGTTTTTACATATAAAAAGGAATCGGGTATTATTCTCTTTGTTCAATCTGCTGTAGTATCCCTGCAGCAGATCCGGGAAGGCAGTTTTTTCAAACTCTGGCGGCATTAGGTTATGCGAGATGTTTCTGGTATTGGCTGATGCTTTGTCTACTATGTCCAGCAATTCATCGAGGTTTTCTTTTTCGATGGGCATGTGTTGCATCCTGAGTTTTAGGACGGCGAGGGTGCTGCCGATTTCATCATGGAGATCTTCAGCAATGCGCTTTCTTTCTGCTTCCTGTGCAATCATGATCTGCTGCGCAGCCTGACTATATTGTTTGCCTAATTCTTCCTGGAGTTGTTCTTTTTCTTTTTTGAGACTGTTGTAACTGAACATCATCGCAAAGCTCAGGATCACAGCTTCAATGATCAGTCCCCACTGAAACAATGAAGGCGGAAAGGCATAGCTGAGGCTCTCCAGGAAAAAAAGCTTTTCCATTCCGCCGATCAGGAAGGCCACAATGCCAAGGAATACCAGTCCTGCCGGTTTGAATCCTCTTCGGAAACTGACCACGCAGTAATAAAGGATCACAAAGACCGTAACGGTAAGACTTTTGTTGGACCATTGAAAAACGAAGGACTCAATGTTTGCATCCAGTTGAAGAGCGAAAACGATGGCATGTGCTATACCGCTGACGAGTAGATTATATTTAACGATCCTCGTGAATGTGTACAATTTCTCTTCCGGCTTGATGTTCCTGAAAAACTTTTGGATCACGTGTAATTGCAGGAACACACAAAGCGAGGCAACGGCCTGGATGGGTGTGAGGTTGTTGGCCAGCGTGCCGTCCATGCCCAGGAACTGTCGTTCAAATCCCTCGTACTTCAAGATCAGGAAATTCACCATCAGCAGATAAGCCGCATACCAAAGGTGCAAGGGCTCCCTGAGCGAAAAAGAGAGGTAAATGTTTAGTGCGAAGAAAAGCGTTAAGATACCAATGATGATCCCAAACTGGAAGTATAGTTTGTCTGCGATCTGACGAAATTTTTGCGGAGCGACCAACGCAAAAACATAAGTCTTGAAATTGTTATGGTAGTCGTACTTAAGAAAAAACGTATCGGTTTGGTTGGCACGGAGCGTGATGGGCATGACGTGGTGCACATAGGGGATGCTCTGTTCTTCAAATTTATATTTGATGCCGGCGTGGGCCACAGATGCCCAGCCTGTGTCATAACGTTGGTAGAGAATCGACTCATTGTGGGAATTGTGGCCCATCAACAACATCCAGTTTCTAGCAACGGTGTCTGGATTCTTTAGAATGATCCGATACCAGTCTATATTGTTGTCCCAGCCCTGAAAGACGATGCTATGGCTGGTGAAAGGTTTAAATGCATCTTGTTGCTGATAAACCTCGGTGATGGCTAGAGGTTTTTCAGTTGGGTAGACCCAGATCATGGAGGTGATCACAAGAGAATCACCTTTGGGTGTTATTACAGGCTGCTGGGAGAAGCCTGTGAAATGCCAAAAGATTAAGCAAAGGGTGAATATAACAGGACCGGTTAACCGATTCATGCATAAAAGATAAGCAATTGCTTACTTTATGCCATATAACATCACATCGGCCTTACCGTTGAAAAGACCTTTGTCCCGGTACCAGAACTCCACAGATTTTAGTTTTCTTTTTCCACCTTTAAGTTCCAACACCCGGCTTTCTGCGCCTTGCGGAATATTGAACGCGGTTTCAATTCTCTCTGGTGCGCCGCCGTCATCATATCGCACAAGGATATAGCGCATTTCAATGTTAGAATCAACAACCTTGAACTTCAGTTTCCGAAAATAGTCATAAGGGCCTGCCACCACAATCACATCATGATCATTGCTACTGTTTGCTGTGGTTACACCAAGATAGCGCCAGCTGCCAGTTGCGCCACTTTTTGGCTTTACTACTTTTTGAGCAGAAGCGTTTGCAATGAAGAAAAAGCAAAGCGTGAGAATAATCAGTTGTTTCATTCTACTAGTCATTTCAGGTGATAACGCTGCAATACTACTTAATTATTTCGCGCTTTGTGCCTTCAGTTTGTTCAGATTAATATAGGAGAAAGTGGCTCCTACTCTGATCATTCTGGAATCTGCGCCATTATAACCCCAGATCACATCGCCATAGGACGCCTTGATGGAAAGCGGCGCCAGCAGTTGATAGCCCACATGAACAGACCAGCCTACGATGTTGAGGCTGTTGCCCTGGTCAACCCCATCCACAATCAATTCCCCACCTGCTTGTGCCCTGATGCCGAGACCTGCCCAGAATTTTGGCGTCAGGTTTTTGGTGAGGTGATTTTCCCAAATGAACAACGGCTTCTGTTTGGTTTTGTCGGCTCTGCTAATGGCTGTTGGATTATTGTTGGCCCCATAGAATTGTAAGGAAGGAACGGTCTCCACCCAGAACGGCATTTTAGGATTATTGCCGAAAGGGATAGACATCGGCAGACCAAACTCATAGGTCATTCTGTTGGTGCCAAGATTCAGTGGTTTTGATGCGTCATATGTGCCGGAGTACCAAACACGGAACATACCTAACATGGAGAATCCGGACTGTTTTTTTGAAAAAGCAAAAGCATCCAGTGCGGGTGCGCCAACCAATCCAACTTTAAGCGAGACAAATCCATCGGAAATGCCACTGGCATTGAATGTTGGATCTGGCAATCCGGGTGCGGGGGGATAAATGCTTCCGCTGGCTGAACCGGGCATAATGCTGGCCTGTGCCATGGCAAATCTTCCACCCAGACTGAAGGTGTGGAATAAGGTGAACGGCACTACATTAACCTTTACATCGGCATCCGGGATGAACAGGTTTCCCGCCGGAACAATGTTCTGGTTGAGGTTGAGGTATTTTGCATCGAGCCCCGTTACTCCTTTCGGAGCCAGCAACCATGCTCTCGGTCCGTCACCTTGCGCCTGCATCGAAAGCACAGAAACGATACAGAAAATGATGAGCAGTAGTTTTTTCTTCAATCGAATATTTTTCATGCGTCTGAATTTATTTTTTTGTTGGAGGAAACATGGCGTTGATCTGGAAGCGGAAGGTGACATCACCCTGGTTAGGACCACTGACCACATACTCACCAGCCACCGTTGCACTTAGGTTTTTCGCGAAGGCTTTACCAAATCCTAGAGAGAGGGGGATATTGTATTCACCACGGGTCCAGTTGAAATTCATAATAGGACTGAATTGAAAGAACTTCCCTTGCCCCAGTATTTTGTTGAAAATGGGTTGGAAAAGCATAAAGCTTTGCGATGGCCTGTTTGCATCTCCGCCAAAGCTGAAAAATTGCTGGGCCAGAACACCCCACTGTAATCCCTTGGTTTGGGTATTAAGGACTACTCCAGTTAGACCGGTAGCCCATTTTCTACTACTGATCTGGTCAGGATTCATCGTAGGGATGATCAATCCGGGACCTGCGCCAAGCAGTCCCCATTTTTTCTTGAATGCCACGACGTCCAATAACACAATGTCAGCCATTCCAGTGCCATCGAGGTTTTTGTTTTCAGGATAGGTTTGGCTCACGAGCGGAAGTTCTAATCGGTAAATCGTATAAACCTTGGATGGGTCCTTGCTTTTAATAAAGGGCAAACCTACCGAAGGGGTTGGTTGAATGATCCTCGTGGTGACATTGATCTGCCTGGCTTTTTGTTCTTTCCAGGTGAAATTGGGTTGCACCTGTAATTTAGTAACAAAGGCAAGCGGATTGGTAGCATTGGCCGCTGCATCCCCAACACTCGTTTCCGGGGCTGCAGATTGGGCCTGCGTGATACTTCCCGCAATGCAGAGAGAAAAACTGATCATAATTGTTTTAAGCATATTCATCTTTATCTCTATTCACCTTAGTCTACCATCGATATATATCCTTTACCGTATCCCTTGTTGCAGTCGTGCATTTGCTTCATCGTGATTTCTTTATAGCGAATGGCAGTTCTGCGAACAACCAGCATATTTTGTGGCTCGGTAGATAGTCCTTTTGCTACGGCGAGGTTGATCCACTCCGCATTCTCTTCAATGATGTATGCAGGAAAGCACTCATCACCCTTTGTGCATAGCACAGGCTTCCAGTTATGCGATGCATTGTCCAGGTCTATCTTCTCTGCTGCAATCAGTTTTAAATGATTGAGTGAGGGAACAAATTTCAGGATCAATGCCTCGATGCTTTTTCTGAGATTGGCAATCAGATCCACCTGCATCAAGAGACCCAGTAGAAAAATAATGGCCAGGATCAGCAGGATGGCTAGAAAAGTAAGCGTGAGTTCACCGAGTATATTTTCCACACCAAACTTGTTGGCCAGAGGGCCCAGTACTTTTTCAAAAATTTTGGTGATGCGGTAGAAAACATACCCAACGATGGCCAAGGGTAATGCGAGTGCCACACCCCGACCAATTGTTTTTTTAAATGAGAATGTTGACATGCAGTTTGTTTTTATTTTAATTCCAGAATGCGGCTACACGTTCAAATAGCCAGAATGCGGCAAGACTTCCAATGCCGTAGGGCAGAGCCTTTTTTGACCATGCGGGCCATGAAATTTTTTCTGTTACGCCTTTGATCATTAGGATGATCACCAGAATAAATGCGATTTGTCCAGCTTCTACACCGATGTTGAAAAATCCCAGTGCTAGAGGAATATGTTGTTGGGGCAGACCGGTTTCATTCAGTGCACCTGCAAATCCCAGCCCATGTAGAAGGCCAAATGTGAACGCTACCAGCCAGGGTTTCTGACTGGTTAGGGTGGGCATGCCCTGCTGTCCACGGATGATCTCCACCGCGAGGAACACGATGCTGAGTGCTATCGTAGCTTCTACGGGCGGTCCAGGCAGTCCCAAATATCCTAATGCAGCCAGTGAAAGGGTAATGCTATGCGCAATGGTAAACGCCGTAACGGTCACCAATAGTCGCCGGATGTTTCCATAGGTAATGATGAGTAATGCCAATACAAACAGCAAATGATCAATCCCCATCCAGATATGTTTTACGCCCAGTAAAAAATATCCTTTGATGGTATCCAACGCAGATGCCTGAAGCGGAATTTCGCCAACTTTCTTTGCGGGTTGCAGCATGAAGGAAAACTGCTCACCGTTGAGTAGGGTCACTTCTACCAGCACATCCACAATGGTTTCTTCTATCCCGGAAATGGTGAAGCTCATACCGTGAATATCCTTGCTCGATGTAGCTCTATAGGTGTACAGTGCTCCGGTGCCCGATTCAATAGGAGACGTCAATTGTTTCAGATTAAACCATTCCGGAAATTTGGGAGATATGGAGAGCACTTGATTTCCTATCCGTGGAATTTTCCAGAGTATCTCATATTCACTGGCGCCCGTCTGTTTGATCTGTAAGAATGCCGGGCGCATCTCATGCGCGCGAACACAATTGATCAACGCAAAAAATGCAATGAAAAAGACAATGATGGTTTTAACGCGCTTCATTGATGTTCACGAGTTGACTAAGCTGGTTTTTTCTTGCCGGTTCTTTGATATCCAGTTTGATGATGAAATCTTTTCTGAATTCATTCAATAGCTGGGTGTTATACTGTTCCTGTAAACTATATTGGTAGTCTCTGATCAGTTCATTTTTGATGAATGTCAGTTGCGGTTCTGCCGACTGCATGATTGTATCGATGAATATAAGATGTACACCATATCCAGAGCTGATTGGCCCGGACCATTGCTGTGCCGGTTGCTGTTGCAGACCGCTGATGAAACCATCACCCAACTGTTGTGCAATCTCCTGGGCCGTTAACTCCTCCATGTGATAGGCAAACGGGAAGGGGTCGCCTTTTTTAATCATTTCCTGTAATGGTGCCTTGCTGCCTCTGATGGCTGAGAGCAGGTTCTTTGCGTCTTCATTGGCATCCTTGCGATGATCAGGACTGAAGTAAATGTGCGAAAAGCTATACTTTTTAGGCTTGAGGTATTTCTGTTTATTGGACGTATAGAAGGCCAGCATTTCTTCTTCATTTGGTTCTTTCAAGGTGGCCATGTCATTGGTAATGAATCGTAGTTTCTGATCCAGCCTGCGCCGGATGATTTCATCGTTATGATCCAGATTCATCAGCAGGGCTTTTCTATAATACACTTCCTGCTGGATAAATTTTTCCAGCAACCCTTTCATTTCTGCTTCCGTAGGCGGCCTGTTCCATTCTTTCTCAAAGACGGCAACAATCCGGTCAACCTGTTCGTCATCAATGACGATGGTATCTTTTGCCTGCGTTTCCGGATTTACGGCATAGTACAGGGCAAACAAAAGAGCGCCAATCAAAAGGAAATGAACCAGAGGCTGACGGATGAATTGTTTCAACAACTGCTGCATGTTATTTTTTTGGCGTGTACCAAATGGGAGAGCTCCAGGCTCTTTCCTGAATTGATTTTGGAACTGATGCCGGGAACTTTACTTTTTCCCTCAGTTCATCGTAGAAGGTCCAACGGGCCGTGGGCAGTTCTATAACCCTCACATAGTAAAATGCTGTTTGTGCAGGATCAAATTTGGGATCTGTCCATACTGCTTTCAGTTCAACACTTCCTTTGGTGGCCGATGGTTTCCCAGTGGCAGAGTCAATGGGAGCATTCAATGGCGTTACCGTACCATCACGTTTTATGGCCCTGCCACTGGATACTGCTACTGTGTATATCATTTCCTTGATCTGTCCTTTTTCTATCCAGCCTTTAATGATCTGGATGCGATCCAGGTTTGCACCGTTCGGATCTTTGCTGGCCCACACCAGGAATTTTGGTGATTTGTTTTCTGCTGTCTTCAGGTCACTACCCATCGGCACACCTTTTTGGTATCCATCCTTCACGAGTTCATTGTAACTGGCATATTCATTCGCATAATCATAACCTGCAAAGAATCGCACTTTTATTCTGGTGCCACTGGTGGCAAATGTTTCTTTGGCTTTCATGGCATCCCAGATGTTTTCGCGTGTGTTGGCAGGGGCCCATACGCCGCACAATGCACCGGGGTTGATATCATAGGCTTCTGCCCAGCCGTCGATGGACTGGGTAGACCTGCTCTTTGCAGTGTTATCAGCCAGGCCATGGCTGCCTACTTTATAGTTGTCTTCCTCTACATTGCTTGGAAGACCATTGTGATTGTCTGTTCCTCCTACAAATCCATATTTATATGGATTAACGCCCAGTTTTTCCTGGTAATCCAGCCCTTTTTCCAAGCCATATCGGACGAAATTCTTTTTCAGGAAAACCCGGCCACTGTATTTTTCCATCGTCGTGGCATTTTCAAAATCTGCAAATTCATCATTGGCCCAGAAGCGGGGTACAACTTCAGAGTTGCCTTTGATCTGCATCATCTCTATCAGGGGTTCAAACTCCTGCCGCGTCTTTGCATATACAGCATCAATAGGATTTCCTTTGGAATCTACTTCGTTGAACATAAGTCCCTTGCTGGCATTGGAATTGTGCGGAATGGCCAGTAGGGTGTGCCCTGCTTCATTCTCTTTTTTCATCCATTCCCAAAGTGCTTCTTCCCGCGGAATTTCGTAAGCACTCATTGGCAGGTCAGTGACTTTGTTGGTGCGGAAAATGATATTGCGATGCAGGTTGGCGCCAGCAGGTGCTGAAGACCATTCAAAGGCATGGAGTGTTGTGAACTTACCAGGTTTATAATATTTTTCTGTGGCAGCCTGGATCTCTTTCCAACCACTCTTCGTGGTTTCTGGTCCCTGGTAGAACTCGGGATGCTGCGGATTAGCACCCCTATTGTTGCCGGCAACATATTTGATGAAGAGCGTCATCGCTTCTTCATAGGTCTTGGCATTACGAATAGCGGTGGTGGCTTCATGATCGTTGCCGGGCGCACCTGGTGTCATCATAGAATACATTTCGCCGATGTATTCTGCGTGGTCAGTAACTGCGCAGAAATCCAAGGGCACATGCAATTTCATTTTCACGTCGTGGCTTTCCACTTCTTCACCCATGGCAAATCGGTAGGCGTCTTCAGGTCTTAAGCGCGCCCCACCGATGTATGCATCGAGTGAATAAGCCGTATGGATATGCGTCTCCCCGAAGTATGCTTCCTTTAAAGGGTTTGAAACGATGGATACAGCCGTAGTGTCTTTTGCTGTTATCGTTTCTGCTTTTTTACCGCTGTCATTATTGTTGCAACTGGTAAGGATGACGGCGGCAGTGATGATATGAATATGTTTCATGCGAAGTGTTGAGATTATTTTTAGTGTTCCAGGTTTGTTATTGGAAACGTCGTTGTTGATTTATTTTGCCCGCAACTCACTGCCCCAGTCCCACATTCTTGGGCGGGAATTTTACAAAACTGGCCGCGTGGTATTTGGCCTCTGCAGCCAGAGAGGCCGTCCATGCATTCATCGCGTGACCTACTACCCTGGATTCTTTTGGATCGATGTATAAATTATATAACCATGGCGCCAGCCCTGTTTTTGTAATGGTAGACTGGTCAATCATCAGATGGGGATCCTCAGACTCGGTGATGTAGAAATACATTTTGTATTCATGTAAGCGAATGGCCACCAGTTGGGTTTCCACCCAGGTGTGTACGCGATCCCTTGCGGAACTACCATTATCAGCCAGTAGAAACCCGGTTTGGTTGATGCCATCAATCGGCATATCCGTGGGAATTTTATCACCTGCGCCGCCGATAAACGCCGTAGTATTATAAAGGTCCATTAAGTCAAACAGTTCTGCACTTACCCTGGGTTTGATCATTCCTTTCCAATACGCAACACCAGGAACCCTTGTTCCACCTTCCCATGCTGAACCCTTCGTACCGCGGAAAGGCGTATATCCTGCATCGGGCCATGCGTCCATCTGGGGCCCGTTATCCGAAGTGATGAAAATAAAGGTGTTTTCCAGCATGCCGTTAACCTCTAGCTCTTTCATGATTTCCCCGATAATGGCATCTACCTCAACCACCCCATCCTTATAGGGGTATTTGCTGCTGCTCTTGCCTTCATATTTTCTGGAAGGCCATACATCTGTATGAACTTTCATGAAGGAATGCTCCAGGAAAAATGGCTCACCGGATTTGGCAAACTCACGGATTTTTTTGATCGAGAACTCTTTCAGCATCTGGTCTGCCTCCGCAATATCTTCCACGCTTTTTGTGGCTTTGATCAGCTGTTCTTTGCCTCCTTTTTTGCCATAGACCAGATCTTTGGACGCGCCTGTTTTATGGTAAGCATCTAACTTGAATGAATCAAGTACCAGATCCGGATACCGTCTTTTATCGAACTCCTGCGATATTTCTTTCTCCGCAGCGTAGTATCCGTAGTATTCATCAAAACCTATGTCGAATGGACGCATACCCTCCAGTTCTCCTACATGCCATTTTCCGCTGAGAATGGTTTTATAACCGGATTCGCTGAGCATTTTGGGCAGGCTCACTTCTCCGGCCCAGGGATTCTGGGTCAGTTTATCGCCAGTAAGGATCGGTCTGGTCAATCCGGTCCGGGCTGGTATTCTGCCGGTAAGGATGGCTGACCTGGTAGGGGTGCAAGTGGGCTGGGAATAGGTTGAAGTGAGTTTCAAGCCGTTCGCGGCAAGGAGATCCATGTTGGGTGTGGCTGCTCCAATTGATGCACCGCCACCATTGAACCCTGGATCGCCAAAGCCCATATCGTCAATCAGGAACCAGATGATATTTGGTTTCTTCCCTGTTTTCTTCTTGAGGCCAGCTAACTTATCGGCTGCTTCTTTGTCCTGCTGCGGCAAAGGGATCGCAGCCTGCCAGTTTTCTTTTCCGGGGATAGGCTTGGCCTTGCTTAATGGCGTGACTTGCGCAAACAGAAGAACCGGTATTGCGTTGCTTAGTACAAGGCTAAAAATGAAAAATGAAAATTGGAGCCAGTTGACAGTTCGGCAGCCAGCGTTGCCGGGTAATTTTTTGCTCATGAATGGTGGTTGTTGGAAGAATGAATAGAAAAGGTCTAAGCAAGATAGATGACACTACCAGTATCCATCGCAAAACGAATGTCAGTCTTGTATAAACAGACTTAATCTTTACAAATTTGGGCGCGTTTTACGCTGCAATCAGACCTATTTTTCCGCTTGCATCTTCATGTAAAGGCCCGGAGCCATTCCCTTTTCTTTTTTAAACGCATTGATGAAAGTGATCCGGTTGGAGAATCCTGCTTCCTTCGCCATAGCCTCCAGGGTCATATGATGTTTGTTCCCGGCGGTCTGCAAAAAATATTCAATCCTTTGATGATTCAGCCAGTTGCTAAAATGCAAATCGTATGCGTGGTTAATTGCATATGATAATTGATAGACGGGAATCTCGATTTCTTTGGAGAGATCATGAATGGTATACCCGGATTGCAGAAAAGGCTTGCTGTTCTTCACATAGTTTTCAAGTTTCCGGATAATTTCATCTATGGGTACCGTAATGGAACGATGGTCTGATGTGGAAGGATTATTCTCAGGAATAGCGTTTGAACTGGCATGAATGTTATCCGCATTATCGCGACGATTAATGTATCCGTATAGTACATCGGGGGAGAAAATCAAGAACACAAGTACGCTGATCAGGGTTAATGAAAGACTGATCGATAAGAAATGGAGGTTAAACCAACTTAGGTGGTAGATGACCCCAATGATTCCGGGCATTAACATCGGGATATAAAGCACCATCAAGGTAACAATAAAGAGCAGTGGCTTATTGAATTTCTCTTCCAGATGCAATTGGGTGTTGTTTCGGTTGCGATAAATCATCATGCCGCAGAGAGACAGGAGTACAATCGAGAACAGATACCTGGCCATAACGTGAAAACCCTTGATACTGATCCAACCTTCGGAGACCTGAAACATTTTTGGCAGGTCCGATAAATTCTCTGCTGCAATGGCTCTTTTCTCCGCGGCCGATTTCAGAAAATAGAAAGGGAACATATCCACCAGATAAAAAAGGGCAGGCAGTAGTAAGAGATAATCAAATTTTTGCCAGATTTTTCCGGGATAGAAGGTATTCCTGATATATAAATATAGAAATGGATAAATAAGATAGGCAAAGATGTTGCCTGTTCTTGTGAGGTGTGGGTAGTCGAGTATCTTTCTGTTGACGTGAAGTTCATTGACTAAAAGCGCTCCCCAAATGCACAGAAGGGACAGTCCCAGAAAGATATTATTGGTATTCTTCCTGGCACTCATGAAAAACAAAACCGTAAAAACCACCGGCCCTACATATAGACCAGCCTGGATTATTAATTCCATGGTGAGCAATTAGGCGCTTAATCATTCGAAAGATAACCTTTTGAATCGATAACTTTAAGATATGGGTCATCGGCACACAATAGGTATCATCAGCTTGCTGGGTATACTCAGCATTTCATTTTTGCTGGGTAATGATCAGGAACAAAACAACTGGCCAGAGTACCTGGGCGGTCCGGATCGGAATCACTATTCACCATTGACGCAGATCAACACGCAAAATGTGAAGGAACTGGTGAAGGCCTGGGAGTATCATACGAGCGACAGCGGACAGATCCAGTGCAATCCCATTATAATAGATGGGGTGATGTATGGCATGACGGCGGCAACCATTCCTTTTGCCATTGATGCCGCAACGGGCAATGAGATCTGGCGGAAGCAGGATTCATCAAAGTTCCCATGGTATAGCACCAGCAGAGGGGTAGTATACTGGCGTGATCCCTTCGATCCCAAACGACAAAGAATACTCTACACCAACGAAGCATTTCTATATGCACTGGATGCAAAAACGGGATCGGTGATTGATGATTTTGGCGACAGTGGCATGGTGAGTTTGAAGGCAGGATTAGGGCCCACTGCCAAAGACAAGTTTGTGATCAGCAATACGCCGGGGACGGTTTTTGAAGACCTGATTGTAATGCCATTACGGGTGTCTGAAGGGACCGATGCCGCTGCGGGATTCATACAGGCGTTTAATATCCGCACGGGTAAATTGGCCTGGGTTTTTAAAACGATCCCATCGCCAGGTGAATCGGGATATGAAACCTGGTCGGCCAACAATTATAAAAATACTGATGTAGGTGGCGCCAACAACTGGGCGGGGATGGCAGTGGACCGGAAAAGAGGGATCCTGTTTGTGCCCACAGGATCTGCGGCCTTTGATTTTTTTGGCGGGAACAGAAAGGGGAATAATCTGTACGCCAATTGCCTGTTGGCGCTGGATGCAAGAACGGGAAAAAGGATCTGGCATTTCCAGGCGGTGCATCATGATATACTCGACAGGGATTTTCCATCGCCACCGAATTTGCTGACGCTGGAAAGAGATGGAAAGAAAGTTGATGTTGTTGCGCAGATCTCCAAACAAGGTTTTGTGTATGTGTTTGAGCGGGAAACGGGAAAGCCATTTTTCGATATCAAAGAACAGCCGGTGCCGGCATCGGAACTGGCGGATGAGTGGAGCCCCAGGACCCAGCCGATTCCGGTGAAACCTGCGCCTTATGCCCGGCAGTTGCTGAAAGATTCCAATGATATCAGTCCATACGCATCCAATAGAAAAGAGTTGATTGAACAATTAAAGAAGGTCAGATCTGAAGGACCGTTTACGCCACTCTCCCGGCGGGGCAGCATTGTGTATCCCGGATTGGATGGCGGTGGCGAGTGGGGTGGTGCTGCGGTGGATCCCGATGGTGTGATGTATGTAAACAGCAATGAGATGGCCTGGTTGATCAGTATCAATGAAAGAGAGCCGGAGAAGAAGACTGGAGATGCGGGACAGCGGTTGTACACACAGTATTGTACGGTTTGCCATGGTGAAAACAGAAAGGGAAATGCGGCGAGTGGATATCCAGATCTTACGGGCGTGGCTAAAAAATTTCAACGTGCGCAGGTGCAAACCCTTATCAGTAAAGGCAAGGGCATGATGCCCGCATTCAAGCAGTTGAATGCAAATCAACAAAAAGCCATTGTGGCGTATTTGTATGGTGATAAGCCGGTGGTAGTAGCGAAGGAGCCGGGACAGAATGCGCCGACGATGAAGTACAAGATTTCAGGGTACAATAAATTTTTAGATAAAGATGGTTATCCTGCCGTTGCGCCGCCATGGGGCACGTTGAATGCAATTGATCTGAATACAGGAGAGTATTTGTGGAAGATTCCTTATGGCGAATATCCGGAATTGATGGCCCGCGGTTTGCCCGTCACCGGAGCGGAGAGTTATGGCGGACCTGCAGTGACGGCGGGTGGTTTGTTGTTTATTGCCGGCACCAGGGACGAGAAGTTCAGGGCTTATGATAAGAAGACGGGGCAATTGTTGTGGGAGACCAAATTGCCTGCGGCGGCCTTTGCCACACCGAGTGTGTATGAAGTGAATGGACGGCAATATGTGGTAGTGGCCTGTGGGGGAACGAAGCTGGGGGCGAGGAAGGGGGAGAGTTATGTGG
>JBASZQ010000043.1:0-10761 GCA_049661025.1 Chitinophagaceae bacterium | reverse complement strand
TTGCTTATGGCTCTTGTTGACCTGGTGATGCCAAAGATGGGTGAAAGTATCATGGAAGCCACGATTCTGCGCTGGCACAAAAAACCCGGAGACAGTATCAAATTAGACGAAAATGTCCTCGATATCGCTACCGACAAGGTAGATACCGAGGTTCCTTCCACAACAGAAGGCACACTGGAAGAGATTCTCTACAGTGAGAACGATGTGGTGCCGGTTGGTGCGGTCATTGCCCGGATAAGAACGGCTGGCAGCCAACAGGAAACACCGGTGGTTGAACCTTCCGCGCCGGCACAGACGGTTGTTACTGCGCCTGTAGTTGAAGTGGAAGCCGAAGACATCCCTTACCAACCTTCCACGATCAATATTGATAAAACAGCGCCCTCACCAGCTGCCCGTTTCTATTCCCCATTGGTGTTGAACATCGCTGCTTCAGAGGGTGTGAGCATGACTGAGCTTGAAAATATTCCAGGCACCGGCAACGAAGGCAGGGTAACAAAAAAAGATATTCTTGATTATCTGGCGGCACGCAAATCCGGAAAACCAATGCCTGCAGCCACCAAGCAGCCAGCTCAGCAAACGGCTAGCAGCAGCACGCCAAGAGAGGAAAGTCGCCAACCCCAACAAGTGCCTGCCACAACGGTTAGCTTCCAGGGCAAGGCCGAGATCATCGAGATGGACCGCATGCGAAAACTCATCGCAGATCACATGGTAAAGAGCAAGGCTACCAGTGCCCATGTGACCTCCTTTGCAGAAGCTGACGTTACCAATATGGTGCTGTGGCGAGAAAAGATCAAGAAAGACTACGAGAAACGCGAAGGCGATAAGATCACGTTTACGCCACTGTTTATTGAAGCCACTATAAAGTGCCTGAAGAAATACGGCTGGCTCAATTCATCTGTTGAAGGCAACAATATCATTGTTAAAAAAGACATCAATATTGGAATGGCCACGGCCCTGCCCAGTGGCAACCTGATTGTACCGGTGATTAAAAACGCCGACCAACTCAATCTAGTGGGGTTAACCCGCCAGGTAAACCATCTCGCCAACACGGCAAGAAATGGAAAACTGAAACCTGAAGACACACAAGGTGGAACCTTTACCATCACGAATGTGGGAACTTTCGGCAGCATCATGGGTACGCCCATCATCAATCAACCACAGGTTGCCATCATGGCCACCGGCGCCATCAAAAAGCGTCCAATGGTGATTGAAACTGCCCAGGGCGACAGCATTGCGATCCGTCATATGGTATATCTCTCCCTGTCTTATGATCACAGGATCATTGATGGTGCCCTCGGTGCAACTTTCCTGAGTGCTGTGGTGCAGGAGTTGGAGAATTTTGATGTGACCAGAGATTATTAGAGGCATTGGGCACTGGGCATTGGGCATTAAGGGGCATTGGGCAATTGGCATTAGGTACTAGGCATTAAGGGTCATTGCCGCACTTCCGCATTACCACATTGCCACATTATCAACTCACTTGTATCATTTTTGCGAGCCTGCGCTTGGCGATGGGCAGTAGTGTTTCGTCTACGGGTAATACCAGGGCAGTTTCAATGCCATACACTGCGGGGTTGGGAAGATCTTTTTTCGATCGGATCAGTTCCGCCTTAATATTTTCAAAGGTATTAACGATGCTCGTTTGCCATTCAGCAATGAATTCCGTTTTTATGCTCCGGTATTTCTCATCGTGCTTTTCAAAAAAGCTCAACCGATACTGATACACGCGGGTCTGCTTTACCTTTCCTTCCCTTAGAAAAATATATCCCTCACGGTTTTCAAGTGGGATCAGGCCAATCGGGAAAATGTTCAACTTATCTTCGATGAACTCATAGATCTCCGTCCCGTCTTTGATGGTGGCATTCATCTGGTTCAAGGCAAAAGCAATGATGTCTTCCAGTTCCTTCATCAGGTCATCGTCATCAATGATATGCTGGTATAGATTCTCCAGCTTGTTGATGTCAACCTGTGTAAGTTTTTTGGGAAACTGTTGTTGCAGAAATTGCTTGTTGTGCTTGAACGCCATCAGGTTGTTGTAGTGCATGATGACGTCTGCCAACTGCGGATACAATTTCTGTTGGTCAAACTGCCTATGGATCTCCTGCAGATAAGCGAGCAGGGTATATTTTTTGAGTTCGAAATCAATATAGCCTTCGGCAAACCAGGTGTGGGATAGGGATCTCATACCTTAATTTACGAAAAACTTTTTATAAAAGATAGCAGTTGTACAATTGTACCATTGTACAATGGTGCAATTGTACATTTGTCAATCCAATCCCAAGGTAATCCCTTTATCCACCGCAGGGACACCATCTGTGATCCAGGTCGGTGGCTTCTCTCCTTTCAACAGCCAATCAAAAAACTGCTGCTCACGGATGGAAATGTCTTTCCGGTTCTTGCGTTGTACGAGGTTATGTGCTTCGCCATTATAGTTCAACAACCAAACTTTTTTCCCAAGTCTGCGCATGGCGGTGAACATCTCGATGCCCTGATACCAGGGCACGGCGCCATCTGCATCATTAGACATGATCACCAGGGGAGTACTGATTCTGGGAACATAAAACAATGGAGAGTTTTCGATATACAGATTCTGCTTCTCCCATAATGTTGCACCAATCCGGCTCTGTGATTTTTCATACTGGAACTGGCGGTTAAGGCCACTCTCCCATCTGATTCCGCCGTAAGCACTGGTCATATTTGCCACGGGTGCCCCGGCCCATGCCGCTGCAAATAACTTGGTACGAGTGATCAGGTAGGTCAGCTGGTAACCACCCCAGCTCTGGCCCTGAACGCCAATCTTTGTGCTGTCTATCCCACCCTTCTTCACCATCGCCCTTGCACCACTTACCACATAATCATAGGCAGACTTGCCCGGGTATCCGGTCTTGTAATGAATGTCTGGCACAAACACCACATATCCCCTGCTCACGAAAAAAGTGATGTCGAGTCTGCTGGGCGTTGGCGCCGGTGAACGATAAGCGAACAAGGTTTCAGCATCCCGCTCATAGAAATAACAGATCATCGGATACTTCTTGCTGCCATCAAATCCTTCCGGCTTAAAAAGCATCCCTTCAGACATTTTCCCATCGTATGCTTTCCAGCTCACCAATTCAACGCTTCCCCAACTGTACGCACTTTGTTGCGGATTGAGGGCAGATATTTTTTGTTCAGTATTGCCTTTGCGCAGATAAAGATCTGGTGAATGTTGGAAGGATTCTTTCGAGTATGCCAACACCTCTCCGTTCTTGCTTGCATCCACAGAACGCATCAGGTAAGGGCCTTCCATCACTGACTCGAGTGTGTTTCTGCTCAGGTTAAGGGTAGCCAATCCTCCGTATTTATTGCTATCTCTTTGCGTGCGCAATAGGATGGATTTTGTGGGATCGATGAAACGTTCATCGGGATCAAGTGAAACATACCGATAACTAATCCCTTGCTTGCGGCCCTGGCCGTTGGTAACATTTACGGGCGCCTTCCCGCCATCAGGATCCAATTGCCAGATGTCATATCGGTCGTATACCAACAATGCCGCATCATTTACCAACCACCTGGCCACACCAAAAGCATTGGGGTCAGAAGGCATATCATATTCTTCGTCGTACAATTTAGTGGGGACCTTCGCAGAAATATTTTTCACCACGCCATCCTTCCATGTAAAGTATTGCCTTGCCTTTTCATCGAACCAAAAAATGTATTTCCCTCCCGTACTCAATTGCGGCATGGTCGTGAGATTTCTGGTCACCAGTGTACGTGTACCTGTTTTTGGATCGATGGCATACACATCACGCAGTTGTTCACCGGTCCATTGCGACTGAATCCTTCTTCCGGTGTCGCAGACTCCAACAAACAGATTTCCGTCCATGGTGTAATTGGTCATGACATCGCGAATATTCTCATCACCCAGCTGTTGCATCTTTCCGAATCCCAGGTCAAACATCGCCAGGTAATTTCTTTTTTGTTCCCTGCTGAGGTTATACAGTTGCTGGGTTTGCAGATAGTCGTCCTTGTAATTCCAGATATCCACTTTCACTTGGTCAATTTCCGGTACCGATGTATCTTTTGCGGGACGGATGGGTGCTGTACCAAAGAACAGTCTTTCACCACCATCACTGAACCTGGTGACTCCGTTCTCGCTGACCGTCCAGCCTATTTTCATCCCGGCGATATTCTTATCTGCCAACATCACTGCAGAGTCTGTGCCGTTGCGCCAGTACCAAAGTTTATAAAACTTTTGCAGGGCCTTGGCACTGCTGTCTCGCTCGGCAACAAAAGCGATCTGGTAGGCATTGCTATCGATATCAAAATTCAAAAACTCATTGCCGCCACGGGCAATGGTGTCAAGTTTGTTTTCTAGACTACGGTAAACCAAAACGCTGTTCATGGAACCCTTTACAGAGCGCGCCTGTCGACCTTCCATGACGAGGATCTTTCCATTCTTGCTCCATTTGTATTCACTGATATTCCTGAATATGCGAAGGCTGGTATCGCCTAGTGTAGCTACCACCAGGTTGGAGCCCTCATCTGACTCACCACGCCTGGCCGTATCTGTATTGTGCATGTGTACCGCTATCAAGCCATTGGCATGCTTAGGCATAGCATAAGCTTTGATGTTGGGTTTCACCGTCATACCGCCATTCATCAGGTTGATCACGCAAATGGAATCCTTCGGAAAATCATCTGGTCTTTTCTTTTTGATCCTGGCCTCACGGGTGGCTGAGAACAAGGGCCTCACTAACGCCACCGCGTACCTGCCGTCAGTGGTAAATTGCGGATTATACCCTCGAGGCACACTATAAGTTTGGGTGCTGTTGACCGCGCGGATGATGAGTTCATTGTCACCTTCCTGTACTGCCTTTACAAATGCGATCCACTGGCCATTGTCTGCTACAACTCTCTCTCCAATACTCTCCCATTTGTCATACACGGTATGATCCAGAGGCTTTTTTTGTGCAGAAACAGAAATGAAGAACAACATGCAAAGGGCGGTTGCTGACAGACGCATAGTGTGAAATTAGTTGCGATGAAATTAAGACAATTCAGGCTTTCTTCTTCCAAACGCGCCAGCTTTGAATCAACACGGTCATCACAATGATCGCCATGCCATAGTAAAACCCGGATTCAAGTTCCTTGTCTTCCCGATATAATAGAAAAGCCAGCAGGATACCATACAAGGGCTCGAGGTTGTAACTGAGGTTCACGGTAAAGGGGGAAATGGATCGAAGGGCACTCATGGAAAGATTATAGGCCAGCACGGTACAAAAAAGGCTCAGGAACAACAACCAGCCGATGTCTGACCAACTGGGCACCAGGGTTTGAACGGGAAAAAAATTCAGGTAGGCCGGCAAGAGTACCGTCAGCAGCATCCATCCGCCGGTGAGTTGGTGACGGGTGAGATCCATGGCCGAATGTTTCTTCAACAAGCTTTTATTAAAAATGGTAAAAAGCGCAGCGAGGGCCGATGAAATGACGCCGAGGATGATTCCTGTTTTGTATTTGGGGTCAAAATGGAAGATGAGGTAGATGCCCACCATTACCAGCAGCCCGAGCATCCATACCCGGATATCATTCTTTCGTCCGGTAATGATGGGATCAAAAACGGCCGTGAAGAAACTAACCGCGGAGAAGCAAACCAGGCCGATGGAGACGTTGGCATATTTAATGCTTGCGTAAAAGAACACCCAATGCAATGCTACCAGGCCGCCCACAACATAAACCGGAAGGAGACCGGCCTTGCCGGAGGGTGATGATTTTGGGGTAAGGGCATACATCGCCCATAAAAAGATAACGGTAAAGAATAACCGATACCAAACCAATAACCCTTCATTGAGTGTGATCAGCCTGCCTAAGATCCCTGTGAAGCCTGCCAGCAAGATGGCGATATGCAGCTGCAGGAATGCTTTTCTCATGCAACAGAGTTGGCAGTATTGCGGATGCGCTGGCGGTAGTTTTTAAACATGCTCTGCCACTGGATCTGCATCACGCCCAAGATGCCTTCTTTGACAATTCCTTTGTGCATTTTGGAGGTCCCCAGTTTGCGATCAATAAACGTAATGGCCACCTCTCGTATCTCATAGCCCAGTTTCCAGGCTGCAAATTTCATTTCGATCTGGAAGGCGTATCCCACAAAGCTAATGCCATCCAGATTGATGCTATCCAGCACATCGCGCTTGTAACACATGAAGCCGGCTGTGGGATCTTTAACGGGCATCCAGGTGATGAGTCTTGTATATAATGCTCCGCCCTTCGACAACATATTTCTGTCCCAGGGCCAGTTTTCCACATTACCACCTTTCACATAACGCGAACCAACGGCCAGATCCCCGCCTTCGTATTTACAAGCGTGATAGAGCCTTTCAAGGTCATCCGGGTTATGGGAAAAATCGGCATCCATTTCAAAAATATACTGGTAGTTACGCGCCAGTCCCCATTTGAATCCGTGGATGTATGCGGTACCCAACCCTAGCTTGCCTTTACGCTCTTCAAGGAAAAGGCCTGAATACTCCCCCTGCAACCTCCTCACTATCTCACCGGTCCCATCGGGACTGCTGTCATCTACCACCAGGATATGAAAATCCTTGTTCATGTTAAAAACATAACGAAGGATAGCTTCAATGTTATCCTTTTCATTATAAGTGGGTATGACAACTAATTTCTCCGGCATAATTGTATTCTGGATGCTAGGCTTTCTTCAGTAAGGTTCGGTTAAATATTTCCGTCAGTTTCTGTTTGGTGTGCATGGGGAAATCACCCTTCATCATCCAGTCGTAATACTGCGGTTCCTGTTTCAGCACGTCGGCAACGGAACGCCCTTTGTGTTTTCCGAAATTAAAGACTTCTACGCCATTTTCAAATATGAATCGTCTGGCGAAGTCAACGATGGGTTCTTCGCCGAGGAATTTGATGATGGCATCCACGTCTTTTCCAATATTGGGATAGCGTTCCACTTGCGCAGCGAGGACCTCCCAGGTAGCTTCTGCATCTGCTTCGGCACTGTGGGCATTGTCCAGAGACTTATTGCAGTAGAACTTGTATGCGGCAGACAAGGTCCGGGGTTCCATCACATGAAAAACTTTCTGCACATCCAGCATACGGTGTGTAGTCAGGTCAAGGGTAAGACCGGCGCGGAGAAATTCCTCCATGAGCAAGGGCCAGTCAAAGCGGTTTGAATTATACCCGGCAAGATCACAATGCTCAATAAACTGTTTGAATTCATTGGCTACATTTCTGAAGGGAGGGGCATCTTTTACCATTTCATCGCTGATCCCGTGGATCTTAGCTGCCGCTTCAGGAATCTTCATTTCGGGATTGATCAGCTTACGCTTCACTGTTTTGGAGCCATCGGTATTGATTTTCACCACCGCAATTTCTACGATGCGGTCAACAGCCAGGTTGGTTCCAGTAGTTTCCAGGTCAAGGACGGCAATTGGTCTTACTAATTGGATATTCATGCATTGGAGGTATAAGGCGCAAACTTCGACAAAAAAATGCTTTAATCCCCTGCCACTGGTACAAAAAAGGCGAGAGGGTCAAAAAAAGCGAAAAAAATCTCTCCTGTTAACGATTTGACCTTCTTTAAGTTACTACAAAACCCGTGTTAAATTCAGGTTTGCACACGTACACTTGCTTGCAAATTCGGCGTAGATTTACTTACTTTGTATCCTCTCGCTCCGATACCTTTTGAATCCTCCATTTATCCGCCTCTAACGAGCCTTTCAGGCTGATTCAAAACATTTCAAATTACCACAAAATGAAAAGGTTAATTTTGGCTTTCGTACTCGTGACAACTGTTACCCTCATGATGACTTCCTGTACAACCGCTAAGAGCAGCGCCCGCGGAGGCTGCCAGTCTACAAAAGGTATGATTGGTTACAGGTAAGCAGTTTCACTCTCTGAACAAAACATATTGAGGCCGGGGTTCCGGCCTTTTTTATTTTAGCAATGGGACATTTGAACCGTTGGACCGTTGGGCAATTGAACACTACAACCTACAACCTACAACCTTCAACCTCTTTTATCGCATGTATCTCATCAAGGACACCGCACTGCTCTGTTTTTCACTCAAAGTGAAATAGTACTTTCCGTCATTAGTAAAGCAAATCGCCTCGCCTTGCTGCTCAATTTGATATGGAAGGCTTGTAAAGGGCTTGGCAAGAACAGCACTTATCTTTTCCCCTGGCAATCTCGTATACAACCGAATGCTCAGATAGTCTTTTACCGCAACCGCAGCACCATCGTTCTGGATGGCTGCACTGACCACGCCATTGTATGGTAATTCCCACGCTTTCGTGGCGATGTTTACCGTGGTTGTACTATATGGATACTTCACTACATAAACACCGGACCTGGCGTCACGTTTGGTGATGATATAAATGTCCAAAGATCCCGGCTCAACGATGATCGCTTCGGCATCATGGGCTCCATCTTCGTACTTGACGGGAAATGTCTCCACCATTATCTCGGAGGCTGAAGCGGCCGTTTCTGGAGCCCGAAGGATGTTGATGCGATCCCGTTTCTGGTCGTTATCCCCAATATCTGCAATATACAGGTACCTCAGCGCGGGGTCCGGCCCGGCAGCCAGGGCAAGGTCTTCCCAGTCTGTATTCAGTGCTCCTTTGACGGGAATGGTTTTCACGAGTTGCCCTTCATGGGAAAGCAAGCTCAGTTCGGGTGGATTTCCACTGTCTTCCTGCACCCAGAGCATCCCTGCGTTAAGACGGGAATCCGCAATACCGGAAGCTTCCTCCAGCACACCGGCAGCCATTGGAAAGGCAATGGGGCTGTCTGCTTCAGAGGATTCTTTCTTACAACCGGGAAATAGCCCTATCATCAATGCAACCCAAAAGACCCTGTTTTTCATCTTGTGCATGCTAGGGTAAATATATCAAATCCGGTGGTTACCTCGGATTTCGCTATTTTTACAGACCGGGGCTGACCGGTTTTGACAGCATAGATCTTTATATGTAAGCATGCAGTGCGTTGCGTAATTGGCACTTTAATCTGAATACGAAAACTTCAAATGGCAATACACAGTATGCCATGGCTGCCTAATCAGTGATTAGCGTATCCATTATGGCCGGGTAAGCGGGCCTTCCTTTGCCAAGCTACCCCGCCCAATCAAAAAGAAGTAAGGACGCTGCGGAAGAAGGCTGTGACTTCCGCCTAAGACCATCCAGCTAAGGCATCCATTGGTACGTCCGGTTCCGGTGGCTGCCCAACAATCAATGCCGGAATAAGCATGTAGAAAGCTTATGGGGAATATGTTTGGACGCGGGTTCGAATCCCGCCAGCTCCACTTATGTAAGTGAGAAGTAAAAGGGAGAAGTTGGAAGGGTGACCTTTCTCTTCTCCTTTTTTTTTAAGGTTATCTATAGGACATTTCTTTAGACAACCTGGAGAAAAGACAGAGGCTCAATACAATGGAAAATCCCAAAGCACGCTGTTTGGCATTTTTTTTATACTTTGGCGTAAATTTCAAGAACCCAGAACTACTATTTATGAAAAGATTATTCCTGTTCATGACCGGCTTGGCGCTGGCGCATACAGGTCTAAAAGCCCAGGAGTTGGATGAAAATCTACCTCATGCCGGTTTGAAACTTGGTGCAAACTACTCTACGTTTAAGCTCGGAAGCAACAATCCAAAGAACTATACGAATGGATGGAGAACCGGTTTTGTAGGGGGTGCGTTTTTTAATGTTCCCATCGCGAAAAGGTGGGCGATCCAGCCAGAAATTCTGTACTCGCAGATGGGTGGCTATATCAACCGTGGATCTGTTTTAGGAAATGAATACCAGCGCTTCAGCAATCTCTCTATCCCGGTTATGTTCAAGTATTATCTGGGTTCAGATATTCGCCTGTTGTTTGGTGGTCAGGCTGACATCGTGTTACAAGCAAAGGGTCGCCTCGGTGGTGCCACTGAACAAGAAAACACGGATGATTTCCAACGTGATCATTTTGCGCTGAATGCAGGTGCAGAATACTGGCCTACCTGGAATTGGGGAATCGGTGGCCGCTATATCCATGGTATCAATGATATCACAGAAGGCGGTGTTCCTTCCCTTAGAAACCAAGGTGCTCAGTTTTATGTAAGCTATCGCTTCGGTAAAAAACCAGTTCCTCCTCCACCCCCACCGCCACCTCCGGTGCCAGTGGTTACAGATCGTGATAACGATGGTATTCCTGATACGGATGATAAATGCCCGGATGTTCCCGGCCTCGCAAAGTATCAAGGATGCCCCATCCCAGATACCGATAAAGATGGCCTCAATGATGAGACCGATAAATGTCCCACTGTACCAGGTTTGGCGAAGTTCCAGGGCTGCCCAGACAGGGATGGTGATGGTATCCAGGATTCAGAAGACAAGTGTCCTGATGTAGCTGGCCTCGCCCGCTATCAAGGATGTCCTATCCCTGATACGGATAATGATGGTGTGAACGATGAAGAAGATAAGTGCCCAACGATCCCAGGTGTTGCTGAGAACTTTGGCTGTCCCAAGATCGATTTCAATGCTTCTGCCATTCAGTTTGTTACTGGTTCTTGCAACCTGACCACAGGTGCGAAGACTGAGCTGAACAAACTGGTGAAGATCCTGAACGAGACTTATCCAGACATTAAGATCGCTATCGAAGGTCATACTGATGCTACCGGTAAACCTGATAAGAACCAAACCCTTTCTGAGTGCCGCGCGAATGCTGTAAAAGCATATCTGGTGAGCAAGAAAGTTGCCGGTGAAAGGCTGAGTACTTCTGGCTTCGGTCAGGACA
>JBASZQ010000042.1:0-35507 GCA_049661025.1 Chitinophagaceae bacterium | reverse complement strand
TACTTTATTTTTTTGTAGACGACAAAGTTAAGTAACGTTCAGCTTCTTTCAATAATTTACTTTCCGGGTAGCGATCCTGGAAGTCATGAACCTCCTGAACCACCTTGGCATAACGCTCTTCCCTTCTCTCCTCGATGCTCATGGTCGCGTATTTGTAATAACTCTTGATAATCATGAGTTTATACTCTTCCGCTTTGGGAGAATCTGGATAATTATTGATCAAACTGGTGAACGCGATGGCGGCAGCTTTATACTGACCCATGTTATAATAGAGTTGACAGCTCTTCAATTCCTTGGTTTCCAGCTTTTTAACACCCGCATCAATGATTTCCTGGGCCTCTTTATTCTTTTCTGAACCGGGATGGGTGTTGATAAAAGTCTGCATCATCCCAATAGCCTTAACGGTATTGGTTTGGTCCAGTTCTGCTTTTGGCGACTCCCTGTAATAGGAATACGCCTCCATATACTCAATCTCTTCTGCCTTCGCACTATTGGGGAACATGTTCAGAAAACCATCAAACAGGTTCTCGGCACTGGCAAAGTCTTTCATATGGTATGCACAATACGCATACCTATAATACAGCTCTTCAAACTGTGGCGTGCCTTTGAATACGGTAAACAACTCCTCATAAAGGGTTTGCGCCTGACGATATTGCTTCTTGTCATAATACTCATTGGCCATTTTCAGCTTGTAATCATAGTCACTACTCTTCAGCACCTTGTTGTACTTGGAACAAGAGGAAATGGCGATGGCCAGCACGGCTATAAATAGAAAAAGGGAGTTACGCAGATTCATAAAAGCGGGCAAAAATACACTATTTGGGCTATAACCCTTGGTGGAAATTAAGATATAGGCCGTTAATAAAAACCCAAAAGACCCTTTAAGGGGGTCTTTTGGATTCATTATGGAGTACCGAGTACTATTTCTTGCGGAGGTTGGGGTGCGGCGCAGGAACAGTGTTTGGTCCTTCGTCACCAGTGCTGGCAGGCCTCAGGTCAACCGTATTAGGGTCTCCTTCGGTTTGGCCATAGCGGAAGATGAACCTGTCTGCGCTGATACCTTGCTTGTCAACCAGGTGGTTGATCACGGCATTCACCCTATCCCAGCTCAGCTGTTGGCTTGACTTGGAAGGTTCGCCATAACCGGCCACTACGATTTTGCAACCTGGGTTATTCCTCAGCTGATCAGCAACGGTTGCCAGAGCAGCCTGTGCGTCTTTGCTAAGGACAGTTGAATTGGCTTTGAAAGAAACGCTGGGCAGGTTGGTGATCGCGCAATTGCTCTTGCCAGGACCGTAGCCACCTTCTTCCAATTTCTTAGTAATCTCTGTGCAGCAAGCAGGATCCGGGCACTTACCTACGCCATCTGCATCAACAGGCTGGCACTCTGTAGGCGTGATCAGTTGCTTGTCTTTATAATCAGGAACACCATCACCATCGGTATCCTTGCTCACACCATGGGAGTCAACAGGAGCACCTGCAGGGGTGTTGGGCTCATTATCAAACTGGTCTGTAACACCATCGCCATCAGCATCATCCAAAACGGGTTTGGGGAGCTTCATTCGCTTAGGTGAATTCAGCTCATTGTAAGCGAAATTCAGTGGGTTTTCCCAATACAGGGGTTCTACGGACTTCTTGCCTTTCTTTTGGGCTACCGCATCTGTTTGCACAAACGCCAGTGCCACGAAGAAAATGATCAATGCTTTAGTAAGTTTCATATAGTTCTCTATTAGGAAATTTAGAATAAGTTGAAGTTCAGGCCGAGTGACAACCAGTTGATGGCGTCAAAGTTACGGGTCAGCGTAGCATCGCCAGCTGGTTGCTCATTCCATCTTTGACCGTCCAGAAGATCATCCCTCATGAAGATCATCCTGTCTTCCAAAGCGATATTGATCCTTCTTGAAAGCCTCCAGGAGATACCCAAACCTGCAGTACCGTTGAAACGTGCGTTCTTACCAAACAACTGCATGGTCGTATTTTCAGCATTTTCAGCAGCAGTTTCATAAGTACCGTCCTGAAGATCTTTCAGTGCGCTCCTTACGTCTTTGCGGTCAGAATAATTTCCTGTAGCAACGCTGTTGAAATTGTATTTCGCCGTACCATTGAGGGCATCTACTTTAGCATCATACCAAGTTATACCAGCACCAACAAGGGCGTAAAAACCAACCTTTGTTTTTGCTACGTGGAACTTAATATTGGAAAAGTTGAAAATGGTCTGAAAACTCAGGTCATTCACTTTTGTCTTGAAATTGTAAAACACCTGCTCCTGAGCTGGCAACCTGTCTCCACTGGCAGAAACTGTATTTCCTACATAGCCATTGCCTGCGAAAGCAGGATTCTTCATATAGTTTGAAGCTGCTTGCCAACTTTGACCAGTAGAGGTACCGTTGAAATACTCCAGTCGCAATGACACCGTATAACCAAGCGACTTACGTACATGGGCACCAAATCCAAAAGTTGGGAAAATGGCAGGAACATCACCCATAATTGTAGGGCTTCCCACTTTTACACCCACCTCCCACATATTCCTCGGTTTAGGAGGGAACGAGTACAGGTTGTTCATGAATTCATTGTACTGGGGGAGTTTGCTGGACTGGTAGTAGGAAGAATCCGACCACACGGTTGTCTCCTGAGCAAAAGCAGATGAGGAGCAAACCAGAACGATCAGCCCTAAGAGAAATGAGTACTTTTTGCTTGCCATAATGTTAGAATTGTTAATGATTCTTTATCAGGGAACGGTGTCTTAATAGAGTCCCCCCAATGTAGAACCCGACAAAAATATTTACATCGCACCGTATTAGCAAATTTTACATGACTAAAATGTATTGATTTATGCTGCTTTATGCCTGTAAAATCACGCATAACCGAAAGATTGTTTCAAATTTTCTTAAGTTCGTTGCCGATTCATGAATTTCTCCACCGAAATAATCGCCAGCGAGCTGCAGGTTTTTGAGTCCAGATTCAAGGCGTCCGTTGAAAGCACCGTCCCCCTGCTTGACCGGATCATGAAATACGTGGTCAAAACCAAGGGAAAGCAGCTCAGGCCTATGTTTGTGCTGTTGAGTGCCAAGCTCACAGGTGAGATCAATGACTCCACTTACAGAGCCGCTTCCCTGGTTGAACTCCTCCATACTGCCTCCCTTGTACATGATGACGTAGTAGATGAATCCTTTGAAAGAAGGGGCTTTTTCTCGGTTTTTGCACTTTGGAAGGCAAAAACTTCAGTATTGGTGGGCGACTATCTCCTGGCAAAAGGAATGTTGCTGGCACTGGACAATGATGATTTCAAGATCCTTCAGATCCTTTCCCGCCCAGTAAAACTTATGAGCGAAGGGGAATTATGGCAGATGGAGAAAACCCGAAGCCTGAATATAGACGAACAAACCTACTTCAAGATCATCACAGGTAAAACCGCCTCCCTACTAGCTTCTGCCTGTTCAGCCGGTGCATATTCGTCTACCCATGACCTTGAGGTTGCGGAAAAAATGCGCCTGTTTGGTGAATACGTGGGCATCGCCTTCCAGATCAAGGATGACCTGTTTGACTACGGAAAAGATGATGTAGGCAAGCCAACGGGAAATGATATTAAAGAAAAAAAACTGACCCTGCCCCTGATCTATACGCTGAGTAAAGCCTCACCTGCACTGAAGAAAGAACTGATTTACATCATCAAGAACCAGAACAGGATCCGGGAAAAAATAGACTTTGTCATTCAGGCAGTGGAAGAAACAGGAGGAATAACCTATACCACCGCTAAAATGCATGAATACCGGAACAAAGCCCTTGAAATCCTCAGGCAATTTCCGGAAAATGACGTTCGCCAGACCCTCGAGGACTTGGTAAATTACACCACGGACCGAAAGAAATAAATACTGACATGGGCATGGAAAAGCGATGGAAAATGCGGGAAGCTGACCCGGCTGTTGTTGACGCGCTGCGCACCAGCCTTAACATCCACCCTGCCGTTTGCACCATGCTCGCAGAAAGAGGCATCTCCGGTTTTGATGAAGCCAAAACATTCTTCAGGCCTACCCTTGATATGCTTCATGATCCGTTTCTCATGAAAGACATGCACAAGGCCGTTGACCGGATCGATGCTGCAAGAAAAAACCATGAGCGGGTGATGATTTATGGCGATTATGACGTAGACGGAACAACGGCTGTGGGCTGTATGTATCGTTTTCTGGCCCAGGTGTTCCCCACCGATAAACTTGATTTCTATATCCCACACCGATACAGGGAAGGATATGGCATATCTAAACAAGGAATAGACTTTGCGGCAAGTGACGGATTCACGCTTATGATTGCGCTTGATTGCGGAATCAAGTCTGTTGAACTGATCGGCTACGCCAAAAGCCTTGGAATCGATTTCATTGTCTGCGATCACCATCTTCCCGGCTCCTCTCTTCCACCGGCCGTAGCCATCCTCAATCCGAAACAATCTGACTGCAACTACCCATATAAAGAATTATGCGGTTGTGGTGTTGGCCTGAAACTGGTGATGGCCCTTACGCAGCACTGGAACCTGCCTACATCGCACTATCTTGAACTGCTTGACCTCACAGCCACTGCAGTTGCTGCAGACATCGTTCCCATCACTGGTGAAAACCGTGTCATCGCATATTTTGGATTGGAGAAAGCAAATAAAAATCCATCTCTCGCATTGAAAGCCATTATGGATGTGAGCGGTGTGTCAGGAAAGATCCTCATCCATCACCTCGTTTTCATGGTAGCACCGCGCGTGAACGCAGCAGGTAGAATGGACGATGCAAGAAAAGTCATTGAACTATTCACTGCCGCGGATGAGTCAACCGCAAAAGCCATTGCACTGCAACTTCAGGCAGATAACACAGAACGAAAAGAGGCTGACCAATCCATCACCCAGGAAGCATTGGATCTTGTTCGCCAAACAGAACCGGATCAACCCAAACGGTCAACGGTTGTTTATCAACCGCACTGGCATAAAGGTGTGGTGGGCATCGTGGCAAGCCGGCTCATTGATCACTACTATCGGCCCACCATCGTGCTCACCAAGAGTGGAGACCTTGTTGCCGGAAGTGCCAGAAGCATTCCCGGATTTAATATTCATGATGGACTGGAACAATGCAGCGATCTTTTGCTGGGCTTTGGGGGACATTATTTTGCTGCGGGCATGACCATGAATCCCGACAACGTTGAAGCATTTGCACGCAGATTCAATGAGATCGTAACGGCAACGGTTCCCGAAGACGCATTCATTCCGGAACTCCTGCTGGATGCCGAAGTGCGCCTTCTTGACCTCACTATGAAGTTCTATGATATCCTCACGCAGATGGAACCCTTTGGGCCAGAAAATCCGCAGCCTGTTTTTGTGGCCAGAGGACTCCGGGATCTTGGCCACAGCAAGGTGGTCAAAGACCTGCACCTAAGGCTGGTTGCGCAACAGAATGGGCATCCCATGCAAGGCATCGGTTTTAATATGGCCGAAAAAATCAAGATCGTCCGCTCAGGATTTCCTTTTGATGTTGCCTTTCACCTGGACGTGAATGAATGGCAAGGAAAAAAAACATTACAGATGCGCATCCTTGATCTCAAACCCTCCACATATTCACACTAGTTTTCCATTAATTCCACATTTCGGTTAATGAAGGACGTTAGTTCATTGCCTTTGAGCAGTCCCTGGGATAACAACGCAAGATCTGCCAGATTTCTAACGAGTTTTTGTTGACGTTCCGCGTCCTCTGTTTTCAGAATTTGTTGGATCACTTTATGATTTCCATTGACCGTTAACGTTACTTCATCCGGCATGCTGGCATAGAAGGATGCACCAGGTCCGCTGATGGCCGCCATATCTTTCATCCTTCGCATGAACTCAGGACGGGTAGCGAGCACTGGTGCGGTGTCTTGCGCAAGTCCTTTGATCTCCACAGACACTTGCGAGGAAGGCGTTTGGATCTGAAACAGCGTCTTCAACTTATCCTCTTCATCCTTACTCAACACAGACCCTAAATCCTCCCCCTTATCAATAAGGTTATCTGAAATATCTGCATCCACCCGCGTAAACGTGACATCGCTCCACTTCATCTCCATATTATTGATGAAGGCAGCATCCACAATGGTTTCCATACTCACAACGGTATAGCCTTTTGCAGCAGCGCCTTGTATGTATGCATCCTGCTGCACCGGATCCGTGGTATAGAGGATCACGAGTTTACCGTCTTTGTTTTTTTGCAGCGCTTCCGTTTGTGTACGCAACTCTGCCATCGTGTAGTACTTCGGTTGCTTTGCATCCTTGAACACATGAAAAGCATTGGCCTTCTCAAGGAACTTATCATCGGTCATCATTCCGTACTTCACAAACAAACCGAGGCTATCCCATTTCACTTCAAAAGATGGCCTGTCTGTCCTGAAGATCTCGTCAAGCTTATCGGCCACTTTCTTTGTGATATGATTGTTGATCTTCTTGACGTTCGGATCGCCTTGCAGATAGCTGCGGCTCACGTTGAGCGGGATGTCTGGTGAGTCGATGACACCTTGCAAGAGCATCAGAAACTCAGGAACAATGTCTTTAACCTCATCGGTCACAAACACCTGGTTGCTGTAAAGATGAATCTTGTCTTTCTGGATTTCATAACTCTGTTTGATCTTCGGAAAGAAAAGAATTCCGGTGAGGGTGAAAGGATAATCCACATTCAGGTGAATCCAGAACAGTGGCGTTTCATTATAAGGATATAGTTCCTTGTAGAAATTCTGGTAGTCTTCTGTGGTGAGTTCACTGGGCTTGCGCGTCCAGGCGGGTGTGGTATTGTTGATCTGCCTGTCTTTAAAGAAAATAGGCACAGGCAGGAAGCGGCAGAACTTTTCAAGAATACCCTCGATCCTGCTTTCCTCCAAGAACTCCTCACTCTCTTCATTGATATGCAAAACGATGTCGGTTCCCCTACCCCTAACGCCTTCCCCTAAATCCTCTATAGAATACTCAGGGCTGCCATCACAAGTCCATTTTACCGTATTTGAAGCCTCTTTATAGCTCTGGCTCACCACTTCTACCTTGGAACTGACCATGAACGCACTGTAAAACCCAAGACCGAAATGCCCGATGATATTCGCTTCGGGCTGGCCTTTGTATTTGGCAAGAAACTCTTCCGCACTGGAAAAAGCCACCTGGTTGAGGTATTTATCCATTTCTTCAGCGGTCAATCCAATGCCGCGGTCTGATATGGTCAGGGTTTTTTGGGTGAGATCGATGGATATATCGATGCGCAACTCCCCGATCTCGCCTTTGGCCTCACCGGCAGCGGCAAGGGTTTTCAGCTTCTGGCTGGCGTCTACTGCATTGGAAATCAGCTCTCTGAGAAAAATATCGTGGTCAGAATAAAGGAATTTCTTGATGATCGGGAAGATGTTCTCTGTGTGAACCCGGATTTTACCTTGCATATAAATAAGCGATTTGCTATTACCTAATAGGTATTAGCCTTCAAAACATTTGCCAAGGCTTGCTTTGAGCCAAAAGAGTACTGATAGCTGCCAAAAAGTCTTAAAATAGCTAATAGCTAGTAGCTAAATAGCTAGTATGGTCATTGAAACTTTTGCAGCTCAGCCGAAAACCCTTACCTTTGCCTCCCATTTAAAATAAGGGTAACCATGCAGAATTATGAATTGATGGTGATTTTTACCCCTGTTCTGAGCGAGGAAGAATTTAAATCCTCCCAGAAAAAGTACGCAGATTTCATCGTTGCCAACAGCGGTGAGGTTGTGCACAGCAATCCCTGGGGATTGAAATCACTTGCGTATCCTGTACAAAAGAAAACCACAGGTATCTACTGGGTTCTCGAGTACAAGGCGCAATCCGACATTAATGAGAAGCTGAAGATTCAGCTTCTGCGTGACGAACAAGTACTTCGTCACCAGGTGATTAAACTCGATAAGTACGCCGTCGAGTATAACCTGAAAAAGAGAAGTGGCGTATCAACAGGTGTAGAAAAAGCAGTGGAGGGATAATACCATGGCAAAAGCAAATGAGATCAAGTACCTGACAGCGATCAAAACCGAGAAGCCCAAGAAGAAATTCTGCCGCTTTAAGAAGTATGGTATCAGGTATATCGACTACAAGGACGCAGAGTTCCTGAAAAAGTTCCTGAATGACCAGGGTAAACTCCTTCCCCGTCGCCTTACCGGTAACTCTTTGAAGTACCAGCGTAAAGTATCTGAAGCGGTGAAGCGTGCACGCCAAATGGCAATATTGCCGTATGTAACTGACCTGTTAAAGTAAGGAGGAAGCCATGCAAGTAATATTAATACAGGACGTAAACAACCTCGGTGGTGTGAATGAAGTGGTATCCGTGAAGAACGGTTATGCCAGGAACTTCCTGATCCCCCGCAAGATGGCTGTTGAAGCTTCTCCTTCCAATATGCAACAGCTGAATGAAAGGCTGAAGCAACAGCAGAAGAAAGAAGCTGCTATGCTTGCTGAGATCAACCAGGTGATCGCCAAACTGAAAGAAGGTGCCGTTAAAATCGGTGCTAAAGTGGGCACATCAGGTAAGATCTTCGGCTCGGTTACCAGCGTACAGATCTCCCGCGCCATCCGTGACCAGAAAGGTTATGAGATCGATCGCAGGAAGATTCACATCATTGACGAAATCAAGGAACTGGGCAATTTCAAAGCCAAGGTTGATTTCGGTCATGGTCATGAGACTGAACTGGAATTGGAAGTAGTAGCTGAATAAGCTTCATACATAATTGTAAAAAGGCTGCCCGAGGGCAGCCTTTTTTTTAATGTGTCAATTTGAAAATGCGGCAGTGCGGCAATGCTTATTTGAGTATTTTCAAAACATGAAACGGTTACTTTTATTCTCCCTCATCATCAGCCTCGCCGCTTGCGACAACAGTCCGAAAGCAGATACCGCAAAACCTGCAGCAAAACCCCTGCAGGTCATTGATACCATTGTGCCGTCTGATATTGCCGGCAAATTCAGTGATCAGACACAGCTTCGTTTCGACAGCACAAGGCTTGATAGTTTCCTTGTAAAATATCCGTCTTTTGCATCTTACAAGGCGGACTTCAAAAAGTTCTACTCACCACGTCAGTTTGCATATGCGTGGCAAAACAGTCAGGGATTGATTGAACAATCGTCTATCCTCTACAACCAGATCAACGCCCTGCAGGACAATGGCATACAGTCAGCAATTCCTTATCAGGAAGAATACACGAAAATGATCGAGGAAGGTAGCGCAACACCTGATCCATACCGAGACCTGATGCTTACCGGTCAGTATCTATTTTATGCCAGGAAAGTGCTTACGGGAATACCTGAAAACGACACCAAATCCCTGGAGTGGTATGTGCCGAGAAAGAAAATCGACTACGCGTCACTGTTAGATTCAATGCTTACCGGAAAACTCGTGAAGCCAGATGAACTCATCTTTCCTCAATACTTCCTTTTACGGGATAAACTGAAAGCCTTACACAACGTAGAGAAAAACAAACTGTGGGTAGAGATCAGACCAGACAAGAAAAAATACCAGTATGGGGATTCTTCATCTGTTGTTGCCGCGATCCGCAAAAAGCTTTTCCTGAGTGGTGATATCAGGGAGGATAACCAAAGTCCGGTTTTCGATTCTGTATTGTTTTATGGGATCAAAAGCTTTCAGGGCAGATATGGTCTTGGAGAAGATGGCGTGGCAGGTCCGGGCGTACTCAAAGAAATGTCTGAGCCATTATCAAAACGCATTGAACAGATCCTGGTGAATATGGAACGTTGCCGATGGTTGCCCAATGAAACCGGAAGCAACTACCTCGTGGTAAACATCCCGCAGTTCAAATTGCTGGTGTATGAAAACAATACATTGAACTGGAGTTGCAATGTGGTGGTGGGCAAGGAGACCAACAAAACCGTCATCTTTAAGGGAGAGATGAAACATGTTGTTTTATCTCCATATTGGAACGTGCCGCCCAGCATTATCAAAAAAGAGATCATCCCGGGCATGAACAGGAATAAAAACTACCTGGCCAACCATAACATGGAATGGAACAATGGACAGGTAAGGCAGAAGCCGGGAGGCAACAATTCCCTCGGCCTTGTTAAATTCCTCTTCCCGAACAGCTATAATATATACCTGCATGATACGCCTTCCAAATCCCTTTTTAAAGAAGACAAAAGGGCGTTCAGCCATGGCTGCATAAGGGTTTCAGAGCCCGCCAGGCTGGCTGAATACTTGCTGCGGAACGATAAAAACTGGCCTCCGGAGAAAATTAAAACTGCAATGAATAGCGGAAGAGAGCAGTATGTAAACCTTAATCCCACCATCCCCGTTTACATCGTTTATTTCACCGCTTTTGTAGACAGCCAGGGAAAACTGAATTTCAGGGACGATATTTATAAGCGTGACGAGAAGCTGGGAGCAATGATTATGGCACGGAAATAAGAAGGCAAAAGACTAAAAAATTCAGAGAAAACCTTTTATATTTATAGGAGAGCAGTTAGAGTTCATGATTTGACGTTACCAAAAAGGCTCCGCGCAACATCATTCTAATCGTTCTACATTTTTCAGTAATTCAACTTTTGGACATGAACATTTATGTAGGTAACATGAACTTTAACATGGGTAACGATGACCTCTTTAACCTGTTTTCTCAGTACGGCACCGTGACCACTGCAAAAATTATTAACGACAAGGTAACCGGAAGAAGCAAGGGCTTTGGGTTCGTGGAAATGGAAAATGATGACGAAGCCAGGCAGGCCATTTCAAGCCTGAATGAAAATGAAATTCAAGGCAGAAAGCTTATTGTCAACGAAGCAAGACCACAGGAACCCCGCTCTGGCGGCGGCGGTGGTGGCGGATTCAAGAAAAGAAACTTCGGCGGCGGTGGCGGCGGCGGTTACAACAAGAGATATTAAAGAATGGGGCTTAGGCCCCTTTTTTAATGCGACAAAGTGGCAATGCGGTAATGCGGCAATGAAAATTCATTAATTTTCAGTCATGCAATTTTCACCTGTCATCGCCGGAACCATGAGCTGGGGGCAATGGGGCTCAGCTTTTTCTACAGACCAGTTTTCACGAATCATTCATGAATGTATAGACGCGGGGGTCACCACCTTTGACCACGCGGATATCTATGGCCATTATACAACCGAAGAAGATTTCGGAAGAGCCCTGGCAGCAGAACCTGCCTTGCGAAAACAGATGCAATTGATCACCAAATGTGGCATCTGCATGGTGACGCCCAACAGACCGGAGCACCTGATCAAATCTTACGATACTTCCAAGCGCCATATCGTTCGCTCTCTGGAACGGTCCCTCCAGAACCTGCATACAGACCACATAGATCTGCTGCTCATCCATCGTCCGGATCCATTGATGGACCCTTCTGAAATCATGGATGCTGTAGATGAATTGAAAAATGCGGGCAAGATCCTTCATTTCGGTGTTTCCAATTTCCTGCCCCGTCATATGGAACTACTGCGCTCCGTAATCAAACTGGAAGCCAACCAATTTGAGATCTCTGCATTCAAGACCGATGCACTTTATGACGGCACTACAGACTATTGCCTTCAACACCATATCCCATGCCTCGCATGGTCTCCCATTGGTGGTGGCCTACTGACCAAACCTGATCAGCCGGAGTTTGTAAGAAGGGTGATGGGCGTGGCGCAAATCATTGCAACCGCTCACCGAACAACAGCAGATAATATTCTCCTCGCTTGGTTGGGCAGCCACCCCACCAAGATCATCCCTGTACTCGGTACCACAAAGATCGAAAGAATCATCGCTGCAAAAGAAGCCATGGCCATCCAACTCACCAGAGAAGAGTGGCATATGATCCTGCGCGCGCAAAGAGGGAAAGAGGTAGACTAGTGGGGAGGAAATAGTAACTTAATAACGCAGTAACGCAACAACTCAATAACCCAGCAACTCAGCTTATGTTCCCCATCGGAGATGACAATTCAGACAGGCATAGCCATCCATACGTTAACTATATTTTTATTGGGATCAATATCCTGGTTTTCTTCCTGCTGCAAGGGATGGGCAACAACCTTGGATTCACCTATGCATTTTCTACGGTACCATCGGAAATCCTTACCGGTACGGATATGGTAACGGCTGATCGCTCGGTGATGATGAATGGCCAGCAGTTTCAGGTACCAGGCTTACAGGTAACCCCAATCCCCGTTTACCTCACCATGATCACGTCTATGTTTATGCATGGCGGGTTTGGTCACTTGTTTGGAAACATGTTGTTCCTCTGGATCTTTGGTGATAATATAGAAAACCGTCTCGGCCATACCCGCTACCTGGTTTTTTATCTGCTCTGCGGTATCCTCGCGTCACTCAGCCATGTATTTGCTTCATCGATCATGGGCATGGATCTGGATGTACCAAGCCTCGGCGCATCTGGCGCTATTTCCGGTGTGATGGGCGCCTACCTCATCCTCTTCCCAAAACGGAAAGTGATGGTTTGGTTTCTGCGTTTCATCATTCCCGTTCCCGCGATGGTTTCCCTCGGTATCTGGATCCTCCTGCAAATTGTCAGTGGGGTGGGCATGATCGGTGGAAAGAGCGACGGCGTGGCCTATGCTGCACATATTGGCGGCTTCCTCGCAGGGATGCTATTAATCAAATTCTTCGATAAAGGACAGGGCTATGTGGATGCAGAACTGGCCAAGCGAAAACGATTCATGTAAACTATCGCAGGTAAGATGTAAAGCGAGGCGAAGACCTGTCCCGATATCGTCCCCGCTTATCCTGATATACCATGTAAACAGCAAGCGATGTGTCTTGCTTTATATATTCAAGCGCATCTTTCCATCCCATGACATAAAAAGCATTGTCCCAGGCATCGGCTGTCATGGCATCCCGGGCAATGACCGTCACGGATACCATACCATTGCTAACGGGTTTGCCGCGCAAAGGATCAATGATATGACGGGGTTGTCTGTAATTAGCTGAAGTAGTGACGGCTTCTCCCTGCAAAGCAATCACGCGCTCCACAGGATAATAATTGCCAATCCCGCCAACTGGAGACTCCAACCCAATCCGCCATTCCCTGCCACCAGGCCCCCTACCCAGGGTCCTGATCTCCCCGCCCAATTCAACCATCAAATGCCTGATACCTTTTCCGCGAAGAAACTCAACCAACACATCCACCGTATACCCTTGTGCAATGCCATTGCAATCAATTTGCAGACCCTTACGCAAAGCCACCAGACTATCTCCCTCAATCCTCAGAAAACTTGATCCTGTAAGATCTCTCGCCTCTCGCAAGGCCTTTCCAGAGGGCTGTTGCGGCTCCTTCCACAACAATGACAACCGACGTACCGTCACGTCAAATCTCCCCCCTGACTTCGTATATACTTCCAACGCGGCAAGCATGACCCTTTGCATATGAACATCCATCATAACCTGCCCATCACGATTGAATGTTGAAATCAGGGATTCCTGTTTGTACAAAGACAAAGAACCATCGATCACACCAAAGATGCTGTCGATCTCCTGTTGAGAAACCATACTGTCTTTCCACAAATACTGAATACTAAACGTAGTACCCTGTGCTTTACCTGAAAGCAAATGCAGGGTTTCATCTTCAGATGAAAACATCGATCCCAATATCCACCACAACAACCACATTTTACTTGATCAGGATCGCAGGGATATTGGCCTGCTGAAACTTTTTATTGTATGCATCGATGGCATTCCGAAGATCTCCTTCATACTGCCTTTTGAATCCGGACCATTGTTGTTCTAAATCTGTCAATCGCTTCTTCAATCCTTCCGTGATCTTTGGATCATGACTGTCTGCAAGTCCTTTCACATTGAAGAACTCTGCATTGAGCTTGCTGGGCCAATTGATCACATCCTGCCCGTTGGTGATCCGATACTCTACAATGTTTGATTCCCAGGCCTCCAGTTTTTTCATGAGGCTATCCCCTTCCTTCACCAATGCTGCATGCTGAGGCAGATCTTTGAGGTTGCCGTTCAAGGACTGCAATTGCTTTTTGGCACCACGTACATTGTTCACTGCTGCATGGATCTCATTAATGTCTGCAGAAACCCTTTCCATGAATTGTTGCTGCTCCTGCCAGGTGGCTGGGGTAGTATTCAGATTTGGATCCGGCATCACCGTGATATTGGTTTCTGCCTTCTCTGCTCCATGTCGCAAAACAGCTTTATAATTACCCGGCGCAAGCCTGTAGCCACGGTAGTCGCCGAAAATATACACGCCGGGAACATCTTTCAAAGTAGCTGATCTCAGATCCCAAAGAAAACGATTCTGGCCTTTCTCCATCGGGAGCAAGGGCGCGGGCGAGGGTCCGCCGGGAAAGCGCGTATATGTTGGATCTTTCTTGTTTGAATAACTACTCACCACCTTCCCTGCACCGTCGATGATATCCAGGGTCACCGTGCCGGTATCTGTAGTGTTCGGCAAATAATAATCGAGAACCACTCCTTCCGGTGCGTTGGCACCTTCAAAAGGATCTTGCTTATCCGGCAATCCGCCGCCACCAAAATGAACCGCAGGCTTGGGTTGGTACAACACCATGCCAGACTCCGGCTGATACTGCTGGATGGCTCCCAGATCGTCAAGGATCCAGAACGCACGGCCCGCAGTGGATGCAATCAAATCATTCTGGTGCACCATCAAATCTGTGATCGGCACCACCGGTAAATTCAATTGAAACTTCTGCCAGAGATATCCATCGTTCAAAGAAATATAAAATCCTCTTTCCGATCCTGCATACAACACCCCTTTGCGCTTCTTATCTTCCCTGATTACACGAATGAAATCATCTTCCTGCACACCATCGCTGATGCGTATCCATGTTTTTCCGTAGTCTGTTGTCTTGAAGGTATAAGATCCATAGTCGTTAAACTTATATCGTGTGGCAGACACATAGGCCGTGCCTTTCTGATATGAGGAAAGTTCAATACTGTTGACCAACGCTTCTGGTAAAGCAGGAGGCGTAACATTCTTCCAGCTCTTGCCTCCATCCATGGTGAGTTGCACCAATCCGCAATCGCTACCGGTCCATATCACTCCTTTTTCAAGCGGACTCTCTGCTACATAATAAATAGTATTGTAGTTCTCACCGCCCGCACCTTCATTGGTAATGGGTCCGCCACCAGGGCCTTGCTTGGAAGACTCATTCCGGGTGAGGTCAGGACTGATCTGCTCCCAGCTGTTGCCAAAATCAGCTGTCTTAAACAACACATTCCCTGCGTGATACATCACCTTCGGATCATGCGGTGATGTTACAATAGGTGCATTCCAATTGAAGCGATATTTCAGATCCCGAGGAGGTATTGCCAGATTGAGGGATGGATATGCCTGTATGTCTTTACTCTCGCCCGTCTTCAGGTCAAGCCTTTCAATAAATCCCTGGTAGCATCCGCCAAGGATCACGGTTGGATTGTTGGGATCAAAGGCAAGGTAGGCCGATTCACAACCCGCACCTGTTCGCCAGTCTTTCTCTGTAATTCCTCCGCCAACGGTCCTGCTCTTAATGATGACCGATGTATTGTCTTGCTGACCACCATATACATTATACGGAAACAAATTGTCTGCATTCACCCGGTAAAACTGCGCAGTGGGTTGATTGTTGATGGAACTCCAGCTCCTACCGGTATTGAAACTGATCTCGGCACCGCCATCGTCACCTAAAATAAGATTGGAAGGCTGTTGCGGGTTGATCCATAGATCATGCGTATCCCCATGCCCTACACGGATATTACTCCAGGTTTTACCACCATCAATAGAGCGCATCATCGGCGCATTTAACACATACACCACATTCTCATTGCGTGGATCGGCAAACACTTCCATATAATACCAGGACCGCGCCGTGAGATCCTGGTTGGCCGACAAATGCGTCCAGCTGGCACCGGCATCATCTGACCGATACACACCTGCTTTTGATTTTTCTGATTCTACAATAGCATACACACGGTTTGAATTAGCACGAGAAACAGACACACCGATTTTACCCAGTGGTGAAGGCAGTCCCTTTATGATCTTCTTCCAGGTTTCACCACCGTCCACAGATTTCCAAATGGCGCAACCATCGCCACCACTGCGTACAGACCAGGGCAAACGCCGATGTTCCCATGAAGCCGCATACAAGACCCGCGGATTGTTCATATCCATAGAGAGTGATGAGATGCCTGCGCTATCGTTGATGTATAAAGTCTTTTTCCAGGTCAAGCCGCCATCGGTAGACTTATACACGCCTCGGTCCACATTATTGCCATGCACCGTACCCTGCGATGCCACATAAACAACATCCGCATTTTTTGGATGCACCACAATGTCTGATATATGTCTTGTTTTTTTGAGGCCGATATTGGTCCAGCTTTTACCGCCATCTACAGATTTATATACGCCGTCACCATAGGAAGTCATCACACCCCTTACCGCATGTTCGCCCGTACCTACATAGATCACATTCGGATCCGATTCTGCTACGGCAATGTCACCAATGGATCCCACCCCAAACTGCCCATCTGAAATATTCCGCCAGGTGATCCCCGCATCATCTGTACGCCAAACACCACCGCCGGTATAACCTGCGTAATATAGTTGATCATTGCCTATCACGCCACTCACGGCATTAGATCTGCCCCCGCGATATGGACCAATATTCCTCCACTTCAACTGCTTGAAAACAGAATCATAAGGCTTATTGATCTCGTCCTTCACCGGTGCAACCGGTGCTTTGCGTTGCGCAAATGCGGTTGACGAAACTAAGACCAAGATGCAAAGTAAACACTTCTTCATAATTGGCTATTTGCTATTGGCTAATGGCTATTAAATACAACCTCCAACCTAAAAAATAATCCGTCCCACTCCCGCTTTCGCAATATCACTATTCAAATCCTGTATTTCTTTATCAATAATATTCTTTCTCTTTTTCAGCTCCTCCCATTTTCCATGCAACACATTGAACTGATCCTTTTGACCCCTGGTTACATACGGCGTATTGGCATCCATCTCCCCTTTCACGAAGATGTAATCAGCCGTGAGCTTATTGACGTAATTGATGATGTCATCGTTCGACTTCGCTTTGTTTTGTACGATGTCATCTTCCCATGCCTGCATTTTCGCCGCAAGGCTGTCTGCTCTTTTTGCGAGACCTTCCATTCCTTTTTTATCTTTTAAAAGTGTAGAAGTCTCTTTGAGTTGTGACATCGTTTTCCTTCCTTTATTCACAGCCAAATGGATCTCGCTAGTCTCTTCACAAATTCTTTTCATCAGGGCTTCCTGTTCAGCATAGTCAGCTGCAGGATAGTCTAACCCTGGTCTCGGAATCACATTGAACGTTGTTGTTTGCACCTGTCCATTCGCTTTTAGTTTTGCTGTATAGGTTCCAGGCGCAACACGGTATCCATCAAAAGATCCTTCGATAAATACAGTAGGCACACCTTTGATGGGCTCGCCACGCAAATCCCAAACAAACCTGTTCAAGCCTTTACGCACCGGCAATTTCGGCTCTGCATCGGGCCCGCCTGCATAGCCCACATAATCTTCATCGTCCTTAGATGAATAACTGCGAACCACTTCATTTCGGCTATTGATGATATCCAGTGTCACCGCACTGTCTTTGAGTACATTCGGCAACTGATAGTAGATCACTGCACCGGAAGCCTTGTTGGTTCCCACAAAACTGGGAGATGGCGATGACGGCTCGTCAACGTCAACCGTTGAATTGATAGCACTATACGCAGAGGTACGAACCACTTCTGAAGGTGTATACAATTTGAACTGCTCCACATTGTTTTGATCCAGTTCTCTCAGTATCTCAATATCATCCAATATCCAAAATGCCCTGCCCATGGTTGATGCCAGCAGATCATCATGATGCACTTTCAGGTCTGTCACCGGTGTAATGGGCAAGCCAAGTTGCATCTGCTTCCAATCCAGTCCATTGTTGAAAGAGATATAAAATCCGGTTTCTGTACCTGCAAATAAAAGTCCTTTGCGCTTGGTATCTTCCCTCACCACACGGGTGTATGCTGTAGGGGAAATGCCATTAACGATCTTGATCCAGGTCTTTCCATAATCATCTGACTTATACAAACCTGGTGCAAAATCATTGACCTTATATCTTGTTGTTGCGATGTACACCGTGGAAGCATTGTGCGGACTTACTTCAATACTGTTGATCAGGCACTCTTGTAAACCTGTAGGCGTAACATTCGTCCAGGTCTTACCGCCGTCTTTCGTCAGATGCACCAATCCATCATCGCTACCGGTATAGATCACGCCTTTTTCATGTGGCGATTCAATCACATAAGATAGAGTGCCGTAGTTTTCTCCACCTGCACCTTCGTTTGTAAAAGGTGTGCCACTCATCCCCTGCTTGCTGGTATCATTACGGGTAAGGTCACCCGAAATTGCCGTCCAGCTCCTACCCATATCAGTTGTCTTAAACAAGTAGTTGGCACCGTGATAATATGTATTGGGCTCATGCTTTGAATAAATAATCGGCGCGTTCCAGTTAAACCGATACTTCATGTCTTTCGGCATGAGGCTCTGGTACTGGATCGGCATCTGCATCACGTACTTCCCTTCATTGTTTTCTGTATCCAATAATTCAACCGTACCCTGGTAAGAACCACCCATCACATAACGGGGATGCTTAGGGTCAAATGCGAGAAATGCGCTCTCCCCTCCCGCACTATACCACCAGTCGCGCTCCGTAATGGCCCATCCACTGGGGTTATTGCTTTTGATCTTAATCGATGTATTGTCTTGCTGTCCCGCATACAAATGGTATGGATAGAGATCATCTGCATTTACGCGGTACAATTGCGCGGTTGGCTGATTGTCTTGCGTTGACCAGGTCTTTCCCTGGTCAAAACTCACCGCCGCACCTCCATCATTGGCAATGATCATATTCTTAGGCGCATCGGGATTCACCCACATGTGATGATAATCGCCATGTGTCCCCCTGATATTGCTCCAGCTTCTTCCACCATCCTTAGACATCAATCCAGGTGAATTAAACACATACAGGGTATTCTCATCTTTGGGATCGAGGGTCATCTCAATATAATACCATGCTCTTTGTGTCAGCCGATGATCCTTACTCATTGGCGAAAAAGATGCGCCAGCGTCGTATGACACAAACAGACCGCCCGCATCGGTATAGGTATCGCTTTCAACCAACGCATATACTTTATCACCATTAGCCCTTGACACCGCAATGCTTGATTTACCCATTTTCTCAGGAAGACCCTTTGTGAGCTTCTTCCAACTTTTCCCTTCATCTTCTGACTTGTAGACACCCGAGCCTGCGCCGCCGGAACGCACTTCCCATGGCAGTCTCCGGTGATCCCACATGGATGCGTAAATGACACGCGGATTGTTCATATCCATACTAATCTCACTGCATCCTGTATTCTGGTCCACGTACAAAATTTTATTCCAGGTCACGCCTCCATCCACAGACTTGTAGATGCCCCTGTCTGCCGAAGGACCATGAAGCGCACCCTGCGCGGCCACGTAAACGATGTCCGGATTTTTTGGATGGATAGCAATTCCAGAGATATGCCTGGTGAGTTCAAGGCCCATCTTTTTCCAGGTTCTGCCTGCATCAGTAGATTTATACACCCCATCACCATAAGATGTCATCACACCCCTTGGTGCATGTTCACCCGCGCCCACAAATACCACGTTGGGATCTGCCTCAGATACCGCAACCGCACCAATGGATCCCGTCGTGAAAAAACTATCGGAGATATTATACCAGGCCTGCCCTGCATTGACGGTCTTCCATACCCCACCTCCGGTGGTAACCATATAGTATATCTGGTCGTTCCCACGCACGCCCGTTGCGGCTACGGATCGCCCGCCCCTGAATGGGCCAATATTCCGCCACTGGAGGGTCTTCAGGAAATAATTGAGGTCAGGTGAAGGAGAAACAACAGGTTCTGTTTTCTTCTTTTGTCCAAATACAATGATGCCAGTTAAGATGGCCATGGAGAACATAAAAGCCTTACGCATAAATCAGCAGGAGATTTGGCCTAAGTTACTTAATATAAGAATTGAAATTTTGCCGGACTGATCTCGATGTCAAACTGTTTTCCGGAGATCAATTCTCCGTCCAGCTGGGCCTTCACCTCACGGTCTGCCCTAATCGAAATTCTGCGCAGCGTTTGGTGATGTATAAATGACAAATCAAGATGCTGTCCCTTTCGCACCTTCGGCAAAGCCCATAGTCGTTTTAACCTGCCCAATGGCTTTGCCGTAACCAGATTAAGTTGGCCGTCTTCAACATCTGCCCTCGGCGAGATCCTGAATCCGCCACCGGTTGAAGGTGCATTGCTGACCAGCAGGAGCAACAGATGTTGTGTCAGGATGGGTCCTTCGTCTACGCTGATATTGTACACTGGTTCTTTAAATCCCATGATCACCTTGATCACTGCAGCATAATATCCCCAGAATGCACCCATCCACCGGATCGTATTCATGTGCTTCAATACTTCACCATCAAATCCAATACCTGCCACATTTACAAAAAACTGGCCATTGCATACCCCTACATCAACCTTACGGGGTGATGCATTCAATACAAGTTCAATGGTGTCTTCTAAAGAAGCATTACCATAAAGCAGTTGTGCAAAATCATTTCCCGTTCCGGCTTTAAACAAAGCAATAGGCGGAACTTCACCGGCTATATGATTTAAAAAATAATTCAGCGTCCCATCCCCGCCAATGATCCAAACAGAACGAAATCCCGAAACATTTCCAGGCCATCGGTCCCCAAAAATCTCATATGAAATTTGCCGGCTTTTCAATGCACTAGCAATAGACGCGGCCATTTGTTGGGCCCGATGCCGGCCCGCAAGCTGGTTGAATAAGATCGCTATCGTCCCCAGATCAGACATTATTCTCTAATCTACATTAAAAAATGATAAACCTTAAGCCCCAACACCTAAACTATTTCTTTAATGGCACGATTCTTTTGAAAAACAAGCAAACGATTGCCTATGATTTCAGTAGTGATTCCTGCATGGAATGAAGCGAGTACCATTAGGCAAGTCATTGCCATGTGTATGAACAGCGAAAACGTTTCTCAGATCATTGTAGTGGATGATCAATCAGATGATGGCACAGCAGATCTCGCGCGGGAAGCGGGTGCAGAAGTGATCATCAGCCAGCGCAGAGGAAAAGGCATTTCAATGAAAGAAGGCGTGGATGCGGCAAAAAATGAGTTGATCGTTTTCCTCGATGCAGACATCGATCCCTATCCGGATCAAACGATTGAAAATCTCACGGCACCTTTGCTGGCGAACCAAGCTGATTTTGTTAAAGGAAGTTTCACACGCAATGCAGGCAGGGTAACGCTTCTGGTGGCAAAACCTTTGTTGTCTATTTTCTATCCGGCACTGGCCGCATTCAACCAACCCCTTAGTGGCATGATCGCCGGAAGAAAATCTTTTTTTTCCCGCCTGGAATTCAGCAACGACTATGGCGTGGATGTAGGTATTTTGATCGATATGTACCTGATGAAAGCCAGAACTGTTTCGGTTACCATCGGCCACATCGAAAACAAAAGCAAGCCCTGGGAGCAACTGGGTAAAATGAGTCAGGAAGTGTCCCGCGCCATCATCTCAAGGGCGCAGCGTCAGGATCCTGAACAGACCGAAGATGAAATGGAAACAATTGAGGCCATTCAAAACCAGTTCGGAAAAACGATCACGGAAAAACTGGCACAGCACCGACGCATGATCGTATTTGACATGGACAATACCATATTGGAGGGAAGGTTTATTGACCGTTGTGCAGATCTGTTTGGATTCAAAGATCAACTGATGGATCTGCGTCAAAAAGAAAAAGATCCCATCATTCTTACCAAGCGCATCGGAAGATTATTGAAAGGAAGATCGATGGACGAACTGCTTGAAGTAGCAGAAGGCATCCCGATGGTTGAAGACATCCGCGAAGTGGTTGATGCATACAAACAAGAAGGCTTTATTGTAGGGATCATCAGCAACAGTTATTTGTTGATCACCAATTACGTAAAACAACAATTAAAGGCCGATTTCAGTATGGCGCATAAATTGGAGTATGTAGAAGGACGTGCAACAGGAGAGGTTCAATTACCTTCTTATTTTTTCGCTTCTACAGATCCGTTGTGTGAACATGGATATTGTAAAAGCCATGCCATGCAGGCTGCTTGCAGGAAGTATAATGTTGCTCCGGAAAACTGCATTGCCGTGGGCGACAGCATGGATGATCTCTGCATGATGTTGAGTGCAGGTAAGGGATTTGCGTTCCGCGCAACAGATCTGCTGCGTGAACAACTGGTAGAGCAGATAGAAGACCGCAGTTTTAAAAGATTGTTGGCCGAGCTTTAAATAGAGAAGGCAAATAACTTAAAAATGAATTCTGGTTTGCGTTGATCTTTTTCTGATCTATCCTTCCTTTACTAATTTACTTCTGAAAAGCTCAGAGGGTGTTTTACCCGTGTGCCTTTTAACTGCTGAGATAAATGTGGCGCGGGAGTTAAAACCGGCTTCCTTACTGATTCCTTCTAAGGTGAACTGGTCAAAATCGTCTGTTTCCCTGCTCCGGCGGATCAAATAGTCAACCCGGTAACCATTGATGAGTTCGCTGAAGTTCCTGGCATATTCCTGGTTGATAAATGCTGATAACTGATGTGGCGGAATTTGCAACTCGTGGGACAGATCTGTAAGACTGTAGCCGGTTTTCCGGAATGGCTCCTGTGTATGGATATGCCTTTCAAGCAGCTCTTTATAGTGCTGTCCCTGTTCAAGGCTTAGGTAGTGTCTTTTACTCTCTTTTTCGTCTTGTACTGGTTCTGGGATTTGCTCAACAACTGTTGACTCGGATTTTTTCGGCTGCCTCCAGCCTTTGATCCCATATAGAATTGATGGCTGCATCATCAAATACAGGCAGACAAAAAATATTGTTCCAGAAATAGTAAAAATGAGGCTATTGACCAGTTGCCCGGAAGCCTTCGCATGGTAAATCGATTCTGTGACAATGAGGAGCCAGTAAATTCCTATCACAATCGTAAACCTAACCAGCCACCGGAACATATCCTGGTTCTGCTGCTCCTTAAGCATTGTCTCGCCATGTTTTCTCTTCCACTTGCGTAACAGGACAACCTGGTAAATCAACAATACCACACCCATGATCACCCGTATGAAATAATATGTTCCGGGAGGCATGAAGCTCTCCTCTTCTAACGCCGTCCTGTAAGGTTCCTTGGCTACTAACCGGATGAATTCGATTTTCTCCGATGTGGGTTTGAGGAAAAACGGTATAAAGGATATGGGATGAAGCAGGGCAGGAATGAACAACAACAGATCCACTTTCCTGAATCGATAACTTTGCTGCAGAACGGATCTTACATACAGGTAGGCCAAAGGAGCATAGCAAAATGAGGCAAATCCCACTGCCCGCCACAAATAAGGCGCTTTGGTGAAAAAGGTTGTGGTCATCAGTGAGAAATTCACTGCAAACAAGGAAAATGTAATCAGGAATCCTGCGAGTAACCGTGATGAATAACTGTTTGTCTGATTGACAAAACAGAGTATAAAGGCAACAATTCCCCCAAGCATTCCGGAAAAGAATACCAGGAGAAAGAAAAAGTCTTCAGGTTTATCCATGCAATAGTGCCCAGGGTGTTGGTCCAAATGTAGAAAAAACGCTACAGACAAGCGTTTTTTATATATCAAACATTTGTCCTACAATTCAAATTGCACCCTGAACTGCCAGATATTAACATTACCCTTAATACCATCTTTATTCAACCAACCGCGCCCATAATTAAAGGTGTAACGGAAATGCGCGTTGGTAAACCAGTTTACCCCAAGGGTCAATCGCTTAAAATCACCACCAGTGACACCCGCATCGGTACCGTCTGTATGGGTAAATCGTGAGGCGATCTCGATAGCTCCCGGACCTATACCCTTCCTGAATTTGAAATTTCGCTTGGGGATAACCTTACCCGGATTGCCGTTAAGCCTATTGTACTTCCGGTTTTCACCCGTAATAAAATAACCTGCACCAACCTGCCAGTAGGAAAATGAAGGATTACCCACAGTTTCACTATTGATACCCGCAGTGAAATACTCTCCCACCACCATCAATGAACCTTTCATATAAATTCCTTCGAACATCCACAGACTTGCAGATGAAGCCGCAAATGATCCGGTGCTGATAAAGGATGGTGCCGTATTCACCTCTGGCTTTGCCTTATAACTGAGTTTATCGTCTGTAGGTCCGGTATGCCGGAAACCTACACCAACATGTACAAGATCCCTGTCTGAAACATATCGTGCAAGTCCCGTTACCCTGGCCGTGATCTGTGAGCCGTTGTCTGAAAATGATTTTCCCGTCTCCCAATAATTATTAAAGAAACCAATGGTATAGGTCATCCGCTGGCCAAGCACGCTATTGGAATAACGTACACCAATGTTCCTTTGACGAATGAACATCGGCGCACCGGTACCCCTCTCCATAAACAAACCCTGTGTTCCGGGAGCAACATATTCCAGACCAACCCCTTCTTTCTGCTTACCCACCGTGAACCAACCTGCAGACTTGCCGATCGGGATCTCTATATTCCAATCGATCAGGTCGATGGATTTCTTCCCCTGTGGCGCGTCCAATCCATTAAAATTGATGCTGAACATGTATCGCCATGGGTTTTTCTTAAAGTTCAACGTTCCGGAAGCCATAAATCGGTCGCCCCTGAACTCCGTTCCCGGCTCGATGTCTCCCACCTGCTGCAGATTGGCATCGTCCTGGCCAACCCGGTTATGGTCTAACAGGATCGCTGCGCCAATATTGATGTTGATCCATTTGGTGCGGATCTGGTTCCATTTCAGGTCCATGATCAGGGGCGCCTGGCTACCTAAATCAGCACGCTTAATGGAAGCCGTGTCATTAAGGCTGTTTAATATTGAATCAACATTCTGTGCCCTAACCGTACAGGACACTAAAAGAAGACTGAAAAATAGAAGTTTACCCATGTGCATACTGCAAGGTGTGAAAATAATGGCTAATTCAGGTTTCCGGGGTGGAAACTGATACAAGGATTGTTTGACATTTAGAATACTACACAAAAAAGCAGTCCCCGAAATTTCAGGGACTGCTTCTACACTTTCAATAATTAAAATCAGCGCCGTAACGCTTACTTGGCTTTTTCTACATTCACCACTTCATACATTGGCTTACCATTCTCCTGTATAGGCTGATAGTAGGTTTCGCCAAGCTTCACATAGGTCACATCGCCCATCTTCACTTCCTCGCCGCCATCGGCCATATGTTCTATCAATGCACCTGCAGTGGGAGCCACTACCTTATATCCTTTGGAAACTTTCTCATAAAACGTTCCACCCCAGTAATAGTTCTTCGCTGCGCCAGCATCATCCAAAACGACGGTCTCATAACCGGAGGGGATGGTCTTCACTATGCCACCTACCGGAGCAGCCACCACGGTATATCCTCCACTACCTTTCAGGTAAAACACGCCCTCGTCGTAATAATACTCTTCAGCTGCCAAAACCTTTGGAACATCTGGTGTAGGCATTCCTTCGTCAAACCAGGCCGGACCAGCACTTACATAAGCGTTCATATACGATGAGCCCGCAGGACTCATCACATAATATTCTCCATTCCAATGCGCAGGGGGAAGATCAGCATCTGCAAATGAAACGATGATCGCCGTAGCCGTCAATGTGGCTACAAAGAATCCCCATGGATGCCAAACGGGTCCCCAATAGAAAGGCTTATACGGATGATAGTAGTAAGGACGATAGCAACGATAATGATAGCCTCCATACACATAAGGAGGACGAGTATAAGGGCGATAATTGTTCTGGCGCACCGTAGTATTGCGTACGTTGTTCACATGCACATCCTTGCTATTGTCAACATTGATGTTAACGTCACCCCGGCTTCTGTCTACGTTTACATTGTTGTTGTTGATGGTATTGTTACCACTATTGTTATTGACGTTTCTATTGCCACTGTTTGCGTTTGTGTTCCTGTTGGTGCTGTTATTGGTGTTGGTTCTGTTGGTGCTGGATGATCTGTCCCTGGCAGACTGTGTAGTCGCAGATTGCTTGGTTGAAGTCCTGCCAGTTTGTGCAGATTGTCCTGCTGGCTTCTTAGCTTGACCGCCGCCTTTTTTGTTTTGGGCCGAAGCGTCGCTGGTCAAAACAGAAAGCGATACCAACAAAGCACCGAGGTATCCAAAGTATTTTGATTGTTTCATTTTCATACGTTTTTAATGGTTCAATAACTATGTTCCTTATTCCGCAAGCAGGTCCAAGATACGATCAAACCGTGGATTGATCACAATTTCGATACGCCTGTTGCTTGCCCTTCCTTCCTGTGTATCGTTGCTGGCTACGGGATTGAACTTGCTCCTTCCCGCTGCCACCAATCGCTTCGGGTTGATATTATACACATCACTCAACACACGAACAACGGCATTGGCTCTTTCGGTTGACAATGCCCAATTGTCTTTCCCGCCTTTAATGTCCTGATCGTCTGTATTGCCAACCACTGTTGTAACCACACCTGGATTATCATACATGATCTGGGCAACCACATTCAATGCTTCTCTTCCTTTGGGAGCCACAGTGGCTGATCCCGATTTAAAAGTGAACTCATCAGGAACGGTGATGTAAAATCTTCCGTTTTGGTAGTTCACTTCACAGCCCGCACTCCGAAGATCAGTTACTGCTTTTGCTGCTCTGTCTTCTATTTGTTGCCATGAAGTGCCTCTTGCAGCAAGTTCCTCGTCCAACTTCTGTTTCTTGGCGCGGATATTCTGCTCCATGATTCGGCAGGCTTCGGCTTCTTTACCATACACAATGTTCTCCTCTTTCAGTCGCTTGATGTCAGCCTCATAAGCAGTGAGTTGCTGTGCTTGTTTCGCATTGGTTTCTGTCAACTGGCTCAACTGCGTATTGGCCTGTTCAAGTTTTTTGCTGGCACCGCAGGATGAAAGCAAAAACAGTACTGTTCCTAGTGCTAAAAATGAATATTTCATGGTTGGTTTGGTTCTATGAAGAATGTCTTCGGTTTACTGCTCATTAATACACTTACTTCTATGGCAACTTCGTACAGGTGAAACTTACCGAAATACGAAACATATTGATCCATTTGACATACCATACAAAAACGCCTGGCAATATTTGCCTGGCGTGATAAAATGCACAGCTTAGGTTGAGCTTAGCCTTTCTGTGCGGCCTGTGCTTTCTTAAGTTTCGCAGCCACATAATCCTGGAATTTCTTACGTTTTTCCGCACCCATTATCACATCCAGTTGGGAAGACCTAGCCGCTACAGCCGTCTTGGCCCACTTCTCTTTGGTGGCATCATCTTTTCCATACCGGTCTATCCTGTCAAGCGCAGCCAGAAATGCTATATTGACGTTGTCAATATCTGTTACCTGATCGTCTGAGAGCTTGAGTGTCTCTTTCAGAAATTTTTGGTTGTCTGCCCGAAAATCCTGCAATTGGGAGATCTTTTGTTCATCAGAAAGATCAGCCCATTTCTGTGCTTGTGTGGCTGATACCGTCAACATGACGATCAACAGGAGCATTAACTTTTTCATACGTTTTGTTGGTTTATTCTCAAATCTCATTTAACGCTTCACTCATTCCAAATCTTCAAACTTGTTCTTTGTAGTGAATTATATCTCGAAACAAATATCTAAGGCTTTTTGGGCAGTTTCGCATAGGTGAAACTCAAAGCAACGCGTATCATCGTAGATTTTGCATCATTGGGACCACCAGCAAGGATGCCGCCATAGTCTGCATAACCACCGAGGAAGGGTAGAAACTGGTAGCCAATGCCTGCACCACCACCCAGCATATTCTGCGCGTTATCATCTTCCTTACCATCTGAAGTAGTTTGTCCACCAGCCCTATACAACAGGTTCGCAAACACCCAAAACTTTGGATTGAAATTGTGGGAAATATGGGTCTCCAAACTGAACAACATATCCTGCTCAATCTTTTTCGCCAAAGTTCCACGGGGCGGCTCATTGTTGGCACCGAAAAGGAAGACCGATGGGCTGATCTCCAGCCATGTAGCCTTCGCCATATTCTTATTCAGAGGTATCGCCATCGGCAATCCGATCTGATAGCTTGGCCTGTTAGTTCCAAGGTTCACGGCTTTAGACGCATCATAGGAACCAGAGTACCAATAACGAAGATCTCCAAACAGGGAAAAACGCATTGGTGCCTTCATGAACGTAGCAATATCCATGGCTGGCGCACCCATCAGACCCATTTTAAATTCCACGAATCCATCAGACAAACCGTTGGCCGTAACACTGGTGGTTGGCAAAGGGAAAACGGGTGGAACTTCTTTGGCAGACGCTGATACTGAACCGGGATTCACCATTACATATACCTGCGCAAATCTGCCGCCCAACGAAAAAGTTTGAAAGGCTGTGATTGGAAACACATTGATCTTGATCTCTGATTTCGGAATCAGGATAGTACCCGTTGCGTTCAAGTTCTGGTTCATACCCAGCCATCGAACGTTCACTCCAGTAACCCCTTTGGGTAATAGCATAAAAGAACGCGGACCATCACCCTGCGCAAATAAAGCGCTGGTGTCAAGAAGCAATGCCAGAGTTAAAAGAACAATACCTAAGAGTGACTTTTTCATTTATTGTTTTTTGTGTTGAGTTTGTCCAAGAACATCGCCCCTACCGCAACCATCATATGATGCAAAACGATAATGTTTTGTTGTAGGCAGAGATATTTGAGGGAGTCAACCACTCGCAGCCCAGCGTTGGAGATAGCGTTCATTCTTGCAGACGCTTAAAGAAGCACGAATCTATAAAACCACCAGCCTTATAAGGTCAGATTTAGCCGCCTGTTTGTTAAGATTCATTAATTTGAGTCAACCTGTTGTGATTTTTGAAATACTTCAGAGGGCATTTTACCTGTCCGCCGTTTTACAGCCTCAATAAAAGTTGACCTTGAGTTAAACCCTCCCTGTTGACCCAGAACCTCCAGGGTGTAATCCAAATGCTTAGGTTCCTGCCTAACCAGTTCAACCAGGTAGTCTACCCGTTGGTCGTTCACAAACTCGTTGAAGTTCTTTCCATATTCCTGGTTGATGAAAGAGGAAAGCAAATAAGATGGAATACCTAGTTCCATGGAAAGATCCTTAATGGAATACCTTGGCTTGATGAAGGGCTTATTCTGCCCGAAATACTCATCAATCTGCGCTTTATAGATCTGCCCCTGGTCCTGGCTGATGGTTACCCGTTTGGAAGCAGCAACCATCTGGTCCTGCTCCTGCACTACCGGGTTCTCTGGCACAAGCGTCACCGGTACCGGGAGCCAGCCCCTGAATCCATACAGGATTTCAGGCTTGAAATACAGGTACCCGCAAATAAAACAGATTGTCAAGGTAGCCGTTATAGAAGACAGCCTGACCTGACCCAAATGCTCCGTGATCTGAATAGTGGATCCAATGATCAGGCTTGCATAACATAGGATGAGCAGTACAGTCAGGTAGACCAGCCAGGAAAAAATCGGCCTGTTCTCCGGAACCTTCAGCAAGACAGCGTTCTCACTACGCTTCCATTTTTGCACCAGCATATAGGCGTAGCCCAGAATACCCAGGTTATAGCTCATTCGAAAAAAAATAGCCACACCCGGGGGTACAAGCCCCTCTGATTCTTTCAACCCCACCGCTTTACTTTCGATGGCACGCTGGATAAATGGAATCTTCTCAGCGGCAGGTAGAAGGTAAAAAGGAACCAGTTGAGCCGTGTACAAAATGGCCGGAAGGAAAAAAAAGAAGTCCCCTTTCCGAAGCCGATACGCCTGGTCAAGCACTGATCTCACGTAAATCAGGGTCAGGGGAGCAACACACAAACTAAGGAACACTGGTGTTCGCCACAAATGCGGAAAATTGAGAAACTCGCCAGACATATATAATGCGTAACCGAATAAGCCGTAAGACAGACAGAAGATCAACAAGGCAAGGATCCTTGGTGCGATAGATTGGTTGCGATTGACGAAAAACAAAATTCCCGATGTGAGAAAACCCAGGAAGCTGATAAATAAGACGATAATAAAAAACCAGTTGGTCTGTACCATCAGGAGCAATTAGGTAGTCCCGTTTTGCCGGGCAGACGGCGAATGTACAAACAACGCTAGTTATTTCCCAATGGAGAGTTCTGCATAAACAGGAAGATGGTCTGAAGGGTATCTCAAATTTCTGGAATCACTCAATACGGCATACTTAACTACCCTAATCCCATTGAATTTTGAGACAAATATGTAATCGATCAACGCCGTAACGGGTTGGTCATGTCTAAATCCGTTGAAGGTGCCCTCTGGTCCAAATGGAGGCTGTTCTGAAACTAATCTGGCATCATTCATTTTTTCCCTCAGTGCGGAAATTCTTGGGGTTTGGGGCTCCGAGTTAAAATCACCCATCAATACTACAGGATACTTTTTTGCATTTAATGAATCAATGGTATGCAGGATTAGATCGATGGATTTTGTTCTGGCGATTTCGCCGATATGGTCCATATGCGTATTGAATACCCAGAATGTTTTTTTGGTTTGCTTGTCTTTCAACCGCACATAAGTGCAGACCCTGTTGAGGGCTGCATCCCAACCTTTGGAAATTTTTGATGGGGTTTCAGACAACCAGAATGTGCCGGAATCTTTTAGAACAAATCGGTCTTTCCGATAAAAAATATTTGAGGACTCACCTTTTCCAAAACCATCACGTCCTGAGCCAGCCACACTATAGTTTGCGAAAGATTTGATGAGATCATCCACTTGTTGCGGCAATGCTTCCTGTACACCGAATACATCAGGATTATAAAATTTCAGCTGACCCGTCAGAAAATCTCTTCTGTTGGTCCAGCTGTTGGCTCCATCAGATTCTATCTGCAGCCTAATATTATACGTGATCAATTTAAGTATTTGTGCACTTGTTGTTTTCACTGAAACCAGACAGACTAAGATCGCAATGCATCGCCACGCATTCATGAATAGAGGTTATGTACTAAAAGTAAGTAAAAAAGCCCCAATGGAATGACCATCGGGGCTTTCACTTAAATAAGATGAAATTTGTACTACCCTACTTTTTAGGAAAGGTCTCTACGGTTACTTTACCAATCTTACCGGTGAACTTATCTTTCTTATGATACCCTTTAAACACCGGAGTATTCATGTCTTCGCCCACATCGGCAGATTCATCGATACCAAATGTGTTATAGTTGGTTTTTTCAATTCTGCCTTCGCCAATTTTATTGCCATCGAGGGAAATAGTACCCATGCCTCCACCGCCGCGGCCACCATCATAGGCGAGGTCAAACTTCAACACGTGCTTACCCGGTGCAACCTTTGGTGTTGATGTCACGGTGAAGTTCTGCATCCCCACAAAATTGTAAGTGAAGAATGGCTTGCCAGACATCATATAGAAAGTCCATCCGCCAAAATCTCCACCCTGGCAAAGGATCACGCCAGTGGCATTGGCGGGTACATCTACTTCAGCCGTAATGGAAAAGGATTTGTTCTTGACGTTGATAAATGCATTTTCAGGCATACCCTTGGCACCATCATACAATTCCAGTTTCGTTTTGCCATTCATGATATCCGGTCTTCCGGCGATGGATGGATCAAAACGTTCAATGGTGCGGTCGTCTATCGGCAATACATTGTATTTCACTGCTTCTTCAAGAAATTTCTTCTTCAGTTCCTCCAGCTTGGCAGGATCTTTAGCTGCAAGATTATTCGCCTGGCTGTAGTCTTCATTGATGTTATAGAGTTCCCATACATCTTCAGTGAGCGGATGTCTTGGATTGGCCTCCCATGTTGTTTCGTCTGGAAAAGAAGTCATGTCCGGAAGTGAACTATACTTAATAAGCATACCCACTTTGTCATTTTTGTCTTTAACAGAAGTAGATACGCCCATTTCTTTAAGTAAACCCTGACCGTTATCGATTGTCATAGAAACCTTATCTCCCGGCTGCAAATAATCTGGTAAGTCAACTTTAAAAACTTTACCCGCCCCCAATGGACTAATGACTGCTTTACCTGAAGCCACAATTGCTTGAATTTTTTCCGCTTTAGGGGGTAGATAAGCATGGATTTTTTCAACACATTTTTCCATGTACTTATCTATATCTTCTTTCTTATTTGCAGCGGCTTTACCTCTCAATCCGCCGGGGGTTTTCGCAGCCTTCGCTGGTTCACCTGTAGCTACTTTATTCAATTTACCATCAGCCCCATAAAAACACTTTTTGGTTGTTGTAGATTTTACTTCACCCTTATAATAAACGGTGGTGGTTTCTATCCATTCGTAGCTTCTCATTTTCGCGCCGCTTTCAGAAAGATTCTTTTTAATAGCAGCGACGGATGCCTGCATTTCTGACGATTGGGCGAACCCTATGTGCGAAAAGGCTGTAAAGAAAACAACTGCAAGAATTTTTTTCATGATTTTAGTTTGTAGATTCTATATACACTCATTCAAATGCCTATTCTTTGATGCTGATTATGCTATCCTTGTGTTGACAAAGGCGATGCGATTTATTGTTTTCTGAATGTCTCTATGGTTACTTTTCCAATACTGCCATTGAACTTATCCTTCCCTTTATACCCCTGAAATACCGGCGTATTCTGGTCTTCACCCACATCAGCGGTTTCGTCAACGCCAAACGCACTGGCATTGGTTCTTTCAACCCTTCCCTCGCCGATTTTTTTCCCATCTACCAGCAGCGTACCCATTCCTCCGCCACCACGTCCGCCATCATAATTAAAGTTGAATGTCAGCGTGTGTTTACCTGCAGTAATCTTCTCTGCGCTATTGATGGTGAACAGTTTCAGGCTTAAATAATTATATGTGAAGGCGGGCTTGTTCCCCAGCATGTAAAGGGACCATCCACCGAAATCACCGCCCTGACAAACAATTACACCATTTGCATTGGCACTGACTACAATCTCAGCGTTGATCGAAAATGAAGTATTCTTCACATTGATGAATGCGCTCTCAGTTAACCCTGTGGCGCCTGTATACAGTTCCTGTTTCGTTTTACCGTTCATGAGGTCTGGCCTGCCAACGAGACGGGAATCGAATCTTTCGATGGATCTGTCGTCAAGTGGTAATACATTATACTTCAGCGCTTCTTCCATGAACAGCTTCTTGAGCTCCTCGAGTTTTGCGGGTTCTTTTGCAGCGAGATTATTAGACTGGCTAAAATCCTCATTAACGTTATATAGCTCCCATTCATCCTCTGCCAATGGGTGCCTGGGCTTTCCTTCCCAGGGTGCTTTGTGTACAGTTCCTGCAAACCAACCTTTATGATAAATCCCTCTATTGGCGAAGATCTCAAAGTACTGTGTGTGATGTGTTTCAGGTGCCTTCACATCGTTGAAGGTGCTTCGCATACTCACGCCTTCTAATGGTTTTTGTTCAATGCCATTCACCATTTTGGGTGCTGGTATGCCCACACATTCAAAAATGGTTGGAGCGATATCTACAACGTGATGGAACTGTGACCTTATTTCATTCTTCGCTTTGATGCCTGCGGGCCATGACACTACCATTCCATTGCGTGTGCCGCCGAAGTTGGAGGCCACCTGTTTGGTCCATGTAAATGGTGCGTTACCTGCTACTGCCCATCCAGCAGCGAAATGATTGTTGGTCTCAGGTGAGCCAAGTTTATCAATTAGTCTCAGCTGCATATCCAGGGTTTCTTCCACCCCATTATAGTAGGTCATTTCATTAAACATCCCGATCATTCCGCCTTCCGCACTGGAGCCATTGTCACCTACGATGTAAAAAAACAAGGTGTTCTCCAATTCACCCCTCGCTTCAAGCGCATCAATGAGCCTGCCAACTTCTGCATCGGTGTGTTCCGCAAAACCGGCAAACACTTCCATTTGATGTTCAAACAGTCTTTTTTCGTCCGGGGTGAGTTTATCCCAATCTTTAATGGCTTTGGGTTTTGGCGCGAGGACGGTGTTTTGGGGAACGATGCCCATTTTCTTTTGCCGTGCCAGGGTTTCTTCGCGAAGCTTATCCCAACCTTTGGAAAACTTACCCTTGTATTTATCGATATAGCGCTTTGGTGCGTGGTGCGGCGCATGGGTGGCGCCGGTGGCGAAGTACATGTAGAAGGGCTTGTCTGGGGTGAGCGACTGCTGCGTGTTCATCCAGCTGATTGCCTGGTTGGTCATGTCTGTGGTGAAATGGTAATTGGGATCATCCATCCTGGGAAATACTCTTGTAGTACCGTCATACACCATGGGATGCCATTGGTTGGTTTCACCGCCGATGAAACCATAGAATTTATCAAATCCTGAACCTGTTGGCCAGCGATCGAAAGGTCCGGACACAGAACCTTCCCATGGTGGCGTTTCATGGTATTTTCCGAAGGCCGAGGTACTATAACCATTCATTCTAAGAACCTGGGCAATGGGCGTAATGCTTTGTGGTCTTACGCCGGTGTTGCCTGGGAAAGCGGTAGCTACTTCCATGATCGCCCCGGCATTGTTGGAATGGTGATTATACCCGGTGAGCAGCGCCGTTCTGGTAGGAGAGCAAAGCGCAGTGGTATGGAAGCGATTGTACTTAACTCCGTTGGCGGCAATTCTCTCTACATTGGGCATATGGATGGGGCCGCCGAAAACGCTTGCGGAACCGAAGCCAATATCGTCCAACAGCACTACCACAATATTGGGTGCTTTTTCAGGGGCCGTTACCTGAAATCTTGCCGGAGCTTTTGCACTGCGGGCATCCAGATCGGTGATCACTGGAGTTTTGGGTTCGCGGATGGGAAGCACGGTACGGTCAAGGACGGTATTTTCCGGCTTCTGTGTAGGTTGACTGATGCTTGGTAACCAAGATAACAGCAATAGGGATGAACAAAGTAAAACCCTTCTCATTAGGCATGTTGATTTTAAACGAGTGTAAAAAAGAGTAGTGTACGAGAACCGATCAGGAAAGGTAGAAGAGAAGAGGTTAGGGCAGAAACAAATACAAGGTGTACATGTGCGAATTTTGAGATTCCGTACAAAGGGGATGAGGTATGGGCATAAAAAAGCCCCGTCAGAAAACTGACGGGGCTAAATGAATATGGCACCTACCTACTCTCCCAGGACGAATCCCAGTACCATTGGCCATGAGGGGCTTAACTTCTCTGTTCGGAATGGGAAGAGGTGAACACCCTCGGCAAAAGCACCATAAGAAGATTGGTCTTTAGACCGAATAAATTAACATATTGGATTAAGCTGTAAAACCGGAGTCAATAAAAAAAATTAAAGCATACGGGCAATTAGTACTACTCGACTTTAGTGTTACCACTTTTACATCTGTAGCCTATCAACGTTGTAGTCTACAACGACCCTTAAAAGAAAACTCATCTTGTGGAAGGTTTCACGCTTAGATGCTTTCAGCGTTTATCCTGTCCGTACATAGCTACTCTGCATTGCACCTGGCGGCACAACAGATACACCAGCGGTACGTACGACCCGGTCCTCTCGTACTAAGGTCAT
>JBASZQ010000041.1:0-149437 GCA_049661025.1 Chitinophagaceae bacterium | reverse complement strand
GTACTTACCTAGTCGTGCTGTCTTTCTGCTTCTTATGCAAATAGAATTTCAATGTCATGCCAAATGCATCAACCGTGGGGATCTCTGGCTGATTGGCAAACTGATGGCTCCAGAAAAACTCATAGTTGATTTTCTTGGTAACCTTGATCTCCATGCCCAGTTGTGAACGGAAACGATTGACGGACCCATTCCCGAAATTGGCGTAGTATTCTATCAATCCGCTCATGGTGAAAAAAAGAAAATCGGTCTGCAGGTCTTTATCCAATGAAATCCTTGGTCTGTACCTGCCCTTCATATCCCCCTCACTAAACCTGAAATCAAAGCGGTTCTTCACTGACATGAGAATATCAAAAGGAAGGTAAAACCTGGAATTTCCTTCCATAACAAACATACTCTCCTTGAAAGGATCGGCTGTACTCTGGGGGGTGGCACTGTACTGGTATCCCGTCCGCAACCAGAGAAACTTACCAGGCAAAGCTTCAGCATGTCCCTTCCGGATCAAGGTTGTAAATGGGAAAGTAAAATAATCGACAAACACACCCACCGCTCCTTCCGCATAGGAAGACTCTTTTCTGGTACCTGCCATCGTCCCATACAACCGGAGTTTTGGATTGAAACGATAATACATATCGATAGACGGCCAGACTTCCTGGATATTCTTAGAGAGCTGCGCTTTGGCAGAAAATCCAATGCCTGTAAAGAACAAAACCAGCAATAATGTACTTGAGGGAATCCTGCGCTTCATTAAAAATGGTTGTCAGAAAATACGGGGACTCAATGCTTTCGCATCAGGTATAAACTCAGGGACAAGATCAAAATCACGCCAGGGAGGATCAGCATCTCCCAGTGTAATCCACTCCTGTCCGTTGCAATGCCTGTTAATGTGAACACCACGAGTGTAACAAGTATGGTTTCCCAAAGCAGCACTTTGAGTTCTTTAAAACTGCTGATATTCAGCCAGGAAGGAAGATCACCATCATCATGCTTATAGATTCCGAAGAGACGCACTATACCAATGGCAAAAATCATGAATACGATACTTACAAGGAATAGATCCAGCCCCTTCAAGAGTTTAAGTCCGGGCTTTTTTTCTTCATCCAGACCATGGGTGATGAATAGCCTAATCCCTTCTATGCTTTCTATCACACCTCCAACGATGAAGAACACGGAATTCAGCATCATGAAAATCACAACGATCAAAAAGAGATAACGGACGTACAATAGTTTTTTAAACATTGCTCCTGCTATTGGTTTGAAGGAATGAAAATAGTAATATTTATGAAGCTACATTCTTGTTTCAGAAATTGCAACTTTACTATTGCCTGAACAAATATCTTAAGCACTGAGACTACAGTATTTAACTGTTATCTTTACATAGGGGTACAATGAGACAACGAGGTTTGCTATCTTTGCAAAAATTCCATAACTATAACACTTATGATGAATAAAACGTTTATAGTTTTCGCCATTGCATTAATCACTTTCAAAGCTCAAGCACAGGATCCAAGCTCAGTTTCACTGAATATCTATGGTGGCTACACATTTACAGACAGGGTAAAATTTGATGCTTCATATGCTGATGTGAAAGGTGCCTTTGAATGGGGAGGTGGTCTGGAATATTTTCTAAGAAGGGATAATTCTATTGAAGTACGTTACAGGCGCATGGCAACCAATAGTCCTGTGTATGGACCCGCCGGGAATCAGTTGAATACGGGCAACGATGCTAGTTCTGCACAATTCATTCTTTTGGGTGGAAACCGATATTTCTCTTCTGGCATTGGAGACCGTTCCATGCCATACATCGGTGCAGGCCTTGGTGTTGCTATTCTTTCAGGTCCTGAAAACTCCAGAACTTCATTTGCCTGGGACCTTCAGGCCGGCATAAAAGTGAAAACCCAAAAAGCCCTCGCTTTCAAATTGCATGCATACGTTCAATCTGCGATATCACAATTTGGAAATGACTATTGGTTTTACCCAGGTTGGGGAACAGTAGTGGTAGCAGACTATGCGCACCTTTTTCAGTTTGGACTCGGTGGCGCGGTTGTGCTGGATTTCAAAAGGAAATAAACCATCTTTAAACAACTGAAAAATGGCCGTCTATCTCTGGACGGCCATTTTTTTATTTTATGCCTAATTGAGCGTCTAACCAATCACATTACGGCCAATTACTATGTATCCAGCGACGCGATATACGCCGTAAGTTCATCATAGAGCTTGCGATTTTCTGCATGGAGATTTGCAGGATCTATGGTAAGGACAGGAAGGATATCGATCAAGGTGTTGATTCTCCCCTCCGTTTGCAGGAATTTATTTAATACAACCACTTTCTTCTGTTCCAGGATACAGTAGCCACTTTGAAATGTCCCGCGTTCATATCGCAAAACATATCCTGATTCTTCAATCATCTTCTCAACCCTGGTAAGCGTGGCAGCATTCATCTTCAAAGCCATCCGATCAGCATTTTCACAAATGTAACGATAGCGTTGCCGAAGAACTCCCGGGGTTCGTTAAACTTTTCTACATTCATCTACTTAAATGTGAATAATCTTGGAACAGTTATATGATGTCATTGTTGTGGGTGCAGGATATGCTGGCCTGTCTGCCGCGCAAAGACTACAGGAGGCCGGAAAAAAAGTATTGGTTCTGGAGGCCAGGGATCGGGTTGGAGGTCGGGTTTATACCAAGTCTTTAGCCAGCGGTTCCTATGTTGACCTTGGCGCGCAATGGATCGGTCCGGGGCAGGATCACATGTATGCACTATTGAAGACATATGATCTGCAACATTTCCCTACCTATGACCAAGGTAAAAGCCTGCTCTGTTGGGATGGAAAAAGGAAAGCCTACAATGGACTGATCCCTCCCCTGCCCTTGCCGGCCTTACTGAGCCTGGACAGAGCCATCAAATCAATGAACAGGCTTTCCGACACCATCGATCCTGCCGCTCCCTGGCAACATCCCATGGCTAGACAATGGGACAGCATGACCCTGCAGGGATGGATGGATCAAAAAATGATGAGCCAAAAGGCGAAACAATTGTTCACCATCGCTGCGCAGGCGATCTACGCTGTACATCCATCTGAAATCTCCTTCTTTTTCGCCCTTTACTACGCCCGGTCCGGTAAAGACTTTGACACGCTCATGAATATCCGGCAGGGGGCACAAGAGTCCCGAATCCTCGGCGGAGCAGACCTACCCGCTAAAAAAATGGCCGAAGCGTTGGGCCATCATCTTCGCTTATCCCATGCCGTTAGAAAGGTGACACAAGCTACAGAGGGTGTTGTAGTGGAGGGTGAAGGATTTCAATTTAAAACCCGCAAACTCATCTTTGCGTTGCCACCGGTTCTACTGCAACAGATTCAATGTGACCCTGCTTTGCCTTCATACAAGTGGCAGCTCTTTCAGCGCATGCCGATGGGCGCCGTTTGGAAATGCTACGCCATCTACCCCACACCTTTCTGGCGCAATGCCGGACTGAATGGTCTTGTGGCGTCTAATAAAGGGCATACCCGATTGGTGTTCGACAATTCACCAGCAGATGGATCAAAAGGGATTTTAATGGGTTTTGTGCTGGCCGATGAGGCTCGCGCATTCAGCTTGCTTAGTGAAGCGGAAAGAAAAGCATCGATCCTGTCTTCATTGGTCAACTACTTCGGTCCGGAAGCAGCAGCAACGGAAGCGTACACAGATCATGGCTGGCAGGAAGAGGAATGGAGCCGGGGTTGTTATGCCGCCATGATGGGGCCACATACACTTAGCACCATGGGCATGCATTTGCGCACTCCGGTTGGCCATCTGCACTTCGCAGGTACCGAAACGGCGGAAGAATGGAATGGCTATATGGAAGGTGCCGTCCGCTCCGGTTACCGCGAGGCCCATCTCGTCCTGGAGATGATCTGATTCAGAAAATGATTACAGTGCATTAATCTATATTTTTGCGGCATGAAGAAATTCTTCAAGATCCTTTCAACCATACTTGTACTTGCCCTCACCGCATATTTCATCTGGTCTACCCTGGGCCGTACGCCGGCAGCGGTTAATGTGCAGTTGCACCTGGACAGTAGTTACGTATTGAATGCAGATTCGGGCAAAGGCAACGTCATCGGCATCAATGCATACATGACCCCTGAAGATTATATCACCGCTGATCATTTTGAACAAAAGCTGAAGGGATATCTGGAAGTGTGTAAACAGAAAGGATGGCTGAATGCAAAAACCGTGGTGATCTTTCCGGAATATATCGGGGCATGGCTGGTGGTGGAAGGCGAGAAAAAATCTGTGTATACAAAGGCTACCGTAGATGAGGCCCTCACCGGTTTTGTAACCTCCAATTTTTTCTCTTACATGCGTTCCTGGTTCATGAGTCCGGATTCTGCTGCGGACAAAGTGAAACACTCCGTGTTTGCCACAAAGGGCCAGCGGATGGCCGAAGTGTACACTTCAGTGTTCAGCAAGCTTGCGAAATCTTATGGGGTGACCATCATCGGAGGATCCATTTTATTACAGGAACCAAGGGTGATCAAACAGAAATACATCGATCTCAAAAATGGCTCCCTGGAAAACATTACAGCTGTGTTTAATCCGGATGGAAGCTTGCAGCCTGCGCTCACCAGAAAAGCTTTTCCGATTGCCGATGAACTGCCATTTGTGAAAAAATGCCCGCCATCAGAACTGCCGATCTACAATTTACCCATCGGTAAAACATCAGTGATGATCTGTGCCGATTCATGGTTTCCGGAAAGCTACGAGGTGGTCAACAAAGATTCCCTTACGCTTCTCGCGGTACCTTCTTATACACAGACCAACCAGTCCATGGGCACGAAATGGGTAGGCTATAGCGGATTTGATGAACCTAAGGACGTTGACACCACAGACATCGGGAAGATTACCTTACGCGATGCCTGGTTGAAATATACAATGCCTACAAGGATCAAATCGATCACCGCACCTTATGGGATGACGGTAAGTCTGCGCGGTCAGCTTTGGGATCTTGGGACCGATGGAGAACTGATCGTGTACAACCGCGGCCAGGTCTTCTGCCCCCAGCCTATGGAGGGTGCGTCATTGGTTAACCTGTGGATCAATTGAATTAGCTAATAGCTAGTAGCTAATAGCTAATTTTGGGGATGAAACCATTCACACCAAGCCACTCCATCGTCCGTACCATCTGGGGTAAATCCGATACGGTACTCTTCATCTTCGCTGGTGCCGCGGCAGAATTTGCGCTCAACAAAGCCGTTGACTGGCTCTACTTCACTGGCAAGCTTCCATCAGATCCTATTGGTCGGTTATTCTCCACCGTTAGTTACGCCAAAGCCATCGTATTTGCAACTGAAGAAGATGCACATGCAACAATAGACAAGATCCGCTCCATTCATGGAGCCGTTGAAAAAAGCAGAAACGCACAGATCCCAGACTGGGCATATCGGGATGTACTATATATGTTGATCCACTATTCCATTGCTGCATATGAGTTACTGGAAAGGCCCATGACAACTGTAGAGAAAGAAGACGTATATGATGTTTTTTACCGAATGGGTATGCGAATGCAACTGAAAGAACTTCCGGAAAATCATTCAGCCTGGCTCAGAGACCGAGACAGGCATATGCAACAGGATTTGGTTTTCGGAAACTTTACTGCAGACCTTTTTCTTCAGTACAAAAAACACCTCGGAAAAAACAGATACCGCATTTTGATTGAAGCACAGAAATTAGTAGTACCTGCACAAGTGGCTGCGCTTCTTCGTTTTTCAACAACACACTGGCTTGCACCAACGGTTCCCTTCTATAAATTCAGCAGGCTGATCAAAATGGACCAATTGATCAAATCGGTGCTCCTTCCCCGAAAATACCACACGCAAATAAAAACTCTTGATGTCATAACCTGAATAATGCCCAGTGCCCTATGCCCAATGCCTACTTGGACGTCATACGCACCACAGGAATGATCATCTCCTCTAAGCTCACACCGCCATGCTGGAAGGTGTTTCGATAATAGTTCACATAGTGATTGTAGTTGTTGGGATAGCACAAGTATCCATCCTCCTTCGCAAAAATAAATGATGAGTTCACCGTTGGGGAAGGAAGCCCTGCTTCTTTAGGATCACGGACCGCAAAAACATCACGTGCCTCATAGTTTAAGTTGCGTCCATGCTTGTACCTGAGGTTACTGGTAGTCTGTTTATCACCTACAACTTTATAAGGTGTATTCACCCGCACACTGCCATGATCTGTAGAAAGTATCAGGTTGATTTTTTTATCGGCCACTTTTTTCAGGGCCTGATATAATGGCGAATGCAAAAACCAGCTCGAGGTAAGGCTTCTGTAACTGGTTTCATCACTGGCCAGTTCTTTCAGCACTTCTAACTCTGTACGGGCATGACTGAGCATGTCCACAAAATTGTAGACAATAATGCTCAGGTCATAATTGAGCAAATTATGCGCATTGTCAACCAGTTTTTGTGCCTCATGGTTGTTAAGGATCTTGTTATAGGAAAACTTTACTTCTTCCCTGCGAAGGCGCTTTAATTGTCCGCGAAAAAGCGCTTCTTCGTGCATATTCTTTCCACCCTCTTCCTCATCATTTTTCCAAAGAGATGGATGTTGCTTCTCAATCTCTAACGGCATCAATCCGCTAAACACCGCATTCCTGCTATATTGCGTAGCTGTTGGCAGGATGGAGTAAAAAGTCTCTTCTTCCGCAATCCTGAAGATCTCTGCAAAGATGGGCTGGATGGCTTTCCACTGATCCAGCCTCAGGTTATCAATCAACAACCAGATGGTAGGCACTCCTTTCTCCACATGGGGAAGGATCTTGAACTGAAAAAGCGAATGGCTCATGATAGGGGAATCCATTGATTTTGGATTCACCCATTTGAGGTAGTTTTTAGAAACGTATTTAAAGAACTCTTTGTTGGCCTCGTTCTTTTGGTTTTGTAACACTTCCTGCAATTCAGGACTATCGCTTTTTGCCATTTCCAATTCCCAATACACGAGTTTGCGATAGATATCCATCCATTGGTTATAATCAGGATCGCTATTAAGTGCCATGAACAGTTCCCTGAACTGTTGCTGATACGCAGTTACGGTGCGTTCAGCCACCAGTCGCTTGTTGTCGATGATTTTCTTTAAAGTCAACAGCACCTGATTGGGATTCACCGGCTTGATGAGATAGTCTGAGATCTGGGAGCCGATGGCTTCATCCATCAGGTTCTCTGTTTCGTTTTTAGTGATCATCACAACGGGCAGTTGTTGGTTCACCGCTTTGATCCTGGTCAGGGTTTCGATACCTGTGATGCCGGGCATGGTTTCATCGAGCAATACCACATCCACAAGGTTAGATTTGACGTAATCTATGGCATCAAAACCATTGGTGAGGGTTGTAACGGCGTAGCCTTTGTTTTCGAGGAATTTGGTTTGTGACTGTAGCGATTCAATTTCATCGTCTACCCATAAGATATTAGCTAATGACATATTGGAATTTTTAAGCGGGCCGGCTAAAGATAGGGTTTACGTTTCCTGCGTTGTACCTTTGCGGACTGGCCTGTTCAAATTTAACAAATCGTGCAATGGCATTCAGGAAAATCATCAACGATCCCGTTTACGGCTATATCACCATTGATAACGCATTGATATTCGAGATCATTTCTCATCCTTACTACCAGCGCTTACGGCGTATCAAGCAGATGGCGTTGGCGCACCTCGTATATCCAGGTGCGGTGCATACCCGTTTGCACCATTCCCTGGGTGCGTATCACCTGATGAGCCAGGCATTGACAGAATTGAAGGGCAAAGGGGTGGAACTCACTGCTGATGAAGAAACTGCCGCAAAGATCGCGATCCTGCTGCATGACATCGGCCATGGTCCCTTCTCTCATGCGCTGGAACATGTGCTGATTGAAAATATGCATCACGAGGAATTGTCGCTTTTATTGATGAATCGATTAAATCTTGAATTCAAAGGGGCACTCACCACCGCTATTGAGATCTTTACTGATACCTATCCGAAAAAATTCCTGCACCAGTTGGTGAGCGGGCAGTTGGATGTGGACCGGATGGACTATCTCACGCGGGACAGTTTCTTTACAGGTGTGAGTGAGGGAGTGGTGGGATACGACAGGCTGATCAAGATGCTGACAGTACACAACGGTGAGTTGATGGTGGAAGAAAAAGCGATTTATTCCATCGAAAAATTCCTTGTGGCCAGGAGGTTGATGTACTGGCAGGTGTACCTGCACAAGACCGTATTGAGTGCAGAGATGATGCTGGTGAAATTATTGGAAAGAGTGAAAGAACTGGGTGTTCGGGGGGATATGGATATGGCGGCTGATGATCCATTGAATATGTTCCTTTTGGGTAAGACCACGGGAGACATGGAAAAAGACCTGGACCTGTTCACACAGCTGGATGATACGGATGTGGTGGCCAATATAAAAAAATGGAGTGGTCATGAAGACAAGATCCTGAGACTCCTCAGTGAGGCGTTGCAGAACAGGAGGCTCTTTAAGCTGAGGTTGCAGGCTTTGCCGATAGAACAGGAAGAAGTGGAAGAGAGAAGGGCAAAGGCAATGCTGGCTACGGGAGTTTCCGCGGAGGACACGAAATACCTGGTTTTTACGGGGGAGGCCGTCAACAGCTTGTACAATCCCAACGATGAGGGCATCCATATTTTGTTCAAAGATGGGACCGTTCGTAATATTTCCTCTGTAGACAATGCCCTGATCCATCAAAACCTATCGCGCCCTGTGAAAAAATTCTACATTTGTTACTTAGGCGCCTGAGTGCTGCCAACCACATAACAGGAACTATGCAATTTACAGCTGCCCAAATCGCAATGCTGATCCAGGGAAATGTTGAGGGGGACCCCGGAGCCCAGGTGAGTAGTTTTGGTAAGATCGAGGAGGCGAAGGCTGGCCAGCTCAGTTTTCTGGCCAATCCTAAATATGAGGATTTCCTGTACACATCGGGTGCGTCAGTGATCATCGTAAACAACAGCCTGGAACTCAAGCAGGCCGTTAGTGCTACGCTGATCAAAGTGCCAGATGCCTATTCCGCTTTTGCACAATTGCTTACTGCATACCAGGAGATGATGTCCCAGCAATTGCAGGGAATCCAGGAGCCGAGTTATATTTCGAAGACCGCCAGGATTGGGGAGAATGTTTTTGTGGGAGCTTTTACTTTTATTGGTGAGAATGTGGAGATTGGAAACAATGTAAAGATCCATCCGCAAGTATATATCGGGAACGATGTGAAGATCGGTGACAATTCCATTATACACCCCGGAGTAAAGATCTATCACCAGTGTGTGGCCGGGAAAAATGTGACGATCCATGCCGGATCGGTTATTGGGAGCGATGGATTCGGTTTTGCGCCGCAGCAGGACGGAACCTATAAAAAGATCCCTCAGATCGGCAACGTGGTGATTGGCGACGGGGTAGAGATTGGATCCAACTGTTCCATTGACCGGGCAACCATCGGGTCAACCGTTATTCATCCGGGTGCCAAGCTTGATAATCTGATCCAGATCGCCCATAATGTAGAGATTGGCAGTTTCACCGTCATAGCAGCGCAAGCGGGTGTGAGCGGAAGCACCAAGATCGGCAAGAATGCAATGATTGGCGGACAGGCCGGTATTGTAGGGCATTTACTTATTGCCGATGGGGCAAGGATCAATGCACAAAGCGGGGTAACGAAATCGATCAAAGAAGCCAACTACGCCGTTTCCGGCTCTCCTGCACATGAATATGGCGCTATGCTCCGCGCCCAGGCGGTTCAGCGCAACCTGCCCGAGATGGAAAAACGCATCGCAGAACTGGAAAAGATCGTCCAGGGGCTGAAGGTGGAAAGTTAGCAATCAGTCATACAGTAATACAAACATTCAGGAAATCGGAAGTTGGTATCCCGGATTCCAACATTGGTTATCTTTGCAGGCTTATGGACAATAACTTTAACCCGGACAAGCAGCATACCTTGTCCCAGGAGATCAGTATTTCAGGTACGGGCCTGCACACAGGCATCATGGTAGACATGACCCTGAAGCCTGCAAATCCCGGTTTCGGCTTTCAGTTCCAACGTATTGACCTGCCAGGGCAACCCGTGATCAAGGCAGACTGTGATCTGGTGGTGGATACATCCAGAGGGACAACCCTGGAGGAAAATGGCGCCAGGGTAAGTACGATTGAGCATGTGCTCGCCGCGCTTGTTGGCGCTGGCATAGACAACTGCCTGATTGAGATCAACGGACCAGAGATCCCGATCATCGACGGAAGTTCCCATCCTTTCATTGAAATCATCGAAGAAGCCGGCATCCTGGAGCAGGAAGCCTCCAAGAGCTGGTACACGATCGATACAAATATTACCTACTACAACGAAGAGAAGCGCGTAGAGCTGGTAGCGATGCCTGCCGTGGAATACAAGATCACCACGCTGATCGATTTTAATTCACCGGTGTTGGGCACGCAACATGCCAAGCTTACCTCAATGAAGGACTTCAAGGCGGAAATTGCACCTTGCCGCACCTTCTGTTTCCTTCATGAACTGGAAATGCTGCTGGACCACAACCTTATCAAAGGGGGCGACATCAACAATGCCATTGTAGTGGTTGACAAGCCCGTGACTGCCGAGGAAATGGCCAGGCTGGCCAGGGTGTTCAAGAAGGAAAAGATCGAAGTGAAAAGTGAGGGTTATCTCAACAACCTGGAGCTTCGTTTTCCCAATGAACCTGCAAGGCATAAACTCCTGGATGTGGTGGGTGATTTGGCCCTGATCGGATACCCCATCAAGGCGCATATCATTGCCAACAGGCCGGGTCACTACTCAAACGTAGAATTTGCCAAGAAGATTAAACAATACATCAAGAAGAATAAGCATGTGAAGAACATACCGGTGTATGATCCTACCATGCCACCGGTGTATACCACGCAGCAGATCGAGAAAAAACTGCCTCACAGGTACCCATTCCTGTTAGTAGACAAGGTGATTGAGCTTACCGATAAACATATTGTAGGCATCAAGAACGTGACGTTCAACGAACCGTTTTTCGTAGGCCATTTCCCGGGGAACCCGGTGATGCCGGGTGTTCTGCAGATCGAGGCGCTGGCGCAAACCGGCGGTATCCTGGCCATCAATGCGCTGCCTCCCGGTGATTATGATACCTATTTCGTGAAGATCGACAACTGCAAATTCAAGCATAAGGTGATCCCGGGTGATACCATGCTCCTCAAGATGGAACTCATGGGTCCCATCCGCAGGGGTCTTTGTGAAATGCACGGTACGGTTTACGTGGGCAACAAGATTGCCACCGAAGCCATCCTAATGGCGCAACTGGTGAAGAGAGACAGTTGATCCTGGCTGGAATTTGTATGCCACCGTTAGGAAATAGATTATTTTTGCTCGTTATTTAAATATCTGCATGATTCATCCACATACGTATATACATCCCAATGCCAAGTTGGCCACTAATGTAAAAGTAGATCCATTTACGGTGATCCACCAGAATGTTGAGATTGGAGAAGGAACCTGGATTGGAAGTAATGTCACGATCATGGAAGGGGCCCGGATCGGTAAAAACTGCCGCATCTTCCCGGGCGCAGTCATCGCAGCAGCACCGCAGGATCTTAAGTTTGAAGAAGAGGACACAACGGTTGTGATTGGTGATGGAACCACCATCCGGGAATTCGTAACCATCCATCGCGGTACCAAAGACAGATGGAGCACAGTGGTGGGCAATAATTGCCTGATCATGGCTTATAGCCACATTGCGCACGATTGTCTCATTGGTAACAATTGTATCATGAGCAACAATACGCAGATTGCAGGTCACGTCACCATGGGTGATCATGCTATTCTTGCGGGGATGTGTGCTGTTCATCAGTTTTCCAACATAGGTAAATATGCATTCATCGCTGGCGGATCGCTGGTCAGCAAGGATGTACCTCCTTACATCAAAGCGGGAAGAACACCGTTGTCTTATGCTGGTGTGAATTCCATCGGACTCAAAAGAAAAGGATTCAATTTTGAACAGATCAATCATATCCTTGACATGTATCGGTTCATTTACAATAAAGGACTGAACACTACTCAGGCACTTCAATACCTTGAAGAAGAATTTTCCGCAACCGATGAGCGTGATGAGATCATCACGTTTATCAGGGAAAGCAGGAGAGGCATCATCAAGCGTTACTCCAAAAACAATATTGATGAAGATCTTGCTGACTGATGCCGGCAAGCGCTATAACCGGGAGTGGATTTTCCGCCATCTCACACAAGTTTTTGAAACAGGTCAATGTTATGCGATTACCGGCCACAATGGTTCAGGGAAGTCTACCCTGCTGCAAGTGGTTGCCGGAGCCATTCTTCCTAATGAAGGGAAACTGGTGATGACCACCAATAATGAAATAGCTACTGAAGAACTCTACAAGTACGTTTCCATTACTGCACCATATCTGGAACTCGTTGAAGAAATGACCGCCACGGAATTCCTGGATTTTCATCGGTCCTTCAAACCATTTCTGCAAAACATGTCTCTGCCGGATGTGCTAACAGAAGTTGAACTCAATCATGCCGCAGATAAACAGATCCGTTATTTCAGCAGTGGGATGAAACAACGGCTTAAACTTGCCCAGGGAATTCTGTCAGACACAGCCTTTGTTTTACTGGACGAGCCATGTACCAACCTTGACGAAACCGGGATTCGGCTGTATCAACGATTGATCAATACCTACACAAAAGATCGTTGCGTGATCGTCAGCAGTAATGATCAGCAGGAGTATGGATTCTGTAAGTCCTTCATCAACATCCAAGACTATAAATAGCTATTAGCTAGTAGCTATTAGCTATTATCGTTGAGAAGCAATCAACAGATTCAGGTCTGTATATTTCAGGTTGAACCTTTGGCTCAGGTGAATATTGGTGAGCGCACCCTTGAAAAGATAAATGCCATTCCTGATATTGAACTTGTGCCAGATCAGGTTCTCCAGTCCGCCTTCATCACTGATCTCAAGCATCAGTGGCATCAGTACGTTGCTGACAGCCTGGGAGGCTGTTCTCGCAAATCCAGACGGGATATTCGGTACACAATAATGGATGACATCATACTTGCGGAATACGGGACGTTCGTGCGAAGTGAGTTCAGAGGTCTCAAAGCATCCTCCCCTATCGATACTCACGTCAATGATCACGGAACCAGGACGCATAGCTGCAACCATCTCTTCTGTTACAACAATGGGTGTTCGTCCACCCGCGGAGGAAAGTGCACCCACGGCCACATCACAGGTCTTGAGCTGCTTGGAAAGGATCTTAGGTTCAAGCACCGAAGTCCATAACCTCGCGCCAATATTGTTTTGCAGGCGTTTGAGTTTGTAAATATTATTGTCGAATATTTTCACGCTGCCACCAACAGCAAGGGCTGTACGTGCAGCATATTCTCCCACGATACCTGCGCCGATGATGATGACCTTGGTGGGCGGAATACCGGAGATACCACCAAGAAGCACACCTTTTCCATTATTGAAACTGGAAAGGTATTGGCCGGCGATCAGCATGACCGCACTTCCTGCGATCTCACTCATACTCCTGACGATGGGATTGTGTCCGGAATCGTCTTTCATGTTCTCAAATGAAAGCGCAGTGATCCGCTTCTCCATCATCTTTTCCAGGATATGGGTTTTCATGGCAGGAAGATGAATGGGCGAGATCAGGATCTGGTTGGGCTTGAGGTATTCGAGTTCCTGATCGCTCACCGGAGCAGACTTGATGATGATCGCGCACTCGTACACTTCTTTTTTATCGTAGACGATCTTAGCACCCGCATCGCTGTAGTCTTTATCTGTGTAATGCGCCCCTTCGCCGGCTTTGTGCTCCATCACTACACGGTGGCCATTGCTGGTGAGTACGCCTACCGCATCAGGCGTAAGCGCTATCCTGTTTTCCTGGAAATCGGTTTCCTTGGGTATCCCCACCAACAGGGGTTGTCCGTCTGGTTTTACGTCCAGCGTCTCTTCAAGGGTCTCATAACTGAACGATGCACTTACTATTGGTTTACCACTGCCCATGCCTGAAAATTAACAAATCTATCGCGAAATAGCTAATAGCTAGTCGCTAATAGCTATTGATCGGGCTTGATCAGGAAAAGCTTCCAGCCTAACATGCAAGGTGTTATCCGGAAAAATTCCGGGAGCCAGCTCAGGCCATTCCACAAAACACAATTGACCGGAATACAGGATGTCTTCGATGCCAGCATGTCTCGCTTCTTCATCGTCTTTTAACCGATACAGGTCAATATGGTAGATGGTGCCGGCTGTGGGGGAGATATATTCATTGACGATGGAATACGTTGGACTGCCAACGGCATCCTTGACCTGTAGCACATCGCAACAGGCATGCACAAACGTTGTTTTCCCGGCACCCATTGGTCCGTGCAATGCAATCACCTTGTGCATTCCTTTCAGGTCCAGCAATCGCCTGGCAGCATCTCTGATGTCATCCAATGAAAAACGGATCGTCATACCCATTCGTATAGCGGTGTAAAATACAAGAGAATCCGCTAATTCACCACGTTTCAAGGCTTGATGCGTAGTACATTTGTACAATGGAAAGCTTACAATGGAAAGTTGAGGGGATGACCTGCGCAAACTGCGCGCTCACCATCAGGAAATACCTGGAAAACCAGGGCAACCTGAATGTGAAAGTTAATCCCATTGATGGTGATGTCAGCTTTGATATGGCCGCAAGTTCCAACTCAACCCAGTTGATCAAGGGGATCCAAAGCCTGGGATATGCCGTGGCGGATGATGGAACGGGCAACACGGAGAAGGTTCGCAAACCCTGGTTGCACAACCACTTGCGTCGTTTCCTGTTTTGCCTCCCCTTTACTGCCATCCTGATGCTGCACATGCTGCATCAATGGATACCCATGGACTGGCTAATGAATCCGTGGGTACAACTCGGGCTTTGTCTCCCCGTTTTCATTGTAGGCATGGATTTTTTTGGACGCTCTGCCATCAAAAGCCTGCGCAACGGTATTCCCAATATGAACGTGTTGGTAGCGCTTGGTGCCACTGCAGCTTTTGTATATAGCCTCCTTGGTGCCGTCAATGGCTGGGGTGCCGATTATCTTTTTTTTGAAACCACGGCCACTATCATCACATTGGTGTTCCTTGGAAACTATATGGAAGATGCCTCAGTGGAGTCAACACAGCGGGCATTGAAATCACTGGCCAAATCACAAAAAGTGATGGCCAATATGATCGCCTACGATGGTGATCACCAGGAGCATATTTTTCCGATAGAGAATACGCAGTTGAAGGAAGGTGATCTTATCCTGGTGAGAACGGGAGAGCAGGTTCCCATCGATTGTAAAATCCTCTGGGGTGAAGCAGAAGTGAATGAATCCATCATCACCGGCGAGAGCATCCCTGTGCCTAAAGTGGCGAAAGATCATTTGATTGGCGGCAGTGTGCTGGCCAATGGTACGGTGAAGGCCCAGGTAACCGCAACAGGAGATCAAACGGTGCTCTCTCGCATCTTGAAATTGGTTAAACAGGCGCAGGGTGAAAAACCACCTGTTCAACAACTCGCCGATAAGATCTCAGCCATTTTTGTGCCTGTTGTGATTGGCATTGCACTGCTTACGTTGGTGGCCAACTGGTACTTCCTGGATGATTTTTCAGTGGCGCTGAAGCGCAGTATTGCTGTATTGGTCATAGCCTGTCCTTGCGCCATGGGGCTGGCTACACCGGCAGCCATCGCCGTAGGCCTTGGCCGTGGTGCACGAAACGGCGTATTGTTCCGTAATGCCACCAGCCTTGAACTGTTCAAAAGCATCCGGCAGATCGTGTTTGATAAAACAGGCACACTCACCACTGGCTCGTTTACCATTTCTGCTTTTGGTATAAGTGATTCCATGATGCCTGAAGAAGAATTTAAACGCATCGTTTATTCACTTGAAAAATATTCAACCCATCCATTAGCCAAAGCCATTGCTGCAAGTTGGAAATCGAAACCCGAGATCCGCTGGAAAACCATTGAAGAGATCAAGGGTCTGGGCATGACGGGCATAGACAAAGATGGAAACATCTACAAAGCGGTTTCATACAGAGGTGCGGCCCATGCTACAGACAGTAAGCATCATAATGTTTATATCCTGCGCAATGACCAGTTGATGGGATGGATTGATCTGGAAGATGAGTTACGTCCGGAAGCTGCACAAGTGGTACAGTATTTCAAAGACAGGGGTGTGAAAACGATCCTGTTGAGTGGCGATAAAAAAGAAAAAACAGAACAGCTTGGAGCGGCGTTGGGAATTGACCAGGTGCTTGCAGAACAAACCCCGGAACAAAAACTCGCGCATATAGAAGCCTTGAGTCTTCAAGCACCAACAGCGATGGTTGGCGATGGCGTAAATGATGCTCCGGCACTGGCAAAGGCCACCATTGGTATCTCCATGAGTGATGCTTCGCAGCTGGCCTTGCAAACGGCACAGGTGGTACTGATGAACCACGGCTTGAAACAACTTCCGATGGCAATGGGACTTGGCAAACATACCTATCTCACCATCAAGCAAAATCTGTTTTGGGCATTCTTTTACAATATTGCAGCGATACCGATTGCAGCGCTCGGATTTCTGCAACCCGGCCTTGCCGCATTAGCCATGGGGCTGTCTGATGTTTTTCTCGCCATTAATTCAGGAAGATTGTTTTTCAAAAAGGTGGAGTAATTTGCTGTGTGAACAGGCAACCTTCAGACATTCTGTTACAATATTGGGGATACGAGGCTTTTCGCCCGCTCCAGTCTGACATTATCTCCTCCATACTTTCAGCCAGGGACACTCTGGCGCTCTTACCTACGGGTGGTGGCAAATCCATTTGCTTTCAGGTACCTGCACTTTGTTTGGAAGGACTTTGCCTGGTGATCTCTCCATTGATTGCATTGATGAAGGACCAGGTAGACAACCTGAAATCCCGGGATATTCCTGCCCTCATCATGCACACCGGTATGAATTACAAAGAGATTGAATCAATCCTTCGGAAAGCATGTACAGGTCAGTATCGGTTCCTGTATTGTTCTCCGGAACGTTTGCAGTCCAGATTATTCAAAGAATATCTTCCAGCCTTGCCGTTGAGTTTCATAGCGGTTGACGAGGCCCATTGCATTTCACAATGGGGTTATGATTTCCGGCCGTCTTACCTGCAGATCGTAAATATTCGGGAGCAGAAGCCAGGCATCCCTTTTCTCGCGCTCACGGCATCTGCAACACCTGACGTAAGGCAAGACATCATGACTCGCCTGAAGTTCAAGGACGGTGTGATGTTTGCCGGTTCATTTGCGAGGCCCAATCTCGCCTATCATGTGGTGCCCGATGCATCAAGGATCCATCGATGTGTAGACATTGTTAAGCGGATGAAGGGATCCGGACTCGTGTACTGTAAAAGCAGAAAACGCACCATGGAGATGGCGGATCTCTTGAAACAGGAAAGCATAGAAGCCGATTTTTATCACGCGGGTTTGCCACAGGAACTGCGTAACCAACGGCAACAATCATGGCTGCAGGGAGATACCCGCGTAATGGTTTGCACCAATGCGTTTGGAATGGGGATCGATAAACCGAATGTTCGGTTTGTGGTTCACCTCGACTGCCCGGATTCGCTGGAACACTATTACCAGGAAGCAGGAAGAGCAGGTAGAGACGGTGAAACGGCGCATGCTGTTTTACTTACATCACCGTCTACGGCAACAGAACTGGAGAAGCTTCCTGATATCAGGTATCCATCGATCCAAACCATCAGAAAAGTATACCAGGCAGTTTGCGATCATCTCCAGGTAGCTGCCGGTACCGGGGAAGAGCAGTTGTTTGCGTTTGACCTGAATGAATTTGTGCGCCTGTTCAGGATGAACGTATTTGAGGTCATCTATTCCATTGAAGCGATGGATCAGGAGGGTATCCTGGAACGTAGTGAGCAAGTGTTCCAACCGTCAAAGGTTTGGTTTACGATCAATCGGGAAGGCTTGGAATATGCCGAATCACAACACCCGGATCTTGAGCCGCTGACCAAGGCCCTGCTCAGGACTTATGGAGGCATATGGGATCAGCCTACGTCCGTTTCCGAGTACCAATTGGCAAGAATCCTGCGTGCTTCTGTTGCCGAAGTACAAAAAGCCCTGACTACGCTTGCAGCCATGGGCACCATCAAGTATGAACCCAGAAAAGAAACGCCCCAGATCCGCTTGTTGCAGAACAGGGTAAAAGCGGAAGACCTCTACATCAATCCGGAGCGATACCTGGAAAGAAAACAAGCCTTCGTTAAACGCATCCAGGCGATGGTAAAGTTCATCAGTTCAAAAGAACGATGCAGAACCCAGTTACTCTGCGACTATTTTGGTGATAAAGTGGAAGCCTGCGGCATTTGTGATGTTTGCCGACAGCAAAAAAAAGCAGGCGACAAACAACTGGCTGCTGCGATTGAAGAAAGGATCAAAAAACTGCTTCAAAAAACGGCCTTTCCGGCAATAGAACTAAGAGGAGCATTTCCGGAAGAAGAACATTCACATTTCCTGCAAGTATTGTCCGCTATGGAAGCGGAGGGCCTTGTGTACATTGACGCAGAGGGAAGGATAGCCCTAAAATAAAAAAGGGGCCAGGATAGACATCCAGCCCGTTTTTAAAATCCAATATCCTATGAAAAACCGTTGTAAATATAGAGATGAAAACATGAGGTTTGATACCCTGTTGGTGGTATTTTTTTCAATCGTTTCATCGTCTTTTCACAATGGTTTGATTTCTAATGACTAACATCCTAAAATAATTTTCAACACTATTTATTTTAGGGATATAATTCAGGGTAAAAGATGCCGTGAACTACTAGAAAAGGCTTTTTTTCTTCCGGCCACCCAGTCCCAGAGCGCCTAATAAACTTCGTGTCAGGATATTTGCAGCGGTGCGGGTAGCCTGTTTAACCGCTGTGTTGTCAAATATGGATTCCTCTTTCTTTGGCTTGGCTGCAGTTTTCTTTTCTGCTTCCTTTTCAGCTTGTTTTTGTGCCGCTTGCTGGCTGGCTTCTTGTATCCTTGCTGTCAAAAGTTCAAAGGCACTTTCACTATCAATCTCCTGATTATATTTTTTTACCAATGCTGATTGGTTCACCAAGGTATCCATCTCCTGTTCAGTTAACACGTCCATTCTTGAGGTTGGCGGTACAAGCATAGTATGAACAAGTGGTGTGGGGATGCCTTTTTCATTGAGAAGGGTTACAAGAGCTTCACCGATGCCCAACTGAGTTAAAAGGTCTTCCACTTTATAAAAAGTGGTCTCGGGATAGTTCTGCGCCGCTTGCTTAATGGTTTTCCTATCTGCGGCTGTAAATGCTCTTAACGCGTGCTGCACTTTAAGACCCAGTTGACTGAGAATAGAGGCCGGCACGTCCTGCGGATTCTGCGTAATGAAGAATATGCCCACGCCCTTGGAGCGAATGAGTTTAATAACGGTTTCAATCTGTTGAAGTAGTGCATCAGTGGCTTCCTGAAAAACAAGGTGAGCCTCATCAATGAACATGACCAGCTTAGGTTTATCGATATCCCCTTCTTCCGGAAGATTTGCGTAGAGCTCTGCGAGCAGACTCAACATAAACGTGGAAAATAATTTCGGTTTACTCTGCATATCTGTAACCCTCAGAACATTCACTTTTCCCCTTCCATCATCTGCAATTCGCATCAGATCCTCAATGTCAAATGAAGGTTCCCCGAAAAAAAGATCTGCACCCTGCTGCTGCAATTCAATGACTTTGCGGAGGATGGTTCCTGTAGATGAAGTGGATATCTTACCGTACTCCGCCTCTATTTCCTTCTTGCCCTCGTTGCTGACATACTGAAGTGTCTTGACAAAATCCTTGAGATCAACGAGCGGCAGCTGATTATCATCACAATATTTGAAGATCATGGACACCACGCCTTCCTGCGTATCATTTAGTCCCAGTATCCGGGACAAAAGGATCGGTCCGAATTCTATAACGGTACTGCGTAACCGAACACCCTTCTCCTGGCTGAGTGACATCAGTTCAACCGGGAAAGCACTAGGTGTGTAGGTGAGTCCCATTTGTTGCAAACGCTGGTTGATCTTGTCATTAGCCACACCAGCTGCAGCAATACCAGAGAGGTCACCTTTGATGTCCATCAGCAGCACCGGAACGCTGGAATTGCTGAGTCCCTCCGCCAATACCTGCAAAGTTTTTGTTTTTCCGGTTCCTGTTGCTCCGGCTACAAGACCATGACGATTCATGGTTTGCAAAGGCACTAACACCGGCGTACCCTCTACTGCCTGACCGTCAAGCATTGCAATTCCCAACTGAAAATGCTCACCCTTGAACTGGTACCCCAGGTTCACTTGTTCTTTGAATGCAGCCACATCCGCCATATTAAATCATATTTAAACGAAAGGTAATAAATGTGCGTGCAATGGGTAGCAAACCGATAGCAAAATATTGCACATAGGATAATTTCTGGTTTTTCGATACTTTGAACCCTAAACCCATTGTATGTCCATGCGTTCATTGTCCAGATGGCTGCTGTTGCTTATCCTGAATGGATACATTCTGTACAGCATTATCGGACTGATTGCCTATGTTGTCATTACATTAGCAGAAGACAAGTACTCGCCCTGGCAAACTATTCACTTTGGAGAATTCACTTTCCATAGGGAAACAAAAAACAATGCATCTCTCTACTATGTGTGAGTAAGTGAATGGGCACCTAAAATATTCAAAGACAGTGTGGTGATGGTTAAAGACAGGCAGGGAAATCTGTTGGCGACGAAAAAAGACTTCCCGGGTAATGGATTTTTGATGCCGGTATCCAAATCCCAATATAAGATACTGGTCTATTCCTACCTTTTGTACGCTTTGTTCCTGATCTGCATGTTTATTTATCTGATGATCCTGTTGGTGCGGTTCACCAAAACATCAATGACCAAAATGTTCAAGGATGCCCAAAACGGGAATAGACTGAGAAGGATCGGTACTTTGCTCCTGGTGTTTGAGTGCATCCAGCTTCTTTTCCCTGTTGCGGTACGTTTTTTGCCCGGAATGCTCACTGGATATACCGGATTTGGGATTTCACTGAACCTGTCAGCGCCTACCGGACTTCCTTATGGGATAGTGGCAGGGCTGCTGCTGATCATCATTTCAGATGCTTTTGATAGGAATGATGTATGACGTGGAATCAGTGCTATCAAGGGTTTCAGCGTGTACACAAGCCTGTTATCACCTGCAGGAGTAACCGAAAACCGCTTGCTTATTAACAAAAATTTATTGGCACTGTTTTTATATGCCTAAACAGTTTAATTTTATTTGTCAATAAATTCCACCACATGGCAGAGAACAGCAAACCCAAGATCCTTCTTTGTGAAGATGATCCCAACCTGGGAATGGTACTCAAGAACTATCTTGAGTTAAACGATTATGATGTTGTACTGGAGCGTGACGGCCGTCTGGGTCTTGCTGCGTTTCAACGTGAAAAATTTGATCTCTGCCTCCTTGACGTCATGATGCCCCATATGGATGGCTTCACATTGGCGGAGGAGATCAGGGACATTAACCCAGACGTTCCGCTTTTTTTCCTGTCTGCAAAAACGATGAAAGAAGACATCATCCAGGGCTACAAACTTGGTGCAGATGATTACATAACCAAGCCTTTTGACAGCGAAGTTCTCCTGTTGAAGATCAAGGCCATCCTTAAGAGAAATGAAGAGCTGAATAAGGAACAGGCGAATATTGAATTTGACCTGGGCCAGTATCATTTCAATCCCAAACTGCGTGAGCTTTCTGTTCATGGCAAAACGCAAACGCTTTCTCCTAAAGAAAATGAGTTGCTGAAAATGCTCGCTGAGTATAAGAATGATCTGCTGCCCAGAGAGATTGCCCTGAAAAAGATCTGGGGTAGTGATACCTATTTCAATGGACGAAGCATGGACGTATACATTGCCAAACTCAGGAAATACCTGAAAGAAGACAGTTCCATTGAGATCGTAAACATTCACGGCAACGGTTTCAGGCTCGTCACCAATCAGGCATAGAGATTCTTAACCGGTATATCAAATTTAATGGTGGTCCCCATTCCGTTGAGGATCACCATTTCTCCTTTTAAGGACTGAACTCTTTTGCGCATATTACCCAATCCATTCCCCGGTACGATCATACTTTCGTGAAATCCAACACCATCGTCGTGGATCCTAATATGCAGCTCATCATCAATTGAAATGTCAACATCCACGCTATTTGCATTTGCATGCTTGGCAATATTGTTGAGCGCCTCTTTCACCAACAAGAATACATTCCTCCGATTCTTACCTAAAACAGCAATGTCTGGAATCTGGTCCGGTGTATTGAAATGATAGTCGATATTAAGATCATCGAGATAGCCTACCGTGTACTGCCGTGTATATGCGACAAGACTCTGAAGGTTATCATTGTTGTTGTTCAAGGCCCAAACGATCTCGTTCATCTTTTGGATGATATCATTGGAAGACGAAGAGATTCTCTCCAGGTACTTGCTGGAATCGGAATTTCTGCTATGCTCCAGGCTCATCTCACTCAACAAGCGGATAGCAGTAAGCCCGCCTCCGATATCATCATGTAACTCAGCGGAAATACGGGCGCGCTCCTGCTCTACTGCTTGCTGTTTCATGAACTCAACACGTTGTCTTTCCAACCTTCTGTTGATATAAGACATGATGGCGAAATACATAACCAACAGCAACACGGCGCCTGAAAGCAAACGAAACCAAAGTGTTTTCCAAAATGGCGGAAGGACATTCAGTTTTAACGACATGACTGAAGAATTCCGCAAGCCGTTATCGTTAACCATCCTGACATCAATATTGTATAAACCCGGTTCCATTTTTACCAATGGTAAAAGACCACCTGCTTCTCCGTTCAGCCAGTCTTCGCCAAGTTCGCGTATCTTATAGTTAAGTTTTGTTTGTGCACTGGTGTAGAATACCAATGGGCTGAATTCGAGAAAAATATCCTCGCCATATTTGGTGGTGATAACCCTTGTCTTGTTGATCTGCGAAGTCAGTGAGTCTTCCTGGTACACCCCATTCTTCCGCATTTTTGACAGAAAGATTCCTAAGGGGAGTGTATTCTTCTTGAGATTCCTTGTTAAAAACGAAATCAGGCCCCCGGTTGTCCCCATAAAGACCTCATCGGTTTCGGTAACATATCCTGCATACATGTTAAATTCCTCGCCAGGCATGCCGTCATTGATATCAAAATTCTGAAAATTAAGGGAGCGCATGTTAACAACAGACAGCCCTTTGTTAGTCCCCAGATAAATCAATGAATCCCGGAAGGGAACCATTTTGTAAATCGCATCATTGCAGAGACCGTGTTCCGTAGTCAGTGCCTTTACCGTTCTTGTTTTTTTATCAATGATATTCAATCCACCCCCTATCGTAGCCAACCAGATCCGATTACCATCATCATAAACATCAAAAACCTGTCGGTTACTCAGCCTGCTACCTAACTTACCCTGCGTACCGAAACTCTCGAAAGCCTTTCCCGTGGAATGTAAAATGGAAACACCCATATCATGGGATACAATGATGTTAGATGCATCATCTCTAATCACTTTATAGGTTATGTCTGAAGGAAGGCTCAAAGGGTTGCTTTCTTCATTTTTGAATTGGTGAAAACCATGGGTTCGTAAATTGTACCGGATCAATCCATCGTTTGAAGTAGCCATCCACAAAGTATCCTTATGAATCAGATATGACCTTACGTCAGTATTCAGCACGGATTGAATCCTGATCTGTTGAGGTCTTTGAAGGATATACTTCCCATTTCTTTCCAGCAATTCAAATATGCCTGCATCAGAGGTAATCCACCATCTACCGGGAGCTTCTTCATTTACTTCCCTAAAACGAATGGATTGGCCGCGCAGGTTATGATTCTCCTCTAAAGGAAGGTAGGTACCGGATCTCCGATTGAAAACGGTCACGCCGCCGGAAGTGGCAAGAATGATCAGGTCTTTTCTTGCAAACACCCCGTACATGGTTGAACCCCTTATCCGTTCAGCTGTTGCCGTTAAGCCTGGATAGGTATTGAAACGTTGGGCATCATCATGGAAACTCTGCACTCCGTTCTCTCCACTAACCCACATCCCACCATTTCCATCAAAATACAGATCGTGAATCCTGTTGCTTGTTAAACCACGCGATGAACTGAAGTCTTCCTTGAGTTGATCAATGTATCCTGACTTGGGAAAGTAAATACGTAATCCCCGGGTAAGGCTTGAAATCCAAAGATTCGACTTAGCATCAAATTCGATATCGTGCAGTTTCTCATCGGTACTCAGAAATGTGGGTTTGGAAAAAGCAATACTGTCTTTAGTGACCAGATTGAAACTGTACAATCCATGATCCGTGGCCATCCAGCCAACACCTTGTTTATCAAATTGAACAGCATTAACATTTTTAAGGACCTGGTTGCTCTTTATTCGCCTAAGTGAACCAAGCCCTCCGTCAGAAAAATACAGCCCTGTGCCAGAAGCCAGCCAAACCCTTCCATTGCCATCCAATTGAAGTCCGTTTACAGACAGGGTATCTTTTGTACCCGGGAAGGTGCGAAGATTGAAAAAACGACGCTTGGCATTCTCATAAACGGAAACACCATCGCTCAACCCTACCCATACGCGGTTAGCCCCGTCTGCCAGAATACTTGTGGCGTTATCACTAAGGACGCTGGTACCTTCTTTGTTTGGCCTATAGTTGACAAACTTCTTGGTGAGCATTTCCATCCTGCTCACGCCACTGGCGCCGATGGCAAGCCATATGGCGCCATCATTGTCTTCCGTAATATCCTTGATTGAATTCTCTCCGAGACTGGTGGAATCATTGACCTTATGGTAATACGTAGAGAATTCCCTGCCATCATAACGGGTAAGTCCAAATTCTGTCCCGATCCAAATGAAACCGAGCCTGTCTCGGTACACACAGTTCACCTCACTCTGAGACAATCCGTTGGCACTGCTATAGTTTCTGAAAGCAAGGTTGTAGTACTGAGCCTGCATGATAAAAGGCATCAGCATGCACACGCAAATCAAATATGTCTGAAGTCTATTCAGCATGAACCTAAGTGACTAACTAAATAACAAAGCATCTCCCTTGGTACCCGGATACTTCCCCAGATGCTCATAAGCTTTGCCGGTAACTTCTCTTCCGCGCGGGGTTCGCATGAGAAATCCTTCCTGGATCAAAAATGGCTCATACACCTCCTCTATCGTTCCGGGTTCTTCCCCTACCGCCGTGGCAATCGTTGAAAGGCCTACCGGACCTCCCTTGAATTTATCGATGATGGCCAGCAGGATCCTGTTATCCATTTCATCCAAACCATACTCATCCACACTCAGTGCTTTAAGAGCATGTTGGGTAATGCCCAGGTCAATGCTCCCGTTGCGCAACACCTGTGCAAAATCCCTGACCCTCCGCAACAATCCATTGGCGATCCTCGGCGTTGCCCTGCTCCTTCTCGCGATCTCTGCCGCCGCATCCGCTGTGATGGGAACACCTAGAATGCCTGAAGACCTCTGTACAATCGCCTTCAGGGTTTCTGCTGAATAATATTCAAGCCTGGATTTGATCGCAAACCTAGACAACAAGGGAGCGGTCAATAATCCACTTCTTGTGGTAGCGCCAATAAGCGTAAACGGACTCAGGTTGATCTGCACGCTCCGTGCATTAGGACCTGACTCAATCATGATGTCTATCCGGAAATCTTCCATCGCCGCATACAGGTACTCTTCTACCACTGTTGTAAGCCGATGGATCTCATCGATAAACAATACATCGTTGCGTTGAAGGTTGGTCAGCAAACCGGCAAGATCGCCGGGTTTCTCGATGACTGGTCCAGAGGTTTCCTTGATGCTCACCCCCATTTCATTGGCCACGATCCGGGAAAGTGTTGTTTTCCCCAAACCGGGCGGTCCATGAAATAAAATATGATCCAATGGCTCATCCCTCATCTTCGCTGCTTGGATGAAAATCTTAAGGTTATCGATGATCTGCTGTTGACCGGAAAAATCACTGATCGCGGACGGTCTGATGTGATTTTCAAACTCCCGGTCCATCAAACTCAGCCCCTCCTTATCCTTATTTAAATGCTCATTGGACATGTTGTAAAAGTACGGTGTGGCTCAACGCTCTCCAAGCATAGTTTAAACATACTGGTACAGTTGGCAGAACAAATCCGGGTCTGGACAGTTGGCCAGGTACCCTTCCTTCTCAGAGTACCTGCAGACGCCGGGATAGTCGCCCGATTTCCCTTCAATATCAATCATTAACTGTATATGCAAATGGGGTGGCCACCCGCCATTCTCTTCCGGAACGCCAAAATGGGCAAAGGCCGATCCTGCAGTAATCCTGTCTCCCGCTTTGATCCGCAGGTCCGCAAGGGCCAGATGACCATATAAACTGTAGAATCGATGACCGCGCCATTGATGTTCAAGTATGATGGTGGCCCCATAATCACCAAACTGATTATTGAAGGCAAAAGAATGAACATTGCCGTCAATTGCAGCCATGACAGGTATCCCTGCTTCACCCCATATATCCAGTCCCAAATGCAGGCGCCTGGGCTCCTCCCCCTGGTCAAAAACGGCACTTCGGCCATAGATGGTGCGATGCTCACCATAACCGCCGATGAGGTAACGGCAGCCCCTGCGATTACGCTCATCATCGATATACATCGAGAAGGCTTCGGTATCTGCCACCAGTTTCTCTGTCAACAATGTATTTGATGCCGTCAGGTTGATGGCGGAGAGTTGATCCCTTGCCGGATCAAAGGGTACTACAGAATGAAAATCAATGGAGTACCTTTGCAAATCATGAAGTAGTGCTGTCATATTTCATTGTTAAATTACCCGATTCTGAAATATCACAACAATATGCTTCGTTTATTTGATGCTATGAGAAGATCTTACCCTATCATCATTCTTCTTGTTCTGGTGACCCAATGCGTTATTGCACAATCGGTTACCGGCGTGTGGCGCGGAAAAATCTCGCGCGGAATGAAATCCTATAATCTTGAATTGAAACTGATCCGTGTAGGAGATAGCCTCACTGGTACTGCCTATTATTACAGCGGCTCCCACTATGCGCGTTTTGCCATCAAAGGTAGTATGACGATGGACGGCGATGTGTTGTGGTGGGATGAAGCCCTGATCAATTCAAGGGGAAACAGCATGATGATTCCTAACAAAACAGCACAGTTGTTTGCTGCAGATTTTAACTGCCCCGGCGAGGACATCATGAAGCTCGACGGCAATGCCGTTAAAAAAGAAGACGATGGCGGGAATGAAAAACCAGCAGAAGTACACCTGAATAAGGTGGTGCGTCCGTTATTTGAAGATGGCTGGGATGAGGTGCTCCAAGACTTTCCATACTATGCCGGACAGCCTAAACTTATCAGACAAGTTGAAAAAGAACAATATCTCAACCCCGGGCCAGATCTTCCAAACCGTGGCGATATGGCCAAAACAGGGGACGCTACTCCGCAGCCCGTTGCAGTGAAGGAACCGATACCCGTTGCAGCACCACCCAGGAACATCAATGTGGAAGAGATGTTTGCGCAACGTAAGAAAGTATATGTTGCAGATATTCCCGTGACGGCAGACTCTATCCTGCTTCGCTTCTATGATCACGCAGAAATTGATGGGGACTCTATTGCCTTGTTCATGAACGGGAAACTCATGCAGAAGCACATTCTACTGGCTGCTGAGCCTATTGAATTTTGGATTGCAGCCAAAGACCTGAATGAAGAAAATGAGTTGACGATGGTTGCAGAAAACCTCGGCACCATTCCTCCAAATACTTCGCTCATGATCGCCTGGTGTAACGGAATACGTTATGAAGCAAAACTGGAAAGTACAGAGGGGACGAGTGCTACGGTGAGGCTGATCAAAAAGAAAAACCAGCCGGGAACAACTCAGTAACTCAGCAACTCAGTAACTCAGTAACTCAGCAACTGGCAGGGCAACAGATGCAGCACGCCTTTTTGCTAAGTTTCGGCGTTGCTGTGTTACTGCGTTGTTAAGTTGTTGCTCCAACATGTCCGCATAAGTCTCAAAATAAACAATGACGTCTTCCCGCTTATTCCGCTTCAGCCACCTGAACCCTCCCGGTAGTTTTGCCAGCACTTCCTTGTTATCCAGGTATTCCAGATTGTGAATGTCTTTGTTATTCAGTCCCGCTTCCATCAGCTTGGAGATCAAATTGTCTACAGGTACCTGCGAAACGCCGCAATACTCATTAGCGAGTTCCGTCCATTCGCCGATGCCCGTATGTGCATAAGCCAGAATCTCCTTGCCTGTGCAATCAGTGAGCACCTGTAAAAGATTTCCGCAGTTGCACACGCCATGGTTCCCCCAGGCATAATGTGCCCCGTTCCGTAAACGCTGTGCGGTTTCCCGCAGGGCGTCAATGAGTGTAGATGTAGGTTTTGCCATACCCTAATTTACAGGTATAACAGCAATGGCGCTCCTTTGTTGAAGTTTATACCACCAGGTTGATCATCTTGTTCTTCACATAGATGATCTTTTTAGGCTGCTTTCCTTCCAGCCATTTCTTCACCACCTCGTCTTGCAGTACCATTCCTTCCACCTGTTCCTGAGTGGCATCCAGCGCAATGCTCATTTCTGTGCGGGTCTTGCCGTTGATGGCAACAGGGTACATCTTGGCGGTTTCCACCAGGTATTTTTCCTCCACAGCCGGCCACTGCGCGTTCAGTACTGTTCCTTCTTTGCCCAATAAATGCCAGAGCTCCTCTGCAATATGCGGGGCAAAAGCGGCAAGCGAAACGGCCAGCTTTTCCAGGATCTTCCGTTGATGGGTTTTGAGGTCTGAGAGCTCGTTCACGCCGATCATGAATGCACTCACGGCCGTATTGAAGGAGAAACGCTCCGTGTCTTCATCTACCTTGCGGACCATCTTGTACAATGCTTTCCATTGTGCATCTGTGGGCTCCTGATCGTTGACCAGTATCTTCCCTTTCTCCTCATCTGCAAACAATCTCCACACTTTCTTCAGGAACCGATATACACCTTCAATCCCCTTGGTGTCCCAGGGTTTGTCCTGTTCTACCGGCCCAAGAAACATTTCATACATGCGGAAGGTATCTGCTCCGTAGCGCTCCACCACATCATCAGGATTCACCACATTGAAATAGCGTTTACTCATCTTCTCCAGGCGACTGCCACAGATGTATTTTCCATCTTCTGTTATGAACGTTGCTTCCGCATAGTCTGGCTTGAACTTTTTAAATGCACTCATATCCAGTTCAAAACCGTTCACGATGTTCACATCAACATGCAACTCATCGGTCTCATACTGGTCTTTTAATCCGGCAGAAACAAATTCCTGGGTGCCGCGTACACGATAGACGAGACGGGAATCTCCACCAATCTTACCCTGATTCACCAGGCGCTTGAACGGTTCGTCAAAACCAACATATCCCAGATCATACAATACTTTCGTCCACATCCGGCTGTACAACAAATGACCTACCGCGTGTTCCGTACCACCGATGTACAGATCAACCTGGTTCCAGTAATCACTGGCTTCCCTGCTGCAAAATGCTGCATCGTTGCCGGGATCCATATATCGAAGAAAATACCAGGATGATCCGGCGTAACCGGGCATAGTGTTGACTTCGCGGATACCTCCTTCATAGTGTTTCCATTCATCCAGATTAGCCAGCGGCCCTTCTCCTTCCGGGCCGGGCTTTAACTCATCAAGATGCGGAAGCGCAACCGGAAGAGCAGATTCCGGCAGCGGCACGGCCACGCCATCTTTCCAAACGATCGGGAAAGGCTCACCCCAATAACGCTGACGGCTAAACGCCGCATCACGCATTTTGTAGTTCACCCTCCTCGTACCCATACCTTCCTGCTCCAGTTTCTTCAACACCACATCGGTAGCATCCCTCATCACCAAACCATTCAGGAAGCCACTGTTCTCCAGGATGGCATCCTTGGTAGGATTGGCGTCTTCACCATTGAACGCATCACCAATGATATTGGTGATAGAAATATCGAAGTGCTTTGCAAATTTATAGTCGCGCTCATCTCCACAAGGCACCGCCATAATAGCACCTGTGCCATACCCTGCCAATACATATTCCGAGATCCACACCGGAATTTTCTTCCCATCAAAAGGATTAACACAATATGCGCCGGTGAACACACCGGTGATCTTTTTCTCCGCCATCCTTTCCCGTTCACTCCTGCTGTTTACATAGGCGAGATACTCATCCACCGCTTTCTGCTGATCTGCTGTGGTGATCTTTGCCACCAGTTCATGCTCCGGTGCAATTACCATGAAGTCTACACCGAAAATAGTGTCCGGCCGCGTGGTATATACTTTTAAAAATTGTTCTGCCCCATCGATCTTAAAATCGATTTCCGCTCCATAACTCTTCCCGATCCAGTTGGTCTGCATCTCTTTCATGCTGTCACTGAATTCAACCGTTTCCAGTCCGGCGATGAGCCTGTCTGCATATTCCGTGATCCGCAGGTACCACTGGCGCAGCTTCTTACGAACCACAGGAAAACCACCGCGCTCACTCACGCCATTGATGACTTCATCATTGGCCAGAACGGTACCGAGGGCCTCGCACCAGTTCACTTCACCATAGCCACAATAGGCCAGGCGATAAAGCATGAGCACATCCTGCTTCTCCTTTTCGCTGAATCCTTTCCAATCAGCTGCACCAAAACGTAGATTTCGGTCACCCGGGCATTCATGCGCCGCATTGCCTTCCGATTCAAAGAGGCTGATCAGTGTTGCCATGCGCTCTGCGCGCTGGGTCTTGCGGTTGAACCAGCTGTCAAACAGTTGAAGAAAAATCCACTGCGTCCATTTGTAATATGATGCATCCGAAGTTTGTACTTCGCGGCTCCAATCATAACAGAATCCGATCCTGTCAAGCTGGGCCCTGAAATTATTGATGTTATTGGCTGTGGATACAGCCGGGGGAATACCATGTTCGATGGCGTACTGTTCTGCAGGAAGACCGAAGGAATCATAGCCCATTGGATGCAAAACATTGAATCCTTTCAGGCGCTTGTGCCTTGAAAAAATATCACTGGCGATGTAGCCCAGTGGATGACCTACATGCAGCCCTGCACCGCTGGGATAGGGAAACATATCCAGCACATAAAACTTTGGCTTGGCTGATTGGTTAGACACTTTATAAACACCCTGCTCGCTCCAGGCCTTCTGCCATTTTTGTTCGATCGATCTGAAATTATACTCCATAAACATCATCACCAGGGCTATGCAGAACTCATAATTTTATGTGAATCAGGCGCCGTTTTGGTGGCTGCAAAGGTACGTAAACGGGCTAAAATACCTACATTTGATGCTTCTCACTAGCTATTAGCTACTAGCTACTAGCTAGTTATAAATCTGTAACCAAGAAGAACCTAACTCCATGAGCGAAATCAGCAAAACCTCCCTAAAAAGAAGCAAGCCCAGCTATTTCATGTCTATCCTCGGCGTGGCGCTGGTCTTATTTATCCTTGGCCTTCTGGGCTGGATCGTGATCAATGCCAGCAAACTGGAGAATTATTTCAAAGGAAACGTTCAGGTGCACGCCTTCATCAGAGAAGGAAGCCCGCAGAAAGAGATCGATTCCCTGTTGAATTATGTACAACAGCGTCCCTATGCCACAAAAGTGGAATATGTGACTAAGGAGATGGCCAAACAGAAATTCATAGGGGACAACAATGAAGACTGGAATAAAGTGCTGGATTATAATCCGCTCCCGGCCAGCGTAGATTATTACTTAAAACCCCAATACGTTAATAAAGACAGCCTGCCCAATATTGTGGCCGACGCCCAGAAGTTCTTCATCGTGAGCGAGGTGAAATATCCCGATGCAGTGGTGAACAGCCTGAATGCCATGGTGCGGCGGGTGGAAGTGGTGCTTTTGATCATTGCCGCCTTGCTGAGCCTCATCGCTATTGTTTTGATCGATAATACCATCAAACTAGCCATGTTCAGTCATCGGTTCATCATCAAAACCATGCAGATGGTAGGGGCTACCCGTTGGTTTATTTCCAAACCCTTTGATCGGAAAGCGATCATCAACGGGCTTGTCTCGGCTGTTTTGGCCATAGCAGCCATCCTGGTGATCATTTATAGTGTGGAAAGATGGTGGCTGCCAGAAATCAAAGCCCTGCGGGACAATGGGCTGATGGTGCTGCTTTTCCTCGCCCTCATTGTGATGGGCATCGGCATCACCTTTTTCAGTACCCACCGCAGTGTGACCAAGTATTTGAAAATGAAGCTGGACGACCTATATTAAGAGGTTGTAGGTTGCAGGTTGGGGGTTGGAGGCAATTCTTACCTGCAACCTACAACCCACAACCTTCAACCCAATAATTAACTATCTTGCGCTCATGGAAAAAAAGAAAAACGAGCTGTTTACGAAAGATAATTACCTGTGGATGGGCATCGGCATCGCTGTGATCCTCTTGGGTCTGTTACTGATGGCAGGAGGTAAAAGCGAGACAGCAACTGCATTTAACGATAACGAAATCTATAGTCTTCGCAGGATCACCATCGCTCCCATCCTGATCATTGCAGGTTTGATGATTGAAGTATACGCCATCATGAAGAGGCCCAAAGCCTGATAGCGCATGAGCACCATCCAGGCCATCATCATCGCCATCATTGAGGGCATTACCGAGTTTTTACCGATCTCCTCTACGGGGCATATGGCCATCACCTCAGCATTCATGGGGATCAATACGGATCCTTTCACGAAACTGTTTGAGATCGTGATCCAGTTTGGCGCCATTCTGTCTGTGGTTGTGCTGTACTGGAAAAAATTCCTCGACTTCAAATCCTTTTCTTTCTATATCAAACTGATAATTGCCATTTTGCCAGCACTGGTATTTGGCGCGTTGCTAAAGAAACACATCGATGAAGTGCTGGAGAAACCCCTGATCATCGCCATCATACTTTTTCTCGGTGGGATTCTGTTGTTGTTTGTGGACCGATGGTTCAAAAACCCAACAACCCTGCGCGAAGAAGATATCACCAACAAGCAGGCCCTTGCCATAGGTGGCTATCAGGTGCTCGCTGTAGTGTTTCCCGGTCTCAGTCGCAGTGCGGCCACCATCATCGGCGGTATGCAACAGAAACTGTCCAGATCGGCTGCAGCAGAATTTTCATTCTTCCTGGCCGTTCCCACCATGATGGCTGCAACCGTAAAAAGTTTATGGGATGTTTACCAGGACAGCCCTGAAGTACTCAACACAAGCAATCTCAGCACCCTGCTCCTCGGCTGCGTTGTTGCATTTGTAGTAGCCATCCTCGCCATCAAATTTTTCATCAGCTACCTGCAGAAAAACGGATTCAGGATCTTTGGCATCTACCGGATCATCCTTGGGATCATTTTGTTCATCCTTATTGCGGCAGGGAAACTTTAGTCAAGTAAAAATCTTACCTTTTTACTTCTAAATTTCTACTTTTTACTTTTCAACCACACTTGAGATTTTGACTACCACCAATACTACCGCCCCGAAAAATGTTGTGCGTGCATGGACCATGTACGACTGGGCCAATTCAGTTTATAACCTGGTGATCACCTCCACCATTTTCCCGGCATATTATGACAGCATGACGGGAGATGGCGATACCACTACTGTTGACATGGTGCATTTCCTGGGGTTTGATTTCCAGAATACCGCACTGTATAACTATACGCTTTCATTTGCCTTCCTCATCGTAGCATTGATGTCTCCCTTGTTGTCTTCTATTGCAGATTACAGGGGCACCAAGAAAAAATTCCTTCGGTTCTTTATGACCCTTGGGGCCATCTCTTGCTCCATGTTGTTCTTCTATGGCAAAAACAATCTTTGGCTTGGACTCACCTGCACTGTACTGGCTTGCATTGGATACTGGTCAAGCATTGTGTTTTACAATTCATACCTCCCCGAGATTGCCGCACCCGAAGACAGAGATAAAATCAGTGCGAGGGGATTTTCTATGGGATACATCGGCAGTGTGTTACTGCAATTGGTGAGCCTGGTACTGGTATTAAAGGGAAAAGATTTGTTTGGGATCGATGGGGGTCAGGCTTCGCAAATTTCCTTCTTGCTGGTAGGCTTCTGGTGGTTTGGATTTGGAAGTCGTGCTTTGGCTAAACTACCCGCCAATACGCCCGCTGCTGAGTCTGGTGAAAAACGTAACCTATTGTCCAGTGGCTACAAGGAACTCGGCAAAGTGTGGAATGAATTAAAAAAATTACGCGTGCTGAAGAGTTTCCTCGGTGCATACTTCTTTTACAACATGGGCGTGCAAACGGTGATGCTGGCTGCGCCACTGTATGCCAGCAGTGAACTGGCCATCCCCCAACAAAACCTCATCATCGCCATCCTGTTGATCCAGTTGATCGCAATTCCCGGCGCATATTTTATTGCGATGTTATCTGGTAAGCTTGGGAATATTCCGGCCATCATGCTCTGCGTGGTATTCTGGATCTTCCTTTGTTACCTGGGCTATACCACCAAGTCTGGGGACGTAAACGGATTCTATTTGCTCGCATCGCTCATCGGTTTTGTCATGGGCGGCATCCAGGCCCTGAGCCGTTCCACTTACGCAAAGCTCATGCCCGTCACCAAAGACACGGCCTCGTATTTCAGCTTTTTCGATGTCTCGGAAAAAATCGGGATCGTCATCGGCCTATTTCTGTTTGGCTACCTCACAGAGCTCACGAAATCACAACGCACGAGTGTACTTTCCTGCATGACGTTTTTTGCGATAGGGTTGGTGATGCTGATCGTCACGTTGAGAAGAAGCAAGAAAGCGGGTAGCGGAAGTGAAGGATATTTCTGATATTGCAAGGGTATGAAAATCTATCCCATCAATACCGGCAATTTCAAACTGGATGGCGGTGCTATGTTCGGTGTGGTTCCAAAATCCATCTGGAACAAACTTAACCCTGCTGACGACAGAAACCTCTGCAACTGGGCGATGCGTTGCCTGTTGATTGAAGATGAGGGCCGGCTGATCCTGGTAGACAATGGCATCGGCAATAAGCAGGATGAAAAATTCTTCTCGCACTATCACCTGAATGGAGAAGATAGTCTGGATAAATCCCTGGCTGCACTGGGTGTGAAACATGAAGACATCACAGACGTGATCCTCACCCATTTGCATTTTGATCATTGTGGCGGATCCATTGTCAGAAAGAATGGTGAGCTGGTGACCGCATTCCCGAATGCGAAGTACTGGAGTAATGCGCGGCATTGGAAATGGGCCACAGAACCCAATGCCCGGGAAAAAGCGTCCTTTCTAAAAGAGAATATCCTTCCCATCCAGGAATCCGGCCAGCTTCATATGATCGAGGTTAATGAGAAAGGGCTTACCCCCTTCACCAAAAACATTTCCATTCGTTTTGCCTTTGGGCATACAGATGCCATGATGCTTCCGCAGATCAATTACAATGGCCGAACCTATGTATACATGGCAGATCTCTTCCCTGCAGCTGCACACGTGCCCTTGCCGTATGTGATGGCCTACGATATGTTCCCGTTGAAGACGCTCGAAGAGAAAAAAGATTTTTTGGAAGAAGCGGCAGACAGAAATTATGTTCTCATTTTTGAACACGATCCTTCTATCGTTTGCTGCACATTAGAAAGAACGGAGAAAGGAATACGGGTCAAAGAGCAATTTGACAATGTGGACATGCGGTAGTGCGGCAATGCGAACTATGCGACCTGGGAACTGCGAACTAAAATCTAGTGCTGACCTTTGACGTCAATGGATAGCGCAGGTTATTGAATCCCATCATATCCACTTTTACGCTTCCAACCGTGATGGGGCTTTCCACCCGAAGTGGAATATGGTTACGGTCATCCGAGATCCAGATGTTCATTTTTTCGCCGCCTTCAAAGATACTTCCCTTGATGAGCAGTGGTTTAATCTTAATGGCGTTGAACTTACCGTATTTTGTTTTGACGGTTTCTTTTCCCAGATAGCGGATGGTGAGCTGATATACTTCATTATCGATGAACAATGAGAAAGGAATTTTATCATTCACCTTGTACTTGTTATAGTCTATGTTCCTTGCATAATACACAGCACTGATCACATCCTGCACACAAGGCGGGATAGGCACTTGTCCTTTTTCGGTGGATGCGGATTTCCCATCGTGGTTGAAGGTGACATTCTCTTTCTTCTTGTATCCGCCTTCGTCGATATTCCTGACAAATTTATATGGTTTGAGGGATTGCGTATCAATGTAGGATTCATATCGGTCCCTTACTTTGAAGATCCAATCGTAGGTTGGGTTGCTATACCCATCAGCGATGATATGATAAGTTGTGTGATTATTCAGCTTCTCCATGCCAACGTTCACATAAGCTGTACCGGCGTCAACATACAAGCCGATGACGCTGTAAAAAACCTTGAAGGTGATCCGTTCTCCGTTGAGAAAAGTAGTGTTCACAATGCCGCAAAAATCGTCACCTGCACTGGTGGATCTGGTAACCAGCATCAACAGGATGGCGATGAGGGATTTCTTCATAACAAGTGCTTTCGTTTTCAACGGGGTGGAGGATCAGGTGTTTTTCCTTTCTTAAAGATACGTAATCCGAGGAGGAACAGCGAACCTGCCATAGCGGGCACCACCAGGTTGATGAGCCAGATGGCCGTGGCCGCCGTATAGATCCCTACCGTATTGGAACTGTATAAGCTAAACAGGAAAAGGCTGTACTCCCATCGTAACCCCAATTCCAGGATGGCTATGGTTGGCCAGATGGCCAGGCAGAGAAATAACACGGATACCAACCAGAAACCCACCCAAACGTCAACGCCTACATGTAGTACCTGCAACAACAAGTTATATTGAATCGTGAACACGATGAAACGCAGGAGGGATAAGGAAAGTACTCTTAACAAAAGAGTAACAGACAGCTCTTCCATCACAGCGATATGCTGTATAAATGTGGTGAGACCAGGTAATCGTTCTATGCCTTTGATGATCCAGCTGATCCTGAAGTAGATAAGCAGACAAACCAGTGTGATGATCACCAGCATCCATCGGATGGATTTGAACCAGATCGCTAATCCGCTTAGTTGCTCTTTTTGCATTAACTCATCCGAGAGCACATACAAACCGGCCACACCGAGGATAAGGGTGATGATGAGTTGACTAAAGCTTCCGGCAATGGTAAGTGAAACGGACTTCAATCTATTGCCTTCATCCACAAACAACATGCGGCCGCCATATTCGCCTATTCTGTTGGGTGTATTCATGGCGAATGACACACCGGTTAGTGTGGCTTTGAAGGCGCGGAGAAAGGGCATCTTCTGAATGGGCAGCAAGAGTACCTGCCATTTCCTGGCTTCAATGCCCCAATTGATCAACATGAGTACAAATACCAGCCAGAACTTCCACGCATGCTCACCATATGCAGCTTCACGGATATAACCCAAATGTGTGTCGAGATCCGGCTGCTGTCTGATCTGCTTGACCATTGAATACACCAACCATACAAAGATGATCGGCCCAAGAAAGTAGTTGAGGAATATTTTGATACTTTTGCCCAGCAGCTTCTTTCTCCAAAATTACATTCTCTTGTCACATTCCCAGAAAATAATCCTTGGTATTGACCCCGGCACGGTAGTGATGGGATACAGTGTGATCATTATCAATGGCAACAAGTTGGGAATGACCACTATGGATGCAGTGAAACTCACTGGCAAGGATATGTTCCATCGCCTGCAGAAAATACATCAAGTCATGCAGGACCTGATCCAGCAGTTCAAACCACAAGAGCTGGCCATTGAAGCACCGTTCTACGGAAAGAATGTACAAAGCATGTTGAAGTTGGGACGTGCACAGGGCATTGCCATTGCTGTTGCCATGCAGGCAGGAATTCCTGTAACTGAATATTCTCCAAGAAAAGTAAAACAATCCATTACCGGAAACGGCAATGCAGATAAAGAACAGGTCTGGAAAATGCTGCAATCTATTCTCACCCTACCCGCTGTAGAGGGTCACGTTTTTGATGCTTCTGATGCATTGGCTGTAGCGGTCTGTCATCACTTCAACTCCAACCCTGCACTTGCATCAACTGACAGCAAGGCCAACAACTGGGAAGATTTTATTCGTAAAAATGCAGATCGCATCCGCAAATAACCAACTAGGTAAACTTTCGAAAGTAAGCAAGGAAGAGTCCGGCAGGCACCAGAAGCAATAGGTTCCAATAGGAAAATGCGCCAGTGTAGAGATCAATCCCAAACTTGATGGCCAGCATGATAAAGAATAGATACAATCCCCATTTCTCCATATTGGCTAATCCCGCAAAAGAAGCAAACAACCCTATCGTTACCAGCGTATTCACCGCAGGATAAAACAATCCATAAGGCGCATATGCTCCTGTAAAAGAATAGATGATGTTGAACAATCCGGCTGCAGCAAGCAGGTAAATGGTGATGGTAACCGGTAAAGGAGCTTTGATGGTTGTCTTCTCAGACATGTGAGATGATCTTTAGGCGGCAAGCTTCCATTTCTTCGGCAGAGAGTTTTAGCTTAGGCCTGGTAAAGTTAAGGTCGTCGGCCGTATTCATCGGCACCAGATGCATATGGGCATGTGGCACTTCAAGGCCAATCACCGCAATACCGCAGCGTTTGCAATCGAAAGACGCCTCGATGGCCCTTGCGATTGGTTGCGCAAACAACAGCATCTCTGCGAGATGGTCGTCGGGCATGTCAAACAACTTATCTGTTTCAGCCTTTGGCACAACGAGGGTATGCCCGGGCACCAGCGGCATGATGTCAAGGAAAGCAAAAAATTTATCGTTCTCTGCTATCTTGTAAGATGGGATTTCTCCGTTGATAATCTTCGTGAATATGCTACTCATAAACTGATATCGTCTACCTGGAATTTAATCAACCCGTTGGGTGCAGTAACCTCCGCAACCTCGCCGATCTTCTTTCCGAGTAGTCCCTTACCAATAGGTGAAGTCACAGAAATCTTACCCACTTTCAGGTCAGCCTCTTTTTCAGAAACGATCTGGTAGGTCATGGATTTTTTTGTGGCCAGGTTAGTGATCTTCACCCTTGTGAGGATAGACACCTTGCTGGTATCGATGTTATCTGCATCAAGGATTCTGCAATTCGCAAGATCGCTCTCAAATTTCTTGATCCTGGCTTCCAGCAAGCCCTGTGCTTCTTTTGCAGCGTCGTATTCTGCGTTCTCTTTAAGATCACCCTTCTCCCGGGCTTCGGCAATGGCACGTGAAGCTGCAGGACGGTCAACTGTTTTCAATCGTTGTAAGTCCGCCTTCATGAGCTCCAGGGTTTCCCGCGTCACATATAATATCTCACTCATAATTCCTCGTTTTGCAGTCGTTGAACAAAAAAATAACAACGCCTCAGGAAGCCTGAAGCGTTGCTACGCAAATTTAAGATAAATAATTCAATGGAAAAAACCAAGCAGACAGCCCTAAATCCGGGGCTGACGGCCTTGATCCGGTTTTTTACTGCCTAAATTTGGCGTAAGAATCATGCATGTAGATCTTACCGTCTTTAAAGCGCCAATTCTCCTGGTATGTGGTGGAATCTACTTTACCATTTTGATATACCACCTTTTCTTTCACCCAGGTCAGCACCCAGTCTTCATTTTTATCATTTGACTTCACCGCCATGAACGCAAGCGGCGTCTCAGAGAATTCCTTAAACTGGCCTCTGAACTGCTTCAACTGCTGCAGCATAACAGCCTTGGGTAAGTTGTAGTGTGCTGTCGCATAGTTATACCGATGAACCGTATCATCCAGGTATTGCCCGATATCGTCAATTCTATTCTCTTCCAGAGCCCTGTACATATCAAGCACCACCTTAGTATATTCCGGGTTACCCATAGAAAAATCAGAGGAATAGGTAGCCGTGTAAGGATACTGCACCTTGGGTGTTTCAGTCACAACTGGTGTGGATGCCACCGAATCCGACTTTACTTCTTTTGTATCAGCGTTGTTGTTGCAGGAGGCCAGGACTGCGATGGTCAAGGCAGCAAGGATTGTTTGTTTCATCGTTTTCTATTTCGGTTAAAAGTTTACGTTTTTATCCCATCCGCCACCCAGCGCTTTATAGAGCTTTACCAATGAGATCAGCTGCTCACGGCGAATGATGGATGCATTGTTGGCCGCGTCAAACTGCATGCGTTCCGCGTCCAGCAACTCCAGGTAAGACGAGTACCCCGCTTCATAACGTGCCCAGCTCAATTCCTGGGTTTTCTTTGTAGTGGCAACCAGGATCTCCAGGTTCTCCCGCTCTTTCTTATAAGTCTCTATCCCAATCAACCCATCCTGAACTTCCTTTGACGCATTGAGGATGGCCTGTTCATATTGCAACACAAATTGCTCGCTTCGCTTCTTCTCGATCTCAACTCTTTTCTTGTTTCTGCCAAACTGAAAGATAGGACCGGTGATACCTGCCGTCAATACCGTTGCCAATGCGTTTGTGCTGAACAGCTGGCTGATATCCTGGCTGTGTACACCAAACAACGCCATCAGGTCAAAAGAAGGATAACGCACCGCCTCTGCAATCCCGATCCTTGCCACCTGCGCCTGGATCATATTCTCCGCAGCACGCACATCTGGACGTTGGGATAACAAGGTGGAGGGCAGCCCCACCGGAAGCTCAGGCGGAACCTTTTGCTCATGATTGAAATATCCTCTCCTGATCTCACCAGGTTGCTGGCCAGTAAGCACACTTAACGCGTTCTCCGTGGTTCTGATGTTCCGCTGCAAGTTATAGTATGTAGCCCTCGCAATAGCCAACTGACCTTCTGCCTGCAGTTTGTCCATCTCTGCCACTTCGCCTTTTTCAAACCTTGCCTTTATGATGCCCAGTGACGACTCCCTTGACTTGATGGTCTGTTCTGCAATAAGTATCCGTTCATCCAGATCCCTCAGGAGAAAATATTGCATTGCCGTTTCTGCAACAAGACTGATATACATGTATCGATAGTCATCTTCCGTTGCATGCATCTCCGCTTCTGCCGCGAGTTTTTGGTTTTTGTACTTACCCCAGAAATCAGGCTCCCAGCTGGCTTGTGCAAACAGATTATAGGATGCCCTCGGCAAACCACCACCAATCTCATTATTGTTGTTGTTACTCAGGTCATAGAATCCTGCTTTTGCACCATAACCAATGGAGGGCAAAGATGCCGTACGCGTGAAACCAAGGGAAAGCCTGGATTCTTCCACCCTCGCAAGCGTGGTGCGGATATTTCGATTGTTCTGTACTGCTTCGCGGATAAGGCCCTGCAATACCGTATCCTGGAACATATCCCACCAATTCAGGTAAGAGATCGTATCTGTAGCTTTTGAATATTGTGAATCACGGAATTGAACCGGCACATCCACCACCGGCTGCTGGTACTTCGGTCCAACCACACATCCGGCCAGCACCGTCAACACAATGACAACAAGTGAAATCCTTTTCATATGGTTGTATTATCTGTGTTGGTTGAAGATTTCTTTTTACCGGTGAGCCGCTCGATGAAAACAAACAAACCGGGAACAATCAATACGCCGAGGATCGTGGCGATCAGCATCCCCGCGAAAACGGTGATGCCCATAACCACTCTGGACTGTGCACCCGCACCAGTGGCGCGGAGCAGTGGAATAACGCCGAGGATAAACGCAAATGCTGTCATCAGGATCGGTCTGAAACGCAGCTTAGCAGCATGCATAGCAGCCTCAGCCAAACCCATTCCTTTCTCATATTCTTCTTTTGCAAACTCAACGATGAGGATGGCATTCTTGGCAGCCAAACCTATCAACATCACCAATCCAATTTGTGCAAACACATTATTTACGATCAGGCTGTTGTCAATCCGCGCCAACCAGAGTCCAAGGAAGGCACCAAACACCGCAAACGGTGTTCCCAGCAATACACTGAAAGGAAGTCCCCAGCTTTCATATTGCGCAGCGAGAATGAGGAACACAAAGATGAGCGCGAAGATGAACACTGTACCGCCCTTGCCTTCAGATTGTTTTTCCTGGTAAGAAACGTTGGTCCACTGATAACTCATACTCGGCGGAAGGCTGGCCTTAGCCACTTCTTCAAGTGCATTCAAGGCCTGTATGGAACTGACACCCGGCGCAGGTGCGCCTGTTATTTCAGCAGATCGATAAAGGTTAAAACGATTCGTAAATTCCGGACCACTTACGTTTCTATAACTGACCAGGCTGGTCAGCGGTACCAATGCACCTTTCCTGCTTCTGACGTAAAACTGCGACATCTGTTCAGGACTGACCCTGTAAGGCGCCTCTGCTTGCACATATACGCGATATTGCCTGCCAAACCGGTTAAAATCATTCACATAACTGCCGCCCATAAACGCACCAATGGTAGAAGAGATCGATGAGATGGCAACATCCAGTTTCTCAGCTTTATCCCTGTCGATATCCAATTTGATCTGCGGAGATCCGGCATTAAATGTAGTGCGGATGGATCCGATCTCCGGGCGCTTCCTTGCCTCAGCCATGAACTTGTTTGTTTCTGCTTCCAGGAACTCCGGGCTGTTTCCACCCCTGTCTTGCAACATCATGGAGAAACCGGCTGAGGTTCCAAGACCCTGGATCGGCGGCGGTCCAAACGCAATAGCCGTGCCTCTTTGTATGGTTACGGCAAGTTTCTTATTCAACCGTTCCACTATTTTCGCCACGGTCTCTTTTCGCTCGTCCCACTTTTTGGCTTCCACAAAAAGGAACGCTGCATTAGGTGCGTTGGCATTGGTGAGCAAACTGAAACCATTGATGGTCACATAACTCTTGATGCCTTCTTCCTTCGCGAGAATCCCCTCTACCTGCTTAGATACTTCATCCGTTCGTTGAATAGATGACCCTTGCGGCAACAAAATATTCATCATGAAATATCCCTGGTCTTCATCGGGCACAAATCCACCTGGTACCTTCATGCCAATAAATGCTGCGAGCACGCCAACCACGGCTACCACCAGCACACTGCGCAGCGCTTTGCTAACAAATATTTTCGCAACTCCCGTATATCCATTCGTGAATTTATCGAACACCTTATTGAATCCCTTGAAGAATGAAGCGAGCGGACCTTTCTTCTCTTTGTGTGGTTTAAGTAAAAGCGCAGATAAAGCCGGACTCAATGTCAATGCATTGATGGCAGAAAATATCACCGAGATCGCGATGGTGATGGCAAACTGCTGGTACAATCTTCCTGTTATGCCCGGTGTTGCTGCAACTGGAATGAACACGGCCACCAGGATCAGGGCAATCGCCACTACGGGGCCAGACACTTCCTTCATGGCCTTTACTGTGGCCTCTTTAGGATTGAGGCCTTTCTCGATATTATGCATCACAGCTTCTACCACCACAATGGCATCGTCCACAACAATACCAATGGCCAATACCAATCCTAACAAAGAGAGTGTGTTCACAGAGAAACCAAGTAAAGGAAAAACCATGAACGTGCCGATCAGCGATACCGGTACGGTCAATAAAGGAATCAGCGTGGCGCGCCAGTCCTGCAGAAAAATAAACACCACAAGGATCACAAGCACAATCGCTTCAAATAAAGTATGAATGATCTCTTCAATACCGGCTTCAACTGCAAGTGTGGTATCCAGAGATACATTGGCTTCCATATCCGGGGGAAACTTGGCAGAAAGATCTTTCACCTTCGCCTTGATCTCTTCAGCTACGTCAAGGGCATTGGAGCCCGGGATCTGGAAGAAACCGATAACCGCACCCTGCTTGCCATTCACACGCGAAAAGGAACTGTATGTGAGTGTACCCAACTCTATCCGCGCAATATCTTTCATGCGCACCAATGCGCCATTCTCTTTTGCCTTCACCACAATGTTGCCGAAGTCTTCCTCATTGGTTAACCGCTCCTGCAACATCACCGTGTAGGTATTCTCTGTTCCCTTCGGCGCGGGCGGACCTCCAAATTTACCACCTGGTGTGATCACGTTCTGCTGCTGCAATGCATATTGAATATCTTCGATGGTAATACCGAGTTTCGAGATCAGGTCTGGCTTGATCCAGACCCGCATGGCGTAGTCAGATCCGCCATACAGGATAACTTCGCCCACACCTTTGATCCTGGCCAGTTCATCCACCATGTTGATGTTGGCGTAGTTTGACATGAAACTATTGTCATAAGTGCCTTTGGGAGAACTGAGTGACACCAGGAGCAAAGGGAAGTTCAATGACTTCTTAACGTTCACGCCGGTTTGCTTGGTGGCCTGCGGAAGAAACGGCTCCGCGAGTTTAACCCTGTTCTGCGTAAGCATGTTGGCATTGTCAAGATTGGTGCCCACTTCAAAACTCACCTGCAGGGTCATGGTACCGTCAGAGGTGTTCACGCTTTTCATGTAGAGCATATTCTCTACGCCGTTCACTTTCTGTTCAATGGGAGTGGCAACGGCCTGCTCCACGTTGATGGCATTGGCTCCAGTGAAATCCGCGCTTACCTGGATCATCGGTGGAACAATCTCCGGATACTGGGCTACGGGCACTTTTTGCAAGGCTAGTAAACCAAGGATGACAATGATGATTGATATCACCATCGCAACAATGGGCCTGCGTACAAAGAATTCAGCCATGATACGATTTTAATTTTCGATGATATCTAATGCAGTACTGTCTTTGGGATCGATGGGCTTCGGAACAACCACAATGCCGTTGCGTAATAATGCGGTGCCGCCCAGCACTACTTTCTCGCCGGGATTGAGCCCGGATTCAACAATAGTATAGCGGCCATAGCGTGGACCAGTCTTAATCAATTTCATAGTGACTTTGTTACTGTCACCTACTACATATACTGATTTCTGTCCCTGCAATTCAGCAATGGCTTTCTGCGGAATCAGCATGGCCTTGTCCCGCTCTTCAGAAAGCACGCGCACCTTCACATACAAACCTGGGCGCAGCAACAGATCCGGATTGGGAAAGGTTGCTTCAAAGGTCAACGCACCGGTTGCGGGATCAACCTGACGATCCGCTAAGTTGATCTCTCCACGAAGCGGGTATGCGTTACCGTCAGACAGGATCATCTCCACATCCCGGTGAAGCCCTATTTTATTTTGATGATTGTTGGATTCTTTTGCAAGACGATACATTTTGAACAGGTCATTCTCAGACATGGTAAACCTTACTTTTACTTTACCGATCTGCGAAACTGTATTCAACACAGAACGCAGTTGCCCAACGTAGTCGCCTACCCGAACTTTAGACAATCCGATCACACCCGTCAATGGAGATTTGATCTGTGTATAGCTTAATTCAAGTTGCGCGTTTCTTACGGCTGCTTCAGCGGATTGCAGTTTGCCTTGTGCAGCCCCGTACTGCGCTCGCGCAGCCACGAGTTCACGCTGGCTTACAGCATTCATGGCGGCAAGTGGCTCGATGCGGTTGAGATCGGCCTTAGATTTCTCTAGCATGGTGCGTGCTTCTGCAAGCTGTCCCCGTTGCTGGTCAACCTTATTCTGGTAAGGCAATGGATCAACCGTGTAAAGGACTTGCCCGGCTTTCACCTGACCGCCTTCCTGGTAATTCATGGAAGTGATCCAGCCGTCCACTCTGGAAGTGATCTCTACATCCGACTGACCAAAGGTTTGGCCAACATATTCTGTGTACAAGGGAACCTGCTTCTCCTGCACTTCATACACCTGCATGGGTATGGGCGGGAGAACGGTTGGTGCTGCTTCCTTCTGTTTACAGGAGAAAAAAGCACAACAAATGGCAATAGGCAAAAAGCAGTTGGTTATGGACCGCATACTGTCCGGTTGAAAGGTTAATCAATTCTCTACCGGATAAAGATAGTAAGCGAAAGCGGAAAGAACCGGCTTTACAAACAAGAAATGACCATAATCAGTCGATCTTAAGTTTGGCCAACAAAACGGTGGCCATCTTCTCAAAAGACTCATGACTATATCCCGCAATATGTGGTGTGAGGATCACTCTGGGATCAGTTTTTAAAACATCTAACTGTGCGCGCTCGATATCACTTAGCGTTTCCAGCTTCTCGTTCTCCAGCACATCCAGTCCCACTCCCCTGAGCTGACTGTGCTGCAAAGCCCTGACGAGTGCCGCAGTGTCTATAACCTTTCCACGGGAGGTATTTATTAGGTAAGGACGCTTCTGCAGGGCTGCAAAGAATGCATCATTGGCGAGATGCCTTGTATCAGCTGTAAGAGGCAGGTGAAAACTGACTACATCGGCATATTTACTGATCTGTTCAAGGGATGCCTCACGCACATAGTCTTTCGCAAATCCAAACTTATACTTATCATATGCCAACACCGTCACCTGAAAAGGAGCAAGCAACCTCGCGAAAGCACTTCCTGTATGGCCATATCCGATGATGCCCACCGTTTTACCAAAAAGTTCATCGGCCCGATTGGCATCCCTGATCCATTCGCCCTTCTTTACTTCTTCATAAGACGAACAGATCCGGTTCATCAATCCAAGCAGGAGGCCCAGGGCATGTTCCGCAACGGCATTTCGATTGCCCTCCGGACTACTTTCGCACTGAATGCCTTTTGAATGCGCATAGGTTACATCGATCAACTCAAGTCCACTTCCCAATCTGCCGATCCATTTTAGCGAGCTGGCCGCATCAATCAAGGTTTTATCGATCTTCAATCTCGTGGTAACAATTATACCCTCCACATCGGCTACCGTTTGTAGCAGCTCTTCATAGGAGATAGAAGGGACATCCAACACCTCGTAACCAGCCTGTGTCAACCGCTGTGCCAACACCGGATGGGCCTTAGCCGTGATCATTACCTTCTTCATATCATGCGGTTCAATAGTTGTACATAGTCTTCAACGGATAGTTCCTCTGCCCGTTTGGTGAAGATGGCCTCCTGAAGTGTTTCAGCAAGGAAGTAAGGTTTCAGCGGATTGCGCAATTGCTTACGGCGCTGCCCGAAAGCCGCTTTCACTAAACTGAAAAACTTCTTCTGATGCTGGATCTGCCAGGGATTGTTGGCATTTACTATGCGGATGACGCCGCTTTTCACTTTCGGCGGGGGGGTAAAACATGACTCATTCACGTCAAAGAGATAACTCACTTCAAAATACGCCTGCACCAAAACGCTCAGGATACCATAGTCTTTGTTACCCGGAGGCGCCGCGATCCGCTGTGCCACTTCTTTCTGGAACATGCCCACCATCCCTTGCACATCGTCCTTCCAATCCAGTATCCTAAACATGATCTGCGAGGAAATGTTGTAGGGGAAATTGCCAATCACCACAAACGGTCCCACAAAGGGTTTATCTATCTCCAGGATGCTGCCGGTGATGATCTTTCCCCTGATCTCAGGATAGGTCTTCTCCAGGAAAGCGATCTTCTCTTCATCCAGCTCAACGGCTTTGAAGGAGATCTCCGGCAATGCCAACAAGTATTTCGTGATGGCACCTCCACCCGGTCCCACTTCCAGCAACTGGCTGAAAGAAAGCGCTTCCAAAGAAGCCACGATCTCCTTCGAGACGCTCTCATCCTTGAGAAAATGCTGGCCGAGGGATTTTTTTAAGGTATACATTGGTGCCCAAAAGTAATATCTTTACCGGCTCATTCAAGTGATTATGATTCCAACGCTCAACAAACCTGTCATTGGCATTACCTCAGGTGATCTGAATGGCATCGGTATTGAATGCATCATCAAGACTTTTTCTGACCAACGGATCCTGGAATTCTGCACACCCGTTGTATTTGCGTCTAACAAAGCGATCAACTTTTATCGAAAAGGCTTGCCGGAACATAACCTGAATGCCAATATCATCAAGGAATTCGCAAAACTCAACCATAAACAGCTGAATATCTTCTCCGTATGGGAAGACGAAGTAGCCATCACGCCCGGCACCCTCAATGAAACCGGTGGGAAATATGCGGTGATGTCCCTAATGGCAGCGGCCGAAGCTTTGAAAGAAAATAAAATACAGGCGTTGGTTACCTCGCCGATCCATAAAAAAAATGTGCAGTCTGACCAGTTTCCATTTACAGGACATACGCCCTTTCTGCAACAATACTTTGAAGCGAAGGATGTGCTGATGTTTATGGTAGCGGCCAATATGCGCGTGGGCCTGGTAACCGAACATGTACCCGTGAGCGAAGTATCCAAGCATATCACCAAGGAAAAGATCATCTCTAAACTCAGGTTGATGAAAGACAGCCTGCGCAGGGATTTTGGAATCGATAAACCAAGGATCGCCGTACTCGGACTCAATCCGCATGCAGGTGACGATGGGCTCATTGGAAAAGAAGACGAAGAGATCATCAGGCCAGCCGTGATTGAAGCCAAGAAGTCAGATATACTGGTGTTTGGGCCTTATGCTTCCGATGGATTTTTTGCCCGTGGCCACCATGAAAAATTTGACGGCATATTGGCGATGTATCATGACCAGGGGCTGATTCCATTTAAATCCCTTGCATTTGGTGAAGGGGTAAACTATACAGCCGGACTATCTGTAGTACGTACCTCTCCGGATCACGGTACAGCATTTGATATCGCCGGAAAAGATAAGGCCGATGAATCATCCTTCCGTGAAGCCGTATTTAGCGCTTTGGATATTCTCGCTAAACGTAACGGTTACGCACAAGCGCACCGGAATCCGCTCCGGAAAATGAGCACGGCTGTTTTACGTAATGCGGTTGATGAGAAGATTGATGAGTGATTTATTGCAAGGGAGAAGATAAAGGGAGAAGTGCGAAGAGCAGGCCCTTCTTCGCACTTCTCCCTTCATCTTCTCCCTTTACTTAAAGACCGCCTCAGACAATCCCTGGTTAATCGCATACGTAGAATAAGTAATCTCCACCTTTCCCTTCTTATTTTTCAGGGCATCTTGCGTTTGCTGCGGCTTTTCACCCGCTTCATATTCAAAAGTTACCCCCTTGGGCAGTTTGTAGTCTTTTGTATTGAAAGAGAAGATCACTTTGTCCGGAAGCCCGTATTTCTCATAACGGCCATAGATCATCTGCATATCATAGGTACCATTATCCCTGGTGGTGGTAACAGACTTGTAAATAAGTAAGCGGTCAGCATCAATATACAGCGTGGTAAGGATCAGGTCACTGTTCTCATCCAGGGGAAGCAATTTCACTACTTTCACCTTAACACCCTGAAACACAGACTCCCCGGCACTTACTGCCGTGACCTTGTCCATCATCATCAGCGAATTCAGGTTGACGCTCACACCCCCTTTGGGCAGCAGCGAGATACCTCCATCTTTTTTGACCTTGAAACGATCCGGCTTTTTGTAAAAGACCTGTATATCTGAAACTGGAATCTTCAGGAAAGAAACATCGGTCTTCAACTTACCCGTGGCTTTATAATCATTCACTTGTGCCAACTTAGCCCGGATATCCTTAACCAGCTTATCTGCATCCTGTGCGTGCACATTCAAAGCCAAAAGACAAAAAAAAATAATCTTCCTCATATGTATGCTAGAAGCTATTGGCTAGTAGCTGTTTGTTAAACAAAATTCCACTCTTAATAGTTCGCTAGAATTGAATCTCTGATCTCAAGCGAGATCAACCTCTCTATACGCCTTAATCAGCGCCACCTCCCCTTCCTTACCCGGCTTGGCATTGCCATGCTCCATACCGTAAACTCCCTTATAGCCCTTAGAAGCGATGTGGTTGAAAATGTTCTTATAATTCATCTCTCCGGTAGTTGGCTCTTTTCTTCCAGGATTGTCGCCGATCTGGAAATACCCGATCTCATCCCAGACCTGGTTGATATTGGCAATGATATTGCCTTCATTGCGTTGCATGTGGTACATATCAAACAAGATCTTGCAGGATGGACTGCTCACGGCTTTGCAGATCATGTACGTCTGATGGGAATGCCTGAGGAACAGGTCAGGGTTATCACTTAGTGGCTCCAGCACCATCACGAGTTTTCCCTTTTCAAGAATCCCGGAACCTTTTTTCAGCGCCTCAATCACATTTGCGGTTTGCACATCATGTGGCAGGCTGCGCTCGTAATTACCGGGCACCACCGTAGCATGCGTTGCGTTGCAGCGTTTGGCTACTTCAAGCGCACGACTGCAATCTGCCATCATTTTATCGGTCCATTCTTTCTTGCCCGTACATAAAGACGTTTTCCAATGCCAGGCATCGGAGGTGATCACAAATACCCCCATCGTCATACCCAATTTTGCAAGGGTCTCGCCGATTTTAGATTGCATTTCGGGCGTGCGATCCATCATGCCATTATCCTCAATCGCGCGAAATCCCATATCATGAGCAAACTTGATCTGGTCAATGAAATCTTTTCCGGCGCTGTTTGCAAACATACCATCGTGCGTGCCAAACAGCAACTTGAATGGTTTATCGGTCTGTTGTTCAGTGGCTCTCGTTGCGGAAGAAGACACCACTGCTGCGCCAGAAGCAAGGATGCTGTTGCGAAGGAAGTTTCTGCGTTTCATGCCGTCAATTTAGCGAGTTATTCGTACATTCAGTACCCATATTTTTCCGATTATGTGCCGATGGCTTTCCATACTATTTTCTTTGTCCCTGCTTGAAACATCTGCGCAATCGGATTCCTCATTGGCACCGGTCACGCTCACCATTCCTGGCTCCACGCTGGAGTATAAAATGGTGGCTATCCCTGGCGGTGCGTTCACGATGGGAAGCCCAGCTACTCAAAAAGGTAGAAAGGCCGACGAAGGCCCATCGAAATCCATTTCCATCTCCCCTTTCTGGATGGGTGCGTATGAAGTGACACACGACCAGTTCGGGATTTTTTTTAAGGACGATGGATTGTCGCAGGGTTCTAAAACGGATGCTGTCACCCGGCCTACACCTCAATACATTGATCTGAGCTGGAACATGGGTAAAGAAGGGGGCTTTCCAGTAAACAGTATGAGTGTGGACGCAGCCCTGATGTTTTGCCGATGGCTGTACAACCAGACCGGTGTTTTCTACAGGCTTCCCACAGAAGCCGAATGGGAATACGCGTGTAGGGCTGGTAGCAAAAGCATATACTTCTTTGGCGATGATCCGGCAAAACTGGGTGAATATGCCTGGTTCAAAACCAATTCAAACAACAAATACCAGATGGTGGGGCAGAAAAAGCCCAATGCATGGGGTCTGTATGATATGCTCGGCAATGTAAGTGAGTGGGTGATGGATCAGTACGATGAAAAATATTTCAATACGGTGGACGTGAAAGATCCGTTGGTACCGCCATCCAGCCGATACCCAAGATCAGTACGCGGAGGGTCTTATCTCGGCACCGCAACCGAACTGAGGTCTTCGGCAAGGGCACATTCTGAACCGGAGTGGAACCGCAGGGATCCGCAGATTCCTAAAAGCCGATGGTGGCTTACAGATGGCATGTTTGTAGGGTTCCGCATTGTGAGACCCGTGGAACAGCCCACCAAGGAAGAAGCAGAAAAATTTTACGCTCAATATCTCGGCAATTAACATTCATTTTCCAAATCAACGACATGAACCAACAAGACAACAACAAGAGCCGGCGCGAATTTATGAAGCAGGGCACCATCCTCGCAGGAGGAATTCTGACCGCGCCACTGTTTGCCAATGCCAACTATTTTTCAGGTGCAGATGCGGTCATTAAAGTTGCATTGATCGGATGTGGGGGTCGTGGTACGGGTGCCGCGATGCAAGCCCTGCTGACAAAGCAAAATGTGAAACTGGTGGCCATGGCTGATGCATTCAAGGACCGGATAGATAGTGCCTATAAACAATTGAATGCCGATGATCTTTCAGATTGGTCCGGCGTGAAGGGAAATGTCAAAAACAAAATTGATGTGCCCGCAGAACGGATGTTTGTGGGCTTCGATGCCTATCGGAAGGCGATACCACTGGCAGACGTGATCATCCTGACTACGCCTCCAGGATTCAGGCCCATTCATTTTGAAGAAGCCGTAAAGCAAGGCAAGCACATCTTCATGGAGAAGCCCGTAGCAACAGATCCTAATGGTGTAATGCGTGTATTGAAGGCTGCTGAGGAAGCAAAAAAGAAAAAGCTCAATGTAGTGGTTGGCCTGCAACGCCACTACCAAAACTCATACAAAGAGTTATTCAAACGGAAAGACCAGATCGGGGAAATTGTATCCGCACAGGCATGGTGGAACAATGACGGTGTTTGGGTGAACCCCCGCAAGGATGGCCAAACTGAAATGGAGTACCAAATGCGCAACTGGTATTATTTCAACTGGCTTTGCGGCGATCATATTACCGAACAACACATTCATAATATTGATGTCATCAATTGGTTCAAAGGCGGCTATCCTGTAAAGGCCCAGGGTATGGGCGGCAGACAAGTGAGGAAAGGAAAAGACCATGGTGAGATCTTTGATCATCACTATGTGGAGTTTCAGTATGCTGATGGATCGATCCTGAATTCACAGTGCCGGCATATTCCCAAAACCATGGCCAAAGTGGATGAACTCATGACAGGAACTAAAGGAAAGATCTTTTGTGGAGCGGGGAACATCACGGACCTCAAGGGAAAGGTATTGTACCAGTTTGATCACAAAACCGAGAACAATCCCTACCAGACAGAACACGATGAATTATTTGCAGCCATTGCAAAAGGAGAGTACAAATTTGCCGATGCAGAAAACGGTGCCAAGAGTACCATGACGTCTATCCTCGGCAGGCTGGCTACTTACACCGGCCAGGTGGTGGAGTGGGATAAAGCGCTGAACTCCGGAATGGACATTCAACCAAAGACCTATGCATTTGATGCAGCACCGCCAATTCTGCCAGGGGCAGATGGATATTATCCGGTTGCGGTGCCAGGGGTGACAAAATATTGGTAGAATAACAACTCAGCAACTCAGTAACTTAACAACATAACAACTCAGTAACTAACAAGTTAGCAGGGTGCTGAGTTGCTGAGTTGTTGTGTTACTGAGTTGCTGAGTTGCTATTTTTCCGTTCTAAATACATCCACCGGCAACCCCTCCTTTGATTTCAGATTGGGTGTATCGGTGTTGTTGAATCCAAAACGTACATACTTGGGTTCCTTCACGTCTTTGCTCCACACGAGTACCGTATTGTCTTTTTCGATCTTTGCCTGGGCTGGAACAAATTTTCCGTCTGTCCCGGCGATGTAAAAACTATTGGGCGCCCCATTTACACTCACCAGTCCGCCACCCACATCATTGAAGCTGATGCGGATCTTGTCTTTCTCGATGGACATGGATTTGTACGACGGGCTCTTCCAGATGACACCCTGCTTTCCGTAAGTTTCTGACAAGGCAAGATTGGCCAATCTTGCGGCCACTTCTTTTTTCTTCCTTGGATGAATATCTGTAACGGTATCTACCAGGTCACTGGTGATCACCATGCCTGTATTTGAAAAAGCTGCTGCACGCGTTTGTTGTTCGCGCAGCAAAGCACCGTTAATGTTGTCTGTTCCATATGTGAACGGTGCAATCTGTACAAAATAGAATGGAAATTCTTTCCCCCATGCTTTACGCCAGGCATCAATCATTTTAGTGAACAGTGAGGCATAGCTCGCGTGAGTGGATACATTGGATTCTCCCTGATACCACAACACGCCGGCAATGGAAAACTTCTGTAAAGGATAGATCATAGCGTTATACGCCTGCGCTTTTTTTACCGGCCACCGATCCATCGGATTCAATTTGTCTGCTGCCGCCTTTAGTTCAGAATCATTATCTACTACATGCAGCGGCGTCCAGGTCTCTGCCGGTGTACCTCCCCAATTGGAATTGATCATCCCCATGGGATAGCCCATTGTTTCATTAATCTGTTTTGCAAAAAAATATCCAATGGCCGAAAACTTCTTCATATCCTCCGGATTACAGACCACCCAACGTGCCCTTACATCTTCCTGTGGAAAATCTGAAGTAGCCTTAGGTACGTAGAAGAAACGGATCTTTGGATTGTTGGCACGTGGTGCTTCTTCCAGGGATTGTGGTAGCTGCTGGTTTCCACTCCACTCCATATTACTCTGGCCACTGCAAACCCACACTTCACCGATCAGCACATCGGTCACCACCATCGGGGCACCCCAGCCCTTAAACTGGATCGTGTAAGGCCCACCTGCAGTTGGCGTTGCCACAGCTAATTGCCATTTGCTTCCGCTGCTTGTTTTAGCCGAGTACGATTTGCCGGGATCCCAAGACACAACTATCGTAACATCTTCTCCGGGTTCGGCCCAACCCCAAAGTTGAACCGTGGATTTCTGCTGAAGAACCATATGGTCACCAATGATGGAAGGCAGACGCACCTCTGCGCGCACATGCACCGAGAGAATAAGCAATACAACAAGGAGCTTTTTCATTTCAGTAAGATTATCGGGTTAATCGGTAAATATAGAGCGCAGCTCTCTTTAATAAGATTGGAAATTCTTTGAGGTCCATTGTTTCACCAGGAGCATGTGCGCCCATGCCTGAAGCTCCAAGTCCGTCTAAACAATCTACATATGCGGCGATGTAAGAGATATCACCTGCTCCCCTTTTCCCGGGATCACCAGCATAAGTTGGCCCATATCCCATTGCAATGGTTAGTGCGCTCAGTTTTTCCTGCAGGGCATAGTTACCGGGTGTAGGTTCCATGGCAGGAATCCCATCTTCAAATCTTATACTGGCAGAAGTCTGGGGAAGATTGCCAGTAGCAACAAGACTTCGCATCACTTGTCTTGCACTATCTTCCTGGCGGCCAGATATATATCGGAGATCCCCATATGCAACAGCCAAGGGCGCCACAATATTTGTTTTGCCGAAAACATGTACATCACCGGATGCAATTTTCATTTCCGTTCCACCAGCTACCAGCCCCGGATGAAAAGTGAGATACTTCACACCTGCCAGCGACTGACGAAAAGACTCCAGGATCCTTGCCATTTCAAAGTTTGCGCCATATCCAACCTGTTCGTTGAAGACTCCACTGGAATGACTTTGCTTGCCGGTAGTAGTAAGCGTCCAACTGCTGCTTCCCCTGCGTGCTACCGCAACTATGTCAAGGGCCATCGCCCCTTCAAAACCAAGTGCGATGTCATGTTGCTTTGCACGCTCAATGAAATCCGCACGTGAAACGGATATGGGAAGGCCCGCTTTTTCTTCATCGCCGGTGAAATAGGCCGTGATGGTCACATCCTTGAGAAGACCCAGGTCATTCAATGCCTTAACTGCGGCCAGCATGATCACATCACCCCCCTTCATATCATTCACACCCTGTCCGGTAACGGTACTGTCGTTGATCTTACGATATGGGTTGGCTGGCATATCCGGTTCAAAGACCGTATCCAGGTGCCCGATAAGAAAGAGTTTCTTGCCCTTCCTGCCTTTTCGGGTAGCCACCAGATGACCCGCCCTTCGCAGTGAATCCGGTAGCGAAACCCAGATGGTCTGGAATCCCGCCTGTTGAAAAGCCTTGCCCATGATCTCACCTACTTTCCGCACACCTGCTACATTCAGGGTGCCGGAGTTGATGTTGACCAGGTCCTCTAAAAGCTTCATGGTTTCAGGCATCTGTGCATCGATCCGGGCAAGGATTGCCTTCTCTTCTTTTGTCAATGGTTGTGCTGAAACAGAATGAAGTATGAACAGAGCCATTGCCAGCAAAAGGATCCGCATTTTTTCTTTTAAAGGTAAAGAAATTAACGGCTTTGCTCACCCGAAAACTAAGACATGATGTCCTTCTTGCGGAACACGATGATTGACGCAATCCAGAAGCCCACGATGTGAAAAAGGAGTATGCCTGCTGATTTCATAATGGCCGGAAGATTTTCTACCGAACCAACGATCTGTTCATTGTTCGCATTCACCTTCACGTCAAAAAATCCTTTCCAGCCCAGCATATGTGAAGTGAACAGATAAGGCTTCACTGCATTGAACAAGGGTAGGTTAAGGGTGTTCAAAATGGTGAAGACAATAACTATACTCATGCAAGTGATGATGGGTCCGATGGAGTTCTCTGCAAAGATGCTGAGGAAAAACGCGAGGGCTGCAACGGTGATCATTGCAAGGGCTGCAAATCCAAAAGCTGCAAAATATCTCCACATCACATCCTGCTTCAATACCTGCGTTACCACCTCACTTTTCATAATGATCATATCGTCTGTGCCAAATACCAGCATGGAAACGAATAAGGCCCAGATGGCCATCCAGATCAGTAATAAGATGGTATAGACTGATGACGCGATGAACTTAGCAGAAACGAGTTGCCCTCTGGAGACCGGTTTAGTGACCAGCAACCGCAGAGTACCCATATTGGCTTCACCGGAGATCATGTCACCCGCCACCAGCGCAATCAACAATGGCACGTGCACCAATAAAGTCTGGAGAATGATGTAGGCAAGAAGGTATCCATTCAATACTTTGCCCTGAATATCAAAATTCTCGGACAAAGCGTTCATTCCAAACTGAATATAGCTTTCGCCATCCACATAAAATCCCATCTGGATCAATGCAACGATCATGGTGATGGCCACAAACGCGATAAAGGTCCTCGGTTTCCTAAACACTTTGAATAACTCAATACGCACCAGTTCCCAGATCATTCTATTTGCTTGTGAGTGAGAGAAAATATTCTTCGAGACTACGTACAGGTTTGTTGGACAAAGATGGATCGAGCAGTTCTTTCATCTCTCCTTCCACCACTTTCTCGCCGCGGTCAATAATAATCATCCGCGTAGCCATCTGTTCCATTTCTGACAACAGGTGTGAAGAAACCAGTACCGTCTTCCCGTGATCCCTGCTCAGCGAAATGATCAGTTTACGGATATCGGCAATACCCTGTGGATCAAGACCATTAGTGGGCTCGTCAAGAATGATCAATTCAGGATCATGTACCAATGCAACGGCAATGGCCAGGCGTTGCTTCATTCCCTGGGAAAAGGTCTTCACTTTTGAACCCGCCCTCTCGAGTAATCCTACCATTTCTAATTTGGCCATGATCTTTTCCTTCACGGGTTTGATACCACTCAGGCGCGAGAAGATCCGAAGGTTATCCTCTGCAGATAAATAGGAATACAGATCCGGCTTCTCAATAACGGCACCCGTCCTGCGCATGATCTCTGTTCGATGGGTCCTGAGGTCATGCCCCAGCATCTGAATGCTTCCTGTATCCGGACGGATCAATGAAAGCAGCATTCTGATGGTGGTTGACTTCCCTGCACCATTTTGTCCGAGAAATCCATACACATCTCCCTGATTTACAGTAAAAGACAAATTATTCACCGCCTGGAAAGTCCCGAAGCGCTTGGAAAGGTTCTCTACCCTGATCATTACCTCCATCTAACCTGTTTAAAAAAGTTATAAACAAATGTAGCGCTCATAAGTTTGTAAATCAGCACCTTAATTTTCCATCATGGAACCGCAGTGTCCAGGGTATTGCAATTGTCAGCAGAAGGTGTTTATTTTGCTGTACGATCCTTTCGAATTACCGCACTATTACCTGCAATATCTCCGAAAAGCCAGGTCCAAGATCGCTGAATCATCCGTACCACAAAACTGAATCCCAATCCGGCTTTACGCCAGCACACTTCTTTTGTAGTTACGGTCTTCGGCTCCCCTGAAAGATCACAAGATCTGGAATGAATTTTTTCGCTATACAATGTACCCGAACTAACCTGTACGGATACACGATGTAAGTTTCCTTTTATCCTCCTGATGGCCAGTCCGATCCCATTATTTCACGCCACAAAAACGTAGTTATGGAAACTTCAATTTTCACAGGCTTTGGTCATTTTTGCAGGTACATTATTATTGCAGTGATCGCTGTAACCAGCATCAACGCAACCCTTACCAACGAAGAAGTACTGGCCGTCAGAGATGCTTCTACCCCTAACAGTAATCTCGCAAATTTCCGCGGAGAAACCGTAAAGTATCGCCGCGTTGCCCTTAAATGGCAATCCACGCCCATTAACACTGTTGCATATAGTATTGAGAAGAGCAGGGATGGTGAAAATTTTGCCGAAGTAGATAGTAAAAAGATCCGTCAGGTCAATGGAGAATTCCAGTGGATCGATGAATATCCCAAGGTGATCAATTGCTACAGGCTGAAATTGACTGATAGCATGGGTAACTCAACTTATTCTCGCACATTGGTGATCCACGTCCCTAAAACAGGAGAAGTGTCTATGATCAGCGCAACACCAGATCTGTCTGTGAATGATATAGATGTAGACATCGATATGAAAGAACCTGCTATGGTCAACATGACCATCACGGATAAAGACGGAAACAACATCCTTCGCCAAAGTGCAAAAGGTAGTGCAGGTTTCAACCAGTTCACCGTTAAAGGTTCACACGCCATCAAACCCGGCGATTACTTCCTGAAAGTAGTGGTGAATGGAACGGATGCCTTGTTAGTGAAGTTGATTAAAGAATAGAGATTGAGAGATTGAGAAATTGAGAGATTGGGCCTTAATTTCTCAATTTCCTAATTTCTCAATCTCTCAATTACGCTACTTCCTTACATCGAGGTATTGCCTGAGGTCACGCACATATGCCTCAAAGGCTTCAATGCCCGTCTTGGTGATCTTACACATGGTCTGCGGATAGTTGTCCTTGAACTGCTTGGTGATCTCGATGTAGTTCGCTTCTTTTAGCTTCTGTATTTGTACACTCAGGTTACCCGCAGTAGCATTGGTCTTCTCTTTCAGGAACGTAAACTCCGCTTCCTTAACACTCACGAGTAAGGAGATCACTGCCAACCTGAGTTGGGAATGCAACAAGGGATCAAGATCCTTAAAGTCACTCATGCCCGCTGCCGTCTGGTTTGTTAGATAATCTGTTCTGTGCAATATGGCCGGGGATCAGATAACCCAGTGCCACACAAAGGGCATGCACCAACAACACTTCAGCACCCAGTCTCTGGCCAAAATAGAAAATGGCCATTGCCCCGATCCAGTTGATGAACGCACCGTACCGAAGCAAATTGAAACGATACACCGCACCATGGATGTACATCCAGAATGCATATAACAGTAACAGATAACCGAAATTAGCCCCGGTTGGATTAAGATCGGTTACACTGTTTCCATAACTCGTTACCATTAAACTGATGAAGAATGCCAAACCGAGTTTGTCCACCAGTTCATTGGTATAGGTTTTAACCTTGCCCTTTCTCCTCGAAAAATACCAGGAAAACAGGGATAGCAAAATCAATAAGATGGCCCCATATCCAAAGTACTCCCACACCCTGGAGGCACCCTTCACGCCCATCCTGATCAACACATAGTGAGAAACACTGGCAATAAAAAGCAGCCAGCCCCATAGGATCCAACCCCATCCAGATGCTCTTTCTTCCTGGCGCGCTCTCCCAATCATCTGCTCAATAAGCTGAAGGCTTTCAGTTTCTGTAAGTTTTGGTTCTGGCATACTACAACATTTGTTTTCTGTACCTGGACTTAAGGATGTACCCTGGAATGATCCACGCTACAATTACAGCTAAGGACGTAAGTAATGGGTGATAGTGAAAATCTACAAATCCTGCAATGAATGCCAGTACCCAACAAAACAGTCCTCCCAGGATCAATGGCTGAAACTTCAGCATGAATCCAGAAAGAAAAGTAGGCATTCCATAACAGATCAATACCACCAGGAAATTGTATCGATGATAGTCCGGGATCACCCTTCCCAATACCAGTGCTGACACCACCATCAGGATGGCAAAAGTGCCCCAGACATACCCTATCATCTCTTCGGTATATGTCTTGACTTTCTTGCTGCGCCTGGCCTTGCGCACATGAATGATCATGTATGCAGCACCGATCCAGGTGAGGCCCCAGATCGCCCAGGGTTGAGAGCTGATGTTGAAATGAAATAGGAGATAATGGCCAAGACTGCAAAAAAGGATCAACCATCCCCAGAAGAGATAGAGTGATCCGTCTTCGCTGAAATGGTTCTTTGCTTTCTTGATCATCTCGTCAATGATCGCAAGGCTTTCAATACCACTCAGTTTATCGTCCATCGTAATTATTTGATCTGTGACAGAAAATATTCAACCTGATTACGGCCCCAGTTGGGTGAGATGGAGGATTTGGGTTTTGCTTCATCAAACTTCTTTATAGATGTCTCAAACAAAGCCTTGGCCTCCGTCTTGCTTCCACCAAACTGCTCCGGTGTATAAAATTTATCCTGGCCTTCCAGCATATATACACGAGGATTGTTTGGATCGAGGGCCTTCGCCTTCGCCAGTGCTTCTGCGCCTTTTGGACCATAGGTCTGGTAGCGCGTCATCGGATCAGCCATCATACGAAGCGTGCTGATCATTTTCTTCACGCAATAAATATCAGCATTATCTTTTTCCATGGCCTCTGCTTTGTTGAGCATATCCTCAGCCTTATCTGCTATCTGATCAATCTGCGTAGTATTGCCACCGCCCATCTGGCCATTATTCAGCATCAGCCCGGTCATCACATTACTCACGGCTGCATAGTAAAATGGTAACCATTGGGTTTTCTCTGCCTCTCCAATTCTTTGGAAGGCATTACCAACGTCTTGCCAGGCCGCAGAAGTACTGGCCTTATTCATCTCTGCGATCTTAGCTTCCATCGCCTTCACATATTTGTCTGATTGCGCATTCACCTGAGCGGCGAAAAAAATTGCTGTCAAAATCATTAATCCCTTTTTCATAGCATTCTACTTTATACGTTTTGAATATTTACTTTTTGTTTTTCAATTTCTCATACTCCCGCTGAACCGCGTCCTCTCTAGGATAAACGAAAGCCCCAACGTAATGAGATAACAATCCTATTCCCCAGCCAAGCATCGGCCAAACAGGCCAGGGTATACCACGCCCGGAATAATGCTGACCACTGAAAAACCATATGGCCCACAGAAATGAATTCACGAGGATGTAAGACAACAAGTGTCCTTTGAAACTTGCCCTTTTTCCGGCAATCTCCCAAAGCATCTTATCCTTGGGATCGGTAGGTTGATAATCTGTGTTCATGATCTTTACATTTAGAGGTTACTGTTAATGGCTTCTTGTGAACGATCAACGCCGAAACTCAGGAATGCACCGATGAATACAAAGGTCCTGGATGGCGGACGAATTGCTTCTTTCCGAAAGCCGTTGTATGAATACTGATAATTGAAGATCTGGTCAAAGCCCAACACATTGCTCACAGATAGCACGTACACCGCAAAGACCTTGGATTTTGAATTGCCGATGTTTGGAAGATAGTTTACACTAAGACTTAGGTTATTATATGCTTTTGTTTGCCCCCTGTCTACAAACTTAAATCCTGTCTGGTCCGGAAGGATATAATAATACGGCCTGCCGCTAGCATAGTTATAAGCCGCATTGAATTGCGTTTTCCATTTCGTAATAAATCGTTTCAAGACCAGCGAGGCCGTATGCGTTGCAGCAAAACTGGGCTGTATCGCTTCAGGAAAATTCAGGTAATCCCTTTTTGTGTTCAGATATGAGTAAGATATCCAGTAGTCGAGGTTCTTGATCGTCTTCTTATCCCGCCAGAAAACTTCGATGCCTTTTGCATCCCCAAATCCAGTATTACCCGTGGCGATCGGCTGGAAATTCTGCAGGTTTGTCTTGATCAGCTGATCATATTTTTTATAGAACAATTCCGTACGGAATGTGGTAAGAGAAGTCACGCGCTGGTACTGTGCGATGTAGTGTGTGGCCTTGGTAAAGTTGAGGTCAACAAATGATGGAAAATACTGACGCTCCGGATTCTGGTAAAACACACCATATGCGAGAGAAGCCTGGCTTTCTTTGTTGATCTTGTATGCAAGTGAAAGCCTCGGCGCAATGTTACTTTTATTCAGTAACGAAGAATGTTCATATCGTCCACCCAGTTTTGCCGCAATATTATTGGTCACGTATATATCCGCTTCCGCAAAAGCTGAGGTGATGCGGTCTTTCACAAGGAAATTAAAAACCTGTCCGTCAAATGCGGTATACCGAATGTCATCATTGTTGTGGTTGTATTCCAACCCGCCCCGCACGGCACTAAGTCCCCGGATCTTTCTTTCCATCACCCACTTGGCATTGAAATAGTTCCCCAGGTTACGCTGTTTAAAATTCTTGAAGAACAAGGGCTCCACTTGCACCTGTTGTTTGTTCATATTATACAAGCCACCCTGGATATCGTCTTTATTGTAAGTATAGGAAGCGCCCAGGTTCATCTTCCATCGGCCAAAACTTTCCCGGTAACTAAGGTTGTGGTAGTAATTGGTATTGGAAATACCAAAGCCATCCAAATAGCCCAGGGTGTCTATACTATTGGTGTAAAATTTCAGGCTATTGGTTCCAAACTGGCCATAATATTTCAGCATTCCGGTTTTGGAAGTCTTAATGCGGAAGTTAGCATCCGCGGTATGGAAGATGGGTACGTTCTCATAATCCTGCCGCTGCTTGATCAACGCAAAAGCCAAACGCAGGTCTGTGTAGTTATAACTTCCTCCAAATGAGTATCGTTTGTTTTTATCCAGGTGCTGATATCCACCACCCACACCAATGACCGAGGCATTGATACTGCCGGAAGTCTGGTCGGGAAGATCGATGGACTCCAGGATCAGCGCAGAGCTCATCGCCTGCCCGTACAATGCTGAATATCCACCTGTACTGAAAACGGTTCCCTTAAAAATAAAGGGCGAAAACCGGCCCCGCGTAGCAATGCCGGGTGTGCTGCTGAAGAAAAAATTATTGACCACGGTACCATCAATAAAGGTCTTGGTTTCAGCAGCGGTGCCACCTCTTACAAACAGCCCTTCCGACTCACCTATCTGCTGAGCGCCGGGGAGGGTCTTTAAAGCACCAGTGACATCGCCGTTCCCACTGGCCGTAGTCACTACATCCAGTGAACTCAGGACCGTGGTTTTCTTTTTATCGCTCGCTTCAAATGAACCCGCCGTGATCACCACCGCCGTCATTTCATCCACCGCTTCTTTCATCAGAATCTCCAGTTTCAGTGGCTGCCCGCCCAGCGTATACGCTTGCTGAAACAACTTATAGCCTGTCATCTCCGCCTGCACCACCTGGCTTCCCGTAGCTGTGGTGGAGAAGGAGAAGTTTCCCAATGAATCTGTGGTTGCCCCATCATAACTGTCTTTAATGGTGATATTCACCCCGGCCAGCGGCTTTTTCTTCGCATTCACTATCCTGCCCGTAATCTGTGTCTGCGTTAAAGCAGCCGTACCTGTCAATAAAGCCATAATAGTCAGCGTCAGCCTCAGCATCTTCCCTAATTTTCAGCTAAAGTAAACTAGTTTATATTATAAACCAAACCGTTCATCCAAAAAAATCCCCGGGCTATCCCGGGGATGTATTCATTGCCACATTGCCGCATTACCGCATTGCCACATTTTATTTATACTGTCCCATCAGTCCTTTCGCCAGCTCAACCATCTTGTTGATGCTGCCGTCATTCAGAACGCCCTGCTTGAACTCAGCCAGTACTTCCGGCATCTTGTTCTCCATTTCCAGGAGCAGGTGCTCTTCAAATTCCTTCACTTTCCTGACAGGAACGGCTGACAAAAGACCTTGTGTACCGAGGTAGATGATGGCCACCTGCTTTTCAACAGACATCGGCTCATACTGACCCTGCTTCAGGATCTCTACGTTACGGGCACCTTTATCCAGTACGTTCTTTGTAGCTGCATCGAGGTCGCCACCAAACTTAGAGAAGGCTTCCATCTCGCGATAAAGGGCCTGGTCAAGTTTAAGGGTACCGGCAACTTTCTTCATGGATTTGATCTGTGCGTTACCACCCACGCGGCTTACGGAGATACCTACGTTGATCGCTGGACGGATACCTGCGTTGAACAGGTTAGATTCCAGGAAGATCTGGCCATCCGTGATTGAGATCACGTTAGTTGGGATATATGCAGATACGTCACCGGCCTGTGTTTCAATGATCGGCAGGGCCGTCAATGAACCACCACCTTTTACGAGGTGCCTGATAGACTCAGGAAGGTCGTTCATGTTCTTCGCTACTTCATCTTTGCTGATCACTTTCGCTGCCCTTTCCAGCAAACGGCTGTGCAGGTAGAATACGTCACCAGGATAAGCTTCGCGTCCGGGTGGGCGGCGGAGCAGTAGGGAAACCTCGCGATAAGCCACGGCTTGCTTTGACAGGTCATCAAAGATGATCAGTGCAGGCCTTCCGGTATCACGGAAGAATTCACCGATGGCAGCACCAGCAAATGGTGCATAGAACTGCAATGGCGCAGGATCTGAAGCAGATGCTGCAACGATGGTAGTATAAGCCATCGCACCATTATCTTCCAGTGTTTTCATCACACCGGCAATGGTAGATGCCTTCTGACCAACAGCCACATATATACAATACACAGGCTTACCTGCATTGTAGAACTCTTTTTGGTTGATGATGGTATCCACAGCGATCGCTGTTTTGCCCGTCTGGCGGTCACCGATGATCAACTCACGTTGTCCACGGCCGATGGGGATCATTGCATCAATGGCTTTGATACCTGTTTGCAACGGCTCCTTTACTGGCTCCCTGAAGATTACGCCTGGTGCTTTACGCTCCAGGGGCATATCATACAATTCGCCAGTGATGGGACCTTTACCATCGATGGGCAAACCCAGTGTATTGATGACGCGACCTACCAGTCCTTCGCCTACTTTGATAGAGGCGATCAGTCCGGTACGGCGTACTTTAGAACCTTCTTTGATCTCGCCACCTTCACCCATCAATACCGCACCCACGTTGTCTTCTTCAAGGTTAAGGGCGATGGCACGCACACCATTTTCAAACTCTACCAGCTCACCAGATCCTACATTGCCCAAGCCATAGATACGAGCGATACCGTCACCTGCCTGCAGTACGGTACCTACCTCTTCCAGCTCGGCAGAGGTATTAAAATTCGACAGCTGCTGACGCAGTATCGCTGAAATTTCATCTGGTTTTATACTTACCATAATGGTTCTTTTTTATAAGTGATTATCTGAGCTTTTGGATATACATATTTTCAATGAACTGCTTCCTGATGATCTGCAGGTCATGGCGGATGCTCGCATCATACAACACGTCATCCACATGAAGTACAAAACCACCCACGATGGCAGCGTCAACCTTATTGGTCACTTCCAGCTTTGAACTGGCGAAGCGCGGCCTGTCTTTCAGTTTACTTACAATGAAGTCATTCACTTCCTGGGAAACAGGAGCTGCCGTGGTGATTTCCACCAACTGAATATGGTGATGGCGGCGATACATGGCGTTGAACGCGTTAGTGATCTCCCCAACGGCGATCTCACGGCCTTTCTTGAACAAAAGGTTGAAGAATGCAGTTGTGGTTGGTGACACTTTACCGTCCAGGATGGCCGTGAATATTTTTTGTTTCTTCTCGCCCTGGATCACGGGACTGTTCCAAACCGCTTTCAGCTCCTGATGGTTATCCAGTTCTTTGATCCCTTCCAGGTCTGCTTTGATCTTCTCCAGTTCATTGCGTTCCACCGCCAGATCAAACAGGGCTTTCGCGTAACGTTGTGCAACTTTGGGTTGACGCATCGGTTATTCTGAATTAATTCGATGATTGTTTGGTAAGGTCATCTGCCAGTGTGCGGATGTAAGACTCCTGTTCGCTTTTTGAACCGAGTTCCCTACGGATCACTTTCTCCGCTACTTCCACCACCATATGCCCGATCTGATTCTTCACATCTGTGAGCGCAGCCATCTTCTGGTTCTGGATCGCATTGTTTGCATCCACGATGATCTTGTTGGCTTCAATCTTGGCTTGCTCCTTAGCTTCGTTAATGATCTTATCCTTGATCTCTTTAGCTTCTTTCAGCATCTGCGCCCTTTCTTCACGCGCCTGAGCCATCAGGGCCTCGTTCTCACTTTTCATCTGCGCCATTTCCTGCTTTACGCGCTCAGCTGTTGCCAGTGAATCCGCAATGGTTTTTTCCCTTTCTTTCAGGCCATTGATGATGGCAGGCCACGCAAACTTCTTGAGAATGAAGAAGGCAACGAGAAACGCGATCAGGGTCCAAAAGATGAGGCCAAACGCGGGTTTTAATAAATCCATATCAGTATGTTATTCTGTTATCCGTTATTGTGTTATTTCATTGCCGCACTGCCGAATTACCGCATTGCCGCATTAAAAATCGCCGCGCCTCGGCCCTGTGCGTTGGCGCGGTAATTTTTTACTGTTTAAACGAACATCGCCAGGATACCTGCGATAACCGCAAACAGCGCAACACCTTCAACGAAGGCTGCAGTAAGGATCATGTTGGCACGGATGTCATTGGCAGCTTCCGGCTGACGAGCGATAGATTCTACCGCACCTTTACCGATCTGGCCAATACCGATACCTGCACCAATAGCAGCGAGACCGGCACCCAATGCACCGCCGGCGTTAGCCCAGGCTGTAGTGCTCAACAAAACATTCAATAAGTCCATACTTGTTGTTTTATAATGATGATGAAATCACAAATTAATGATGCGCGTGTCCTTCCTCATGATGCTCCCCTTCAAAAGCCTGGCCGATGAACACTGCCGTCAGGTTCGTGAAGATGAAGGCCTGGATAAAAGCCACCAGCACTTCAATGATATAAATAAACACCGCAAACGCGATGGATATCGGACTGAATCCAATACCCACTCCCTTGCTGATCGCTCCAAAAATGAAGATGAGGGACACCAAACAAATGATGATGATGTGGCCCGCCATCATGTTCGCAAACAAACGAATCATCAAGGCAAAAGGCTTGGTGATGATACCCAACAGTTCCACAGGAACGAGGATACCCTTCACAAAACCAGGTACGGGTGGATTAAATATATGTCCCCAGAAGTGCTTATTGGTACTAAAGAGGATCACGATAAAGGAGATCACCGCCAGCACCATCGTGAACGCAATGTTTCCGGTCACGTTGGCTGCCGTGGGGATCAACCCGAAAATATTATTAATGAGAATAAAGAAAAACACCGTCAGCAGATAAGGCAGGTACTTGTCTGCCTTCACTCCCAGGTTGGGTTTCGCTACTTCATCACGGATGAAAGTGATCACCGGCTCAATGGCATTCTGCATACCGGTTGGCGCCTGGCCCTTTCTTACTTTGTATCTGTTGGCCACACTGATCATGATCCACAACAAAAGCCCTATCGCCAACAGCATCTGCGCCACATTCCTGGTAATCGAGAAATCATATACCTCAGATCCATCCAGAGCCACTATTTTCTCGCCTTCCATCTTGTATCCATTGTGCTCAGCATGCCCGTGCTCAAATTTGCTGGACATAAATACAGACAATCCTTTTGAGGGCGAGTACAGGATCACGGGTAGGGGAATGGTCACATGATGCTCTTTTCCGTCTTCGCCATGATATTCAAACAGGTGATATTCATGTGCATCCATGATGTGACTGAAAATCACTTTGTTAGCATCAAATCCTTCTTTTTTCTCCTCATGCTGGGCAGGCGCATGACCACCTTCCGCAGGCTCTTCATGCTGGGCCAGAACCGCCATCGGAGAAAACACCAAAAAAGCACTGAAAACCGCTACCACACAAGATTTGAAGCCGGAAAAAGTCATGCTGTTCCAAATTTGCCGCAAAGATAAGGGAAAATGGCGTGGATATGTGGATGAATGTAAGCGTTGAACAGAAATTCTTTTGCCTCAAATTAGCTCCTGACCAGCTCACTAAACTGCATCTTATGGAGCCCTGCATAATGCCCATTTAGGGCCAAAAGATCGTCGTGATTGCCCATTTCCCGGATTTCGCCCTTGTCCAGCACCATGATCGTATCCGCCTTGCGAATGGTAGACAGCCTGTGAGCGATGATGATACTGGTTCTGCCCGTGATCAGTTTATCGATGGCAGCCTGGATCAGCAGCTCTGATTCCGTATCCACGGAAGAGGTGGCCTCGTCCAGGATCAGGATAGATGGATTGTACAACAATGCACGGATAAAGCTCAGCAGCTGGCGTTGGCCCATAGACAGGGTGCCACCCCGCTCCATCACATTATAATCATATCCTCCCGGCAGTCGCATAATGAAATCATGCATCCCGATCATCTTCGCGGCCCGAACTACCTCTTCTTTAGAGATGTCCGGGTTCCGAAGCGTGACATTATCCATGATGGAACCGGAAAACAGAAACACATCCTGTAAAACCACCCCGATGCCGCTGCGAAGCGTATCCAGGGCATATTCATTGATATCTACGCCATCAATCAGAATCTCCCCTTTCTTTACCTGATATAAACGGTTGACCAGGCTGATGATGGATGTTTTCCCACTACCGGTATGACCAACAATCGCAAGGGTCTCCCCCTGCCTGATGTGGAAACTGATATCCCGCAGCACTTCGCGCCCTTCATCGTACCCAAAACTAACCTTCCGGAACTGAAGGTCGCCATTGATCCTTGCGGGACGATAGCTACCCTTGTCGTCGGTAAAATCAGGATTATCCAACACTTTGAATACGCGCTCACTGGCCACCATGCCCATTTGCAAGACGTTAAACTTATCTGCAATCACGCGCAGCGGCCGGAACAAAAGGTTAAGCATAATGATAAAACTGACGATCTGCCCGGCAATCTTCACCCCCTCCTCATTGCTCAGGTTCATGACCTGCACACCCGCATACCAAACCAGCAATCCCATGGACGTGGCGAGAATGATCTCAACGATCGGGAAAAATACAGAGTAAGCGAAAATGGCGTTGACATTGGCGTTGCGGTGCTCTTTGTTGATCTCCCTGAACTTTGAAGCTTCTTTGTCTTCCACCGCAAATGATTGGACGATGGCCATACCTGTAATGTGTTCCTGCACAAATGCATTCAACGCGGCCACCGCATTCCGCACCCTGATAAAACTTTTATTGACACTCTCTTTAAAGTAATAAGTAGCCACCATCAGGATCGGGAAAGGGATCAAACATACCAGCGTCAACTGCCAGTTGGTCCAGAACATGGCGATGAGAATGGCGATGATCGAAAGAAAATCCGCGACCAGGGGAATGAGCCCCTCGGAAAAAATATCGTTGATAGACTCTATATCATTGATGGTCCTTGTAGTAAGTGTGCCGATGGGCGTTTTATCAAACTGGCTGAGGTTCAGCCGGATGATCTTCCCAAAAACTTCCACCCGCAGGTCTTTCACTACTGTTTGCCCCAGCCAGGTAGTGATGAATGAAAACACAAACCGGAGCACGGTTTCCACAATCAGGATCCCGATCTGGATGACTGTTATCCAGACCAAGGCATTTACCAGCCCTTTGGCAATGATATTGTTGATGGTATGCTGGATGAGGATGGGTCTTACGGGCGCAAGTACCGCAAGCACAATGGCCAAAACGATGGATAAAACGAATCTGTTTTTATAGGGAGCCGCGTAGTGGAATACTCTTTTCAGTTGGGAAAAATCAAAAATCCGTTTGCGCTCCATGGTGCAAAAATAGCTATTAGCTAATAGCTATTAGCTAATTATTACTCCGTTTCATCACCAATTGCTTTGGTATATGCTTTGATGAAAAGCGCACCCAGGTTTTTGTGCGGAGGGATATAGTTATCAAATCTCTCTTTTGCTTCACCGGCGGTGAATTGTGCAGAAAGGTCTTTCCAGGTGTGGATCCAATCAATACTCCTGCCGGCTTTGAGATCCTCGTTGATATGCTTCAGGATCGGCTCGTTCACGGTACGAGTACCCACTTCTTTTGATGAAATGATGTGTGCATCCGGGCAGGTTTTCAGAACATCATCGAGATTGTGAAAGCCGCCACAGGAGCCAAGGATCACGATCCTGGCAGACGATGGCAATTGCTTGATGGTATACTTGACGTGGTAGCTGTGTCCACGATGGATCACAATGGTTGGCTTGATCTTTTTCTGTTCCAGAAATGCCAACAGGTGCTCCTGCGCTTTGGCATCCGGATCATCGCCTTTGGAATTGTCTAACGGAAGATTGGCATAAATCTCTACGGATTTGCCCTTCACAGAATGGATCTCTACCCATTCCTTACCCTTGGTCACTTTCCAGTCTGCGTTGTTATTGAACATTGACATGAAGTTGGCATATGAATCTATGCCGTCTTTATCGCCATAGAAAAACACCAACTGGCTCACCTTACCAGATCCTGCAGCCAGGCTTGCATAATCCACCGTGTAAACCGGCGGGATACCAAGTTTTTGGGAAAGGTTTATGGTGCTGTCTTTAGACGAGAGGAAAATGGTTTGAAGGATATCGTAGATTACGGTACTCCGCTTATTGCCGCTGCGCTGACTTTGGACAAGCGAATTAGCCACCTCGCGGTCAATGATCGCTTTCACCGCAGGTGTATTGATGCTGCCATAAGAATCGGCTACATCCACCGCTTCTTCCAGTGCGCCACCTTTATCCAACCCGCGGGCAAAGGCAACCATTAGCCGCTGTGCATTGGAATCGGGCATCGAAGCGAGGAAAGCATCCAACTTATTATAACCCGCCGCCATCTTTATAAACTTTTTGAAGCGGTCAAACTGCACACTCATCAGCAAGGTATCGCCGGAAGGAGTTGTTAAACGTTCCATCATCCGGTTGTATACCCCTTTATAACTGGATGTATAGATGACATCTTCCCCAAGCACGATGAGATAATACAATTCTTTTGGACCGAGAGGATCCAGTATTTTAAAACGCACCGCATCTGATTCGTCATGCAATGCATTGATCTCGTTGATAAATACTTCCTGTGCCTTACGCTGAAGCATACGCGTAATTTCATTGTACGCCAGGGCAGTATCTTGTCTGTGCAGTCTCTGGGAATAATCGATCTGCGTCCGCACCAGCAGTTTATAATATTTGACGCTGTCTGTCATGACACTGTTGATGGATTCCAATGTCTGCCTGCCGTTCATTACCTCGTCCAGGAAAGGATAGTATAGTCGTCCGCTTTTACTTGTCGCCATTTGGCGAATGGCTTTCACCAGGGGGTCATCATTTTTCGCGATGAGCTGACCCACACGGGTACGCGTAGCCGCGGCATAATCGTAAAATAAGTTGGGATCCTGATGTGCCGCAAAACGGACAAGGCTGTCTGCGAAAGGCACATCGGTATAAGCTTCCAGACTGGGCAGGATCCTTCGGGGATGGATGGCGCAATACTTACGGTACAACTCCACCTTTGATTCCTTTATGCCTTTGGCTTCAAAAAATATCCCGTTGGGGCTGTTGATCAACAGTTCGCCGGTTTCATAAGGGTACTTCTCGGTGATGGGCAGCATGCTCTCGCCTTTAAGGTCCGCGTCCATCATTTCCATGTACTGGCTATACAGAATAATGACTTTCTCAGGCGGGAAACTGCGGCTTTGCCAGCCAGACACATAGTTTTTCAGCATGTGCTGGAGGCCGGTGAGGTATTTGACCTTCAACCGATGATCCAGTTTTTTGGATTGTTCGATGGAATCCTGTACCACATTGACCCCTCTGGTGACCAGGTCTGTGATCAATAAATTGATGTCTTCGTCCCTGACGGCGTATACCAGGTCATCTTTTCTTCCGTCTGTCTCCAGGATCTTCTGTTGCCAGAAGTCAATATCCTCGTGCAATTTCACCCTGCGAATGTCAATACTGGACCTCCCCGTATCAGGCAAAGCACTAACTGCCTGATATACAAGCATGGTAAAGAGAGATAATATGACGTGGCGCATCACTTCCCGTAAAATTAGGATATCTGTGAAAACTATTCATATGAGTAACGTATAACTATGGCAGATCCTTGTATTTCGCGTTAACAATTTCATAATCAGGTAAAACTTGGTCACCTTTGGCGCAGCTTTACTTTTGCGTAAATAAATTGTTAATGGATCAAAAGGGCAAGATCCTGATTGCTGACGACGAACCTGATATTGTTGAGATTATCAGTTATAATCTAAAACTGGAGGGTTACGAGATTTTTACCGCCAGAGACGGGGACGATGCCCTGCAAAAGGCCAAGGCACACAAGCCTGACCTCATTATCCTGGACGTAATGATGCCCTATAAGAATGGCATGGAAGTCTGCAAGATCCTTAGGAGCCAACCCCAGTTCAACCAGACGCTCATCATTTTTCTCACCGCACTCAGTGATGAGTATTCACATGTGAAAGGACTGGAGTTTGGGGCAGACGACTATCTTTCCAAGCCTGTAAGCCCAAAAGTGCTGGTCACAAAGATCAATTCCCTGTTCCGCAGGATACAGAAAGGACCAGACCAGGACAAGGTGCTACAGTTGGGAGAACTAAGGATAGATCCTGTTCAGTTTGTGGTGCATTACAATGGACAAGACATCTCCCTTGCGAAAAAAGAATTTGAACTGCTCTACCTGTTGGCATCCAAACCGGGCCGGGTATTTCTCCGAAATGAGATTCTGAGCCAGATCTGGGGTACCGATGTGATTGTTGGAGACAGGACCATCGATGTACACATTCGTAAGATCCGTCAAAAACTGGGGCTGGATTGTATTACAACGGTCAAAGGCGTTGGCTATAAGTTTGACCTTGGTCAATAGCTATTAGCTACTAGCTATTAGCTATCTTCATCCTGTGTTTGATACCAAGAATATTACGCCCAGCCAGATCGCCATTTTTAATGCCCTGACCATTGCGTTGATCGGCGCGGTGGCTAACCTGGTTTTCTTCACCACCTGGTGGGTACCGATCGTTACGTTTGTGACGCTTTTCATCATTGCATACTACCTGACCTATTTCTTTATCCAGCGTTTTATTTATCGAAAGATCAAGCTCATCTACAAGTTCATCTCCCAAACCAAGGCTACGAAACGTGAGGAGTTTTACTTCAAATCTGTACTGCCGCAGAAAAGCATCGACGAGGTGAGTCAGGACGTAGAAAAATGGGCCGAGCAGCGCAAGCAGGAAATTGAGGTGTTGCGCCAGAATGAAGCGTACAGGAAAGAATTCCTGCAAAATCTTTCCCATGAATTCAAAACACCTGTTTTCGCCATTCAAGGCTATGTGGATACCCTTCTGAACGGCGCGCTGGACAATCCCGACGTCAACAAAAAATTCCTGGAAAATACTTCCCGGAATGTGGACCGGCTGGTGAATCTTATTGATGATCTTGATGTGATCTCATCCCTGGAAAGCGGACAACAGCAATTGCATTTGACGGATTTTGTGATCCAGGATCTCATCCGCGAAGTGTATGACTCACTTACCATTAAGGCTGCAGATAAGAACGCAAAATGTGTGATCAAAAAAGGCTGCGAGGCGCCGATACTTGTGCGGGCCGACAAAGAAAAAACCCGTCAGGTATTGATTAACCTGGTAGATAACGCCATCAAATATGGTAAGCCGAATGGGTACATTGAAGCCAGCGTTTACAATACGGACGGCAAGAATATTCTTGTAGAGATCAGTGATGACGGCATCGGCATATCCGAGGAACATCTTCCGCGAATTTTTGAACGGTTTTACCGTACTGACTATGGCCGAAGCAGGAATATTGGCGGAACCGGGTTAGGGCTTGCCATTTGCAAACACATTGTAGAAGCGCATGGACACAGTATTCATGTGCGCAGCAAACTGGACATCGGCACTACTTTTGGGTTCACACTTGATAAATCATAATTGATTTGCAACTTGTAGACGGTACTTTTTTATGAAATAAACGGATGAGATCAATGTACCGATAAATCCAAGCATACCAACTCCAACTACCATATAGGCAAAGTAGTTTGACCAACTAACATCTTCACTCATCCACGATTTTGTTAACATCACAAAAACAGAACCCAGATATCCAAACGCATCGATCAAATAAATCAAAAATCCGACATTGCCGATGATCCTGAATGAGGCGATCATTCTGTCAAAAAAAACAGCATTGTATGGAATATAGGCCATGTATAAACCTAAACCTGCAGTTTGCATCCATACTGAACCGTCAACCTTTCCAAATAGGAATAATAAAGAGCTTACCAAACTGATCACGAACCCAACACAGATCATAGTATGAATTAACATGAACGCTTTGATATTATTTCGAACCAATACAAGGAGTGCCATTACTATTAATACAACAAGTGATATTCGGGTTTCCGATTTGGTGAAAATTGAAGCAGAATCAGCGTATCCTAATTCACGCCATATATTGCTCATATAGTTATCCCGAATATCCCTCACAATGGTCAGCATCCCATATCCCACTGCAATAACAATTAAGCCAAACCGAAAAGATGAAAATATCTTCTTACGGTCTTCTTTGCTCATGCTGACCCTTTCAACCCTTTCAGTAACATCCTCATGATCTGGTCCGGGTGCAAGCTCGAGCAAATAGAATAAAATCATTAGGGGCAGTACAAAAACAAGCCCTGTCATAAATGGAACCCAAAAGGCGCTTATCTCAAAATTCAACATAAGGTATCTCGCCACTGACCTTGTAAATCCACCCGCGAAAATAAAACTCACGGCGAGAGATGAACCGATCATGTCAGTTGCCTTGCGCCCCTCTGCGTAGCTGTAGACAATCCCCCACATGAATCCCATACAAAATCCGTTGACCAAAAAGCAAAACGGACCCAGCGTATAGGGCAACACCGCAAAAAACAAAAGGGAAAGCCATCCTGTGCCCATCAGCCAAGCTGCTGGCCGCCAACGGTGGTTTCTGCTTAATGAAGAAATGAGGCGGATACCCATAAACTTACTCAGCATATATCCTATTACCTGGCTGATAATCAAAACTGTCTGATATGGAAGACCCAAAAGCCTGTAATTTTCAAACAATGCAACCGTAAAAGGTTTGCGGAAAGCAAACACGCAGGTATAGGTAAAAAACGTCAGGAGTGCGACATACACGCCTACTATTATCCGCCGCCGGTTTTGCTTCATAGTAACGAATATAGTCTTGGAGGGCTTAGTGTAACGCTTTGTTCAGAAAAATGACAACCCGACCAATAACAACCCAAATTGGACGTTCCAAGAATTAATAATAACTTAACATAAGAAAAAGACCACCCCAAGACTAAGGCGGTCGCTACTCTTTGCTTAAGGAACTAATTGTTAAGGGTTGAAAGTAGGCCGCCTATGTGGCCTCTTTATTGCCAAAACATTACGAAATGATTAAATCTATATAATTCATTGCTTCGCAACCTCGCTATATCCTTTCTCTTTTTTACGCTACTGCCAACGGTTGAAGGCAGGGCACAACGGTATGTACCACAGGTTGCATTTGATTGCTTTGGGGATTCGCTGACCCATCGGTTTACTCAACCTCTATTCATTGACACTTCATCACTGGTTTCGCAGGAAGAAATTGAGGCTTATTGCAGACAAATCCCGGAAGCCTCCTTCGTGGGCCTGGTGAGCGATCTGAAACAGTTTAGGGAGAGTCATAAACTTGACGACTGGCTTTATTATCAACTCATTCGAAGGATCGCGGATCAACTGGCACCCAAAACTGCCAACTATTATCTATATACCATATACAAATGGTACCTACTCAAAGCTTCCGGATTTGATGCGATTCTGGCCTTCGCAGACAGTACCCTTTTGTTTTATGTGCATTGCGAAGAAAACATTTACAACATTCCCATTAGGAGAGAGGCTGGGAAAAACTATGTCTGTCTGAATTACCACGACTATGGATTCAAGATAGATTTTGAAAACAAAAAATTCAATACGCTCCGCACAGCACAAGAAGTCAACACTTCAGCTTTTTCATATCGCGTAAATTCTTTGCCTAACACAAGGAATAAAACAGTCACCAAAGATCTCCAGTTTACATATAACGAACAGGATTACCATTTCAGGATAAAGCTGAACGGGTCTGTCGGCGCTTATTTCAAAAATTATCCGGTTACAGACTACGAGAAACATTTCAATATTCCTATGAGTGCTGACGCCTATCAATCCCTGATTCCCGCACTCATGAAACAGATCAAAGGATTGCCCGTACGGGATGGTGTTGATTTTCTCATGCATTTTACACGATATGCATTCCTGTTTAAGCCTGACACTGAGAACTTTGGAAGGGAAAAAATTTACAGCCCTGAATTAACCCTTCTCAATGAGTCAAGCGATTGTGAAGACAGGGTCTCCTTATTTTATTATCTCGTGAAAGAAATCTATGACCTGCCAATGGTTGTGCTTGTTTATCCGAAGCATGTGAGCATCGGCATTCAATTCCCAAAATCATTCGGACAAACCGTAGTTTATAATGGTCAGAAATTCACTGTTTGTGAACCTACACCTCAAACAACTGATTTGAAACTCGGTGAAACCATCCCTTCCATAGCCAAGGATTCATACCAGGTGGCATTCGCCTATGAACCAAAACAGCCACAGGTAAGAAGGAAATAAGATATCAGGGGTTCTTCGCGAGCTTTCCCAGTTGATTTAACTTCTCCACTATTGTAGCATCAAGGGTATAATAGAAAAACTGACCGTTACGTATGACATACAAATAATTACATGGATTTGCTTCCCGCGAAAAATACACCACCTGATATGCGTCGCCTTTAAGCGGTATATTGATCTTCCCTTCAGACATACATGTCCTTATGGAATCTTCTTTGACACCTGGCAATGCAAGCACAGACATAAGATTCCGGATGAGTCCAGTATCTCTGGTAACAAGGTTGGAGAAAAAACGGGTATACCGCTCCTTGTCTGTAAACGGTTTCTGGTAATAAATAACTTCAATTGAATCCGGACGAAGAGGGCCCGATGCAAATGCAGGTTGATCAACAACAACCGTATCCTTTGTCGCAGGATCCTGACTCGTGTTGCAGGCTGCAATTGAAAAAAGAAGAAGGAAAAATACAATCCACTTCATATGGTGAATATAAAAAAAAGCAGCCGCTGATTGCGGCTGCTTTTATGAATAAGATTCAAGAATTAATATACGTTCGTCTGGGGAGTATAGCTCACCCATCCAGTGGTCCAGTTATTGGTTCCAAGCGCACCGCGGAAAGTCACAACGGTAAAGAATGGGTCCATACCGGTAAAGTTTGCACCGGAAAGGGCTGGTGAACCTGCTTTAGGCATATAATTAGGAGCATCCCAGTTAAAAGGAGCTTCCAGGCCAATAGCAGTTGGGTCAGTATAAGTAATACAACCGCGAGACTCTGCCCTTGTCTTTACGTTAGCAGCAGTGATCACACCACCAGCAGAAGCATCCACCTTATAAGGATCTGCAAGTGCATGCACCAGGTTATTGATAAATACCGAAGTATCTGTATTATAAGCGTTAGCTGTTGAAGCACTCTCCATAGAAAAACCACCCTTAGGGAAGCCCATCATAATAGAGTTGCGTACCTCAAACCTTACAGCCCTTCTCCACCTGTTGGCAAAATTCAGATTAGCCTGGGTAACAGGATCACCGTTAGGGCCAATCCATGTAATATTTGACAATACGGGCCTTGTATAAGGAAGCGCAGCCGTTCCTGAACCATCATTATCTGCTTCAACACCATTACCGGCATCGGTATCGGCAATCTCAGGCCTTCTTTGTACAATAGCGTACTGAATTTTACCAGTATAACCGAAATCGAAATCCAGATCATCATCTGATGTAGCATAGGCTACAAGGTTTTTCAAATTCACGGTACCACCGAACAACTCGTAAGCGTCATCATTCGCATAAGATGTTTGAATGAACTCAAGCGTAGTTCCTGAGCCTACGCCTCCAAGTGTCAATCCATTAATTTCTGATCCGGGTTCAGCGGCAATACCAGCATACTCAATACGAACGTAGCGCATTGTACCAGAGTTGTCATTAGGGATACTGCCACCATACCTACGGTCAACACCACCTTCAATCAACGGAGCTGGTGAAAGCGGCCTGTTGGTAGGTGCGTTACCGAGGATGATGATTCCACCCCAGTCGCCACGTGCACGCTGACCGGCAGGTTTTCCTGATGTGAATACAATGGGGCTTGTTGAAGTACCCAATGCCTCAATCCTGGCACCACGCTCAATGATCAATGCGCCTTTCTGGGAAACATCACTTTTTATGATGGTACCTGCAGGAATGCTCAATGTTGTTCCTGAAGTGAAATACACATAGCCTTTCAAAGTGTAAGTGCCCGCCTGAAGGGTGATGTTCCTCTCGTAAGAACCCGTCAATACTTTCGTAGTGTTGGGATCATCCACAGCTCCACCACCAGTGCCAGAGCTGGAGTCTTCAGTCATGTCAATTTTAATGCAAGAGCTGATCAATGACAGCAATAATGCACATGCGGTAAGTTTCCTGAACGTATTCATACTATTGTTTGTAAGCGTTTTAAACATTATTTAAGGTCAAAGTTGTACGTAAAACCAAGTGTAATGGTTGTACCAGGCTTGTATGCGTAGTTGATCCTGTCGCCACCATTAAAGTCGTAACCAGCCTTTGCCGTTGGATTGTCGTAGAAAGCAAATTGGTTGTTCAGCAGGTCCGATACCGTCAGCTTCAATTCACCCTTATTATCCCAGAGTTTCTTAGAGACATTCAGGTCAACAAGATTCCTCGGCTTCTCATAGATATCATAAAAACCTGCACCCACTGGATCACCCACCAGAGAAAGCCTGGGGCCAATTCGGTTATACAAGGCCGTTACACTCCAGGCTTTGCCAGTGAACTGGAAACCACCGTTGATGAGGTAGGGCGACTGACCAAACAATGGGCGGTCTTGCTCAGTCTTTACATTGTTGTTTGACTCTGTAATCAAGGTCACTTTAGATTCCAGGTACGTTGCATTACCTACGAAGTACAACTTCGAAAGTTTTTCGCTGATGAAATCAAGACTCTTTCTGATTTCCACCTCTACGCCATACAGCGTAGCACTTTCCGCATTTGCGTAGTTAAACAACCAACGGTCACCATTGCTTCCTGGGTCCATCCTGATCTCGATCGGATTGGTAAACTGCTTTGCCAACAATCCAATGGAAAGAATCTCACCAGATTTAGGATAGTATTCATAACGGATATCCCCGTTAAGGATGGCAGTGCGCTTCAAATTTGTTTCACCAGAAATACCCCAGATCTGCTCATAATCGAAGAACTGGAAAGGTGCAATCTCACGAAACTCAGGACGGGCAACTGTTTTAGATGCAGCCACACGAAGCTGATGCTTGGGATTGAAGGAGTAAGTCATATTGACGGAGGGCAGGAAGTCCCACTTTTCTGTATTCACGACCACGCGTTTTGCAGACAGGTCGGTAGATTCAAGGAACTGCTCAAAGAATTCTGCACGCATTCCCCAAATCACCCTAAAGTTGCCAAACTTGTTATCAAACATTGCAAATGCGGAGTTGAGGGTTGACACTCCAAAGTATTCATCTGTATTCTGCGTTTGTTCATCAATGAACACACCCCTGTCGTTAATATTACTTTTCAGGAACATCTGATCATAAGGCGTGGCAAGATCTGTTAAAGATGATGCAGGTTCATACCTGAAGATCCTGGCATTAAAGTCCCTGAAACGCACCAGGCTTCCACCGCCAAATTTAAATGTCTGCTTTTCATTGTTTATGGTAAAGGGAACCAGGAGGTATCCACTTCCACCCATGTTATAGTCCTTCAGGTTTGAAAAGAAACGACGAGTATCGTCGTCATCCAATTCAAAATCACCATTAGGATCAGTAAAACTTCTTACATACTGTGCCGTCCGGAAATCAGGTTGTGTTTTATGGTTGATTGAGAAGTTACCATTCCACTTCAACCGAATACCACTGGTTGTAAGGGCATGATCACCTTCTAACTGGCCAGAATACAAAGAACGCTGGTTCAGGAAGGATGAACGAAGGGAAACATCCTGCAACCTGCCGGTATTTGCCAGAGACCTGTTGTAGTAGTTATCATCATACAACTGGTTGAAGAGATTTTTAAATGAAATCTTGTGTTTTCCCTTTACATAAGTGAAATTGGCGAGAACACCCGTACTCACTGAATATCGATTCTGTATCTCTGTGCCTTCAAAAATGGGCGTTCTGACCTGCTCGTACCTTCCACGTTCAACCTCATCATACACAATTTGTGCCTGACGATGATAAAGGGAGATGATGGTTCCGAAGCTCGCGCCATTCTTGTATTGTTTCCTGCCTGAATATGTAAGATTGAGTGTTGTGATAGGAATCGCCGTCTTCACCGCTTCACTGTAAACCTGATCCTTAAACAACTTCGTAGATTCTATTTTCTGTGCATCGGTTTGTGCACGGTAGTCAGCTACCCCGGGAAGTGCTGAAGGCAAACTTCTGCTGCCATCATCGAAACCCAGCCAATCCCACTTGTTACGTGGGTTAGACGTGAAATCCTGGAAAGTTGACTGCGTATTAAATCCAAGGGAGAAACCAACAGAGAGCTGGCTCTTTGATGGAATATCTTTGGTATTCACCTGAACAAGGCCTCCGGCAAATTCACCCGGAAGGTCTGGCGTAGCCGTCTTGTTGATGATGATGTTATCAATCATCGCAGACGGGATCATGTCAAAAGAGAAGGCCTTTTTATCAGGCTCTGAGCTAGGCATCGGAGCATCGTTCAACAATGCTTGATTGTACCTGTCACTTAATCCCCTCACCACAACATATTTATTATCCTGGATAGAAGCACCGCTCACACGCTTGAGCACTTCACCTGTATTCTTATCCGGCGTTTGGCGTATGAAGTCTGCAGCCAGCACGCTGGAGAGGGCCGAGTTGTTGCGTTGAAAATTCAACATCGCAACAGTATTCTCCTGCTTGCGGGTAGTTGTTTTAATTACAATACCTTCCATTTCTTTAACCGCAGGAGCCAAAATGATATCAAGGTTGTTATCCAGTCCTTTACCAACCTCCACTTCAGTGATGGTTTTTGTGGTATAAGAAACAGCACTCACTTCAAGCGTATACTTTGTTCCGGATTCAAGTGATGATGAGAATCTACCTTCCACATCGGTAATCAGGGTTTTACCACCAGGCTTCACTACGATAGTAGCACCGGCAAGTGGCTCATTTTTTTGATTGGTTACCTTCCCGGTAAGAGTGAAGGTCTGTGCAAGGGTTGCAAGGGGCGTAAGGATAAATAGCAATAAGAGTAGACGAGCAAATGACATGGTCATAATTTGTAGCGCAAAAGTGCTACGCCAAGGTTATGGCCGTGTTAATGGAATGTTATGAGCGCATTACCTGAATGTTACCGCAATGTTATCAGATTATAGAAATTTAAAATCTGAACTGCGCCCTAATAGTAAGTACATTGTCTTTTTTATCTGCAGTATAACCGGCAAGAGCCGTCTTTTCATTTCTGATTAAATCATACCAGCAGACCAGTTTGAGGTTCTCGTTCACATAACGGATATAGCCCATTCCGAGTGTGGTATATTTCACATCAGCATCGGTAAAATTGCTGCCTGCAGACCCCAGGGTTGTGCCTGCTGTTTTTGTGTTGGGATCATACCAGTCCAGTTTTATGCCGATCTGGTTCCTGGGATTTACAATATGTTGTAAAAAGACGATAAACGCCCCGTTGAAGGGCCTCACATACATCGGTGTTAGAGCAGGGATAGACGAAGGCGTTTCAGAGCTGGTCTGTGTACCCGTTTGGGTACCTTTCCAAAACTCACCCCGCAATTCTGAATTACCCCATTCTGTGCGATAGCGAAGTTGTGCATTGACACCATAATAATGGCGTGGCAGTTCTCCACCTGTTTTGATGTTGACAGAATCCTTCAAAAAATGTGGTGTTCCATTTATTTCACCCATTTCATAACTCACCTTTCCCGTTTTTTCAAGACCACCATACAACATCGAAACACCGCCACTTAGATAGAGATTCTTAGCGATCTGCTGCGGTTTGATCACCAACTGAGTGATTAGGTCTTTATAAGAATCAAATTCACCCGTTGCCGTAAGACCCTGACCGTTGAAGATTCCGAGATCGATCCTAAAAAACTTCCATGCTTTTCCTTGCTTTCTCTTCTCGACACTTACCATAAAACCCAGGTCCCGTTCCGTACGCATTAGTATCTGCGACATGCGGCCTCGTTCCGGCGCTTCCCTATCTGCTGATGAAAGATTCACTTCAAAGCCGAAGGGTCTGGCAAACATCCCGCCCGTGAAAGCAAACACCTCAAATTTATTCTCCCAATATCGGCCCCAAAAATCCCGGATGGCCACACCCCGCTCCGTACCATCAAACTGGAACACAAACTGAAGCTGGTTACGGTGATTTTCGTCTGTTCGTACATAATCGAAACGGATCCTTCCCCTTCTGAGCATGAACCTACTATTGGCATTGGGCGCAAAATTACCCCCACTGTAATTGGATGAACCCTTTCCGTTGGTCCATTGAAACTGAGGTTGTATATACCCGGAAATCCTAATATGATTTAGGCGATCGATGGTTTGGAAAGTGGTTTTGCCCAATTCCTTGGTGGTATCTATCATATCCATGAGGAATTGCGCCCGAATAGGAACAGCCACAAGCAATATCGCCAATATGGCAATTCCTTTGCATATATATCTCCTCATGAATAGTTGTTTAAGACGGGCTGCAATGTTAAGAAATCATTACCTCCACCCTATGTTAAGTAATTATTAACTGTCGTCTGGTCATTTGCTGGTGATAGGAGAGGGCTATTTTTGCCGAAATTTTGACGCATGGCCTTTAACACGATCCTTAAAATTTTTCTCCCCAAAGACCGCATTTTCTATACCATGTTTGAAGAGTCCAGTGAACGGGTAACAGAGATGGCCAAAACGCTCAAAGACCTGGTTTTGGAAACGGATAAAAGTGCATGCAATGCCATCATGGCCAAAATTGAAGACCTGGAACACCAGAATGACGAAGTCACCCATAAGATATTCACGGAGTTGAGCCGCAACTTTATCACACCATTTGATCGTGAAGACATCCACTACCTTGCTACCGCATTGGATGATGTGGCGGACCATATTTATGCAGCCGCAAAAAAGATCATGTTCTACCACATCAATACAGATGATCAGGGATTACGAAAATTTGCAGAGTTGATCATCCAGAGTACTGATCAAGTGAACCGGGCGGTGAAAGAACTTCGGAATATGAAGAACCTCCGTGAGATTACCGAAGCCATCGTTAAAATAAATAGCATAGAGAACCAGGCCGATGACCTGTTTGATCATAACATCGAGCGCTTGTTTGCAGAAGTTGATGATGCCAAAGAAGTGATCAAGATGCGGGAGATTTACCAGGTGATGGAAGACGCAACGGACAAATGCGAAGATGCAGGTAATGTGATTGAGTCCATTATTATTAAATACGCATAAGAGGCAGCACCCCAGTGCCACTTGCCCAATGCCTAATGCCTCCACTATGACGCTTCTGGTTGTTATCATTATACTTGCGCTGGTCTTTGATTATATCAATGGATTTCATGACGCGGCCAATTCTATTGCCACGATTGTCTCTACCAAGGTGCTGACGCCTTTTCAGGCAGTACTTTGGGCAGCTTTCTTCAACGTTGTTGCTTTTTTTATTTTCAGCGACCACAACGTTGCCAACACCATTGCTAAAACGGTACATAAAGAAGTGATTACACTGCCAGTGATTTTATCTGGCCTGATTGCCGCTATCATCTGGAACCTGCTGACCTGGTGGTATGGCATTCCTTCATCTTCCTCGCATACGCTGATCGGTGGATTTGCCGGTGCAGCTATTGCCCATGCAGGCTTCAACAGCATTGAAGTAGAGAAGATCACCAAAACGCTCGCATTCATTTTCATTGCTCCGTTGATGGGCATGGTCATCGCAGCGTTCATTTCCATTGTGACCATTATTCAGAACATCTGGCTTAAACTCGCCATCATCATCGCGTCAGTTTTTCTGACCGTTACATTTATACCATTTAATCCGATCATTAAATGGGGGATGATTGGCATTTCTGCAATATTTATTTTATCATACCTTTTCAACCATTTCCAGAATCCGCCAAGTGCATACAGGACGGGGAATATGTACAAACGCCTGCAGTTGTTGTCTTCGGCCGCATTCAGTATTGGCCATGGCGGTAATGATGCACAAAAAGTAATGGGAATCATTGCTGCAGCGCTGGTTGCTGCAGGACAGTTGGATGATATCAAGAATATGCCCGTCTGGGTTCCGATTGCCTGTTACGCGGCCATTGGTCTGGGCACCTTAAGCGGAGGCTGGAGGATCGTAAAAACGATGGGTACCCGAATCACCAAAGTGACCCCACTGGAAGGCGTAAGCGCGGAAACGGCCGGTGCCATCACCCTGTTCATGACAGAGAAGATGGGTATCCCCGTGAGCACCACCCATACCATTACAGGTTCTATCATTGGAGTGGGTGCCACCAAACGCCTCTCCGCAGTTCGTTGGGGCGTTACCGTTAACCTGCTCTGGGCCTGGATCCTTACAATTCCGGTATCCGCGATTATGGCAGCGATCATCTACTTTATCACGAAACTTTTCTACTGATCAACAATACGATGGGGCTCAATGAGTTATTAAAATAACTAATAACAAATAACCCAATCACCTATTTTTGTTGAATGAAAGGAATCATTCTGGCCGGTGGGTCAGGCACAAGACTTTACCCAATCACATACGCCATCAGTAAACAGATCATGCCTGTGTATGATAAGCCGATGATTTATTATCCATTATCTACCCTAATGCTGGCAGGCATCCGTGATATCCTTATCATTTCCACTCCCCATGATCTTCCCAATTTCAAAAAGTTGTTTGGCGATGGCTCGCAGTTTGGCATTTCATTTACTTATGCTGAACAAAAAGAGCCAAATGGACTTGCACAGGCTTTTGTTATTGGCGCTGAGTTTATTGGTAGTGACAGTGTAGCGCTGGTACTGGGAGACAATATATTTTATGGGTATGGACTTGGGGAGCAACTCAGCAAAAACGCAAACCCGGATGGAGGTATCGTTTACGCATATCACGTTAGTGACCCGGAAAGATATGGAGTGGTGGAATTTGATGACGCCATGAGGGTGATCAGCATTGAAGAAAAACCGAAAATACCAAAGAGCAATTATGCCATTCCCGGTCTTTACTTTTATGACAATGAAGTGGTGGATATCGCCAAAAACCTGAAGCCATCTGCACGGGGCGAATATGAAATCACAGATGTCAATAAAACTTATCTCGCCAAAGGAAAGTTGAATGTATGCCTGATGGACCGGGGTACTGCATGGTTGGACACCGGAACATTCGACTCGCTGATACAGGCCTCGCAGTTTGTGCAGGTTATTGAACAAAGGCAAGGCATTAAGATTGCCTGTATTGAAGAAATCGCTTACAGAAAAGGATTTATAAATAAAGAACAACTCCTGAAACTGACTGAACCACTAATGAAGAGTGGTTATGGTCAATACATTCTGGATGTTGTACTCTAAAGACAACGTATGAAGAAAATTCTCGTAACAGGTGGTTGCGGTTACATCGGCTCCCATACCATTGTGGACCTCATCCAGAACGGATATGATGTGGTTTCCGTGGATAATAATTCCCGGTCCGGCACAAGACTGATGGAAGGTATTGAAAAGATCACTGGCAAGAAAGTCAAAAACTATAAGGTTGACCTTTGCAATTTTGACGATACGCACGCCATCTTCGCAGAGAATGAAGACATCATCGGTGTTATTCATTTTGCAGCTTATAAGGCCGTAGGAGAATCTGTAGTGAAGCCGATGATGTATTATGAAAACAATATGGTTTCGCTGATCAATCTGCTCCGCTGTGTTGAAGAATTCAAAACCGCATATTTTGTTTTCTCCTCCTCCTGCACAGTCTATGGCAGCCCGGATACCATTCCGGTGACTGAGGAAAATCCAGAGAAACCAGCTGAATCCCCATACGGAGCTACCAAACAAATGGGAGAACGCATGATCCGTGATTTCACGAGAATTGCACCTGTTCGCTCTGCGTTGTTGCGATACTTCAATCCTGCCGGTGCCCATCCCACCAATTTGATTGGCGAATTCCCAATTGATAAACCCCAAAACCTGACACCCGTGATCACACAGACTGCCATCGGCAAAATGCAGCATATGCAGGTGTTTGGCGATGATTATCCCACGAGAGACGGTACCTGCATCCGGGATTTCATCCATATCTGTGACCTTGCCCATGCACATACCCTTGCCCTGAAATTTCTCATGGAGAAGAGTCTGGGATTGGAATGCGATGTGTTTAACCTGGGTACGGGTGATGGAATTACCGTTCTGGAAGCCATCCAGGCATTTGAAAAAGTGACTGGCCAGAAGCTGAACTACAGCATTGGACCCAGAAGACCAGGCGATATCATGGCCATCTATGCCAACAGGGATAAAGCCGAGCAAGAACTGGGCTGGACGCCGAAGTTCAACCTGGAAGATATCATGAAAACGGCCTGGCAATGGGAACAGAAGCTCAAGTCTGACGAACAGTTCTATGCGGGCAGGAATATACAATTGAATTAGGGTGAGGGTTTAGGGTGAGGGTTCAGGATACACCACTAAAAAAATTCTGAACCCTCACCCTAAAAACTCCCCCTTGTCCGTACATTTGCGGCATGTTAAAAGACATACAGGTTACTGGTCAAAAAGATACTCGTAGTGGCTTCGGGGATGGCATTTACGAGCTAGGACAGGAAAACCCGAATGTGGTTGCGCTAACCGCTGACCTCGCAGGATCCTTAAAGCTGAATGCATTTATTAAAGCCTTTCCTGAAAGATTTTTTCAGATCGGTATTGCAGAAGCCAATATGATCGGCATTGCCGCAGGATTAACCATAGGTGGCAAGATCCCCTACACCACAACCTTCGCCAACTTTTCTACCGGCAGGGTTTATGACCAGATCAGGCAATCTGTTGCCTACTCGGGCAAAAATGTAAAAATATGTGCATCCCACGCAGGTTTGACCCTGGGTGAAGATGGCGCTACCCACCAGATTCTGGAAGACATCGGTCTGATGAAGATGCTCCCCGGCATGACGGTGATCGTTCCCTGTGACTACAATCAAACTAAGGCCGCAACCAAGGCTATCGCTGCTTATAACGGTCCCGTATACCTGCGTTTTGGCCGTCCATCCTGGCCCATTTTCACTTCAGCCACTGAAGCATTCCAGATTGGTAAAGCACAGCAATTTGCTGAAGGCAAGGATGTTAGCATTTTTGCCTGTGGACACATGGTATGGAAAGCCATTGAAGCCGGAAAAATTCTGGAAGAAAAAGGACTCTCTGTTGACCTGATCAATATCCACACCATTAAACCTTTGGACGTTGAGGCAGTCATACAGTCCATCAGCAAAACGGGTTGTGCCGTTACGGTAGAGGAACACAATGTGATCGGCGGACTGGGAGACAGTATTGCGCAAGTAGCCGCTAAACACAAACCTGTACCCATCGAAATGATCGGCACCAACGATACATTCGGCGAGAGCGGAACACCAACCCAGCTGCTGCAGAAATATGGACTGGACACACCCAATATTGTAGCTGCTGCTGAAAAGGTGATGGCCAGAAAATAGGCTGCTTCGGCTTGGATGATGCTGTTTGAAAAAAACAAATGGCCATAACAACTGACGACAAAGAACTTCTTGAATTGTTCCGCGACCCATCCCAGAGGGAGCGCGCGTATACGGCTATCGTCAAAAAATACCAGGAAAAAATTTATTGGCACGTCAGGCGTATGGTGATTGACCATGATGATACGCATGATGTAGTACAGAATGTGTTTATCAAAGCCTGGAAGGGCCTTGACAATTTCCGTGAAGATGCCAAACTTTATACCTGGCTATACCGGATTGCCAGCAATGAATCCCTGACTTTCATCGAACAACAAAAAAAGCGACAGACCGTATCTTTTGATGGTGAGCAATCTGGAATGGCTGACCGATTAAAAGCGGACAAAGATTTTGATGCCAATAAACTGGAATGGAAACTGCAACTGGCCATCCAGCAGCTTCCGGAAAAACAAAAACTGGTTTTCTCGCTTAGGTATTACGATGAAATGCCATATGAAGACATGAGCCGAATCCTTGAAACCTCTGAGGGTGCTTTGAAAGCGAGCTACCATCATGCGGTCAAAAAAATTGAAGAATATATCCTGAATCATTAAACCACGAATGCCTAAAACCGTCTAAAAGATGATGCGTGGAAAGTCTGACATACAAGTAGAGCTGGAGAGCATAAGCAAGGAGGTTTCGGAAATCCCTGTTAAACAGGTGTTTACCGTTCCAGAGGGCTATTTTGATCTTCTACCGGAGCTAATCCTTGAGAGGATCAGGGCGATGGAAGGAGAACATGAGGAAGAAATTTCTTCCCTTTCACCTTTGCTTGCTGGCATGTCCAGAAAGATGCCGATGAGCGTTCCTGAAGGATACTTCAGTGAGGTCCGGATTCCATCTGAAACAGCGGCAAAATCACCTTCACCTGTAGTAAGTATGCCAAAGAACAGGTTCAGGCTCTACGCTGTGGCGGCTTCGTTAATAGCCATCCTGGGATTTGGGACTTTGATATACAATATGAGTCAACAGCAGGGAAGCTTAGATCCGTTGAGTGTTAGCAAGGAACTACCGAAAGTGAGTGAAAAGGAAATGGATGAATTCCTGAGTGGATTCCCGGATATCACCGTGCCCGAGCCAATCGTTGTGGCTGGTAATCCTGCTGAAGCAGAAGAGATGATGCGCGATATTGATGAAGAAGGCCTGAAGGATTTTCTATCAGACCAACCTGAAATAACACCCCAAAAATTGAATTAAACATGAGAAAGATTTTATACCTGATGCTATTATTGCTGCCTTTTTCGGGCATTGCTCAGGATGGCATACGTGGTGAAAGTAAACAACGGCTGGAAGCCATCCAGATCGCCTATCTGACGAAGGAGTTGAGCTTAACCAGCCAGGATGCGGAGAAATTTTGGCCTGTATATAACAAATACCAGGACGAACTGAGGGGCCTGCTCAGAAACGGTGGAGAAGAAGATGTGCTGACCCGTCAGCAAAAAGCGCTGGATGTCCGTAAGAAGTATAAACCTGATTTTGTGAAGATCCTTGGTGGAGACCGAACAAACAAGCTGTTTCAGGCGGAAGACAAGTTCAGGGAGATGGTTAAACGGGAACTTCAGAACCGGCAAAAAAAGCGGGCAGGGAACCAGCGATAAGTCGGCAAAAAAAAATCGTGGACTTGTATGTATTAAACAAAAAATTGTACTTTTACCTTGGTGTTTTTCATAGGTTAGCAACGGCTGGCTCTTTCTAGGGCTAGCCTTTTTTATTGGACGTCGATTACGGTTGACCTGACCAACTCGGCAAGTTTCTTGACATCTGCTTCTTCGTTCACCAAGGTGATCACCTTCAATTTGAGTTCTTCGGTGACATATTTAACAGCTTTTTCTGCAGAGGGTCCCTTCCCTACAATGACACAGGTTAAACGGATATCCTTACGCTTTTCTACAAGGGATTTCGTAAATGGATTTAATGCAAATTCTCCATCTGTAACCAGAAAAACGTGGTTCTCTTCAGGGAGCTTCATTTTATCTGACTGCTCAAAAGCATCATAAATTCCGCGGTTGATGTTGGTGGCGGCCGCGGTAGAGCGCACCCGTTTAAGCTTCTGCAGCAATGAATCAGACCCTGAAAATGAAGAAGAACTGTACAGGGTTTCCACCACGGTACCAAAAGTCAGTAAGCTCACCCGATCCTTCGTATTCAGCACCTTACAAAGTTCTTCTGTTGATTTCTGCAGAAGCTCCATCTTGTGGTCCTTCCCCATGCTATTGCTGATATCCAAGAGAAAAACAATATTAGATGCATGAGACTGCCCGTAGCTGCTCCAGGTCAGCATCACCACACATATAACTGTCACGAAGAATGGCCTGATATTCATCCTGCTTTTACAAAAGGGGTCCTGATGTCATGATAGAATAAGAAGGTCCATCCTTCTTCCTGGCCTTTCGACCACCATTCCTGTCGCAGTTCCATTGCCCGTTTTCCATCGGCATCATACTTTGCAACAAAACGGCTTTTCATCTGATGTAATTGTGGAGCCTCATCGCCACCAAAGAAAACGGTTTCCCCCTCTTCCCTGATCCAGAATACCTGGTGGAAAGGACTATGCCCGCCACTCCATTGATAGGTGATGTAGCCATCAATCATTCCTTCGCCATCTAACAGCTGAATCTTTTCCATTTGACGGAACACCTCTAACTCTTCTGGTTGGAAGGAGGGCCTGCCTTTTTCAAACGCATAGGCAAGTTCCTTTTCGCTAACATAATAGGTGGCATTGGGAAAACTTACATGATAATGCCCGAGCAGTTTGTTTTCCAGTCCGGCCCCACCCGCATGATCTTTATGAAGATGGCTCATGAGCACTTTAGTGACGTCCAATGGATTGATATCATGGTCAAGCAAATGCTGATGGATCTGCAGATTTCCATCTGCATTATGAAAACCCAATCCGGTATCTAACAGGATGATATCTTTACTGGTGACCACCGCAAAGGGCTGGATCTCCACCAGAATACTGCCAGCCGGCCTGTTGGTCAAAGAATCTCTGTCTGTGTCAAAGGGGACAAAACGTTTGGTTCCATCGATGCTGAAAGAGCCTTCAGACAGGGGAATGATGTTCATGGGGCAAAAATACAGTGTTAATGTGTTAATGCGGCAATGCGGTAATGCGGCAATGTAGGAAGGCGCGCCATGCGTTGCGGCGCGCCAGCAGTCACTCCGAGTGGTTATGCGCAGGTCGGCAATGCCCAGTGTCCTATGCCCAATGCCTCGCGAAGCGTCTGCCGCACTACCGCATTGCCACATTGCCTCATTATCTAAGTACCATCTGCCGGTCTGCATCCAGCCGGATCAGAATAAACAACAGCACAGTGAATGTGATCAAGGCCGTACCGCCGTAGCTTAAGAAAGGAAGAGGAATTCCGATGACCGGTACAAGCCCTACGGTCATACCAATATTAATGGCCACATGGAAAAACAAAACCACGGCTACACCGTAGGCATAACATCGGCTGAATGTACTTCGTTGCCTTTCAGCAACAACCGTAATCCGGAAGATCAACAGGAGGTAGAGCAACAATAAGATTGTGCTGCCAACAAAACCAAAACCTTCACCAATGGTACAGAAGATAAAGTCTGTTCTCTGCTCCGGAACAAAATCATAACGCGTCTGGGTGCCTTTTAAAAGACCCTTTCCGATAAATCCACCGGAGCCAATCGCGATCTTACTTTGCTTCACATTATAGGAGGTAGCTTTCTTTTTCTCTTCAATCTTTTTAATGTCTTCTTCCGTCATAGTCTTGGGATCAACAGGAAAATCACGTCCCACCGTTGCATAGATCCTTTGTACCTGATACGGCTTCAGCACATTGTTGAAAAAAAACGGAACAGCAAATCTTTGCACACCCACACATATCACCCAGATGGCAGCGATACCGATCAGTATACTCCGGTCACGCTTGATCTGCTTTCGCATAAAATAAATGGCGAGGCCTGCGATCACCGTCAGGATGATGGCGAGCACATTGGGTTCAATCAGCAGCGTGGCTATCACGAGTACAGCCAGCGAAAAACCAACAATCAAAACGATACTGGGCAAGCCTTCCCGGTACATCACCAGGAAAAAAGAAAAATAAACCAACGCAAGACCTGTCTCGCTTTGCAGGATAGATAAGATGGCCGGAACCATTACGATGGCCGTAGCGATCAATTGAGATTTAAGCTTGGTGAAATCGGTTTCCGTACGGCTCAGGTATTTGGCCAATGCCAGGTTCACAAATATCTTACACAACTCGGCCGGCTGAAGCTGGAAACTGGAGAAACGGATGATAGATTTAGTACCCTTGATCTCTGTATGAAACGGGAACACAAGCAAGAGCAATACAATACCGGCAAAGTAAAACAGGTTGGCTGTGGCAGTAAAGAATTTCGAGTCCGTCAGCAAAATAAAAATGCCAAGGATAATGCTGATGCCAAAAAACAATAACTGCTTGCTATAGTCTGTCTTGAAAGAAAGAAATCCTGAGACGATGTCTTCGTTACGGTGCGTAGCCGCAAAAATACTCATGACACCAATGGTTGCCAGGATCAGGTAAAGGATCACCAACAGGCTGTCTACACCTTTAGATATTTCAGGATTCTTCCTCATCCTCGTGCTTGGTTAAAAGTGCAATGGCCTTGGTGGTGTCTGGCTTTGGCTTTGCCGGCACACTGTCTTTTTTCACAGGCATCTCTGCCGCTCTTTTCAACTTAGGCGTAGGCGGGGCTTCTGGAAGATCAGTATTGGAACTATCCCCCATTTCCCTTGCCAATCTCACCCTGCGAAGGGAGTCCAATCGCATCCGCTTCGCCTTAACGATGGGAAGAATGATCTCTTTTTCGGCTATACGTGCTGAATCGAGTTTACTTTTTGCGCTGAGAGAATCATTTAAATATTTTTCGATGACCATCCGCGCCATTGGACCCGCCCAGGTGGCGCCAAATCCTGCGTTCTCAACAATGATGGCAACGGCGATCTTTGGGTTTTCTCTGGGTGCAAAACAAACAAACCAGGAGTGGTCTTGGAGTTTCTCCCGTTTACCATTGATGATACCATAGTTTTCCGCAGTACCGGTTTTACCAGCCATGGTAATACCATCGATCTTTGCCACCCTGCCGGTACCTGCTTCAATAACATCCTGCATGCCCAATTGCACCAGGTTGTAAATGGTGTCAGGAATATGCGTAACACTATGCTTAACCTTATATCTGTTCAGGACCGTATCGGCCTCGCCCTGGCCATCGATTTTTTCCACAAAATGGGGCGTATAATAATACCCTTTGTTAGCAATGATACACATCATGTTTGCCATCTGTAATGGTGTGGCCTGCATCTCGCCTTGCCCAATCCCAAGAAACACATTGGTACAGGAATTCCATGAGCTGTTATACAGTTTATTGTAGAAAGATGTATCAACGATAAGGCCCTTGTCCTCACTGGGAATATCTACGCCAAGGCGAACACCCAGACCAAATGAATTCATATACTCTTTCCACTTTGCGTAGCCCTCGTCTACATTCTTAAACTTCCTGTTGTCAACGGCTAAGCGATAGATCTGGGAGAAATAAGAGTTACAGGAATGCGCAATCGCCATCCGTAAATTGGTAGCGTGGCCAGACCATTTCTCCGTGCAGTTGATCGGCCTTCTGCATCCGTAATATGTACCGTTGCAACCAATGCCATATTGCGGCGTGATGACCCCTTCATCCAGCGCAATCAACGCCTGCGTGGGTTTAATGGTGGATCCGGGAGGATACTGGCCCTTGATGGCTCTGTTGTACAAAGGCTTTGCAGTATCTGTCAACAGATAAGAGAAGTTCAGCTTACGCAAAGATCCTGTCAGGAGGTTTGGATCATAGGTAGGCCCACTGGCCATCGCAATGATGCCCCCGGTTTTGGGATCAATGGCCACGATAGCACCCAACTTATTCGCAAGAAATTTCTCTGCCAGTACTTGCACATCGATATCCATGTAAGTACGCAGATTCCTTCCCGCGATGGCCGCCGTATCATAAGCACCATTTTCATAAGTCCCTACCAGCCTGTTCTTATTGTCTTTGATCCTGTACTGCACGCCCCGCTGGCCCATGAGAATGTTCTCGTATGACCGCTCCAGTCCGGTAAGACCCATGTAGTCCCCCAACTGATAAAAATAATTGGTCCGTTTCAGGATGTTGGAATCCACTTCGCCGATATATCCCAGCACGTGCTCGGCCACTTTATACGGGTAAGAACGAATCGGCCGGTCTTGCAGGTAAAATCCGGGTTCAAATCGATATATATTCTCCTGTAACTTGACGAATTTCTCAATGGATAGTGCTCCTTCAAAAACAGATGGCCTGTACCTTCCATTTTTTACAATAGACGTCACCAGGCGTTTCCTGAACTCGGTGGTGTCAATGTCAAGGATGCTACATAGTCCCAGCGTGTCAATTCCTTTCAACTGGGTAGGCACAATCATCAGGTCATGCGTCACCGTGTTCTCCAGAATGGACTTCCCATTTCTGTCGAAGATCAGCCCCCGGTCCGGATAAATGATCTTCCTGTCCACGGCATTATCCATTGCCTGCAGTTTAAACTGCGGACTCAACAACTGCAATACAAATAACCTTGCGATCAGCACCACAAAGACGGCGAGGATGATCACGCGTACTACAGTTTGTCTGGATTGATTGAAGACAGACATGTTATCTTGAAGATTATAATTTCCTTTATTTCAGGTTGGGGGTTGCACGTTGGAGGTCGTACAACCTACTGCAACTTTCAACCCGCAACCTATTCTCTCATGCTACATTCGTCCTATACCTTCCCTTTCGCTGGAACAACATCTCCGTGATGAAAATCAACAACAGAGAGATGGCTGTGGATGCAAGTACCTTTCCAAAGAAAAACCAGATACTGCCAACCTGCAGCCATTCCAGGAACACCAGGTAGGTATGATGAATAAATGTCAGGATAAATGCATACACCGCAAAAGGCATGAAGCCCATACTCGTGATGGACGGCTCTGAATAGCTCATCTCCGTGGCCTCTTTTGGCATCAGTATGCCGATAATAAAAGGCCTGATATAAGCAATCAGCGTACAGGCAGCGGCATGAAGACCCGGGGTCTTGGTAAAAAAGTCTAGTGCCAATCCAAATAAAAACCCGAGCAGGGTCAATCCCGCCCTTGGTGTATTGTACGGCAACCAGAGTATAAAAAGAAAATACAGATATGGGACGATGAACCGATGCAATGGCGGCACTTTCGCCAGCACAAACACCTGCACCAGGATAAACAGCACAAAACGGATGATATTTTTTAAGAGGTCACTCATCAGTCTCTCTTGATTCTGTTTAGTAAGGAATCCATTTCTGCTTTCTGCAGGTTTTTAACAACAAAAGCATGCTGCACGGAAAAGAAATCCGTGCCCGTTTTCACTTTAATATTGTAACTGCTTGTGGCCTTATCTTCAACAACCTCCTCTACAAATCCTACGATCTGGCCGGGAGGAAAGATATCAGAATAAGCACTGGTTACCACCGTATCACCTTTGGTCACTTTCTCTGTTCTGGGAATATTATTGAGCGTGACGTATCTTGGATCTTTGCCATCCCATACCACTTTGCCGAATCCAGTGCCTTTTTTCAACAGCGCCACTACACTATTATTCCGATGCAGGAGGCTCATCACCACAGACATATTCGGACTTACATCCACCACTTTCCCGATGATCCCGCTGGCGCCCACCACTGCCATGTTGATGGCAACCCCCTGGTTGCTGCCTCGATGTAAAGTGATAAAGTTATTCTGCTCGTTCACAGCGTTCCCTATCACACGCGCCGGAAGAAACAAGAATTTACGATACTGTTCCTGCTCTTGTAATCGGATGGTATCCTGAACAACCAGCATGTTGCTATCAGGTGCTGAAAAATTAGTAGCCAGCTTATTGAGCAGATCAGCATTCTGGGTTCTGAGCTGATCGTTTTCCTTGCGAAGACTGAAATAGGTTTCTATATTATTATATCGGAGAAAAAACTTTCCCGTTACCTCATTGGCAGCATTCATGTAAGCTGCCTGATGAAATTTATTATAACGGAACAGCATGCTGAGCGCGAGTACCTGTAATAACAGGAAGAACAGCAGGTTACTGAACCGGGCAATAAAAAGAAAAATATTCCGCATTGAATTATCTCATCACGAAAGGAAACCGCGAGTAATTCTTAAGAGCGATACCCGTACCTCTAACCACACTCTTCAGCGGGTCTTCAGCAACGTGTACAGGCAACTTGATCTTCTGGCTGAGGCGTTTATCCAAACCACGCAGCAGGGCACCACCACCGGTAAGGTAAAGGCCCCTCCTGTATATATCTGCGGCCAGTTCCGGCGGCGTTGTCTCCAGCGCTTTAAGGATGGCCTCCTCAATTTTAAATATAGATTTATCCAGTGCTTCAGCGATCTCCTGGAAACTCACCATGATCTGTTTGGGGATACCCGTTACCAGGTCACGACCATTCACCGGAATATCATCGGGAGGAGATTCAAGGTCTTTCATTGCAGCACCGATCTGAATCTTGATCTGTTCCGCGGTACGTTCACCAATCAGGAGAGAATGGTAACGGCGCAGCGCTTCCATAATATCTGCAGTGAACTCATCACCTGCAATGCGGATGGATTGATCGCAAACGATACCGGCAAGAGCGATAACGGTAATACCGGTGGTACCACCGCCGATATCAATGATCATGTTGCCTACAGGCTCCTCTACATCGATACCAATACCTAGCGCAGCAGCCATGGGCTCGTGCAACAAGTACACTTCCTTAGCACCTGCCTGCTCAGCACTGTCCCTTACAGCTCTCTTCTCCACCTCGGTAATACTGGAGGGGATACAGATCATCATCCGCCAACTTGGGGGGAACAAAGGCTTTTTGGGATAGATCATTTTGATCATCTCCCTTATCATTAATTCAGCAGCGTTGAAGTCTGCAATTACACCGTCTTTGAGGGGCCTGACCGTCCTGATGCTCTCATGTGTTTTCTCGTGCATCATCAGGGCTTTCTTACCTACAGCCAGAACATTCTTGGGATTATTGCGGTCTAAAGCAACTATGGAAGGCTCGTTGACTACGATTTCGTCGTTATGAATGATAAGCGTGTTGGCAGTTCCGAGGTCAATGGCGATATCTTGGGTGAACCAGTTAAAGAGTCCCATTGTACGATTGATATTGGTTTTCTAGTTAATGTGGGCAAAATTCAATAAATAATTCCAATAAACAACGTCATTATGAACGTTTTATGCGGGATTTCACAACATTTATCCGGAAACCTCTCACTGGAACTCGTACCCGATATCCTTCCGATAGTAGATGCCTTGAAAATCGATGAACTCCATGATCTTGATGGAACGTTGGGCGGCCTTGTGAACCGAGTCCCCAAAGGATGTTACAGCAAGCACCCTTCCCCCATTGGTCAGAATTTTGCCATCTTCTTCACTGGTCCCTGCATGAAACACGATGGTATCGTCTTCATTCAGGATGTCCAGTCCATCAATCTCAAATCCTTTTTCATAACTGCCGGGATATCCACCGCTGACGGCTACCACGGTGGAAGCGGCTCTCTGTTCAAATTCCAGGGTTTTACCCGCCAACCGGTTTTGGGAGACGGCCAGGAACAGCTCAACCAGGTCAGACTTGAGTCTTGGGATCACCACTTCGGTTTCCGGATCACCCATCCGGCAGTTGTATTCAATGACCAGAGGCTCATTATTCACATTGATCAGCCCGAAGAAAACAAAGCCTTTGTAGGCCAGTTTCTCCGCGTGGATGCCGTTAATCGTGGGTTCAATGATTCGGGTGCGTACTTTTTCCATGAATACTGCATCGGCAAAAGGAACCGGGCTCACCGCACCCATTCCGCCGGTGTTCAGGCCTTTATCACCCTCTCCGATTCTTTTATAGTCTTTGGCTTCCGGTAGCAGCACGTATGATTCACCATCTGTAAGGGCAAACACACTCAGTTCAATGCCGGTCAAAAACTCCTCTACCACCACTTTATGCCCGGCCGATCCAAATTTGGATTGCTGAATCATGAGTTCAAATTCAGCCATGGCCTCCACGTGATTCTGGCAAATGATCACACCTTTACCTGCTGCCAATCCATCCGCTTTGAGGACGATGGGCAGCGGGTGATTCTGTAAATACGTAACGCCCTCGGCATAGTTGGTCTGGTCAAATTCACGATAAGCAGCGGTTGGAATGCCGTGCCTTTGCATGAAGGCCTTCGCATAGGCTTTACTACCCTCCAGCTGGGCAGCTTCCTGGGATGGACCGATGAGGGCCACATGTTTCAACGCCGCATCGTTTTGGAAATAATCGTAGATCCCATTCACCAGTGGCTCTTCGGGCCCTACCACCACCAGATCAATGTGCTCCCGCAGGCAAACCGACTGTATCGCCACAAAATCATTGACTTGCACATTGAGATTCTCACCACACTCTTTTGTGCCGGCGTTACCCGGTGCGATGTAGAGTTTTTCACACAATGGGCTTTGGCTGATCTTCCAGGCCAGGGCGTGTTCCCGACCACCCGAGCCCAGCAATAGGATTTTAATTGGCTTCATGCCGCGAAGATAAGGGCAATGTGCCAATGCGGTAGTGCGGCAGTGTGGTAATGGAAGAATCTATATATTCATGGCACCAAAATCAATTGCATGGCTGAACAGAAATCCGGACATCCCCGCGGACTATACGTACTTTTTGCAACGGAAATGTGGGAGCGGTTCAACTATTATGGAATGCGCGCCATTCTGGTTTATTTCATGACTGATGCGCTCTTATTTAATAAGGCATTTGCCTCAAATCTATATGGTGGATACACCAGCCTGATCTACCTCACACCCCTTATTGGCGGATTTATCGCTGACCGCTACTGGGGCAATCGCAGATCCATTATCCTCGGAGGTCTGGTGATGGCACTTGCAGAATTTATTCTTTTCTTCTGTTCAAGTTTGTACAAATCCAACCCTGACCTCTCCGGATTCTTGTTTTATGCGGGCTTGGGTATGATGATCGTTGGTAATGGATTTTTCAAGCCGAATATTTCTTCCATGGTTGGGCAGTTGTATGCAGAAAACGATAAGCGAAAAGACGCTGCATACACTATTTTTTATATGGGGATCAATGTGGGCGGCATGCTGGGGCCCTTCATCTGCGGCCTGGTGGGCAACACGGGGAATCCTGATGATTTCAAATGGGCCTTCCTGGCGGCAGGAATCGGCATGCTGCTGAGCGTAATCACATTGAAGTTTTTGCAAGATAAGTACGTGGTGGACGCAGACAATAATCCCATCGGCGTAACCCCAAAAGAAATGGCGGACAGCAACTCGCCCATTAAAAATCAGTTATCCGTTACCGTTATATTGGGACTGATAGCGCTGGTAGCGGTGGCATTGGGATTGCTTTACCTGCACGGACAAAAAATATTTGACCTTTCCTGGCTGATGCTGATCTCCCTGGCTGTGATCCTGTATGTGATCTTTTCAGACAAATCACTCAACAAAGTGGAGCGCGATAAAACCATTGCCATCTTTGTGGTGTCTTTCTTTGTCGTCTTTTTCTGGAGTGCGTTTGAGCAAGCCGGTGCATCACTTTCGTTTTTTGCTGCCGAACAAACCAACCTGCACATCAGCTCAATTAATTATGATGTTCCGCCTTCCTGGTTCCAAAGCCTGAACTCATTCTTTGTAGTGGCATTTGCACCTGTATTCGCGTGGCTGTGGGTGAAACTGGGCAAGCGCAACGCGGAACCCAATTCACCGCTTAAAATGGCTATAGGCTTGTTTTTGCTGGGATTGGGCTATGTCTGGATCGCAATGGGCGTTAAAGACGTAGGCACTAATGTAAAGGTGAGTATGATCTGGCTCACAGGCATGTATGCACTGCATTCATGGGGTGAGCTTTGCCTCTCTCCTATTGGTCTTTCTTTGGTGAACAAACTGGCACCTTTGCGATTTGCATCGTTACTCATGGCCGTATGGTTCATGGCCAACGCGGCAGCGAATGTGTTGGCGGGAAAACTCAGCGCGCTCTATCCTCCTGGCCCTGCAGAAATTCTGAAAGCAGGCAAGGCAGGGATCGATCTTCCATCTATTCTTAATGGGCAGCTTACGCCAACGGCACAACAATTGGCTACCCTCAATGAACTTGAAGTGCCATATCAATACACTTCATTCATGGGCTATCAGATCCATAACTTATATGATTTCTTTTTACTCTTTGTGGTGATGTCTGGTATCGCGTCGCTGACCCTGTTCCTGCTTACTCGCTGGTTAAATAAGATGATGCACGGAGTGAAATAGCAATTGACAATAAATGTTTATTTTGTCAATTGCCAATTATTAATTGCTAATTGTTAACGCGATGTCTGATAAAAAATTTACGCCCTTCGTTCTTCCGGAAACAAATATGAAAGAGTTCACCATCAAGTCTGTATTGGTGGGCTCTGCTTTCGGGATCATTTTTGGTGCAGCAACAGTGTACCTGGCGTTGAAAGCGGGACTTACCGTATCGGCCTCCATTCCCATTGCGGTGATGGCTATTGCGCTGAGTAAGCTCTTCCTGAAAACAACTATTCTCGAGAATAATATCATCCAGACCACAGGATCTGCGGGCGAAAGCATCGCTGCCGGAGTAGTGTTCACTTTACCGGGATTTCTTTTCCTGAGTGAAAAAGACAGTAGCAACTATTTCAACTACCTCACCATTCTTACCCTTGCCATCTTCGGTGGCATCCTGGGAACACTGATGATGATCCCTTTGAGAAAAGCGCTCATCGTCAAGGAACACGAGAACCTGCCTTATCCGGAAGGTACTGCTTGCGCATCTGTACTCAAGGCCGGTGAGAAGGGCGGTAATTTCGCCAAGACCGCTTTCCTAGGTGTGGGCGTTGCGGCCATCTATGCATTCCTCCAGAAGATCCTGCACGTAGTTGCCGAGACGCCTTTCTGGATGACGAAACAAGCGAACAAATTTTTCCCTTCTGCAAAAGTCAGTGGTGAAATCACGCCTGAATATCTTGGTGTTGGGTATATCATCGGTCCCAAGATTGCAAGTGTATTGGTTGCAGGTAGCGTGTTGACATGGTTTGTGTTCAACCCACTGCTTGCATCGCTGGTACCTTCAGATATGATAGCCACCCAACTCATTAAATTGGGATATCTCAAGGATCTGGCAACCGCCGGAGGAAAGGGAGGTTGGGATCCTGTAACCCATACTTTTGCAGACTATTCAGCAGCCATCTACTTCGCCTATGTGCGGCAGATTGGTGCAGGTGCTGTTGCAGCTGGCGGTTTCATCACACTGTTTAAAACCATTCCTACCATCGTTGCGTCTTTCAAAGGATCACTAGGTTCATTGAAAGGCGGCGCTTCCGAAACAAATGTATTGAGGACAGAAAGAGACCTGTCTATCAAGATCGTTGGATTCGGTAGCATTGCACTGATCCTGTTAATGACGGTGTTACCGCAAGTTCCAGGTGATACCATCATAGGTAAGTTGTTACTGGGTGTATTGGTGGTGATCTTTGGAGCCTTTTTTGTTACCGTATCATCAAGGATCGTTGGACTGATTGGTTCATCTAATAACCCGATCTCCGGCATGACCATCGCTACCATCATGGGGACCTGTCTGGTGTTCATCGCGGTGGGCTGGACCGGAAAAGTATATGAGCCGATGGCCCTTGTAGTGGGTGGGATGATCTGTATTGCCGCTGCCAATGCTGGTGCTACATCGCAAGATTTAAAAACAGGTTATCTCGTAGGCGCAACGCCACGTTACCAGCAGATTGCACTGTTCATTGGTGCGATTGTTTCTTCATTGGCCATTGGAATTACCGTGAAAGTACTGGATACGCCTACGCCTGAAATGGTCTCGCAAGGGATCATGCATGCCATCGGCACTGAAAAATATTCTGCGCCACAAGCTACGTTGATGGCTACCTTGATCAAGGGGATTTTATCTTTCAACCTTGATTGGCAATTCGTGATTGTTGGGGTGTTCATCGCCATCGTGATGGAGCTTTGTGGTATCAAAGCGTTGAGCTTCGCCATCGGTATTTACCTACCACTGGCTACTACTCTTCCGATCTTCATCGGTGGAATGATCCGCGCCCTGGTAGATAAAAAACATAAGAAAGCCGGTGCGGCTGTGGAAGAAGAGGAAGACTTACGCAAAGGAAATCTTTTTGCGACGGGACTTGTGGCGGGAGGCGCATTGGCCGGGGTGATTGTGGCCTTCCTTTCTGTGAATGAAGGCATTTCTAAATCGCTTGGCAACATTAACATGGAACATGGCCTTATCGCAGGCTTAGGCACCAACGGCTATTTCCTTTTGGGGACGCTTGCGTTTCTGGGGATGGGATATATGTTGTATAGGATTGGAACTTCGAGAGAATAAATTTGGAATCCTGGAAGCCTGGAAATCCGGAAATCCGGAGTTGGAATCCTGAACTTCCGCGTTTCAGAATTCCAACTCCAGGTTTCCAGGCTTCCAGAATTCCAGGATTCCAAACCATGCTTGTCAAATAAAGTCCAATGTAGAATACTTTGCCCCCAGTATCGCCTCCGCATCAGCCCCAAGCCATTTGTTCAAAATAGTTGCATAGACCTGCTTGAAATCAACCTGATGTTTAAGATCCCCGTCTTGCAGGTCAGAAAGATTGGGCAATGCATTCAGAATCCCTTTTTGTTTCAATCCACCAGATATCAGGAACATGTTATTCGCTGTGCCGTGATCCGTGCCGCCACTGGCATTTTGCGCAACCCTTCGTCCAAATTCTGAAAACGTAAAGATCATCACGTCTTCAAATCGGTTTTTGGATTTCAGATCTGCAGTGAAGGCAGCCAATGCACCGTTCAATTCATCAAACAAACGTTTCTGTTGGTTGGCCTGCAATACATGGGTATCAAATGAACCAAGAGATATGTAATACACTTTAGTATCGATATCGCTGAAGATCAGGCTGGCAATGGTTTTCAGGCCTTGTGCCAACTGGCTGGCGGGGTATTGACCCGTTGCAGGTCTTAGCTTGCTTTGTTTAAAGATATAGTCGGCAGAAGAAATGGTTTCTGCCATGGTTTTATATAAGTAATCTGCTTGTGGATGTTCTCCGTCATGATGTGCCGATGCGATCTGTTTGAAAAACGTCTCCTGGCTGCTGCCATACAAATTTCTTGGGTTCCTGAACGCAAGTCCTTTGGCTTGTTCTCCTTTGAGGGCAAGACTTAGCACATCATCCACCTCAAGGGCCTGCGTAGGCTTATCACAGCCCTGGCATTGCGCATCCAGATATCTACCCAGCCAACCGGTTTGCAACACCTGGTCTGCCCGCGAACCGGTTTGCCAGATGTCCATACTCCGGAAATGGGACCGGTCAGGATTGGGATAGCCTACACTGTTGAGAATACCCAAAGATCCGTCGTCATACAAAGATTTCAGGTGAGTCAGCGCAGGATTCAACCCAGCTTCATCAGTGAGCGATAGTGCTGCCTCCTTCTTGATACCTAAAGCCGGACGTCCTTTGTAATAGATATCATTACGGTAAGGAATAACCGTATTCAGTCCATCGTTGCCGCCGGACAACTGGATCACCACAGCCACTTTATTTCCCTTGGGAACCATGGCAGGTCTTTCAAAAGCCTTGAGGAACCCGGGAATAAAGACCGATCCGGTTGCAAGGCTTCCTATTTGGATAAAGTTTCTTCTTTTGATCAGCATGGTAGAAGTTTTACATGAGTTGATACTCCGGAAGGCTCATCAACTGAATGGTGACGGATTGAATATATTTATCACGGGACGAAAGATCAGCATAACGGTCAAGCATAGCCGCATCTATTGTGCCAGAAGGCAGCAAGGCCGCGGCCATATGGGTCAATAATTCTTCACGTTTGGTTTTAGAAAATGCAGAGACATATACGGGCCATTCGATGTCCACATTGATAACACCTGTACGCTTTGGTGCTTTATCAGCCACGCCCATCATCACATCATCATCGTCCTTCGGCTTTGCAACCATGCCTTCATCATCATACAATAACCTTGGCAGTCGCAGCCGGTACATCAAAGATGAGCTATCGATCCAGTTCCTGCCTCCGGGCCATCCAGCCACGTTAGGCGGATAGAAGAGCACCTGACCAAGCAAACGCTGGTACAGCAGCTGTACTTCGTCGTTGTTGAACTTCATCGGCAACATCCTGCGCAGGCCCACCAGAAGTTGAACCGGAGATTTAATGATCACACCGCGGTTCTTCTCCTCGTAAAATGATGGGGAGAGAAATATGGAGCTAAGCAATTTCTTGATATCGTACCCCGACTGGAAGAATTCTTTAGAAAGCTTTTCAACCATTGCAGGATCGGGTGTTTCATTCACAAAGAAACGGTAGATTTTGGCAGTGATATAGCGTGCGGTTTGTTCCTGCTGGAGAAGGATATCGATGACATCGTCGCCATCAAGTGTACCTGTTTTACCAAGCACTGTTTTCTCTCCTTCATCGTGAAACTGTTTGCGGAACACAAAATTTCCACCGAGATCAAAGCCCCAGCCAGTGAAAGCCCTTGCTGCTTCTTTGATATCCTTCTCAGCATAGTTGCCCCGGCCCAAGGTGAACAGCTCCATCACTTCCCGCGCGAAATTTTCATTGGGCTGACGTTTTCGATTCTGCTGGTTGTTCAGGAAGGCGAGCATGGCGGCCGACTTTGAAACCTCACGAAGGAGATCCCTGAAATTTCCGAGTGCATTGGTGCGAATAACGTCAAGCAACTGCTGCTGGTAGAAGATATTGATCTCCCTGCAGGCGAAATGGCCGTGCCAGAAAAATGCCATCTTCTCCCGAAGTTGAGCTTCACTGTGCACCATTTCGTCTAACCAGCGAAGATTTAGATCTTTGAGCGCTTCCCTGCTTTGCTTTCTGAGTTCAGCGCGTTGTTCCTTGGTGAGTTCCTGCATTTTACCTTCGGTCATGATTCCTTTCACCAATCCATCAAACGCATTGGTGGTGACCTTAATGATGGCAGGATTACCAGAACTTTTCTTTAACAGCTGCTGAAACAACTGTTCCGCTTTTGCTTCAGATAGAGAGGGAATGTCTTCTGCGCTCGGGCCAAAGCCGGCCCTTTGCAAGAGATGGATGTTACGGATAAGATTTGTGGCTTTCATGCTGTGGTAAGACTAAGCTAGTGCATGAAAGTTTAAGGAAGAGATAAATTTGACGGCAGAGGGCATAAGGCAAAGGGCAGAGATTTTTTAATCTCTGCCCCTTGTCCTTTACCTTATGCCCTGATTATCACTGTGTTTTCACTGTATGCTTCACAGTATAGCTTCTGTTAAGGTTGAAGCCGATGGACCATTGGCCAAAATTATCCCTGATTGGATTTTGGGTCAACTGAGGAATATTGCTGGCAAATGAACTGTTGGTGAAGAAGAACTGGAAGATGTGACCTCCGGTATCCCAATCGTATCCAAGAGAAATCAGGTTGGGTGAATAGCTCACCATCTCGCCTGTTTTATCGATCACATTCTCATACATATTCAACTGCCTGGAGTATTCAAATGTGAGTGCCCTTTTCTCGGTCAGTTTATACCTGCCACCGATACCCATTGAATAGATATTATGGTCACTACCATAGCCGTAAGAGATAATATTCCTATGAACCATTGACGGAATCAACTGAAGTGAGAATTTCTCCGTGAACTTCCGGGCAATCAACAACTGGTGCAGATAGGAAAATCTGTTCCAATACAGCCCTTGAGGAGATTCCAATTGCTTAGATGCATTGAAATTTGCGGTAGAAACCCAGACGAGGCTTATTGGAATATTCTTTTCTCCTGTTTGTTGACGGAGCAGTTTGAATTTCGCAGTTCCCTCCATGGTAGTGGAGCCTGCCCATGCAACGCCAAGGTTCATCCAGCGAATGGGGGTATAATCGAAGGAAAGGTAGGTGCTTGCGAAATTACCATTCATACCAAACAAGCGTGCGAAGTTTGCGCCGCCTTCGTTCTTGTCCCAGATGGCACCAAAGTGGTGAATGATCAGGAACTGCAGATTACCGGTGCCGGTCATCTCCACGCTGTGCATATTGATCACACGTGTTGCTTTGAAGGTTGCGATGGTGATGTTCTGTTTCACTTTTGCAGAATCTTCCTTCACGAGATCGGCCAGCAGATCATCCTGGGCCAGGAGATTACCTGAGAGCAGAAGACCTACCATGGAGATGAAAATGATCCTTTTCATAACAGAAGTATTGAAGTGATGCGAGTTAGTTCAGCTTAAAATTGATGGTGGCGTCAAGCGGTGTTGCTTCGGCCAGTTTGGGTTTCACGAGGTCCGGAATTTCAATGTTGTGATCTGTTGCCTTCACGGTGAACTTGCAAACAAACGTAGCTACACCACCTTTTACAGTAAGTACTACCGGCGCTTTGAATGGTTTCGTAACGCCATGCATTTCCACCGTTCCTTCAGATGAGATATTGTAAGTGCCCTCTTTTGTCAGCATTGCTTTATCAAATCCAACCAATTTTCCTTTGTATGTTCCATTCGGATATTTGTTAGTATGCAGATAGTTCTCATTAAAATGTTCCTCAAGCAATGCATTGTTGAAATGGAAGCTCTTCATAGGCACCAGCAGTGCCACTTCAGAAGACTCCACTTTCAATACGGCCGTGGCTTCCTTACTCAATGCTGCATATTCCTTGTTACCCTGGTTTTTGTTGGGATTGAAATAGATGTTACCATCTCTTGTTTTGTAGGTCTGTGCCACGGTTGCCAAGGCCATCAGCAGAACTACTACGGAAAGGAAAAACTTTTTCATGTTTGTCTTTTTAGGTGTGTTGAGTTTAATATTTATAGCCCTGTGCTATCCAGGCCAGAAATGTGGATGATGTGTTGGGTGGAATGCTGATGATACCGCCTGGGTGGCCAGATTGTCCACCGGTTTGCATCATTGGCTTGATGGTTGATTCACGCGACTTCAGTGAGTTGTAATCCAGCACGATGGCTGCGCCGCCATGGCATGCACTACCATTGCAATCAGACTTCACCAATGGAACAACATGTATCGTGTAGGTTACGTCACCAGTGATGGGAGGCGGAATATAATCGTCTTTCGCGCCTTGTTCATACCATTTGATCACGATAGAAGACTGTGATGGTGTAAAGAAAATAGCACCTTCACCTGGGTGTGCACCGCCTTTCGCCATATCATACATCATCTTGGCTCTTGTTTGGATGGCTCCGTAGTAGATGGTGTCTTTGGAAGGATCCGAAAACTGAATCTGTCTTGAACTGTTCACCGTATTGTGACATCCGCATGCCCCACTGGTCATAATCGGCACCACGTCACTACGGAAAGACACCTGGTTAATGTTGTTCACAGCTTCTTCTGTGACGTCATAGTAGTTCTTATAGCATGAACTCAACCAGATCAGTCCCACCAGTGTCATCGTGAATATTGTAGCTTTTTTCATATAGAATGAGTTGAAGGTGGTTTGATGTTATTTCTTAATGATATGACCCGTTGCTTTGTACCTGAAGATCCCGGAACCGTCTAATCCATATTTCCACGCATCGGGGATATTAGGATCGGCGAAATACCATGATTTGACGATGGCCACTTCTGAAGAGGTAAGTCCACCATCGTCGTAGGCCATGCTACCACCTGCGTTAGTACCCCAGACTTTAGTTCTCAGGTTGGCAGATTGTAATGTTGAATCGAGATACCATAGGAATAGGCTGGCGGTATTGTATTGATCACCTCGTACATAAAACTTTTTGCCATTGGCATCTGTGTACACCACTCCACTGTTACTCCTGATTCCTTTAGGATGCATAATGTCCAGGAGAATATCATCGTATGTATTCAATGGGCCACGAACACTTTGACTTGTATTGGGTGTACCGAAAGTTTTGACAGGCCGGAAGCTTGCGTTGGCCACTGTATCCAGATAAAACTTTCTTACACTGTCTTTATATGCACTCCATACCTGAGTGAGTTTTGGATCCTTAAGTTGGGAATAGTTACGTATCCTTCCGCCTGGTTCTGTGTACAGGAAGTTCACTGTATCGCCAGGAGAAACGGCAACATGCAGTCGTCTTGCCCATTCACCACCTGTAGTGGCTTGGTTATGGCAACTTGCAGAAGCACATCCCACATTGAGTACTGCCATTGCAGCAGGTTTGAAATCGATCAGGCCAGGTTTTTCTGCTGCACCATGTTTGATCCAATTATATATCTTGGTTTTTTCTGTAATGGAAAGATCTACACCATAGTTAATAGGAGGCATCGCTTGATTTACATCACTGGTGGTCACCAGTTGATACAACTTACTGCCCTCAGGATTGCCGGGTGTAACCATGGTCATGATCTGATCATAGTTGGTGAGCAGTGGTTTTACTTTATCTCCATGACAGGCTGGCGATGAACAGTTTGTTCTTACGATTGACTGAACACCATTGGCGATGATATAATCATTGGTACGTGGTGCGTTAGGATCTGCTTTGTCTATGATCACCGTATCATAGAAAGAAGAATAAACGGTAGAATCCGGATTCACGACCGCACGCTGGATGTTTGGCGCATTGATGTTGTCTTTTGTACACTGAATCAGGATGATGCTGAGCGATAGAATACCGAGTATAAAAATCAGGGTGTTCTGTAATCTCTTGCTGCTCATAATGGAAGGTTTTGATCTGAACGATTGAGCACTGGCAATAAGGGGGAGGGAGGCCCGGTATTGTTTGTGTGAATTGTCACACAAGATTAAAACGCAATAGCAGACAATTCTGTGACAAAAAGAAGCCTATGGCATGACCTTCATCATGGATTACTGACGATGATTCAGCAAATTTTGGGGGACCGATAAACACAACTATTATGAAGATCAGTAAGAACCTGAAGAATCTCATCATCATCGGCCTGCTGGCCGGTGTGATCATCGGCGGCTGGGCCGTATGGTATGTATTCTTCAAACCACATCGCGATATAGGTGCCGAAAAGCCCCAGTATACGCTGACCAGTCAGGCCCTGAGTGACGCTTTCAAATCAGACACCGCAGCACTGGGTAAATATGTTGATAAAGCAATTTTGCTTGAAGGAGCCATAACAGGTATTGAAGGCAAGCATGTTTCCATGGGAAATATCATTTGTAGCATGGATTCAGTAAATGCACTGAAACTTGCTCAAATGAAAGCCGGTGATCCGGTAAAAGTGCAGGGAAGATTGACGTCTTACAATGATCTGATGGAAGAAATCATGTTAGACAATTGTGTATTCAAATAACTCCGTTATTTGAATACACAATTGTCTAACAATTAGTCAATGTGGCAATGCGGTAATGCGGCAATTGACGCTTCGCGAGGCATTGGGCATTGGGCACTGGGCATTGCCGGCCTGCGCAGAAACACTCGGAGTAACTGCCGGCGCGCCGCGACGCAAGGCGCGCCTTCCTTCATTGCCGCACTACCGCATTACCGCATTATCTCATTACCAAAATATGGCACCAGCACCTCCGGTATCCTAATTCCATCTGCTGTCTGGTAGTTCTCCAATATCGCTGCCATGATCCTGGGAAGCGCCATGGAGCTGCCATTCAGTGTATGCACCCATTGCATTTTACCATCGGCATCCTTGAATCGGATCTTCATCCTGTTGGTCTGGAAGGATTCAAAATTAGATACAGAGCTCACCTCCAGCCATTTCTCCTGTGCGGCACTATACACTTCAAAATCATAGGTAAGTGCAGAGGCAAAGCTCATATCGCCGCCGCATAACCGAAGAATACGATAAGGCAGGCCCAGGCTTTGAACAAGCTTCTCCACATGCGCTACCATCTCTTCCAGCACTTGATAGCTTTTCTCCGGATGTACCAACTGCACAATCTCTACCTTATCAAACTGATGCACCCTGTTCAATCCCCGCACATCCTTACCAAAACTGCCGGCTTCTCTCCTGAAACAAGGAGAATGTGCCGTCATCTTCACAGGCAGGTCTGACTGCTTCAGGATCTCATCGCGGTAAATATTCGTCACCGGCACTTCCGCTGTGGGGATCATATAAAAATTATCAGCAGGCATATAATACATCTGCCCTTCTTTGTCTGGCAGTTGTCCCGTGCCATAGGCAGAGGCTTCATTCACCATATAAGGTGGAATGTACTCCGTATAACCCGCCGCAGTATTGAAGTCCAGGAAATACTGGATCAGCGCTCTCTGCAGCTTCGCACCCTTTCCTTTATATACCGGAAAACCGCTGCCGGTAAGCTTCACACCGGTTTCGAAATCCACGATATCATATTTTTTAATCAGGTCCCAGTGTGGAACAGAACCTTCGGGCAAAACAGGGATCTCGCCGCCCTGGCGAATGTTCACATTATCTTCCGGCGTACGGCCCACGGGCACTTGCTCTGATGGCAGGTTGGGAAGTTTCACCAGTGTGTCCGTCAACTCTTTTTCAGCAGCACCCAGTTTTGCAGATATTTCATCCAACTCCTCCTTCAACCTTCCAACTTCCACCTTCAACCTTTCAGCTTCATCCTTTTTTCCCGCCGCCATCAACCCACCTATCTCCTTAGATGCAGCATTACGGCGCGCAAGCAGCACTTCACTGGCCGTGAGCAGCGATTTACGCTGGTCGTCCAGCTCAATTACCCTATCTACCAAGCCCGGCTCGGAGAAATGTTTTACGGCCAGTCTTTCCAAAACCCAATCCCTCTGCTTGCGAATCACTTGAACCTGCAACATGCCTAAAATTTTCGCAAAGATAATCCGTCAGTGGATATCCCTAATTTTGTGTCATGTTTACCCAAAATGACCTCCAGGCGAGGTGGTGGAAGCTGGAAGAAAAGCTCATGGAGCGGTTTGGCAAGAAGCCAGACATGGAAACCGTCCTTTTCCTGATCGGGATTCAGGAGTTCGGGGATATCCGTACCAAATTCACCAAGGAAGAAAAGCAAGATCTCATGCATGTGGCCGTATGCAGTCTGCTGGCAACAAGCGGCTACTACAGCCTCGAAACCGTAGATGAAGACGGATGGCCCCATTTCAAACAATTGAAACATATTGACCCGATGGGCCTGAAAGACCAGGAAGATTTCCTGAAAGACCATATTCTGCTTTATTTTCAAAACACTGGATTGATCTGACATGAATAAATGGCTGTTCACCACAGTTTGCCTTTTTGCGTTCACCGCCGCCTTTCCCCAGGATGTGCGCGTGCGCAAAAAAGACCGAAAAAGAGATGTGTTGATGGTTACAGACAGTGGCAGTATTGTGCTTAGGCTCTCTGATTCCACCCCGCTGCACAGGGATAATTTCATCAAACTGGTGAAACTTCATTTTTATGAGGATGTCAGCTTTCACCGTGTGATCCAGGGCTTTGTGATCCAGGCAGGCAACCCTGCAACTAAAAGTAATAAGGGTGATACCCTGGGCATCAGAAATCCTAAGTACACCGTTCCAGCAGAGATTCGCCAAAGCTTCTATCACAAACGGGGTATGCTGGCGGCAGCAAGGACGGGAGACGATGTGAATCCCGAAAAGAAAAGCAGCGGTACACAGTTCTACATCGTACAAGGACGGATCTTCACACCGGAAAGCCTCGATTCAGTAGAAACCCATCGGCTTAAAGGAAAAAAAATCAGCCCAGACAGAAGGGCGGTATACCAGACCACCGGTGGCATTCCCCACCTTGACCAGAACTATACCATTTTTGGTGAAGTGGTGACGGGGATGGAGGTTGTTGATAAGATCGCCGGCACCAAAACAACCGGAATGACAGGCGGTGATAAACCACTGAAGGATATAAAAATTCAGAAAGTCACCCTGGTACGGCGGGCGAAAAAATAAAACGCCGCTTTTTTTCCGCATAACTAGTTACTTTTGGCCCTCAACGTAAATTTTTTCGAGATGAATTTCCCCGGCAATCTGCGCTATACAAAAGACCACGAATGGATCAGTCTGGAAGGCGATATCGCTACCATCGGCATTACACAATTTGCACAAAGCGAACTGGGTGATATCGTGTATGTTGATATCGAAACCATCGGAAGCGCACTTCAGGCAGAAGCTGTTTTTGGAACAGTGGAAGCGGTAAAAACAGTGAGCGACTTGTTTCTTCCTGTAGCCGGAACAGTGTTGGAGAAAAACGCTGATCTGGACAGTCAACCGGAACTGGTAAACCAGGATCCCTACGGAAAAGGCTGGATGATCAAAATGAAGGTCAATGATCCCGCTGCCGTTGCAGCCCTGCTTGACGCAGCAGCCTACGAAGCACTCGTCAGCTAAATCCCATATGATCAAACGGTTCCTGCTCACCCCATGGCCCCTGTTGTTGTGGACAGTCATGATCTTTTTCCTGTTGACGATCAACACAGGATCAATGGAATCCGTGCCGAAGATCAAGCACTTCGACAAACTGGTTCATTTCATTTTGTTTGGTGTAATGTCTTTCCTATGGGTATATGCAAGCCAACAAAAAGGATTAAGCCGCGTCCTCTTCATTTTCATTTGCGTTGCCGCATATGGTGCAGGAATGGAGTGGGTGCAGGAAAATTTTACATCAAGGGAGTTTGACTGGATGGATATTTATGCAGATGCAGCAGGTTCTGCAATGGGTGTCATAGTGGGCAAAAAAATAGGCCCCTATGGAAATAGGGGCCGCAACCAAAACTAACTGCTTATGAGAAAATTGACTGCTTAAAAACGTACTCTATTATTAGATGTCAAAACAGGTGCCAAGGTTTACACTCACATTGTTAATGCTATACTAAAGCTCAACGCACTCTCCACAAATTCTTTCTACTTATACAACGTTAACCATCAACCGCTTATTGCACTCGCCCTGTTTGCAAAGATCTATATATACTATACGAGAATTAGATGCCAACAGTTGTATCTAAGCTATTAATGAAATGTGAAAGTCCCTAACGAACTTGGTATCAATTTATTCAATTGGCTAATAACCAGCAGTTTATGATTTTTAGCCAGTAATTTTGGCCATAATGTCCTGAAGATCAACGTCCCCGTCTCCGTCTACATCGCCGCCGCCGCTGAATTTCTGTAGGAGTCCGCCAAAATCAACGCCGCTCGCCTTGCCACCAGTCAGGGAGGCCATTACTCCATTGATATCAATACTGCTGTCATTGGGATCACTCACTTTTCCTGCCAACCCTGAAAGGACCTGGGGAATAAGTCCGCTGCTCACCTGACTTGCCTGGGAGGGGTCAACATTAAACTGGTTGGTCAGTTTCCCTGTAAACTGGGCAACGATATTCTGAACGAGGGGATTCTGCATCAGCGAACCCAGGCCGTTGGATGAACCACCCTGGCCAAACATCTTCATCAGTTGGCCCAGTCCGCCGCCGCCACCGATGGCTTGTTGTAATCCATCCATGATGGATGAACCTGCTTCCTGCATAACCCTGTCATTCTGCTCATTGGGAATAGCAGGATTGTTCACTACCTGCTCCTGACCTGACTGTTGAATCAGGCTAATCAATTGATCTAACATATTTCACGTTTAAGTTTTGAATGAACGTGTAAGTTAGTCCTTGCCGTAACTGTTATTTACCTTGTTGAAGAATTGACACAAGATTAATTCTGCTGGGTAAGCTTCTCCGCATTTTCGGCAAATTGAAGGGCATCAATCAACTCGCTGATCTCCCCATTCATTACTTCACCAAGATTGTAAAGGGTCATACCGATGCGATGATCCGTCACGCGGCCTTGCGGAAAATTATAGGTGCGGATTTTTGCCGAGCGGTCGCCGGAACTCACAAGACTCTTACGATGTCTTGCGATTTCCTCTTCCTGTTTGCGCACCTGTTCTTCGTATAGTTTGGTCCGCAGCATCTGCATGGCTTTCTCACGGTTGGCCAGCTGTGTACGCTCGGTTTGGCACATCACCACCACGCCGGTTGGGAGGTGGGTCAGGATCACTTTCGTTTCCACTTTATTTACGTTCTGTCCGCCCGCACCACCACTACGTGCAGTATCCATCTTCACCTCGCTGTCCTTCACTTCCACATCTACCTCTTCCGCCTCCGGCATCACCGCTACCGTTGCCGCACTGGTATGTACACGGCCACTGGCTTCTGTATTAGGAACCCTTTGCACACGATGTACGCCACTCTCAAATTTCAATGTGCCGTATACATCATCACCCGTCACTTCCACCTGCACTTCTTTGTATCCGCCCACCGTTCCTTCGTTTTCTGAAAGCAAAGCCGTTTTCCAGCCCTTCTTCTCGCAATAGCGCAGATACATCCGCAGCAGATCTCCGGCAAACAGCGATGCCTCATCCCCACCCGTGCCCGCACGGATCTCAAGGATGGCATTTTTCTCATCCTGCGGATCCTTGGGGATCAACAAATTCCTGATGTATTTCTCCAACTCCTCTTTCTGCGCTTCCAATCCCGTAGTCTCCAGTTTAGCCAGGTCCCTGAGCTCCACATCATCGCCCATCAACGCTTCCCGGTTAAAATCAATATCATCCAGCAGCTTACGATAGTCGTGATATGCTTTTACAATGGTCTCCAGACTGCGATACTCTTTGCTCATCTGGGTGAATTTCCGGTTGTCACTCACCACTTCAGGGTTGGTCAGGGCCACGCCCAGGTTGTCAAACCTCGCCTTGATCGCTTCCAGTTTATCTATCATACTTTTGTTTCGCTTTACAAATCAGGCGCAAAGTTACAAAATCGGCAAATGGGATACGAGAAAGTTCAGGGAGATCAGTTGTTTGACGGCCAGGTTTTCCATGGCAATCACATGGTTTTGATCAGGGACACCCGCTCTGGCAAGACCAGCATCGTTGCTGCCGCAGAAGCTGGCGAAGATATACAGTATGTCCCCGGACTCATCCGGCCCGGATTTGTGAACGCCCACTGCCACCTGGAACTCTCCCATATGAAGGGTGTGATCCCAAAACATACAGGGCTTGTGCCCTTTCTCAAAGCGGTGGTCAGCAACAGGAGCTTCCCGGAATCGGAGATGAACGATGCCATGCAAAATGCATTGGAAGAAATGAAAGCCGATGGCATCGTGGCTGTAGGCGACATCTCGAATTCCTCCATAACAGTCCCGTATAAACGAAGTTCAGGAATGCATTTTCAGAATTTCATTGAAGTGCTGAGTTTTTCGGAAGCCAATACCCCTGCAAGGTTGGCCCATTACCAACAGGTATTGGATCAATTTATCCAGGCAGACCTGCAACCTTCCAATCTGACGCCACACGCGCCGTATTCCGTTAGCGCAACAGCGTTTGAACACATCAGTAAGACTACAGCAAATCAAATTGTCTCCATCCACAACCAGGAAACCCGCGCCGAAGACGAGTTGTTCCGCACCGGTGGCGGGGATTTTCTTCAGCTGTTTGAACAGTTCGGCATCAGCGAATCACCGTTCAGGACAACAGGTGTATCGTCATTGAGATCTTATCTGCCTTACTTCAACCATGGACAAAGCATCATCCTCGTACACAACACGTATACATCCAGAGAAGATATCGATTGGGCGATGGAGCTCGCCACAAAAAGATGCCTGAAACTGTTTTGTTGCCTTTGCCCCAACGCCAATTTGTATATCGAAAATCGTTTGCCTGATCTTCTCATGTTGCGAGATAGCGGCATACCCATCGTCATCGGGACAGACAGTTATTCCAGCAATGACCAGTTGACCATTTCAAGTGAACTTGCGGTGATCCATCAGCATTTCCCGGATATTCCAACAGAAGATATATATCGATGGGCTACTGTCAATGGTGCGGCAGCCTTGGGCATTGAGCCGGTATGGGTCAGTGGACTACCCCTCGTACAAAGCGTGTAATACAGCAAGGGAGCGCATCTGTCCAAAATCCGGTTGATGAAACTGATAAAAACCCAATAAAGCATCCATCAACAGTTTGCGCTGATCCCTACCCAGCGGCAGTTGTTCCAGTTCATCCGGATGAAGGGTCTTCAATAACTGCGAACTGATCTCGCTCAAACGCCCCTCCAAATAGTAAGGATGCTCCGGCCGTGAAGAAATATACATGCCTTCGCGAAGGTCGAGCACCGGATGTGTTTCATCGTACCCATCCTGGATCATGAATCCGAAAAAATGCGCCTGATGTACCAGAAAATACAAAGGCATATTGGCCGCCACGGTATCGGAAGATTTATCCAAATGGATCAAAACATCTTCAACGAAAGCAAATAACTCCGCATTGGCTTCCGGCTGGCGAAGGCATTTCTGTAACAACTCGGCAATAAACAAAGCCACGGTATTCTTATGAACATTGCGATAAATATCCTGGTAGATGTATGACCATTTGTATTCCTTGATCCGCTGTAGGGTGTGCTTTTCATTGTGATACACCACAAGGTCAAGCAATGTTCCGGGCTGAAAAAAACTTCCCCGATAAGGTTGCTTTGGCGATGCGGTACGCACCCCGTTGACCATATAACTTTGTACCCCAAATAACTCCGTGAACATAGTCACTACAAGGCTGGTTTCACCATACTTCACGGAACGCAGCACCAGTCCTTTCGTTTTATGCAACATATCAGCGGATGAAGAAAATTTTACTAACAATGCGCTCCACATTCTGTTCGTCTGAAGCAAATACGAGATAAACACCACTGGAAGGTCGGTTGCCTTTTTGGTCCTTTCCGTTCCAGCTTGCCTGGCCACCTTGCGCACGGGTCTGGTACACCAGTCTGCCGTCTTGCTCCGTGATCCTCACCAATGCATTATTTGCCAGCCCCCTGATCCCGATGGTACCACTATATCCCGGCGGAACAGGGTTGGGAAATACCAATACGGATGATGCTTTATTGGCCCCATCCGTGGCTGTTCCGCGGAATGAACAGATGCCTGCAGATGTACCCACAAATACTTCACCGGTGACGGGATGAATAGTCAGGGAGCTGATCTCGTTGGCTAATAACGGACTGTTGTCTTTCGTGAATTGGGTGATTACTTTTTCACCATCACTACTGATCAACCATAAACCATTTCGTGTGCCTACCCATTTTCTGTTGGCACCATCCACCGCCATGCAAATCACCTGTTCGTCCTGAAAAAGAAAGCCTGCAAAATTATCCTGTTGCACAATGGGGATCACCGCATCACAGTTGCTGACAGAAGCATCCTGCCCACAGGTGATCACGGCAATGCCTTTGTCGGTTCCCACCCAAACAAAACCGTTCTTATCCTGCACGGTACAATACACCACATTAGAAGGCAGGTTACCCAAACCCCTGCCCTGCCGGAAATATCGCCAGCGATCGTCATTGGGATTATCGATGTTCTGTCCGGAATTCAACAACAACAAACCATTTCCTTTGGGCGACACGATCCATTTCTGGTCGTAAGCATCAATGGTGATCTGGCTTACAGCATTCTCCGAAATAAAAAAAGGAACGGAGAACGATAACCAGCCGCCATCGGCCTTTCTGACATGTAGATTTCGGATTCCGCCGAAATTGGCGATCCATACATTGCCCGAAGCATCTGTGGCCAATCCGCTCACCCTGTAGGATCCGGGATCACCAACAGCTTGTTGCAAAGGGGAATTTTGTTTGTAAATATTCAATTGCCCTGAGGCAGTGATCTCCAATAATCCGCCACCATATGAACCGGCAAAAACAGAACCCGTTGAGGGTTGCCCGGCAATGGTGATCATATCCAGAAGACTGTCTATTTTCGGGTATGCATAAAGGTTATATCCCTTCCATTCGTTTCCATCAAAAGCATAGATCCCGTTGGGATTGAACTGGTAGTTCCATGCTTCATTCACAGTGCCCGCCGTTGCCCATACAGTATTGCCGATCATTTTCATTTCACCAAGCGCCGTGTTGATGGGCGAGTTGGGAAAAACACGTTCTGCTGTATTCCCCTGTATTTGCAGCAAGCCGTTGTTCTGGTCCGCCACCCAAAGGCTTCCATCCCGCAGCAGACATTGTCTGGGCAAGGAGAGTACATCTTGCCGGTATGTGGTGACGACGATCCCCTGCGCATTGAGCTGCACCACGGAACCGCGTCCGTTCTGTGTTTGGCCTATCAGGAGTTGTCCGTTGGAAAGATCTGCACTTACCAATTGACCGCTTGCAGTGTAGAACAGATTGAATTTCGCGCCATCCCATTTCCTCACCTGGTTACCGGTGATGGCAAAAAGTTGTGTGGCGTCTGCAACCACATGATCCACAGATGCAGTTAGCGTGGCATCTGCAGATCGCCAGTTTTGAAAATTGGATCCGTCATCTTTATTGGAGAGTTTGCGCACGCCTTCGCGGGTGGCCACGTAAAAGCTGTCTTTATAGATAGCCACGGCAAATACAGGCAAGGGTGCACCGGAAGCATAGGGTCTCCAGGTGGATCTCACTTCTGCCCTGTTAAGATCAAGCACGATCACGCCAACACCCGCACTTAGCCATGCGGTGTTGTTACGGGCCAGGGCGCGGGACACAGATTTATCACCAGGTGCGTTGCTGATCCGGATGTCCGGAATGTTGACGGTGACATCTCCTTCCAACACATCCACATTGCTGTTGCGAAACACCACAACCGTCTTTCCGGAAACACTGTCGAGGGCCATTGCACTAACACCAATATCATTGAGGCCATTCACTTTGGAGCGTCGAGTAAAAGCCGACCCATCGATATCATATAAAAAAACGCCATAAGGTGTGGCTGCGATGATCTCTTGTCCTTTGGCTGCAACCTGGATGGCATTGTTCCAGGGAAGATGTTCCCGCCATTGGCCGATGGGCGGTAATTGGCAGTGTGAAGGGTGAGTGCTAAGGGTGAGGATTAATATCAAGATGCCGAATATCCGCATGGCGCTAAGGTAGCAAGAAAGTTCGCAGGTCGCAGGTTGCAGAGTTCACAGAAAAGTTTCCGCGAACTTGGCGAACTTTGCGAACTGCAACCTAATTTGCGCTATGTGGAAAAAACTCGGAGAATGGATCCTCAGGAATAGGCTTTTCCTGCTGATCGGGCTCGGCATCCTTACTGTTGTGATGGCTTATTTCGCCAGCCAGGTGCAACAGAGTTATGACTTCGCAAGGGCCATTCCTACGGACAATCCGAAATACCAGGAATACCTTCGTTTCAAAGAAAAATTTGGGGAAGACGGCAACCTGATGACGGTTGGGTTTATAGACAAAGACCTCTTCCAGGTGCAGAAATTCAATAAGCTCCTCGCCTTTCAACAGGAGTTAAAAAATACCGAGGGGGTAGATGATGTGATCAGTGTGATTTCCGCCATCAACCTCGTCAAAAATGATTCCACAGAAAAGCTTGACGCAAAGCCGATCTTCCCGTCAACCATCAGCAGCCAACAGGAACTGGATAGTCTTGCCAATACTTTTAGAAGCCTGCCTTTCTACCAAGGATTGATGTATAATCCGGAAAGCGGTGCATGGTTGCTGGGCATCCGCGTGAATAAGAATGTATTGAATTCAAAACAGCGGGATAAGATTGTTCCCCTGCTCAGTGATAAAGTATACGCGTTTGGAAAGGCCAACCAGATAGATGTGAAAGTAAGCGGACTGCCCCTGATCCGAAGCAACCTCGCCATTCGCTTGAACAAGGAGATGCGGTTTTTCCTGTTGGGTTCTATTCTCCTTTCTGCTGTGATCCTTTTGGTGTTTTTCAGAAGCATCAGCACCACCATTTTGTCTTTGTTGGTGGTGATCATCGGGGTGATCTTTTCCCTGGCCACAATGGTATTGTTCGGCTTCAAGATCACCATCCTCAACGCACTGATTCCACCGCTTGTGGTAGTGATCGGCGTGCCGAACTGCATTTATTTCCTGAACAAGTACCATACCTCTTATCTCAGCAAAGAACATAAGATGGAAGCGCTGACGGATATGGTGAGCAAGATGGGTATTGTGACCTTATTTTGTAACATCACGGCGGCCATTGGTTTTGCGGTGTTTGCGCTCACCAAGAGTGCGATCCTGAAAGAATTCGGCATTGTGGCGGGGATCAACATCATGGTGATCTTTTTTATATCGATGATCCTCCTGCCTGCAGCGTTGAGTTATCTGCCGGCACCTAAATCCAGGCACCTGAACTATCTCGAGAATAAATGGCTGGAGAAAATTCTGACGCGAATTGAAAAGTGGGTATTCAGCCATCGTAAACTCGTTTATGCGTTCACGGTAGTGATCGTCGCTTTTTCTGTGACGGGTATCATGAAGCTCAATTCACAGGGATTTATTGTGGATGATCTGCCCCAGGATGACGTCATCTACAGGGACCTGAAATTTTTTGAAAAGCATTTCAAGGGAATCATGCCTTTAGAGATTCTCGTGGATACCAAGAAACGAAACGGTCTCGCAGGCATGCGTGCGCTGGAGACCTTCCAGAAAGTAGATTCATTCAGTGCAGAGTTGGCCGGCCATCCGGATATTGCACGTCCGCTTTCCCTTGCGGAGGGGTTGAAATTTGCCAAGCAGGGCTTTTATGACGGGGACAGTAATAACTACACGATGCCCAATAGTTTCGACGGGGCCTTTGTGGCAGACTATCTCAGGATGAAAAAAGATACGGTCAGTGGAAAAGGCAGTTTTCAGAAAATAATGCTGGCTTTTTTGGATACTAGCCGGCAAATGACACGGGTTAGTGTAAATATGGCTGATATAGGCAGCAAAAGACTTCCCCTCTTGCTGGACAGTCTGAAAGGCCGGGCCGACCATTATTTTGACAGTTCCAAATACAATGTACAGTTCACTGGTACCAGCATCACCTTTCTGGAAGGATCCCGGTTTATCATCAACGGGCTTAGAGACTCCATTTTCTGGGCCTTTGTGCTGATTGCCCTGTGTATGCTGTACTTGTTCAAGAGTTTCCGGATCCTTTTTTGTTCCCTGATCCCCAATATCATTCCACTGGCCCTTACGGCGGGCGTGATGGGCTGGGCCGGCATTTCGCTAAAACCCAGTACAGTATTGATTTTCAGCGTTGCCCTCGGGATTGCCATTGACGTAACCATCCGGTTCCTGGTCAATTATAAACAGGAGCTTCCGGCCCATGGGAACGATGTGGAGGCCACGGTGATGCAGACACTCAGGAGTACGGGAATCAGCATTATTTATACCTCACTGGTTCTGATCGCCGGGTTTGTGATCTTTATGTTCAGCGGTTTCGGGGGCACCAAGGCGCTGGGTCTGTTGACCTCCCTGACCCTCCTGGCAGCTACCTTCACCAACCTTATTTTACTGCCTGTTTTACTTTTAAGCACGGGAAAGAACAAAAAATAGCCTCTGGTGTTAAAGATTTTGCAGTTTCGGCCTTACAAAAAGGCCGAATTTTCACGTTTTGTTATAATTTGCCAGTCTGTCCCATAATCCATCCTTAGAAACCCGAGATAGAATCCTACACCTAAGGCTCAACCAACTGTTTATTCATTAGTTAATAAAAACCAAAACTGACAAGAATGAGAAAACTTGTGCTACTGTTATGCGGTATACTGCTCCTTTGGGGACAGTTGCTTGCCCAGACCCGTACCATCAGCGGCCGGGTTGTGGATGCGGACGGGAAACCAATTCCCAATGCTTCCGTGATCGTGAAGGGGTCATCCCAAGGTACTTCAACAAACAGCGAAGGTGTATTCAGTCTGGCGGTTCCTACAGGGACCACAAGGCTGGTTGTTTCTGCAGTGGGCATGACCACCCAGGAACTGGCATTGACATCTTCAACCAGCAATTACACACTCTCCATGAAAGCGGAAGACCGCAGTCTGGAAGCGGTGGTTGTAACTGGTTATTCTACCAAGAAAAAGAGGGATGAAGCTGGTGCCATTTCCACTGTAAAGGGAACTGAAATCAGAAACATTCCAAACGCGTCAGTAGACAAAGCTTTACAAGGACGGGCATCGGGTGTTTTGGTTCAATCCAACAACGGTATTCCTGGTGGTAACGTCAACGTAAGGATCAGGGGCACAGGCTCCATCAACGCGGGTAACGATCCACTGTACATCGTGGATGGTGTGCAGATGAACCTCAGGAGTGACGGTAACTTCACCCAAACTAACCCACTGTCTTTCCTGAACCCGAACGATATCGAATCTATCGATATCCTGAAAGACGCTGCCTCTGCTGCGATCTATGGAGCACAGGCGTCTAATGGTGTAGTCATCATCACCACTAAAAAAGGTAAGGCTGGTAAAACCAAGTTTGATGTAAATATGTATTGGGGCCAGGGTAAGGCACTGAAGAAAATGGACGTGTTGAGATCCCAGGAGATTTTCCAGTTGAGGTCAGAGGCGTATGGAAATGCGAATAACCTTCCTGCTTCAGACTTAGCCATCAAACGTACCGTGTTAAACGAGTATCGTGTAGCTGGCGCTGGTGCATTTACTGACAAGCAGGCAGATTCTGCAATTACTGCACTGCCTACTTACGATTGGCAAGATGCGGCTTTCCGCACAGCACAGATCAGGAACTATGAACTGGCTGCCAGTGGTGGTAACGACCGCACTACTTTCCGTGTGTCCGGTTCTTATTCTTTCCAGGAAGCCGTTGTAACAAAGGCAGACTTCCAGCGTGGTGCTTTGAAATTTGACCTTACCAATAAGGCAACAGATAAGCTGACCATCGGAACATCACTTAACCTCAGTACGTTTCGCCAGAATGTACCATTTGCAACAGATGGTAGCTTTCTCGGAAGTCCTGCGTTCTCCAGCCCGTTGATCCTTCCTTTCAACAGAATCACCAATCCGGATGGTACCTATTTTGGCGTACCACCAGCGAACCTGGCCGGTATCCTTAACCAGAACGTGATTGCCGTTAATGATTTCAATACTGGTTTGAACCGCACCAATCAAATGGTTGGTAACGTGACCCTTGATTACAAATTCACTAAATGGCTGAGCTTCCGTTCCTTCTACGGTCTGGATTATCGCCTTGTACAAGGTAAGCGTTACACAGATCCCCGTACACCGGATGGATTTGCGATCCGCGGTCTGGGTCAGGCTGAGTCTGAGTGGAACACCAATTTCATGACCAGCCAGGTATTCAATTACAACTTTGATCTTGGATCCAAAATAAAGTTGGATGGTTTTGCTGGATACGAATACAGGGTTGAAAACCAGGAAGGCATTTTTGCGATTGCCGATGGTTTCCCAACCTTCCAGTTCAGGACGCTGAATACTGCTGCCAATCCTCGTGCGCCAGGTGAATTTTTCACAGGTTATAAGCGTCAATCAGTCTTCGGTCAGGCCAACCTTAACATTGATGGCAAATACCTTATCAGCGGTGTGCTGAGGTATGATGGTTCATCCCGTTTTGGTGACAATTCCCGCTATGGTCTTTTCCCTGCCATTAAAGCCGCATGGAATATTGACAGAGAAGATTTCATGGCTAAGTCCAATGCGATTTCCTCACTTCGTCTCCGGGCCTCATGGGGTCAAACAGGTAACGACCAAATCGGAAACTTTGACGCCCTCGGTTTGTATGGCGGTGGATTTGTATACAATGGTGCGCCTGGTATCAGCTTCACCCAGTTGGCAAATCCCAACCTGCAGTGGGAGCGTAACGAAACCGTAAACTTTGGTGTTGATTTCGGCTTGTTCAGAAACAGGATCTCTGGTTCTGTGGAAGTGTATAACAAACTTACCAAAGAACTGCTTCTCTCCCAGCCGGTGCAACAAACCACAGGTTTCTCTAATATCACCAGAAACGTTGGTCAGATCAGGAACAGGGGTATCGAATTGACCTTGACTGTTGATTGGCTTCGTTCTAACCTCGGACAAGGTTTTGGTTGGAGTTCTACTTTTGTATTCACCAACAACAAGAACCAGGTAGTGGGCTTGTATGATGGTCTTCAGGAACTTCCTGGTAACCCTGCAATCAGGGTTGGCAGAGAGTTGAACTCCATCTTCACTCAGAAATATGCTGGTGTTAACCCTGCAACTGGCCGCCCGATGTGGTATGACGCTGCAGGTAACCTGACTTATCAGGTATTGGCCGCGGACCGCGTATACATTGGCGACCAACAGCCCAACCAATTCGGCGGTTTGAGCAATACATTTAACTGGAAAGGATTTACACTGGATGTGTTCTTTAACTACGAATATGGAAGGCTGGCACAAGATGGTCAGGTCAATTTCATGATTGAGAACATTGCCCGTTTCAACACTAGCCGTGATAACTATGATGGCCGTTGGACAACACCTGGTCAGATCACATCATGGCCAAGGATGAACGTGAATGGCGCTGAGTCAAAGGGTAACGGTGCACAAACCGGAAGCCGTACCTGGTTCAAAGCAGATTATATCAGGTTGAAGAACGTAATGTTGTCTTACAACCTGAACAGCGAAGTAACCAGGAGACTCAAAATCAGCAATGCGCGGTTCTATGTTCAAGGTACTAACCTGTGGACATATTCAGACTGGTTTAGCTATGATATCGAGTTTGTGGGAACCGCCACAGGTATCGTTCCACAGACCAGGAATTTCACAGCTGGTGTACAGTTCTCCTTCTAACGAAAAAAGAATTTGAAGATGAAAAAACTAATCATATTTACTTTAGCCATCACACTGCTCGGAGCTAACTGGAGTTGTAAAGATGCTCTGGAAATCGATCCAAGGCAGTCGATAGCATCAGAAACAGCCCTGACCAGCAAAGATGGTATCAGTGCGGCGCTTGTGTCAGTATACTCACGTCTCAAAGGCGTCAGGGTTTATGGCAGGGACAACATTGCTTTACCGGAAGCGCTGGCAGACAATGGTTTTGCAACCAATAAATCTGGCCGTTTATTAAACGAGTACAACAACGTTCCGGGTGCTCATTTCACTGCTGCATTTTGGCAAACAGCATACGCTGCTATTAATCAAACGAATTTGATTTTAGAAGCGATCCCTGCTGCCACTGACCCTACTATTTCACAGGCAGATCGTACATCATGGGAAGCACAATTGTACTTCCTTCGTGCGTTATACCATTTTGACCTGGTAAAGGCTTACGCTTATATGCCTGGTGCGGAAGTTGCTGCCAACAACAGAGGCGGTATTCCTATCCTTCTGAAAGGAACAAATACTTCTGATGATGCGCTTTTACTGAAGCCTTCCAGGGCACCTATCGCTGACGTATATGCACAGATCGTAAGTGACCTCGAAGCAGCTAACTCAAGATTTGCAGGGACAACTGGTTTGCCTAACCTTGCCAATAAACCTGCCACACAGGCCTTGTTGTCAAGAGTTCACCTGTACTCCAAGAACTATGCGCAGTCTAAACGCTGGGCCGATTCTGCCATCGCAACTGTAGGTTCAAGGCTCACTACCAGCGCTACTTATGTAGCCAACTGGAGGGCCGCTACCCATAATGAAACCTTGTTCCAGGTTTTCTTTGCTACCAATGCAGAAAACAATGGCGTGAACGAGTCTTTACAAACTTCGTTCACTACATTAAATGCTCCTGGTGGTACGGTTACAACAGGATTTGGCGACCTGGTTCCAACGATCAGCCTTTTGAACGGACTCGGCATTACTCTTACAGGCGGAAACACAAACGGGGTTTTCATTGGAGGCAACGCTTCTATTGCTTCCCGTTCTGCAGACGTAAGAAATCTGCTGTATGAAGTTGGAACAGCCGGCAGGGGTTTATCTAAGGTGGAGTGCACCAAGTTTATTGGTAAAAATGGCTTCCCGAACCTGGATAATATTCCAGTAGTAAGGGTTGCTGAACTCTATCTGAACCGCGCAGAGGCCCTGGCTACACCAGGTTCTTCTGTAGCAGATCAGGCAGCAGCTCTTGTAGATCTGAACAGGATCGTTACAAACCGTGGATTACCTGCATTTGTAGGCCTTACTGGCACTGCATTGTATGAGGAGATTCTCAACCAACGCAGACTTGAACTGGCTTTCGAAGGGCATCGGTTCTGGGATATTAAGCGTCTTGGCAGAGATATCAACAAAGCTCCGAATACGGCCAACCCTGTTCCATTCTTTGACACCAGGATCCTTGCACCACTTCCTCAAAGGGAGATCGATGGTAACAAGAATCTTGTACAAAATCCTGGTTATTAAAATCTAGCATTATGAAGATGAGATCAATAATTATAGCCATATCTGCCGTCTTTCTTTTCGGCAGTTGTATCAAGAATGAATTACCGGTGTGGACAACGGCACAGGTTGAATTTGATGCTGCATCCTGGAATACCAACGCTGCCGGCAGAACCTATCCTATCCTCACAAGGGTAGCAGGCTATGGCAGGGTGGTAAGTACAGCAGATCCTGTGCTGACACGTACCAATCCCGGCATTAAAAAATTCCGCGTGAACCTGGTAGGTAAGCAATTTGACCAACCCCAAACCATTCAGTTTGACCTGTTTGGTGGCAATGGCGGTTCCACAGCTGTTGAAGGAACACACTTTAAGATCAGCCGTCAGTTGGTGATTCCCGCAAATTCCAGCTTCGGTGAACTGGAAGTGGAGATTCTCAATCCGGGCGCGCAGACAGGTGTAACTGCGGTTGACCTTCTGCTTGTACTGAGCGGTAAAGAAGGGATAGAGCGTAGTGTAAACTACAGCATCCTCGGGTTAAGAATCGCTCAATAAATTGACGTTCGTTATTAAAAAAAGCTGTCCCGGCAACGGGGCGGCTTTTTTTTGTAAATAATATTATTTTTAACGAAACGTTAAATCTCAAAAACACTAACCATGAAAAAATTCCTGCTTTTGCCGTTTTTGGTCTTCTCTTTATTGGTTTCAGGTCAAGACGCGCAAGACACCACTTCTATCGACACAGCTCTTCTAAGACAGCAAACCGAAGCAATAGAAGCGCTCAGCAAAAGAGCAAGTGAAATCAAATTTCAAACGGGCCCCATCACTTTAGAAAATGGCATCGGTCTTAATGTGCCACCCGGATACAAATTCATCCCAGCTAATTATGCAGAATGGATTGTATATGACTTCTGGGGCAACCCCCGTTCTTCCGGCATCATGGGTATGCTGGTTAAAGAAAACTACGAAGTAATGAATGAAGGAGGTTGGGCTTTTGTATTGACCTTCGATAAAATGGGATACGTAGAAGACGACGACGCAAGCAAGATTGATTATGACGATCTCTTAAAGGACATGCAGTCAGGTGAAGCAGATGAAAATAAAGAACGTGAAAAAATGGGCTATGGCGCCATACATATGCTGGGCTGGGCTTCCAAGCCATACTACGACGACAAAAACAAAGTATTGCATTGGGCAAAATCATTGAAATTTTCTGGAACCGAAGACACAACACTTAACTATGACGTGCGTGTACTCGGCAGGTATGGTGTATTAAGTATGAACGCTGTAGGCACCATCAATGACCTGGATGACATCAAACAGAATATTCCCGCTGTAACAAAGATTGCACACTTCACCAGTGGGAATGCTTATGCGGATTTCGATTCCAAAGTGGATGCAGTTGCAGCGGTAACCATTGGTGGATTAGTTGCAGGTAAGGTACTCGCCAAAGCTGGCATCCTTGCATTGTTGTTAAAGAATATAAAACTGATCTTTCTGGCCGTTGCAGGAGCGGGCGGCTTTATCTGGAAAAAAATATCCGGAAGAAAAAAAGAAGAATCATTTGAGGAACCAGCTGCTGAAAGTACAAGCGCTGAATAATAAATAAACGTTTTAATATTTTCATCAAAGGGCCAGCTATGGCCCTTTGATAGTTTATAGCTATAAAGAATGAAGCAGCGTCATCCAATTTATTCATGTCATCTAGTTGAACATTAATTTGCGGACTACTTTTTAAAAACCAAAAATTGAAACATGAGAAAACTAGTGCTAATGGTACTGGGGCTGTTATTCTTTGCGGGACAGCTCCTTGCACAGACCCGCCAGGTTTCTGGCCGTGTTCTGGATGATGCCGGTAAACCGGTACCGAATGCATCAGTAACAGTGAAGGGCACCAACCAAGGTACCACTACTAATGCTGATGGTTATTTTACGCTCTCTGTTCCGGCCAACGCCAAACTGATTGTTTCGGCGATCGGCCTTGCATCACAAGAAATTTCTGTAGGAAACAATTCCGAAGTCAACCTAACACTTAAGCCTGAAGACAAATCCATGCAGGAAGTTGTGGTGGTGGGCTATGGTACCGCACGCAAAAAAGATCTTGTAGGTAATGTGGCCAGCGTAAAAGGATCGGTGATAAAGGATCTGCCTGTGCAGTCTTTTGATCAGGCACTTTCCGGACGTGCTACCGGCGTAAGTGTTACCATGCCTAACGGCGTATTGAACAACCCTCCTGTCATCCGCGTACGTGGTGTAAACTCTATCTCCCTCAGCTCATTTCCACTGGTGGTTGTAGATGGTGTTCCCACTTATACGGGCAACAATGGCGGAACGGCATCCAACAACCCTCTTGGTAATATTAACCCCAATGACATCGAGAGCGTTGAAGTACTGAAAGACGCTGCAGCTGCTGCGATCTATGGTTCACGTGCCTCTGCTGGTGTTCTTCTGATTACAACCAAACGTGGTAAACAAGGCCGCGCAAGGGTTAACTACGATGGCTGGGTAGGATGGACAAAAGCTTTCAATCTTTTGGAACTTTTGAATGCTGAACAGTATGTTACCATCAAAAATGAAGGTCTCACCAACCTCGGCACGCCCCCGGTTCCTGCTCCAGGTACACCTGCGAGAGGTTTCTTCACGCAGACAGATGCGAATGGACAACTTATCGACACCCGTTGGTATGACTATGTTTATCGCACAGGTTTGCAACAGAACCATAGTGTGAATGTCTCCGGCGCATCGGATAAAACATCTTATTTCTTCTCTGCCGGCTTTACAGACCAAGAAGGTATGCTTGCGGGTAACGATTTCCGTCGCGTTACTGCAAGGATGACCGTTGACCATAAAGTGAACAACTGGTTGCAACTGGGTGGCACCATGAACTATACCAACTCCACCAACTCTGCCCCCAATACAGGTTCATTACCCGGCCAGGCATTTTCTATTGCCGGTCTGGGCCGTTTGCCGATCGTCCTGGCTCCCAACGTTGCACCTCGCAACGCGGATGGCAGCTATAACATTAACACTGCTGCCAATACCATTGGTCAGGGTAACAACAGAACCGCTTTGTCATTCTACAATCCTGTTTACATTCTCGAGAACAACAGGTTCACTTCTGAGAACGACCAGATCACAGGTAATGTATTTGCACAACTCAACTTCACTAAGTGGTTGAACTTCCGTACCATTTATGGTATCGATAACCTGAATGTACAGAACAAGGAATTCCGTGCAGCACTGCATGGTGATGGTGTTCAGTTTGGTGGTGCTGCCCAAAATACACAGCAGACGTATCGCCGCTGGAACTGGCAGAACCTCTTGACTTTCGATAAGCAATTCGGGGAACACAATGTAAACGTGTTGGTCGGTAATGAACAACAATACACCAACTCTCAGGGATTTGGTGCTGACAGAAGAGGTCAAACCGATATTTTTTACGATGAATTCCAGGGCGGCTTCTCTAGCATTGTTCCTGCCGGCAACTTCTTCGGCGAGAACTATTTGGTGTCATTCCTTGGTCGCTTAAATTATAACTACGGTGGTAAATACTATTTATCATTGAATGCCCGTCGCGACGGATATTCTGCTTTTGCACCTGAAAACAAATACGGTAATTTCTATGGAGGTTCTGTAGGTTGGGTACTGACCAATGAAAAATTCTTCCAGGATTTGAATACTGACAATTGGCTGAACAACCTGCGCGTTCGCGCAAGCTGGGGCGTTGTGGGTAACAACCAGGGTATTAACGATTATGCCTTCTACAGTTTCTTTAATTCTGGACTGTACGGCACTCAACCAAACCTGTTCTTCAGCCAGGCTGGCAACCGTAACCTGCGTTGGGAAACTTCCACCAAAACAGACATCGGTTTTGATGCGAGCTTCTTCAAGAGTCGCGTAAATGTAGAATTCTCCTGGTATAAGAATGACATCGATAACCTGATCCTGAATGATCCCCAGTCTCCATCTGCTGGTATTCCAGGCAATGCGATTCTGACTAACATTGGACGCATGGTAAATACTGGTTTTGAATTGGCGATCAATACCACGCCAATCAGGACACAGAACTTCGTTTGGAACTCCAACTTCAACATTACCACTTTGAAGAACGAGGTGAAATCACTCGCTCAGGGCAATGCTGATATCTTTGTTCAAACCTCCGGTCTTGAACAGCCCAGTATCATCCGCGTGGGTGAATCCATTGGTAGTTTTTATGCGGTAAGGACAAATGGCGTAAACCCTGCCACTGGCCAGCGCATCTTTGTTTACCGTGATGGTCGTGAGGTACAATATAATCACGCAGCAACACAACGCTGGACATTCCTTGATGGAACAGCGGCTCCCCGTGGTGCTGATCAAGCATCTGATGGTGTGATTATTGGCCCAGCGCTTCCCAAGTACACCGGTGGTTGGGATAACACTTTCCGCTTCAAAGGATTTGACCTCAATATTCTCCTGTTCTTCTCTGGCGGGAACTATGTATACAATGGTACCAAGGCTGGCTTGAGGGATATGAGGAACTGGAATAACATGGAAGAGATGATGACCCGCTGGCAAAAAACCGGTGATGTCACCAACATCCCCCGTGTAGTATTTGGTGACAACATCTCTAACGGTTCCGGTATAGTGATTTCTGAAAACGTAGAGAAAGGTGATTTCATCAAGGCAAGGAATATCGCCTTGGGTTACACCATGCCCAAATCCGTAACAGACAGGCTGGGTATCAACAGCATCCGTTTCTATGGTGGTGTGCAAAATGCATTCACTATTACCCCATACACAGGATTTGATCCCGAGACATCAACCAATGGTAACGCCAATGGTAGCCCAAGTGTAGATCGTAACTCAGTGCCGCAGGCCAGGACAATTGTGGCTGGTGTGAACATCGGATTCTAATCTAAAACAAAAACGAAAGAGAAAATGAAACGTAAAATATTTTCAGCAATCATCATCGGTGCAGTGTTCGCGTCCTGCCAGAAAGAGCGGCTGGATCCTATCCCGCAAACGCAACTGTCTGACGCCGTTGCATTCTCAACACCTGAACGGGCAGCACAACAGGTGAATGGTATTTATTCTGCCCTGAAACAAGGCAACTTCTATGCTGGCAGATTCCAGGTTTATATGGATGTGCGTGGAGAAGAATTCATCAACCTCACCAACAACGGTGTTACTGCGTTCCTGACATGGAACTTTACACAAACGCCAACAACGAATGAGGTACAGAATCTTTGGGCCGCCGTCTATCAGACCATCAACCGCTGCAATGTGGTGATTGATGGTATAGCTGCAGCCACGCTCGCAGATAACCTGAAGAAACAATACACTGCGGAAGCAAAAGTAGTAAGGGCAATTTCTTACTGGTCTCTGTTGCAGATGTATGCAAGACCATTCACAGAAGCAGGTGGTCCAGCAAGCCCAGGCGTTCCCCTTCGCCTCACTGCAATAACATCCAGCGGTAACAATAACATCGTTAGGTCAACAGTTGGTGATGTATATACGCAGATCTTGAAGGACCTGAATGAAGCAGAAGTGGATCTTCCACTGAACTATGCTACGGCTGATCTGAATACAACCCGGGCACATCGCAACACAGCCATCGCCCTTAAAACAAGGGTGCTGTTGAGCATGGGACGCTATGCAGATGTGATCACTGAAGGCAATAAGATCGTTCCGGCTACGGCTCCATTTCAGGCTGCTACAGGTGTTGCCAACAGGTTGAATCCTAGCATCGCTACTACATTCACTACTTACAACTCAGCTGAAAGCATTCTGTCTATGCCGTATACCAACCTGGATTTACCGGGTACACAAAACAGCTTGAACAGCTACTACAACCCTGGTCCTAATGGTAACGGCGATTATGCGTTGAATACTACTGGAAGCGGTATTGTAGCCAATACTGGCTGGACGGCAACAGACGCCCGTCGTGCATTCAACATCGCGTCTGGCGGCCAAACCTATTTGAGGAAATGGCCTAAGAACGCTGGTACCGATCCTGACTGGATCCCGGTGATCCGTTATGCTGAAGTTCTGCTCAACGTGGCAGAAGCCGAAGCTCGTCAGGGCACTGGTGTGAATGCCAGAGCACTTGCACTCCTGAACGCTGTTCGTCAACGTTCAGATGCAGCCACTACGCTGGCGCCGGCCGACAAAGACGCGCTCATCGCAGCCATTCTTCTGGAAAGAAGGATTGAATTGCTCGGTGAAGGTCTGCGTACAGCAGATGTAACCCGCACAGGTGCAAGTTATGCAGCCAAAGGATCTGTAGGCGCTTACGGTCCCAGTTCAAATTTGTACATCTGGCCGATCTCCAATGCTGAGATACTAACCAACAAAGAAATGGTACAAAACCCAGGGTATTAAGCACAACAACCGATCATAAAAAAGGCCGTCAATTGACGGCCTTTTTTATTAAATTAATCATCGAAAAACGAAAACATGAGAAACATACTCCTCCTTTCCGGCGTGATGATGGCAATGACTGCCACCGCCCAAACCACCATCAATGTGGATGACACTTCAAAATTCACCAACAGCATCGTGTACCTGAATTCAGCGAATGGGGTACCCTTTGTCATGGCCAAATATGCAAAGGTTGTAGAGGGATCCATATTTGTCCCTGAAACACTTTCACCTGCGCAAATATTCATGAAAGGAAATGCCAAGGCCATGGGAAATGTATCGGCCAGATTGAATATCATCGATCGGGATCTGAATTTTTACGATGATAAGAAGAATATGGAAATGGTGGCTTCCAATGATATTACTGAAGTACGTTTCAAGGATCCGTTGACAAATGCCACACGTATTTTCACAAAATCCATTCCCAACTGTTTAGGTGCAAATCCAGGCTGGCATGAGGTTCTGGAAACGGGAAAACTGACACTTTATAAAGAAATCATTAAAACGATTTCAGAAAACAAACCTTATGGTAGTGCAACCACAGAACAAACCATTCTTACCACGTATCGCTACTGGGTGCAAACAGGCGATGCCTGCCGTCAGGTGAAAAAAATATCCGAACTCACAGACCTAATCCTGAAATCAGATCCAGGATTCACTGCTCAACTCCCGCAAAGAAAATTGTCTGACAAAAAAGAAGAAGACTGGATAGAGGTGGTGCGGACTTATAATGCGACGCATAAGTAGCATGCCAATCATACTGTAATACAGTCATTCAGGCAATCTGGAGTGGTATCCGGGATTCCAGATTGCCAACTTCTGATTGCCTGTATGATTGTATTACTGTATGATTGGAATTCCAACCCTATTTACTTCAAAATATCGCGCAACCTCGCTTGCAATGCAGATCCCCGAAGATTACGGGCAATGATGTTTCCTTGCGGATCCAGCAGAATATTGTAAGGAATACCTTCGATAGCATATAAAGGCACTACCGCACTTTCCCAATATTTAAGATCACTTACGTGTGACCAGGTCAGTTTATCATCTGCAATCGCCTTTACCCAAGGCTCTTTGGCTTTATCCAGTGATACACCCAACACGGTAAAGTTTTTCTCTTTGTATTTCTGGTAAGCATTCACTATGTTGGGATTCTCCATTCGGCAAGGTCCGCACCAGCTTGCCCAAAAATCAACCAAAACATATTTCCCGCGAAATGAACTCAATGCAACTGGCTTCCCATTCACATCAGGTAAGGTGAAATCCGGTGCAGGTTTGCCAATGATATCCCCCGCAGCTTTTTGCTGCATGAAATCAAAATAGTCCTTCACTATTTTCTGGACAGAAGCATTATCCCTGAAACGCTTAGACATGCTGGTCATGACAGGCTCAAAACGCTCAGGTTCCAATTGTGTTTTCAACAATGGCCCAACGATATACATCGCGATGGTTGGACTTATTGTAGTATCTGCATACTTCAGCAAATAATCCTCCGTTTGGCGAACATAAGTCCGGAAACTGCTGTCTGCAGCAGTAAGTACACTGTCTGATGCTTTCTGGTTGCCCAAAGAAAGAAATTGCTGACGAAGGGTGTCAATCACTACCAGCCTATCATTGAAGGTCTTCAACAGTGCGTGAAATGAATTAGACGCCGCTGAATTGGTGGTGTAATTTCCAAAATCTGACCAATTGGCATCGATCTTAATGTCATTAACATCATTGGCAAGCAACATGAATACGCCATCTTTTTCAAAACGGAGTCTATACATGGATTCATTCTCCTCCGGAATTCCGCTCAGACTGAACTTGGCCGTACCGGCTTCCAGTACAGCCGTATCAATTGTTTTTGGCGTTACCGCATCAAACTCTACGAGATCCAGGTACACTACCTGCTTCACAGGATTGTTCTTCACTGTTCCACTGATCAACAGGTTATTGCTTCCAGAATTCTTACAGGATGCTGCCATGAATAAAATCAATAAGCCGGCAAGCTGCGTTTTGAACGTTGTCATGACTGATTAAGTTTTTCCAATAAAATATCGTTGGTGATCTTCGGATCCGCTTTCCCTTTTGATAACTTTTTTACTTCCCCCACAAACAATCCAATCAACCCTTTTTTGCCTTTCCTGAACTCCTGCACTTTGTCTGGCATGTTATTGATGACAGCATCCACCCAGGCATGAATATCAGATGCATTGTTTACCTGGATCATGTTCATCGATACTGCCAAAGTCTCCACATCAGCATGCTGCTCTTTCATCAACACTGGCAACAATTTCTGTGCGGCGCCGGAAAAATTCAATTTGCCTTCTTCAACAAGTTCAATCAATACCTTCCATTGGGCAGGTGTAATCAACACCTCGGACCATCCAAGACCAAATTCGTTACAATATGATTTCACCGGACCGATGAGCCAATTGGCCACGGCTTTAGGATACTTGCAGGTCTCTACAATAGATGAAAAATAAGTCACCAGCTCCTGATCCTCTGCAAGAAGTCTTGCATCATATTCAGGCAACTGATATTGCAGTATTAAAGATTGCACCCACTCTTCCGGTAAAACAGGGAGCATGGAACGATATTGTTCCCGCATAGCATCCGTCACCGTAAATTGCGTGAGATCCGGATCCGGAAAATATCGATAATCTTCTGCATCTTCTTTAACCCTGATAGAATAGGTAGTATCGTTATCAGCATTGAATCCCCGGGTTTCCTGGATCACCGTGCCTCCGCTCTCCAATAGATTCACCAACCTTGCATATTCAACTTCAATCGCCTTCTTCACATTTCGGATGGAGTTGAGGTTTTTTACTTCAACCTTAGTGCCCAAGGCAGTGGCTCCCCATTTGCGGATGGAAATATTGGCATCACAACGCATGCTGCCTTCTTCCATGTTCCCATCGCACACCCCGATCCACCTGACCAATTTCCTGAACTCCGTCAAAAAAGCAAAGGCTTCTTCACTGCTCCTGATGCATGGCTCCGTCACCAATTCCATCAACGGAACGCCTGCCCGGTTATAGTCCAAACAGGTAAAGGCATCGTCAAGGTCATGAATACTTTTACCCGCATCTTCTTCCAGATGGATCCTTGTTAGTTGTATCTGCCTCTCACCATCTTTTGTCCGGATATTTACATAACCTCCATTGCAGATCGGGAGGGTATGCTGGGAAATCTGATAGCCTTTCGGCAAGTCAGGATAGAAATAGTTCTTTCGTGCAAAATAGTTTACCGGAGCGATCTCGCAGTGACAGGCCAGGCCAAGCTTAACAGCGTGTTCAATGGCCTTGCGGTTCATTCTGGGCAGGGTGCCGGGGTGACCAAGGGTAATCGGACTCACCTGTGTGTTGGGGTCTGCCCCAAAACTATTGGCATCACCCGCAAATAATTTGCTATTGGTCAGGAGTTGCGCATGCACTTCCAGACCCACTACCAATTCATATGTTGACTGCTCAGACATAGGGCCAACAAAGCTAGCCTTTTTTTGCCGTTTAGACAGGTGACCAAAGGCACCGTATAAAATGAATTGGCAGACCAAAAGGTCCGCCAATTGTACTACCTGTCTATCTATCTAAAACCAAAAACCTTAAAAATCCGCTTTCTTTAATTTCTTGGGAATCTTCACTTCCAGGGTCATCGGACTACCTGCCCGCAACAGCCGGATCATATAATTATTCTTGTCCCTGGCATCCCGCATAGCATCAGCACAGTCACGGGTGCTCTTGATGGTTTTGCCATCAATGGATGTTACGATATCGTTTTCCTTCACACCTGCGGTTGCAGCAAGCGAACCCTCTGTTACATCCAGCACTTTCACCCCTACAGAATCATCGGTCTCCTGTACACGCAATCCCAACTGACGGCCATTGTAACTCCAGCTGAATCCTTCTGTGCTGCTGAATGCACGAGGCATCGCCGGAGCGTCCGGAGCCCAGATCATATCGATCTCATCCAATGGTGCAATAGGTGGCAAGGGTGCCGCGGGCGACAAAGGCGCACGTGGTGGTCTCGGCGCACGAGGTGTTTGTCCGCTGCTGCTGTACACACGCACCAATGATTTGGATTCACCCAGTTTGACTTTTACTTTACGTTCCTTCTTCTCACCAGCTTTGATGTAAGCGAGCTCCACTTCGTCATTTGGCTTTTTGGCGCGCACCTGTTCTGTTAGCGCTTCTGCCGTTTTAACCGAGGTGCCTGCAAATTTCGTGATCACATCGCCTTCCTTCAATCCTGCCTTTGCAGCAGCAGATCCCTCCGTCACATTGGTGATCTTTACACCCTTGTCTGCATCTTCCAGGCCAACCCCCAGAAATGCCCTTGGCTCAGATCTCACTTCAGCGCCGTCAAAGTCAAACTCAAAACGAAAATCATTGGGATAAGAATACCGATACATTGGAGCCCTGCTCCTACCCATTTCTAAAGCGGACCGCTGCATTTCGCGCTGTACCCGCTGCATTTCCCGTTGCGCCAATTCCATCTCCCTCCTGTACTCCACCTGTCCATCAGCCAATCTTTCCAATGCCCTTTTGTGGATGATCACATCATCCCCGCCATACTCCGCCAATGGCTTTCCGTTGACGGTTACCCGGTCACCTTCAATCACAATAACTGTTTTCTCTTTTCCCGATCCGCTCTTCTTAATAACCACCTCTTCCCTTGGTTTTTCTTTTACTTTCTGTTGTGCCCAAACCGGAGCGGCAAAGGCCAGGAGCCCCAGACAGGCTAGCATAACTTTCGGCTTCATACTTAGAATTTTTATCTACGAAATGTTTAGTACTTCAAATCTAGGAGATATTATTTGAAATACGAAGACTTTCGCACAAAAAAATGTTAAAGTGATTTTCCGGTTTTCCGGATACCGTTTCGGAATTCCTGATTGTCAGAATTCCAGATTTCTAAGATTCCAAAAGCTTTCGAACTTCCATAATCACAGCTGCCAACCCTCCAGCATCTTGCCCTCCCGCCGTTGCGAGGTTCTTCTGCCCTCCTCCTCCGCCTTTGATCAGGGGCGCAACAATATCTTTGATGATCTTTCCCGCATCCAGCTGCCTGGCGGCAACTACCGTATCAGAAATGCTGACGGCTACCGATGGCTTTCCGCCAATATTCGCCGCAAGCACTACAAGATGATCGTGCAGATTATTCTTTAAATCGAAACAAATTTTCTTTAACGCATCTGCATGAGGAACTTCGATGATCTGGCCAATGAAACTGACCTGATTGATGATTTCATCTTTCTGCATCAACTCATTTCTGATTCCTACCAGCATCCTGTTCTCCAGATGTTCTACTCTTTTTTCCAGCAGAGCTTTGTCGTCCAGTAATTTCTGGATCGCCTTCACCGGGTCACTGGCTTTTAATACAGTACCCACTTCTTTGATCTTGCTGACCTGTCCAGAGAGATACTGCAATGCTTTATACCCAGTATAAGCTTCTATACGCCTCACACCTGCTGCTACTGCCGCTTCCGCAAATATGTGGAACATCCCGATCATACCCGTGTGCATCACATGGGTTCCTCCGCAAAGTTCAATAGAATAGGTTGGATCGATGACCACAACGCGAACCTTGTCGCCATATTTCTCTCCAAACAATGCCATCGCGCCAAGTTGCAAAGCCTCTTCCTTCGGCATCTCTTTGATGACCACGGGAATGTTTGCACGGATCTTTTCATTCACCAGAAACTCGATCTGCCTTAGCTCCTCATCGGTCACCTTAGCCATATGCGAGAAATCAAATCGCAGGTACTCATCGTTCACCAATGATCCTTTCTGCGCTACATGTTTTCCCAATACGGTACGCAAGGCCGCATGCATCAAATGCGTGGCCGTGTGATTGTACATGATGTTCAACCTGCGCTCCGCATCTACTTTTGCCACCACTTCGCCTTCAAATGATGAAGGAATACGATCCGTGAAATGTATGATAAGATCATTCTCTTTTTTGGTATCCAACACTTTCACTATTTCATTACCCCACACCAATTCTCCAACATCTCCAACCTGTCCGCCACTCTCTGCATAAAATGGTGTAGCCTGCAGCACCATTTGGTATTGCTCCTTTCCTTTCGCATTTACTTTACGATAGCGAAGCAGTTTCGTCTTCTCATACAATCGGTCGTATCCCACAAAACCCTCGCTGGCCTCATCCGAAACCAGGATCCAATCACCCGCGTCCACCGCTGTTGCCGCTCGGCTCCGGTCTTTCTGCAACTGCATTTCTTTTTCAAATCCTGCATCGTCCACTTCATAGCCATTCTCCCTTGCGATCAACCTCGTGAGGTCAATCGGGAAACCATAGGTATCGAGGAGTTCAAATGCCGCTGCACCCGGAATGATTTTTTGGTCCGATGACTGTTGCATAATGTCATCGATCTTGCGTAAGCCCTTATCCAGGGTACGAAGGAATGAGTCTTCCTCTTCTTTCACCACCTTGGCTACAAAATCAACCTGCTGATGCAATTCCGGAAACACCTGTTCAAACTGTTTCGCCAGCACGTGCATGAGTTGATGCAGCAGGGGTTGTTTATGATTCAGGTATGAATAATAATATCTTACAGCGCGACGAAGAATGCGTCTGATCACGTATCCCGCGCCGGTATTGGAAGGCAACTGACCATCCGCAATGGTAAAAGCGATGGCTCTGATATGGTCCGCAATCACGCGAAAAGCAATGTCTGCCCTGCTGTCACTGAATCCATATTTTTGCCCCGTAAGCTTTTCTGTTTCCTGGATGGTGCCGGTAAATAAGTCCGTGTCATAATTGGAAGTCTTCCCCTGCAATACCCTCACCAGCCGCTCCAGTCCCATGCCCGTATCCACATGCTTGGCCGGTAATGGTTCCAGCGTGCCATTTTTCAACCGGTTGAACTGGATGAATACATTGTTCCATATTTCGATGACCTGCGGATGGTCAGCATTCACCAGGTATCTCCCGTCTTTCTCTTTCCGTTCATGGTCAGGCCTGCAATCAACATGTACTTCGGAACAAGGACCGCAGGGTCCCGTATCTCCCATCTCCCAGAAATTGTCTTTTTTATTGCCGAGGAGGATCCGGTCTGCACTGATCCACTTACTCCATTCTGCAAACGCTTCTTCGTCTTTCGGAATCCCCTCTTTTACGTCGCCCTCAAATATGGTGACATATAAGCGATCCTTGCTGATGCCATACTCTTCCGTCAACAGATTCCAGCTCCATTCAATGGCTTCTTTCTTGAAATAATCGCCAAAACTCCAGTTGCCCAGCATCTCAAACATGGTATGGTGATAGGTATCCACGCCCACCTCTTCCAGGTCATTGTGTTTGCCACTTACCCGAAGGCATTTCTGCGTGTCTGCCACCCTTGAAAAAGGTGCAGGTTTGTTACCCAGGAAATAGTCCTTGAAGGGGTTCATGCCTGCGTTGGTGAACAGCAGGGTGGGGTCATTCTTCACAACGATGGGAGCGGAGGGCACCACCTGGTGACCATGAGATGCAAAAAAATCCAGGAATTTTTTCCTTATTTCTGACGAAGTCATGCCGTTTATACGTTTAAATTGGAGATTGTTCACGGGCAAGGTTATCTTTGCCCCTCCAGATAAGGGCACAAAAGTACATCATTTGGGCAACTGAATCCGGCAAAGACCCTCAACACTGACCCGGAAAATTGCACGAATCGTACGTATGAAAAAAGTCAAATATTACTATAATACCCACACGCTCCGGTATGAAAAACTGGTGGTCCCTTTAAGGGTCAAGCTCTTGCGTGTCCTTGGGTTTATCGCTGCAGCCATCGTCACCGCCCTCATCATTGTTGCCTTTGCGTTTCGTTTTCTGGACTCTCCCAAGGAAAAGCTCCTGCGGATGCAGTACGAGCGTTCCCAGGAAGACCTGCAATTGATCTCCGGCAGGGTAAAAGAGGTGGAAACGAAGTTGCGCCAATTGGAAGTGCGGGATAATGAAGTGTACCGCACTATCTTTGAGGCAACACCTATTCCGGATTCCGCCCGCCAGAAGCAGTTGGAAATGGAGAATGAGATCAGGCTGGTATCTTCTATGGACGATAATGAACTGGCTTATTCGATCTTCAATACCCTCAATGTCATCTCTGCCCGGATCGAGTCACAGGAAAAATCTTATAAGGAGATCGAGGGAATGCTGCGGAACAAAGAGAAACTACTGGCCTCAACACCCGCGATACAGCCCGTGGCCAACAAAGACCTTAAGCGCGTAGCTTCCGGTTTTGGAAGCAGGATTGATCCCGTGTATAAAACGATCAAGTTTCACGCCGGTCTTGATTTTGCCGCGCCGCAGGGAACGCCCATCTATGCTACGGCTGATGGACGCGTAACCACAGCCGGCAATACCGGCAATGGTTTTGGTAATCATGTAGAGATCAATCACGGCTACGGTTATGAAACCCTCTACGGTCATATGGTAAGGGTGAAGGTCCGATCCGGCCAAATGGTCAAAAGGGGTGAAGTCATCGGATGGGTGGGCAGTACCGGAAAATCTACCGGCCCACACCTTCACTACGAAGTACATAAGGGCGGAAGACCTCTCGATCCTATTTATTTCTTCTACAACGATCTTACGCCGGAACAGTATCAGCAGATCCTCAAGTTGGCAACGTCCAGCAACCAAAGCTTTGATTAGCAATTAGCCAATTCGGCAATGCGGCAATGTTGGAAGGCGCGCCTTGCGTTGCGGCGCGCCAGCAGTCACTCCGGGTGTTACCGCGCAGTGCCCTTTGCCAAATGCCCAATGCCTCGCGAAGCGTCTGCCGCATTACCGCATTGCCACATTGTGATTAACATAGTGTGAATAATTATTGCCTATGCCATGCTCTCCAAGTTCTAAATTGCATCGATGCCGGAACAATTGGATCTTTTTAGCACGTTTATTGACGCAGAATCAGAACCCGTGGTGAAACAGGAAAGGGTATTGAAACCGCCTGTAAACGTGATGGCCGAAGAAGCTCCGGTGGAAACCAAAGGAAGAGAACTGCTGAAAGAGCAGGCAACTAGAATCGCAAAAGCTAACGTTGCCGTTCAGGTTCCTAAAGCCCGTAACGTAGAACATTACGAAAAACCACCCATCATCACTGTATCGGTACCCGAAGTAAAAGTGACGCCAATAGAAGAACCTATTGCTATTATTGCAGTCAGGAAAAAAGAAGAACCATCCAAACCGAAAACCAGGGGTCGGAAATCTATTAAGGAAATGAGCATGGAAGCAGACCTGCCAGAAATACCGGAAGATGAAATACTGTTCAGCAAACAGTATTATGGCATTGGTGAGGTGGCTTCCATGTTCAAAGTGAATACCTCCCTGCTGCGTTACTGGGAGTCCGAGTTCGATATCTTAAAGCCCAAGAAAAATGGAAAAGGCGATCGCTTTTTCCGTCCTGATGACATCAAAAATCTCCAGATCATTCACCACCTGCTCCGCCAGAAAAAATTTACCATCGAAGGCGCGAAAGAGTATCTCAAAAACAATAAAAAGTCCAAAGAAAAATTTGAGATGATCAAGCAGTTGGAACAACTGAAGCGTTTCCTTGTGGAGATGAAGGCTGGTCTGTAACAACCCGCACAGTCCGTTCACTCCCCGACATCTTAAGCTCCATTTTTTCGATCATATCGATGACCTTTAGGTGCAGTTCCTCTTTCATGGTGCTGAAACCCTTAAAATCAAGCTGGCCGCTTAGATAGTCCACCGTGATGGTGTAGCCTTCCGCGGCCACATCTGCCAGGAAAACATTACTGTCAACAATTCTTTGATCCCTAAGGATAGCTTTAATTCCCGCAAGTAAAGCTCGCACTTGTTCAGCCGTATTTTGATTATCCAAAACAAGTTTGAATTCCGTCCTTCGATGGGTTCTCAGGCTCAAATTATCAACAACTGAATCCACCATCTGCTTGTTGGGAACCGTAACATAGGTTTTCTCCGCCGTACGGATACGCGTACTCCTCAACCCGATTCTTTCCACCGTACCCGTAATATTGTTCACCTTCAATAAATCACCTGAAGTAAATGGCTTGTCGAAAAAGATGATGAACGAAGCGATGAGATTTTCCAGGCTCTCCCTGGCGGCAAGAGCCATCGCAGCGGCGATGATGCTGAAACCTGCAAGGATGCTGGTTATGTCTTTGTGAAAAACAACACTGATCATGGTTAATGCACCAATGATGATGATGACTACTTTCAGAAAATCCTTGAAGAAAACAACCAGTTGGTTGTCATCCTGCTCTGGTGTGAGATCCGCTTTTTTACCCATCACCAGCGCAACATAGTCTACAAGACGAAGCATCATCTGGAAAAAAAACCAAATCAACATCGTCTCACCAATTGCCTCTGTGATCTCCGGTGTGGTCACCTTCCAGAGGTTCACAATCAACAGTTTCGGGAAAACAAGGCTGCGCAGCGCAAAATAACTGATGAACACAAAAAGGAATTTCTCAACCGGTTCAACAATCATGTCAATAAATGCCTTACGCTCAATCACACGGCCCATGCGCTGCATCAGAAAGAAAAACAACCAGGACACATACCGTCCAATAAACTTCTTAAACACATAGGCAACCAGGATAATGGAAGCCACAATCACATACTGGCGAATACTATTATCGAGAAAAATCTGCTCCCAGAAATTCATGCCACAAAGGTATGGTTTTGTGTGTCTTCAGGGTCTAGAAGCCGCTGAAGGAATATAATTTCACCCCGGACTCTTCCAATACATAAATGCCCTGAGGCGTGATGAAGATATCTTTATACTGCTGGAATCTTGAAGGAATAACCGTTTCCTTGATGTCAAGCGTTCCCGGAATATATTGCAGCACCTTACCTTCTTTTCTGCCGATGATCTCACTGCCAATGACCTGCACGTCATCCCAATGTAAGAGGGTTAGTTTGTTTTTCATGGCACCATAGTAATCAAAGATAAACATGCCCCGTTCGGGATCATACGCATACACATAGCCATTCTGGTCAAACAACCGTGTGGGAGAAAGGGCTTCCTGCAATACCAGCCGAAGGTCCGGCGTCTCTAATACCACCTTACCCTCCTCATCCACTTTCTTCAGTTTGCTTTCCTGCTCATCAAAGATCCATACATTGTTATCATACGCCGGAGCAACCGCCCTCACTTGAAACATATTCTGCTTGCGCAGGTCAATCACATTTACAGGATTCATGAGCCTGTCCAACACCACTACGGTTCTAAAATCTTTGTAGTATAGCAGTGTACGCAAGGGATTGGCAGCATTGATGGAATAGAGTTTTCCATAACGCCTCACATCGTTGAACACACCCATCGAATCCCCCTTTACATTGAGTTTCTTCAGTTGATTCTCCTTGCTCAGCAAATAAAGATTACCCAGATTGTCTGCCGTAAACGCTGCATAGGCGCCGGGCGCAGTACGAGTGACCGGCAAATCTCTTTGCGCAACTGCCCATATGGGCATCAACAGGCATATGTAAAAAAACCATTTCAATCTTCGTAATACTTCAAGGTTAATTCCTCTCCTTCAAAAACCGCATAACTATTATACTTGATCCAGTCTCCAAGGTTAATATATCTGCTCGATCGGTTCAGCGAAAAATCGATGGGCAGATGACGATGGCCGAAGATAAAGTAATGGTGATGCTTTTGCTTCAGTTGTTCTTTGCAGTAGGTGATTAGCCATTCATTATCTTCCCCGAGAAAATGGTCATCATCACTTCCTGTCATGGCCCTGCTACCCTTACTGGAAGAATGTGCAATGGCCATACCTAGGGATGGGGGGATAATTCCGAATAAAAACTGGCAGATCGGATTCCTGAAAATTTTCTTCAGGAATTTGTATCCATGATCACCAGGTCCCAATCCGTCACCATGACCTATTAAGAAAGTCTTGCCATTAAAGCTGTACTCCTGAGGTGCATGAAAAACCGGAATATTCAGTTCTTGTTCAAAATAGCCGTTCATCCACATATCATGATTACCCACAAAGAAATGGATGGGAACACCACTGTCTGTGATCTCTGCCATTTTACCAAGGATACGCACAAATCCTTTTGGCACAACTTTCCGGTACTCAAACCAAAAGTCGAATAGATCCCCAACGATGAAGATCATCGCCGCATCCTGCCTCGCTTTCTCCAGGAAACGAACCACACGCTTCTCCCTTTCCAGGCTTGCCTTATGATCAGGCACGCCAAGATGGAAATCAGAGAGAAAGTATATTTTTTTTCCTGCGGGGATCTGCATGATGCATCATCAATTTAAACTATTGGTCTGCCAGGAGGCAGTACACTTCTTTCGGTCCATGTACACCAACCACAAGGGTTTTTTCAATATCTGCCGTTCGGCTGGGTCCGGTAGCAAAGGTGATCAGTGATGGCAGGTGAATGCCATATTTTTCTTTCATGAGCTGAATGGCTTCATCAAGTTCATACACCACCTGCGAGGCTTCGGCAATACAAATATGGACAGGTGCATACACCGAAGTTGTTCTTCCGGACGGCTGCGCTGCACTCATGACCATCGTTCCGGTTCTTGCCACCAGCATTTCGCATGTTGTGAGTGCAACATCGGACTCTGCCAAAGGCTTTTCTGAAAACGCTTCAAAGCCATTTTTCTTGAGCAGATATCGCAACCCGTCTTCCACGCAATACACTTCCTTCCATCCTTTCTGTGCGATGAGCGCCTTGATCTGTTTAACGAGTTCATCATGGTTGGAAAAGAACGCAAACTTCCCTTGCAAGCGGGTAAATTCTTCGGCAAAAATAACCGCCAGGTCATCGTGCGGTGGCTTAAACACTGACACTGCTTGTTCTGCTTCTGGAAAAGGCAAAGGCACTGGTACTTCCAGTGCCTTGCGAATCTTCTCGAGAATATTATCTTTTGCGTTGCTCATCTTATTTGATTTCTGCAGGCAACATCAGCCTATACGTTAGCAGAGGTGTTGGCATCATGATTTTCATCCAGTAACACTTTCTTCTCTTCATACGGGCGTTTGCCAATCAGCAATTCCACATCCTGCTGATGAAGGACTTCCTTATCCAGCAGCGCATGTGCGAGGTTTTCTACTTCCTGCCTGCGCTCGGTCAGTAAGGCCTTGGTACGGATATATGCTTGCTCAATCAGCTTCCTGACCTCGTCATCAATCAGTCTGCCGGTTTCTTCACTATAGGGTTTGGTGAAGCTATTCTCCTGCGTAGGATCATAGAAGCTCACATTACCCACTTTATCATTCATACCATACACAGTGATCATGGAATAGGCAATTCGCGTAACCTGTTGCAGATCATTCTGTGCGCCCGTGGAAATCTTTCCGAAGAAGATATCTTCAGCAGCACGACCGCCCAGGGTCATGCACATCTGATCAGTTAGTTGCTCGATATTGTACAGGTACTGTTCCTTAGGTGTGTACTGGGCATATCCCAACGCAGCCACACCACGGGGAACGATGGTCACTTTTAACAATGGATACGCATGCTCAAGGAACCAGCCACAAACCGCATGTCCTGCTTCGTGGTAGGCGATGATCTTTTTCTCTTCAGGTGAAATGATCTTGTTCTTTTTCTCCAAGCCACCGATCACGCGGTCAATGGCGTCCTGGAAATCATCCATCTCCACCTGGCTCTTGCCTTTACGCGCAGCGATCAGCGCTGCTTCATTACATACGTTGGCGATGTCTGCACCCGCAAAGCCTGGTGTAAGTTCCGCGAGTTTATGGATATCAAGTTTATTTGATTTTTTGATGGGCTCCAGGTGAACATGGAAGATCTCCTCACGTCCCTTCAGATCAGGCTTATCGATACTGATTTGACGATCAAATCTGCCCGGCCTCAACAATGCACTATCTAATACATCGGGCCTGTTAGTGGCAGCAAGAATGATGATACCACTATCGCCGCCAAAACCATCCATCTCCACCAGCAATTGGTTGAGGGTGTTTTCTCGTTCATCATTGCTCATCATCATATTCTTACCGCGGGCCCGGCCAATGGCATCAATCTCATCAATGAAGATGATACAAGGTGCTTTTTCGCGGGCCTGTTTGAACAGATCCCTTACCCTGCTGGCACCTACACCTACAAACAATTCCACGAAATCAGAACCGGACATGGAGAAGAAAGGCACTTGTGCCTCGCCAGCCATAGCTTTCGCCAACAATGTTTTACCGGTACCGGGAGGGCCTACCAGGAGTGCACCTTTGGGAATCTTACCACCCAGTGCCGTATATTTTTTGGGATTCTTCAGGAAGTCTACGATTTCCATCACTTCCTGCTTTGCTTCTTCCAAACCGGCAACATCAGCAAAGGTGATGTTCACCTTAGTGCCTTTGTCGAACAACTGCGCTTTAGATTTTCCAATATTGAAAATACCACCCGCGCCGCCAGAGCCACCAGGACCACCTACTTTACGCATCATCAGCACAAACAACAAAGCAAACATCAGCAATGGGAAGAGGAAATTCAGGAACGGCCCGAACCACTCCGGATCACGAACCGCACTTACGGGAACCTCTGGTTGGATCTTATCCTTGTTGGCCACCATGTAAGCAGAAACATCTTTCTGGTAATCCTCGATCTTAGAATAGGTGAACTGGAAATGCGGCGCATCCTTAGAACTGGCCACATAGGTCCACTTATCTTTCAACAACTCTTTATAGAACGGTTTGTTCAGGCTGTCCTTTTTGATATACACCCGCACGATGCCTTTATTCAAAACCGGTTCAATTTTTTCTACATCGTTTTTGTCCAGCATCTCCTGCCTGAACTTAAGTTCAGTGATATCACTGGCATCAGGCTTAACACCCTGCATAAAATTGTAGCCGAGCAAAGCGATGGCTACGATAGCATATATCCAGTAAATGTTGAAACGGGGACCTTTTTTCGAACCTCCAGTCCTATCATCTCCTATCGGACTCTTTCGCTGATCTTTAAAATCTTCCATTGTTATTTTTTCCTGTTCAGTATGAACGTTTCTCCTAATGTTTTTTTGTCTTTCTGGATGCGGTCTTCTTTGCTGTTGGCGTCCGCGTAGTCTTTAAAGCAGGTGGAATGGGGTCTTCATGCTCCACCATCACCCCATCGCTCCACATTTCTTCCAGCCGATAAAATTTCCGTGTTTCTTTCTGAAATATATGCACCACCACATTCACGTAGTCGATCAGCACCCACTGCAGCGCCTGGTATCCTTCATGGCGATAAGGCAGTTCATCGCAGGCCTGGTGAACCTGATCTTCGATGGCATCTGCAATGGCTTTCACCTGGGTATTTGCACCCGCCTCGCAAATGATGAAAAAATCAGCCACAGCCTCTGGTATTTTTCGCATGTCCAAAGACACGATACTTTCTCCTTTTCTATCTTGAATTGCGTTGATGATCACCTTCAAAATCTTGCTGCTCTTCGTTAACCGGGCCACCTTTTTGTCCTGGTTAGCTAATTCTCGTACTGCTGTCAAATGAATTGTTTTTTAGTGGTTGGATGCGAACACTATGGTTGGCGTTGTAGATTAAGTTATCGGGTTTCCCTTTATCTTTCCCAAAAATAATGATTAATTATCACTTGGGAAGCCGATGAAACCCGGAGCTGACATCACCATCCTGCCCTCCATAGATAGTACCAACATCTATGCCATGCAACAGGTTCATGCCCATATGGCAAAAGACGGACAGGTCTACTTTGCACTCGACCAAACGGCTGGAAGAGGGCAACGGGGAAAGCAGTGGCTTTCTGCACCAGGCACCAATATCATGATGAGCATGGTTTTCGATGTCGACGGCCTCCCACATGAACGCCAGTTCCCCTTTAATATGGCCATGGCTCTCGCTTGTTATGATTACTATAAATCTGTGGCTGGGGATGATGTGTCTGTCAAATGGCCTAATGATATCTACTGGCGTGACAGAAAGGCAGGGGGAATACTGATCGAAAACCTAATACAATCCGGGGTTTGGACCTGGGCCGTTGTAGGCATTGGACTGAACATCAACCAAACCCAATTTGACCCTTCAATCTCCAGAACGCCGGTTTCCCTCAAGCAGATCACAGGCAGGGATATAGACCTGATGGAGGCGTTAAACGCCCTGGCTGTTCAACTTCGGAACAGATGGGACGAGCTTCGCCGCTCACCATCAAGTATTTTGGAGGCATACGAGGCGGTCCTTTATAAAAAAGAGGAGAAAATAAAGTTGAAAAAAGACAACCGTGTTTTTGAGGCCGTGGTGCGTGGCGTAGATGCCTATGGCCGGTTAAGGGTGCAATCTACTATAGAAGAGCTGTTTGCTCACGGAGAAGTTGAGTGGCTATAAATCAGGCTGATTCCTTGGCTCTGGCCTCTATCTCAAAACGATTATTGTAATATCCCTTTCTTGCAGACTCCCAAAGATATAACCCGATAAATTTCAGGAATCCGTGTTTCCTGAATTGTTCAACATGGGCCAGCTCATGCTTCACCCACCGTTCGTTGGCCAGAAACTCCGCTCGGGGTGTACGGCAGAGATGGATGGTTTTGCCGATGGTTAACGCAACCTGGGGCACACCCAGCTTCTTTGCTGCTACACGGGCCAGCATTGAGTTCTCCCTAATATGTATATTATGTAACAGATGCACCCCATTAGGACTGCTGAACTGCCCCGAAAGTTGCAAGCATATTCCTTAACAACCCTTAACATTGCTTAATGAGAATTCTGCTTTTCGTTTGCCTTTTGTGTGTGGGTCTGTCTGTGCATGCTCAGCAAAAAAGCGATACCCTGGATCTGAATGAAGCGATCAAACAGATCATGGGCTCCAAGGATCCGGAAAAGCAGGGGCGGGGCATCTCCATCCTTCCCGCAATAGGTTACAATCCAACATTTGGCCTGATGCTGGGTGCAACACTCACAGGTGGACAAACACTGGGAAATCCAGCTACCACAAGACTGAGCACCGGCACCTTTACCGGTTTTTTCACCACCAAAGGCATCATTAACGTTCAGCTTAGGCACAATGTGTTTACGGAAAACAATACCTGGAATTTCCAGGGCAATGCTCAAATCACCAAGATGGTTTTGCTGGATTATGGGCTGGGGACCAATGCCGGAGAGGGATTCAGAGAAGGAATGAGCATCAATCAATATACCCTCGATAACAATGAAGCCGTTTATCCAATCAAATTCAACTATATCCGCATCTTCGAGAAAGTGTATAAAAAAATCTCAAAGACCTTGATGGTAGGCGCCGGAGTAGCCGTGGATAACCACTTCAGCATTAATGACACCGAACTGCAGGTTGACTCCGGCAAATTAACGCCACATTACAATTACAGTATAGACAATGGCTTTAATCCGAAAAAATACTGGACCAATGGTTTCATGCTCAACATACAATACAACACAAGAGAGCACCCCAACAGGCCTCACAGTGGATTATATGCAGATGTTGCTTTCCGCATCAATCCCAAGTTTCTGGGAAGCACCAGATCATCTACACAGATGATGACTGAATTCAGGAAATACATCAGCCTCTCTTCCCGAAATCCGGAACATGTGATTGCTTTCTGGCACTTGGGTACATACAGTTTGGGCGGTGTACTTCCTTACCTTGACCTACCAGGTACGGGAACGGACATGTATAACCGAAGTGGAAGAGCCTATACC
>JBASZQ010000040.1:0-8990 GCA_049661025.1 Chitinophagaceae bacterium | reverse complement strand
GTTTACCAGGAACTGCAAAGGATAAATGTGGCCATCAGGACGGGTAAGTTGGCCGCAAACCCGGTGTTCCGAACCGCCCTGGCATACGCAAAAACGAACAAAAAGCCGCTTCACCTGCTCGGACTGGTCAGTGACGGCGGCGTGCACTCCCATATCAACCATATCAAGGCGATCACTTCCCTTTGTCAGGCCGAAGGGATCCCAGAAGTCTATATTCACGCTTTTACGGATGGCCGTGATACGGACCCGAAAAGTGGTCTTGCCTATCTGAAAGACCTACAGGACCACCTCGGAAAAACAACGGGTAGAATTGCTTCCGTCACCGGAAGGTACTACGCCATGGACCGGGATAAGCGTTGGGAAAGAGTGAAACTGGCTTACGACGCCCTTGTTCACGGCATGGGAGAAAAGGTATCGGAAATCCTCCCTACCATAGAACAATCTTATGCGCAGAACGTCACAGATGAATTCATCAAACCCATCATCCAGACAACAGCGAACGGACAACCCCTCGCTACGATCAAGGAAGGGGATGCAGTGATCTGTTTCAATTTCAGGACAGACCGTTGCCGGGAAATCACCCAGGTGCTGACACAGGAAGACATGCCAGACCATGGTATGCACACCCTGAAGCTGCACTATACCACGATGACGGAATACGACAAGACCTACAAAGGCGTGAACGTGATCTTTGAAACCGACAACCTCGTCAATACCATTGGGGAAGTCCTGGAAAAAAATGGCGTTAAACAGATCCGCATCGCCGAAACGGAAAAATATCCGCACGTGACCTTTTTCTTCAATGGTGGCAGGGAAGTTCCTTTTGAAGGAGAATCCAGGATCATGGTGCCTTCACCTAAAGTGGCCACCTATGACCTCAAGCCAGAAATGAGCGCAGTAGAATTGACCGATGCGCTGGTTCCTGAAATCAATAAAGGAGAAGCAGGGTTTATCTGCATCAACTACGCCAATGCGGATATGGTGGGCCATACTGGCGTGTGGGAAGCCGTGATCAAAGCGGTTGAAACCGTAGACGCCTGTGTGAAAAGACTCGTAACGGCCGCACTGCCGCAAGACTATACCATTTTTATCATCGCAGATCACGGTAATGCAGATTATATGATCAATGCCGATGGAACACCCAATACCGCGCATACCATGAATCCCGTTCCGCTTATCGTTGTAAGCAATGATTGGAAAGGAGAAGTGAAAAACGGAAAACTAGGCGATCTTGCCCCTACCATGCTAAAGGTGATGGGTATCGCAAAGCCAAAAGAGATGACGGGCGATGAACTGCTGTAATGAAAAAGGCAACACTACATATTACCTGTGCTTTCTTACTGGTGGTAAGTTTGTTGCCTGTTGCATACCCTTGTATACTGGGCCTGCAGAAAATATTTGCCCGATGGGAAATGAAAGAGAAGCTGGAAAATGAACAGCTCCAGACCATTCGCGTAAAAACATCAGAAGTAACCTGGACCTTTCTTCATAGGGAATGCCGCATTGACGGGAAAATGTTTGACGTCAAGAAAATTGTTGAAGAAGGAGAATACCTGCGCCTCACGGGCTTGTATGACGAAAAAGAAACAGAAATCGAAAACAACATCTCCCGCAACAGTTCAGACCAAAACAAGAAGGCCGTTACAATTATGGCTGCATTTGCTCAGGCGATAACGGATCATTCCAGTCATCCATTTGTGCCCATGCACCTGACACAACCGGTGATTGAATGGCAATCCCTGAAAACAGCTGTTTTACCTACTTCTACTAAAATCATCCTCACCCCTCCCCCGGAATCTTAAGCAGTTCATTTCGATTTATTTTATTGTTAACTGCTTAATTCATTACCATGAAGGAAAGGTTCATGTTCCTTTTCGCCTGCATGAGCATGTGCTATGCGTCAGGACAGGAGAAGGATCAAACAGATTCTGTAAAGAATCTTGATAACGTCATTATTTCATTTAATAAATGGGAACAAAAAGTCAATGAGGTTCCCAATAAGATCGTCAAACTTAGTATGCGGGAGGCCCGGCTTCGAAACCCGCAAACCACGGCTGACTTGCTGGCATTTAGTGGTGCCGTGTTCATGCAAAAAAGCCAACTTGGTGGCGGCAGTCCAATGATCAGGGGCTTTGCCACCAATCGTGTATTGATTGTTGCCGATGGGGTACGCATGAATAATGCAATCTACAGAAGCGGGAACATCCAAAATGTCATCAGCATTGATCCGCTTGCATTGGAAGATGCCGAAGTGATCTTTGGCCCTGGCTCAACCATCTATGGCAGCGATGCTATCGGCGGTGTGATGGATTTTCACAGCCTTAAGCTTCGCTATTCGCAAGATGGAAAAATGTTTTCCAAAGGCTCTGCCGTTGTTCGTTATGCTACGGCCAATAAAGAAAAAACGGGTCATGCTGATCTCAACCTCGGTTGGAAACGATGGTCTGTCCTGGGTTCTGTCAGCTTCAGCAAGTTTGATGATCTGCGTATGGGAACCAAAGGAGGACAAGACAGCTACCTCCGGCCAGAGTATGTGGAACGGATCAACAACTTGGATAGCATTATAAAAAATACGGACCCAAGAGTGCAGCGATTTTCTGGATACAATCAATTGAACGTACTGGCTAAACTCGGCTATAAACTTGGAGAAAAAACTGAGCTGCAGTATGCATTTACGTATGCCAATACTGGAGAGGCGCCACGATACGACAGACTGATTCAGTATCGGCAGGGTAAACTTCGTTTTGCCGAATGGTATTATGGACCGATGATCTGGAGAATGCATCAGCTTTCGCTGACATCCATCGCCCCAACAAAAATCTACGATGAGCAAAGGCTGATCATTGGATACCAGGATTACGATGAAAGCCGGTTCGACAGGGCCCGGGGCAACAACAACAAAAACCAGCAAGCGGAGCGGGTAGCGGTGTACACACTGAACTGGGATGCAAACAAAAAACTGGGGAAAGGTGAGCTGTTCTACGGAATTGAAGGGGTGATGAATAAGGTCAATTCCTTTGGCATCACAACCAATATTGTTACAGGTGTTTCTAACCCTTACGTAAGCCGTTATCCGGATGGAAGCTCCACAAGTTCTATTGGTGTATATGTGAGCTACAAAAAAAACATCAGTGAAAAGCTCACGCTACAAACCGGTCTGCGATTCAGCTACAATACTGTGAAGGCGGAGTTTGATACCACATTCATCAAGTTCCCTTACCAGTCTGTAAGTCTCAAGGATGGAGCACCTACCGGAAATCTGGGTCTGGTATTCAGACCTGCACCAACATGGCAGATCAATGGAAACATCTCTACCGGATTCCGCATGCCCAATATTGATGACATTGGTAAACTTTTCGAGAGCACACCTGGCATCCTGTCTGTACCCAATCCGGATCTGCAAGCAGAGTATGCCTGGAATTTTGAACTGGGTGTTGCCAAAAGATTGAATAGGAAGATGAACATAGAACTCACCGGTTTCTATACTATCCTCAATAATGCAATCGCAAGAAGACCATTCACTTTCAATGGCCAAGACAGTGTAACCATCGGTGGCAACAAGCTGGCCGTTGAAGCTTTGCAAAATGTTGCGATGGCTACGGTATGGGGCGTTCAATTGGCTTCAGAAATCTATTTCACTCCCAACCTGATCTGGCAACTGAATGCGAATTGGATTCAGGGTAAGGAGACAGATGATGCAAAAGATGAGCAGGTGCCTTTACGCCACGCGCCTCCATTTTATGGCAATACCAACCTGAGATATACCTGGGGCAAGTTAACTGCAGAAGTTTCTGCGTTTTACAATGGTGAAATCAGCAATGAAGAGCTGGCGCCTTCGGAGAAAGCAAAAACAGATATCTATGCGAAAGACGCTAACGGTAACCCCTACTCGCCGAGTTGGTATACGCTGAATGTGAAGCTTGCCTTTGCGTTTCACAAAAACCTTACCTTGAATGCGGGATGGGAAAACCTTACCAATCAACGGTACAGGCCCTATTCTTCAGGCATCGTAGCATCAGGTTCAAATATCATTTTATCTTTAAGAGGAGCATTCTGATGAATAAGATTTCCCGCATTTCCAAAAGCACGAGAATGTACAGGAGCCTGCACAACAAAGCCGGCATCATTCTCTTGTTGCTGATCCTTATTTCGGCATCTACCGGCATCTTGCTGGGATGGAAAAAGAACAGTATGGGCTATCTCCAGGCAGCCACTGCGAAAGGAACTTCGCCTGACCCTGCCCGTTGGTTGCCCATCGATACACTGATTTTCCTTGCCGGCAAAGGATTGCAGGATAGCTTGGATAAAACGATGGACCTGACGATCGACAGAATCGATATCCGGCCAGACAAGGGCATCGCCAAATTCGTTTACCTGCATCATTTTCAATCCGTGCAAATGGATCTTACGAGCGGGAAAGTGCTGGGCATTGAAGTCAGAAGATCAGACTGGATTGAAAAACTACATGATGGATCACTGCTGGACTATTATATCGATGCAAAGGGCACACCTACAAAGTTGATTTTTACAACGGTGGTGGGCCTGGGTCTGCTACTCTTGTGTTTTTCAGGCTTTTGGTTATGGATTAATCCAAGGCGCATCCGAAATGCCAAAGAAAACAGATAGACAAAGGCTCCGAAAAGGGAGCCTTTGTTTTATAAATTATTGAATATCAATAATTTATAAAAATTAATTAGGGAGCTTGTATTTTTTCGTTTGGAAATATCTTAACTTACAGATAATCAACCTAGTTGAATGACTGAAGAGCTTTTGATTCAGGGATGTCTTAGGAACGAAGCGTCAGCGCAACAGGAGTTGTATTACCGGTACAGCCCCAAAATGTTGTCTGTTTGCTACCGGTATGCAAAAAGCCGGGAAGACGCTGAAGATATGCTTCAGGAAGGCTTTATTAAGGTCTTCACACAAATTCATCAATTCCAGAACAGAGGTGCCCTTGAGGGCTGGATCAGGCGGATCATCGTCCATACCTGTATCAACAATCTCAAAAAGAACAAGAAGTTTTCAGATAGTGTAGATATCATCCATGCAGCAAGTGTGCCGGTACGGGAAGAAAATATACCTTCTATCCTGCAGGCAAAACAAGTGGTGGAATGCATTCGGCTATTGCCCATGGGTTACAGGACCGTACTTAACCTATATGCTATTGAGGGCTATTCCCACAGGGAAATAGCCGAAATCCTGGATATAGAAGAAAGCACAAGTCGCTCCCAATATACCAGAGCAAAAGCCATGTTGGAGGATATCCTCGTGAGAAAGAACATCCTTACCAGAAATACCGAGAAAAACGTGTGGTTAGCGGCAATTCAGTAAGGTGAAATGCATCGAAACCGATTGTTTCGATGTCTTAGAGTATTAGTCCGGCATCCTTTGAAACCGATCACCCGGCTTTTTTAACTGCGTATGGAGAGCAACGAGTACAACAGTGGCTTTGAGCACTTCCTTCGGGAGAAGGCGGATCAGTACAAACTGTATCCATCTGACCGGGTGTGGGCCGCAGTAAATGAGAAGCTCCATCCCCGCAAAAAATGGCCATATGTAGTTGTAGCAGCCATCTTTATCGGTTTAGGCATTGGCGGAAACATTCATGACAGCTTCATCGCCGGGGGTCACCAAAACAACAATACCAAAGATCTTCCTAATCGTTTGCCTCAGGCTACTGGAGCGATACCTTCTCTTATTGCAGAGGGTTCCATTCCAAGGACTGAGGACCTTACTTCACCGGCGCGTAGCAATCCATCAGGGATAACTGAAGCTTTGGCAAAATCAACTGTTTCGCCCTCCCTCCGGATTGTGCATGTGAATGACAAACCGTTAGCAAAGGATGCGAGGATTGATCAGGGAAATACCCTCAAGCCTGTTTCTGGGCATCTGGCCTCTGTGGAGGAAAACATAAAAGATAATATCTCCGGTTCACTTGAAACCGAGGTAACAACCCCTTCAACGGCTCACCTGGAATCTGGATCACTGGTAATGAATAACCAGTTGCATCTTCTTGCAACCGTTTCAAAAACAGCTTCTAATAGCGATCGTAAATTGATTGCTGGAAATAAAAAAGATATTCCAAAGACCACTGCTATCCGGGTAATGAAGCCTTACAAGAATATGTTTGGCCTGCAGTTCTATGTTGCCCCATCCGTGAGTTATCGTCGGCTTTCAGGAAATGGAATCAAAACATTTAACTCGCCAACAGGCAGCTACAACTATTCAGATGATGTGAACAATGTGGTGGACCAACAGGCTATGACGGGTGTTGAAGCCGGCGCAGCCTTGGTTTTCTCGATGAACAAAAAACTACGGTTCAAAACAGGTCTGCAATTTAATATGTCGCAGTATGAACTGCGTGCTTATCAGCATTCTGCGGAACTGGTTCCGATGACTGCTGCAGGTATAGGACACTCACAGGTTAATGCGATCTCCGTGTTTCGCAGTACAGGTTCCGGCAACAGATCCACGCTTCGCAACCAGCGAATGATGTTGTCTATCCCGATAGGTGCTGAATGGACAGTGATCAATAAAAATCGAATTCAATTCAATGTTGCGGGTAGCATACAACCTACTTATGTGATCAACAACCAGTCTTACATGGTCTCTTCGGACTTGAAGAATTATGCGCAGAGCCCATCCTTATATCGTCACTTCAACCTGAATACCGGATTTGAAGCCTTTATCACCTTCCGGACAGGCGCCACCAAATGGAACATTGGCCCACAGGTGCGTTACCAGCTGATGTCATCCTATAAGAGCGAATATCCCATCAAAGAACACCTGATGGAATACGGTTTCAAAGTGGGCATGACCAGAACACTCTGGTAAGAACCCTAGTTTAACGACTTCTTCTTGGGTTGACCACCCTGTTTTGTGTAATTTTATGGGATGAAAAAAACTCTGGCAGCATTCCTATGCATCCTTTTTCTTTCCTGCAGCAATGATAAAACCTATGACAACAAAGATGTCAGCTTTTTCCCTATTGCCGGGAACATCAATGCCGATCTAAAGGAGCTGGATTCATTACCGCTTGGCGTGAACAAATACACCACCGTTAACGATAAAACAGATACCTCCACAGCCAGTAAGGAAGAGTTGCATGCCATGGCCAAACAAATGATCACACCAGACATCAGCAGTACTGAGTTGAAAAATTTCTACAAGGAAACCGTGTTTTATGACAATAGCTCAGACTTTCTTACCATGAGCTACACCACAGAATCAGAGAAACCTGTGGTACGAAAGATAGATGTACTGATCCGCCAGGAAACCAGTAAGCTTCGGTCGATTTACGTAGAAAAACTTGAACAACGCAATGACTCCACCATCAACACCAGGATGGTCTGGACAGCCGGAAAAAGTTTACAGGTGATCACGATGACTGGCTACAAAGGAAAGGAAGAAAACAGCACCGTGAAATATGTGTGGGGAATGGAGTAAGTTTTCCAATACGCAAGGATACCATGACGAGTACGATATTCAGCACGATAGCACCCGGACTGCCTACTGAGCCGGGTATATATAAATACTTCGACGAAAAGAACGAGCTTCTTTACGTTGGCAAGGCGAAGAATATCCGCAAACGGGTGTCCTCTTATTTCACGAAAACCTTCACGAGCTACAAGACCCATGAACTTGTTCAGAGGATCCACCATATAGAATTTACAATCGTACATTCTGAGCAGGATGCGTTCCTTTTGGAGAACTCATTGATCAAACAATTTCAGCCAAGGTTTAACATCAACCTTAAAGACGACAAAACCTATCCTTACCTGGTCATCAAGCATGAACATTTCCCGCGCATTTTCTTTACGCGCAGGATGATCCAGGACGGTTCGGAATATCTCGGTCCATTTACTTCTGTTAAGAAAGTGCGGGAACTATTAGAATTCATCCGGCAGAACATTACCCTGCGCACCTGCAAACTGAATCTTTCACCAGCTAACATTAAAAAAGGAAAATACAAAGTCTGCCTGGAGTATCATTTGGGTAATTGCAAAGGTCCTTGCGAAGGCTTGCAAACAGAAGAGGATTATGCCGATGGGTTGATGCAGATCCGAAACCTACTGAAGGGTAACCTTAACCCGGTGATCCAGCACTATCGCCAGGAAATGAAGCAACATGCGCAGGAGATGCATTTCGAGAAAGCAGAAATACTCCGTAAGAAACTTGAACACCTGCAGCAATACCAGGCAAAATCCATTGTCATCAATCCTAAATGGGGTGATATTGATGTGTGCACCATCGCTACGGAAGGTGACCATATTTATGTAAACTTCCTGATGATGCGAAATGGCGCCATTGTGGATACCAAAACCATTCCTGTGGAAAGGCAGATGGAAGAAACAGAAGATGAAGTATTGGTATTGGCACTGATGCATTTCAGGGAAGTTTTCGGAAGTACGGCCCCAGAGATCATTGTTCCATTTGCCATAGACTATCCAGATGAGCATGTGGTGGTTACTGTTCCAAAATCGGGCGACAAAAAAAATCTGCTGGAACTGTCAGAGAAAAATGTACAATTCTTCCTTGCGGAAGAAAAACGCCAGTTGGCGCTGATGTTGTCTGACGAAGAAAAGGATATGGGCGATACCCTTTTGCAGTTACAGGAAGACCTGAATCTGCAGGAGTTGCCCGAGCATATAGAATGTTTCGACAACTCAAATTTCCAGGGCAGCTACCCGGTGAGTGCGATGGTGTGTTTCCGAAACGGCAAGCCCAGTAAGAAAGACTATAGGCATTACAATGTGAAAACCGTGGTAGGGATCAATGATTTTGCCACCATGAAAGAGGTGGTCATGCGCCGATACCAGCGGCTCACCACAGAGCAACAATCCCTGCCCCAGCTGGTGATCATCGATGGTGGCAAAGGGCAACTCAGTGCAGCTTTGGAGGGCATAGAGGAACTGGGTCTTACTGGACAGATGACGCTGATAGGGCTGGCCAAGAACGTGGAGGAAGTTTTTTTTGCCGGCGATCAGGAC
>JBASZQ010000039.1:0-46167 GCA_049661025.1 Chitinophagaceae bacterium | reverse complement strand
AATGCGGCAATAACGCTTCGCGAGGCATAGGGCATTTGGCAATGGGCACTGCTCAAAACTACTCGGAGTGACTGCGGGCGCGCCGCTACGCATAGCGCGCCTTCCTACATTACCGCACTACCGCATTACCGCATTATCACATTGCTTTCACTTGTTTGGTTGCGGAGTATAGCGCAAATACGGTTTCACCACATTCACTCCTTTCGGGAATTTCTTGATGGCGTCTTCTGTGCTTACAGCAGGAACAACAATCACGTCTTCCCCTTCTTTCCAGTCAGCGGGAGTGGCCACGCTGTAGCCTGCGGTCAGCTGAAGTGAGTCAACCACACGCAGTACTTCAACAAAATTCCTTCCGGTGGAAGCAGGATAGGTGATGATGAGCTTTACTTTTTTATCAGGTCCAATGACAAATAATGATCTCACCGTAAATGTCTCTGATGCATTCGGATGAATCATGTCGTAGAGTGTTGCAACATTCCTGTCTTCGTCCGCAATGATGGGGAACTGCACATCCACATGTTGTGTTTCGTTGATGTCATTGATCCAGCCCTTGTGTTTATCAAGGGGGTCAACACTTACGGCCAGCACTTTCACATTCCTTTTGCGGAACTCTTCCTGCAACAATGCAGTCTTTCCCAGTTCTGTTGTGCAAACCGGTGTGTAATCCGCTGGATGCGAAAAAAGAATACCCCAACCATCACCCAGGTATTCGTAAAAATCAATTTCTCCCGCTGTTGTCTTCGCGGTAAAATTTGGCGCGATATCGCCCAGTCTTAGTCCCATATCATTATGTTTTTAATCTAAAGTGGAGAACAAATATAGTAAAGTCTACCAAAATAGTAGAATATAAATTAAGGACGCAATTAGCAGGCCGCATGCCCAACTGCAACCTGCAACCTGCAAACTGCGACCTTATTTCGTGTTTTTTCCCAATTGCGTCAAAGTAGCCTGCATATCCTTGAAGATGGGCGCTTCCAGGTGGATCTGTTCTCCTTCCTGGCTGGTGAAATCCAATGAAGACGCGTGCAGGGCGAGGCGATTCAACAAAGGGCGTTCGGCCTCTTCGTTTTTGGAAAGCTTGAATTTTCTTTTAATGCGGGAAAGCAGAATGGGATCGGCTGTTCCATATAATTCGTCACATACGATGGGGTGACCGAGGTCTTGCATATGGACGCGGATCTGGTGAGTCCGCCCGGTTTCGATCTGCCATTCCACCAACGAATACAGTCCGAAGTTTTGGATGACACGGTAATGGGTAACCGATGCTTTTCCGGACCGATGGATATACATTTTTCCTTTCAGAACAGGATGTTGTGCAATGGGTTTATCGATGGTTCCTGAACTTTGCAATGGCGTGCCGTGAACCAAGCCAAGGTATTTTTTCTGGATCGACCTTTCCTCAAAAGCCATCGAGTAAAACTTATGGGCCACATCGTTCTTTGCAAACATAATGATACCGCTGGTATCCCTGTCTATCCGGTGGATCACAAAGATCTCTCCATACTTGTTACGCAGTATTCTTTTTAAAGATGGCAGTTCACCATCAAAACGATCCGGCACGGTTAACAGGCCAGAGGGTTTGTTCACTACAACGAGTGAATCATTTTCAAATATGATGATGGGTGCAATAGGATTATGCATCGGTTTCCTTATCCTTCTTCTTTGTGGTTTTTTTGCTGGCGCCAAAATACTTAAGAGCCCTGACTTCCTTTTCTGTCAGGTATCTCCAGTTGCTTCGGTCCACATTCTTTTTAGTGAGGCCGGCAAACATGACGCGGTCAAGGTTCACCACTTTGTATTCCAATTGTTCAAAAATCCTGCGGACGATACGGTTCTTGCCACTATGAATTTCGATGCCGATCACTCGTTTATCGGTAGCGTCAGCATAGGCGATGGCATCGGGCTGGATGAAGCCGTCTTCCAGGGTCAGACCTTTGGCAATGGCGTCCATATCTTTTTTCTGCAAAGGTCTGTCCACCTTCACTTCATACACTTTTCTCACTTCATTGGAAGGATGAGACAGCATTTGGGTAAGCTCACCATCATTGGTCAACAGCAACACGCCAGTAGTGTTCCTGTCTAATCTCCCCACCGGAAATACCCTTTCCGTGGTTGCACCTTTGATCAGTTCCAGCACGGTTTTACGGCCTTCGGGATCTGCGGAAGTAGTGATATAGTCTTTAGGCTTGTTGAGCAGAATATACACGAGATTTTTCTCAAGGTGAATCAGTTTGCCATTGACCTTGATCTGGTCATTGGGATTCACTTTATGCCCTGGCTCAAGAATTTTTTCACCGTTCACCATCACTTTGCCGTCTTTAACCAGCAGTGCCGCTTCCCTTCTTGCGCAAACGCCGCTATGGGCGATGAACTTATTCAGGGGCATCGTTTCCATGGTGATCTTTTTGCGGATCACGATGGGCTTGGGCTTGTCTGCCTCAATCTTACGCTGCTTCTGTATTTCGATGGCAGCAGATCTTTCTTTCTTCCATTTCTTCTTTTCTTGTTTGAACTGCTCTTTAATGGCAGCATTCTTTTTGGAAGGAAGAAATTTGTCGAAATTATCGGTTCTCTTTTTCAAGGAGCCAGGTTTAGGGGTGATGGTTATTTATTGGCGAGCTGTCCGCAGGCAGCATCAATGTCTTTACCTCTGCTTTTCCGCAAACGAACGTTCACTCGGTTTTTCTCCAGGTGTGCCATAAAAGCGTCTACCGTTTCATCATCAGGTTTGGAGAACTTCGCGAATTCTATTGGGTTGTATTCAATGATATTAACGAGGTCTGCCGGAACCTGCCGGTAGATTTTGATCAGTTCATCCGCATCTTGCGGGGAATCATTAAAATCCTTGAAGAGAATATACTCCAGTGTGATCTCGTTCTGCGTTTGCTTATAAAAATAGTTCAATGCTTCCACCAGGGTCTTCAAGTTGTTGGATTCATTGATACCCATGATTTCATTTCGCTTGGCATCATTGGCAGCGTGAAGGGAAAGCGCCAGTTTAAATTTCACACCATCGTCTCCCAATTGGCGAATACCTTTCGCAACACCCGCGGTTGAAACAGTGATGCGGCGGGGACTCATGGCCATGCCATCTTCAGCCGTAATACGTTCAATTGCTTTGAGCACGTTTTTATAATTCAGCAAGGGTTCACCCATGCCCATGAATACAATATTGCTGAGGTGCTTTCCGCTTGTTTTTTCACAGAGTTGGTTGAGCAGGGCTACTTCATCCACAATTTCATCATACTCCAGGTTTCGTTTACGATCCAGATACCCGGTTGCACAAAACTTGCAGCTGAGGCTGCAACCGATCTGAGAAGAAACACATGCGGTGTGCCTGGTTTCCGTAGGGATGATCACACCTTCCACCATATGACCCTCGTGGGTGCGGAACCGGGTTTTGATGGTACCATCTTCACTGTACTGGGTGTGGTCCATTTGCAGCGAGGGAATGGTAAATTCTGCGTTTAGTTTTTCCCTCAGGGATTTAGAGAGATTGGTCATGCCGTCAATAGACGACACATTTTTCTGCCAGAGCCATTGCCAGACCTGTTGGGCCCGGAAACGTGGCTCGCCAAAGCTTTGGAGGAGTTGCTCGATATCCCCAAGACTTAGATGGCGGAGGTTTTTTGTCATCCCGCAAAGGTAGTTCTTTTAGAGGTTGGAGGTTGCAGGTTGGAGGTTGTAGTTTGCCTGCAAGCTCCAACCTGCAACCCTCAACCTCCTATATTTGTGGTATGAAAGAAGTGTACGTGATAGACGCAGTAAGAACACCCATCGGTAAATATGGCGGTGCGTTGGCAACGGTGCGGCCGGATGACCTGCTGGCGATTGCCATCCGGGGGTTGTTGACCAGGCATCCATCCATCGATCCCAACCTCATAGAAGATGTGATTGCCGGGGATGCCAACCAGGCCGGGGAAGACAACCGGAATGTGGCGCGGATGGCGGCCTTGCTGGCCGGACTACCCGTTTCTGTTGCGGGGTCCACGGTGAACAGGCTCTGTGCGAGCGGTCTCCAGGCCATTATGGATGCGGCCCGGGCCATCATGTGCGGGGAGGGAGACCTTTATATTGCCTGTGGAGTGGAGAGCATGACGCGTGCGCCATTAGTGATGGCAAAGGCGGAGGAAAAATTCAGTAGGAAGACCGAAATTTTTGATACAACGATTGGCTGGCGATTCACGAACCCGAAACTGGCTGCACTGTATTATCCCTATTCCATGGGTGAGACGGCCGAGAACGTGGCGCGACAATGGAAGATCAGCAGGGAGCAACAGGATGCTTTTGCCTTGCATTCACAGGAGAAATATTTCGCAGCAAAAGCGGCGGGGAAATGGCACGATGAGTTGATCCCTGTGGATGTGAAAACGGACATTGTTGCCGCAGATGAACATCCCCGGCAAACAACCATCGAAAAACTATCTCAGCTGAAACCAGCCTTCGCAAAAGACGGAACCGTGACAGCGGGCAATGCCTCCGGCGTAAATGATGGCGCGGCCGCCATGTTGCTGGCCAGTGCTGAATTCGTAAACAGGCTTCAGCTCAAACCATTGGGAAGGATTGTATCGATGGGTGTTGCTGGTGTGGATCCTTCCATCATGGGCATCGGTCCCGTACCCGCAACGAAGAAAGCCCTCCAACGGGCAGGGCTAACCGTAAACGACCTTGACCTGATAGAATTGAACGAAGCGTTTGCCTCACAATCACTGGCATGCATACACGAACTTGGGCTTGATGAAGCAAAGATCAATGTCAATGGTGGCAGCATTGCGCTGGGGCATCCACTGGGTTGTTCTGGTGTTCGTATATCTGCAACATTGCTTCACGAGATGAAGCGCAGGAATGCACGGTATGGTCTTGCTTCCATGTGTGTGGGCGTGGGGCAAGGCGCCGCGGTTATATACGAGACATTGGGCATAGGGCAATAGGCACTGTTCAGGTGCGGCCTGCGACCTAAACAACAGCATTGTACAGTGCTGATTGATTCAATTTTTCCTGGGTTCCTGCCGCGAGGTTTTTCAGCATCACGGTGCCTGTATTCAGTTCTTCTTCGCCGAGAATGGCCACGTATGGAATGCCTTTCTTTTCGGCGTATTTGAATTGTTTGTCGAATTTGGTTTTTTCGTGGAACAACTCGCAGGCGATGCCTTTCTCCCGAAGCGCTTGCATTAATTTCAGGCATTGTCTGGATTCTGCTTCGCCGAGGTTGAAGAAGAGGATTTTGGTTCCCGTGGCGATGTCTTTTGGCATCAGACCCAGTTCTTCCATCACATCGTATATACGATCTACACCGAAAGAAATACCTACACCTGGAACACCTTTTACGCCAAACAGACCCGTGAGATCATCATATCTTCCTCCGCCACCAATACTGCCCATTTGCACGCCGATGGCCTTCACTTCAAAAATGGTTCCGGTATAATAATTTAATCCCCTAGCGAGGGTAAGGTCCGTTTCCAGCATGCCTGGGAAAAATGAATGCAGGTATTGAAGTTCTTCAATGCCTTTGGCTCCTTCAGAATCCTGGCCGATGAGGACTGCTGCGCGTGTCAGTTTTTCTTCTTCTGTTCCACTGATCTGCAGGTATTGTTCGATGGTTTGGATCTGTTGTGCATTGAGTCCTTTGACTGCCAGTTCTTCTTTCACTTTATCCATGCCAATCTTATCCAGTTTATCGATGGCCACCGTAATGTCTACCAAATAAGAAGGACCACCGCAAAGGTTTGCCAACGCAGCAAGGATCTTCCGGTTGTTAACTTTTATACTAACGGGAACGCCTAACCGCTTAAACGCAGTGGCATAGATAGAAGCCAGTTCTGCTTCATTAGTCAGGGAAAGGCTGCCCACCACATCGGCATCACACTGGTAAAACTCGCGGTAGCGTCCACGCTGCGGCCTGTCTGCCCGCCACACAGGCTGGATCTGGTATCTTTTGAATGGGAAATTCAGTTGACCGTGGTTCATGGCCACATACCGTGCGAAGGGGATGGTGAGGTCATAACGAAGGGCTCTTTCCGTAATGCTTTTGTTATTTTTTCCTGAAAGGATGGTTTCGAAATCCTTCCTCGCCTGGTCATGTTTCACCGGGTTATCCAGGCCATTGTTCAGGATCTTAAAGATCAGCTTATCGCCCTCATCGCCATATTTTCCCATGAGGGTATCCAGGTTTTCCATGGCGGGCGTTTCCAGTGGTTCGAATCCATAAAGTTCAAAAACCGACCGGATGGTGGAGAAGATATGGTTTCGCTTACGGATCACGTCAGCGGGAAAATCGCGGGTACCTTGGGGGATCGAGGGTTTGTTAGACATGCTGCAAAGGTCAAAAGTAAAAAGGCAAAAGTCAAAAATGATTATTGGGTTCGGGATGCGATGAGATGCGTGCAGGCGTCATCGATCATTCGGAATACTTCATGGTAGCCCGGTTCGGCACCATACCAGGGGTCAGGCACGTCCCTGTCTTGTCCTGGGTGAAGGATATTCATCAGCAGGTCCACCTTGTCGGCCCTGAATCTGCTGCCGGCGATACGCTGCATCTCGTGCACCACATCTTCGGCCATGGCATAGATCATATCAAACCGCTCAAAGTCTTCCGGAACAAATTTTCGGGAACGTTGCTGGCTGATATCGATCCCGTTGAGTTTTGCCACTTTTTGGGAAAGGCGGTGCGGGGCCTCCCCATTGTGATAGCCATTGGTACCGGCGCTTTCAACGCTCCATTGCAGACCGGCTTCCCAGGCCCTGTGTTGAAGGATGCCTTCCGCCAGCGGACTTCTGCAGATGTTGCCGAGACAAACCATGAGGATTTTCATCAGGGCAAAGATAATATGCCCAGGTTGGAGGTTGGGCGTTGGAGGTTGCTGAAATTCTTCAACCTTCAACCTTCAACCTGCAACCTTTCTAAAAAAGTCCTTATCTTGCTCGTCCCACTTTTTTGGATGAAGGCTTTATGGATTTAGAACAGAAACAACAACGGCATCAGGTTCAGATCAGGGCGATTTATGACCTCACCATGGGCATTCTTTGGACCGGTGCTGGCCTTTTCCTGCTGTTTCACCAACGGATGGGCTTTGAATTTGATGTGGACCAGACGCTGGCAAAGATTTTTGGCGGCACAGCAATTGTTTATGGCTTGTTCAGGCTTTACCGTGGTATTAAATCCAGGAAACAAAACTAGGTAGTGAAAAATGAAGTGCAGGCAATTCCATATCATCCTGGCCTTAACAACTTTATTGTTCTTTGTCAGCTGCGGGGACGGCAAGAAGACCGCTTATGCTGCCGATGATACCCTGAGCAGTGGCGTTATCCATATCAGTGTAGACGAAACCTTTAAGCCGGTCATCGATTCCCAGCTTCAGGTATTCATGGAACTCTACCCAAATGCGAAGATCATTCCACACTATAAGCCTGAGGCTGAATGTCTTAAGGACCTAACGGTAGACTCTATCCGGATGGTCATCGTGACCCGAGGCTTAGGTGAAGAGGAAGTTAAATTCCTCAAAGACACCCTTGGCTTTGCACCCAAATTCGGCAAAATGGCGTCTGACGCTGTAGCGGTGGTGGTCAATAACAAGGCAAAAGACTCCCTGTTTACCGTGGCTGACATCCGTGGGATGCTGAATGGAACCAGCGGATTTAAATATCAACTGGTGATGGACGGAGATAAAGCCACCAGCACGCTTCGGTTTATGGTGGATTCCGTTTTGAGAGGCCAGCCCCTGTCGTCAACCGTTCAGGCGGCGCAAAACAGTGAGGGTGTAATCAATTATGTGGCAAAAAACCCGGGGGCGATTGGATTTGTTGGGGTAAGTTGGATTGGAAATAAGGAAGATTCTACCCAACTTACATTCCTGGAGGAAGTGAGGATAGCCGCCCTTCAATGTAAAGCATGTCCTGACCAACCTTATGTAAGACCATACCAGGCCAATATTGTGTTGAAGCGCTATCCTTTGGTAAGAGGTTTGTATTACATAGTGAAAGAGAATTATGCGGGTTTGGGTAGCGGGTTCAGTAATTTTCTGACAGGTGAAAAGGGGCAGTTGATATTCAGGAGAGCTTATCTGGCGCCTTCGAGAATGTCACTGCAGGTACGGACGATGGATGTGGAAGAATCAAGTTTTTGAATCATATAGTATTAGCAAACAATCAAATCTAAAAATGCGGTTCATGACAAAAATCAAACTCGGCATTGTTGCAGCGATCCTGCTGATGAGCAACCTGGTTTTTGCCCAAACATGGCAGGAGGGCAGAAAACTGATCAGTTACCAGCGCAACCAAAGTGCTGTTTCAACACTGGAAAAGGTTGTAGCTGCTAATCCGGGAAGTGCTGAGGCTCAGTACTGGTTAGGACAGGCCTATATTAAAGCGGGCCAGCTGGAAAAAGCAAAAGAAGTGTATCGGAAAATTCTGGTTGGAGACCTGGGCAGTAACCCACTGTTGCTGGTTGGCATGGGCCACGTAGAACTGCTGGAAGGAAAGAAAACCGATGCCCGTAGCAGGTTTGAAACAGCCATTAGCCTTTCCAAAGGCAAGGATGTTGCCGTATTGAATGCTATCGGTCGTGCTAATGTAGACAAGAATGGCGATGTGGATTATGCCATCGAGAAACTCAACCAGGCCACAACCCTGAAAGGGTTCAAAGAGCCGGACGTATATGTGAATATGGGTGATGCCTATCGTAAAAAGAACGATGGTGGCGGAGCGGTAAGTTCTTACCAGAAAGCGCTGACCATCGATCCAAAACATGCCGAAGCCAGTTATAAAATTGGTAAGGTGTATTATACTCAAGGAAAAGACCAGGAGGAAGTTTTCTCCAGGTATTTTAATGAAGCCATTGCTTCAGATCCCAATTTCGCGCCGGCGTACTACGACTTCTATGTTTACTATTTCTTCCGCGATGTAAACAAGGCGAAGAATTATTTTGCCCAGTACAAGCCGCTAGCAGACCCAGGTGTGGCACTGGACTATGAAGAAGCCAGCCTTAGTTTTGCATCCGGGGATTTCAAAGATGCGGTTGCCAAGTCAACCGAATTGCTGAATAAATACGGTGACGGCGCCGATGCCCGTTTGTACAGGCTCCGTGGCTATTCCAACTGGAAGCTGGGTGATTCTGCAACGGCCATCAAAGATTTTGAAACATTTTTCTCTAAGGCTAAAGAAGAGGACATCGTTCCAGACAACTGGATGGTGGCTGCTGAACTGGCTGCCAAATTCCCAGAGCGCCAGGCGAATTTTGAGCGTTATGTAAATGCAGCGATTGCTGCAGATACAACGGCGAAAGGAAAAACAGATTTGGCGAAGAAGGCTGTTGATATTTTCAAGAAAGCTGGCAATCAACCAAAAGCCGCCGAGTGGGCTATTAGGGTTCTTGAAGTATCACCAGCAGCTTCTAAGGTTGATTTGTACAATGCTGGCGTGGAGAATCTGAAAGCAGATCTACCATTACGCGCAGACAGTCTTTTTGATAAGTATAAAGAGCGGTATCCAAATGAAACCTATGGTTACTATTGGAGTTTCAGGGCTTTATCTGTGGTGGATTCTACAATGGAGCAGGGCCTCGCTATTGAAGATGCCACCAAATTTGTAGAGATTGCTGAATTAAATAAAGCAAACAATAAATCTACCCTGATGACGGCATACGGATACCTCGCGGGTTACCAGGCCAATATCAAAAAGGATTTTGCAGCAGCCATTGGATATCTAGACAAGATCCTTGAGATCGACCCCGCCAATGTGGACGCTATCAAGAATAAGGAGATCTTGCAAAAAGCCCTTTCCAAAGGCAAAAAACCATAAAATAGCTACTAGCCAATAGCAAGTAGCTATTATTTAAAGCCATAAAGACGTAATTCCCCCAAGTTCTGGGGGAATTATGTTTTTTATGGGAATTACACTGCATTAGCCTTAATTTTGCCCGCGTCAATATAATCCCTGATGAACCCATTGTATATTCTACAAGTTCCCGTGGGAGAAGCTGTCAACAGCTCCAGTAATTACTTCCCCATAGGTGTCCAGCTGATCTTCGCAATCCTTTTTGTGACGGCCATGATGTTGTTGTCTCACTGGCTGGGTCCAAGGCGTCTTACATCGGATAAACTCCAGACATTTGAAAGTGGTATTGAGCAGCAGGGTAATGCGCGCAGACCCATGGCAATCAAGTATTTTCTGGTAGCCATCCTCTTTGTTCTATTTGATGTGGAGGTGATCTTCTTTTATCCATATGCGGTGAATTTCCGTGAGCTCGGCTGGAATGGATTTATGGCGGTGGTCATGTTTGTGGGCTTTTTCATGGCCGGCTTTATCTATATCATCAAGAAAGGGGCACTTACCTGGGAAGATTGAGTTAGTAATTAACAATTGGCAATTAGCAATTGGCAATTGGTTTAAACTTGTGACAACCGACTGCGTTATAATAGCAATAAAGAAAGTTAATCATCAAACACTACTATGGCACGTCCGGTAAGATTTAACATAAAAGAGAAGGATACCAGCAATTGGGGTATCAATATGGTGGAAGCACCGGAAGGGTTTACGGGTGAGGGATTCTTTACCACCAGTCTGGACAGGGTTGTGGGACTGGCCCGCAGTAAATCGCTCTGGCCCTTGCCTTTTGCCACATCCTGCTGCGGTATTGAATTCATGGCTACGATGGGTTCACATTATGACCTGGCCCGTTTTGGGTCTGAGCGGGTGGGATTTTCACCCCGCCAGTGTGACCTGCTGATGGTCATGGGTACCATCGCCAAGAAAATGGGGCCCGTGGTGAAACAGGTTTACCTGCAGATGGCCGAGCCCCGTTGGGTAATGGCCGTTGGTGCTTGTGCGTCCAGTGGAGGTATTTTTGATACCTACTCGGTGTTGCAGGGTATAGACCAGGTTGTGCCTGTGGATGTGTATGTGCCTGGATGTCCGCCCCGTCCGGAAGCCATTCTCGATGGGTTCATGAAAATCCAGGATCTCGTACACCACGAAAGCCTGCGCAGAAGGAATGGTGAGAAATACAAGGCGCTGCTGGAAAGCTACGGTATTCAGTAATTTGCAATTAACAATTGGCAATTAGCAACTAGATGAGTTTAAGCAACGGTACTATACAAAGTAAGTTAACCGAAAAGTTCGGAGACGTACTCACCCACTGGGAGGAGCCCTATGGCTTACTGACTTTTACAGCACCAAAGGAGTTTAACCTGAAGGTGCTGAATTTTTTGTATGACGATGAGGAACTGGGCTTTCGTTTTTTGACTGACCTCACCGGTGTACACTATCCTGAAAGGAAAGGGGAGGAACTGTGTGTGGTGTACCACCTGCACAACCTCATTAGTAATGTACGGGTCAGGATGAAGGTGTATACCAACATAGAGCAACCAGATATTTATACGGCAACCGGCCTTTTCTCCGGCGCCAATTGGATGGAAAGGGAAACCTTCGATTTCTACGGAGTGAACTTCCTTGGACATCCTAATTTGAAGCGGGTGTTGAATGTGGATGAGATGGACTATTTCCCACTGCGCAAAGAATTTCCGCTGGAAGACCAGACGAGGATAGATAAAGACGATGAGATGTTCGGACGATAAACTTTATTGAAATGACAGACCATAACAACATACGCCTCCCGGAAGGTTCCATAGAAAAGGAAACCACAACCCTTAACCTGGGTCCAACCCATCCGGCTACGCATGGTGTTTTCCAGAATATCCTTGAGTTGGATGGAGAGCGTATCGTGAAAGCGGAGTCAACGGTAGGGTATATCCATCGCGCATTTGAAAAGATTGCGGAACGCAGGCCTTACAACCAGATCACAACCCTTACGGACCGATTGAACTATTGTTCATCGCCTATCAACAATATGGGCTGGCACCTGACCTGCGAGAAACTGCTGGGCGTTAAAACGCCGAAGCGTGTGGATTATCTCCGTGTCATTATCATGGAACTCGCGCGTATTTCAGATCACCTGATCTGTAACTCCATCGTAGGTGTTGATACGGGTGCTTATACCGGATTTCTCTATGTGATGCAGTATCGTGAGTTGATCTATGAGATCTACGAAGAAGTTTGCGGTTCACGCCTCACTACCAATATGGGCAGAATCGGCGGATTTGAAAGAAACTTTTCTGACGCAGCTTTTACCAAGATCCAGAAATTTCTGGATGAATATCCCGGCGTACTCCGGGAATTTGAAAACCTGTTTACGCGAAACAGGATTTTTGTGGAAAGGACGGTGGGTACTGGTGCCATCAGTGCCGAGCGGGCGTTGAACTACAGTTATACTGGTCCCAACCTCAGGGCCGCAGGTGTGGATTATGACGTTCGCGTACATAGTCCTTATTCTTCTTATGAAGATTTCGATTTCATTGTGCCCGTAGGTACTACCGGTGATAACTATGACCGCTACCAGGTGCGCAACGCCGAAATGTGGGAATCACTGAAGATCATTGAGCAGGCACTCCGTAAAGTACAGGAATTCAAAGGAGCAGAGGCTGATATTTATCACGCGGATGTTCCGGACTATTACCTGCCTGAGAAAGCGGATGTATATACGAAGATGGAAGCGCTGATCTATCACTTCAAAATTGTGATGGGTGAAACGGCTATTCCTGCTGGTGAAGTTTACCAGGCGGTTGAAGGTGGCAATGGTGAGTTGGGTTTCTACTTGATCAGTGATGGCGGAAGAAGTCCGTACCGGTTGCATTTCAGGAGGCCCTGTTTCATTTACTATCAGAGTTATCCTGAATTGGTGAACGGGGCGATGCTGAGTGATGCGATTGTGACCATGAGTAGCATGAATTTGATCGCGGGTGAAATGGACGCGTGAGGACAATGTGGCAATGTGATAATGCGGCAGTGCGGCAATTAAGGAAGAAAGACAAGATTTTTAATGATACAATTTTCTGAAGCAACGAAGAAAGAAGCAGAGAGGCTCATCGCCCGCTATCCAGAAGGAAAGCAAAAGAGTGCCTTGATCCCCTTGCTCCACCTGGCGCAGGATGAGTTTGGCGGTTGGCTGAGCCCTGATGCGATGGACTATGTAGCGGGCCTGCTGAAACTGGAACCCATCGAAGTGTATGAGGTGGCAACCTTCTACAGCATGTTCAACCTGAAACCGGTTGGGCATTTTGTATTTGAGGTTTGCCAAACAGGTCCTTGTATGTTGCGTGGTTCAGATGGAATTATTGATTACATCAGGTCTACGCTACAGATCGGCGTAGGGGAAACTACCAAGGACGGTATGTTCACGTTGAAAACGGTTGAGTGCCTGGGAGCTTGTGGCTATGCACCGATGATGCAACTCGGTAACCATTATCGGGAACACCTGACGAAAGAGAAAGTAGACGCCATCATTCAGGAGTGCCGCGCCAACGCTGCCAAAAATAATTAACCATGACAAAGCAATTGTTTACAATCGGTTCTTTATTCATGCTGGCTTCTTGCGGAAACCAACAGACTACGGAAGATAAACCTACTGTAGTGGATTCCGTAGTGGCCGATACCGTTGTTTCTACATCTGCCATAACAAGCACAAATTATGCCGGCACACTGCCCTGTGCGGATTGCGCCGGTATCCAGACAGAACTGACGTTGAAATCTGATTACACCTGGAGCATGCATATCATTTATGATAAGCGTCCCTCGAAAGGACCTGGTTCAAATGAAGTCAACGAGTCAGGCAAATGGATGATGCATGGTAATGATACGGTACACCTGATGGGCAGAACTGATGCCCCATCGATGTACATCAAAACAGATAGTTCGCTGATCCAGCTGGGGATGGATGGAAAGAAGATCGAGGGTAGGCTGAGCGATAAATACGTGTTGAAGAAAATGTAAAAGGCAACATTCAAAAGTCAAAAAATAGTTTTGACTTTTGACTTTATAAATTATGGGACGAAAACTATTATTAGAAAAGGCTCACGTAGATGGTATTCGCTACTTCGATGTATATCGGAAGGAAGGCGGCTACCGCAGTGTGGAGAAGTCTTTGAAGACGATGAGTCCTGACCAGGTAACGGAGGAAGTCAAGAAAAGTGGTCTCAGAGGTAGAGGTGGTGCGGGCTTTCCTGCCGGTATGAAATGGAGTTTCCTTGCCAAGCCGGAAGGTGTTCCAAGGCATCTGGTTTGCAATGCCGATGAGTCTGAACCGGGTACATTTAAAGACCGGTACCTGATGGAGTTCCTTCCGCATTTGCTGATTGAGGGATTGATCGTGTCATCATATGCCTTGGGCAGTAACGATACGTATATCTACATCCGTGGTGAATATGCCTGGATCGTAGACATCCTTGAACAAGCCATTACCGAGGCGAAGAACAATGGTTTCCTCGGAAAAAATATTCTCGGTTCCGGTTTTGATTGCATGGTGCATGTGCAGCGTGGTGCCGGTGCCTATATCTGTGGCGAAGAAACGGCCCTGCTGGAATCGCTGGAAGGCAAGCGCGGTAATCCCCGCATCAAGCCACCATTCCCAGCGGTGAAAGGATTGTGGGACAGGCCTACGGTGGTGAACAATGTTGAGACCATCGCTGCGGTAGTTCCCATCATAAACGATGGTGGTGAAGAGTATGCGAAGATCGGCGTTGGAAAATCAACGGGTACCAAACTGATCTCCGCCTGTGGTAATATCAACAAGCCTGGTGTGTATGAGATCGATATGACGATCTCCGTTGAAGAGTTTATTTTCAGCGATGAATTTTGTGGTGGGATCCCCAACGGGAAAAAGTTGAAAGCTTGTATCCCAGGCGGTTCATCGGTCCCCATTCTTCCTGCGAACCTGCTTTTGAAGACAGCCAAAGGGGAGACGAGGATGATGAACTATGAAAGTCTTTCAGACGGAGGCTTTGCCACGGGTTCTATGATGGGATCTGGAGGATTCATTGTTTTTGATGAAGACCAATGTGTGGTGCGCAATACCATGACGCTTGCTAGATTTTACCGCCATGAGAGTTGTGGACAGTGTTCACCTTGCAGAGAGGGAACGGGCTGGATGGAAAAAATCCTGCACGGTCTAGAATATGGTAAAGGAAAGATGAGTGATATTGATTTGTTGTGGGATATACAGCGTAAGATTGAAGGAAATACGATCTGTCCGCTCGGTGACGCCGCCGCATGGCCCGTTGCTGCAGCGATCCGTCATTTCCGTGATGAGTTTGAGTGGCATGTGAATAATCCGGAAGAAGCACAGCGGCGCAATTTTGGACTTGCGCATTATGCAGATCCGATCTATGTGCCTGCTTAATTCCGTTTTTGACTTTTGACTTTTGAATTAATTTATGGACGAGAAGAAATTATTTACAGTTACCATTGACAACATCTCCGTTCAGGTGGAGCCGGGAACAACCGTTCTTCAGGCCGCCAGGCAGGTTGGGGGAGATGTTGCGCCTCCGGCAATGTGCTACTACACCAAGCTGAAGGGATCAGGCGGTAAGTGCCGCACCTGTCTCGTGGAAGTGAGCAAGGGCAGCGCAGCCGATCCAAGGCCGATGCCAAAACTGGTGGCCAGCTGTCGTACCACCGTCATGGATGGTATGGAAGTCAAAAACATCACCAGCGAGCGGGTTATAGACGCAAGGAAAGGCGTGGTGGAGTTCTTATTGCTGAATCATCCATTGGATTGTCCAATTTGCGATCAGGCTGGTGAATGTCATCTGCAGGATCTGGGCTACGACCATGGTGCAGAAGGTACCCGGTATGCATTCAAGCGTCGCACGTTTGATAAGCACGACCTCGGTCCGTATATCCAGCTGCATATGACGCGCTGCATTTTGTGTTATCGTTGCGTGTTCACGGCAGACCAGGTGACTAATAAGCGCGTGCATGGTGTGCTTTCAAGAGGAGACCATTCCGAAATCGCTACTTATATCGAGAAATCACTCGACAATGACTTCATCGGAAATGTAATCGATGTTTGTCCGGTGGGTGCGTTGACCGACAGAACTTTCCGCTTCAAGAACAGGGTGTGGTTCACCAAACCGGTGGAAGCACACAGGGACTGCGATAAGTGTTGCGGTAAAGTAACACTTTGGCAGCGTGGTGAAGAAGTGCTAAGGGTGACTGCGCGGAAAGATGAGTGGGGTGAAGTAAACGATTGGATCTGCAATACCTGCAGGTTTGAGAAGAAACACATTAACGACTGGGTGATAGAAGGACCAACGAAGATCAGCAGGCAGTCTGTGATTTCACAAGGGCATTATGTGGATACGGTGCGCCCCAAGGAGACCATCAAGGAAGTGATGGGTGGACGGGATCCCAAACTGTTGTTCGACATCCATACGGTGAGCGAAGTGAATAAACCAGGCGTAGACCTAAGCGCCATTCCCGGACCGGCAACCTCAGATTTATTTGATACAAAGGGGAAAGCCATAAACCCGTCTAAGCCATGATGATTGTTATCGATATCGCGATGTTCCTGGAAAAGTTTGGCCTCATTGTGGTGGTGATCCTGGCGGCCTTGGGCATTGCTTTGTATACCACATTCGCGGAACGTAAGGTGGCCGGTATCATTCAGGACAGGCGCGGTCCTAACCGGGCAGGTCCTTTTGGTCTCTTGCAACCTTTGGCTGATGGTGTGAAGATGATCATGAAAGAAGAGATCATTCCGCTGACCTCAAATAAGTGGTTGTTCATCATCGGTCCTAACCTGGCGATGATCACTGCGATGATGACCAGTGCCGTGATTCCCTGGGGCAACAAACTGGAACTGTTTGGCAGAACCATTGACCTGCAAATTGCCGATATTAATATTGGTGTGCTCTACATCTTTGGTGTGGTGAGCATGGGTGTGTATGGGATCATGATCGGTGGCTGGGCATCCAACAATAAATTCTCGCTGATTGCGGCGGTGCGTGGTGCATCACAAATCATCTCTTATGAATTGGCGATGGGTCTTTCCCTGATTGCCCTATTGATGCTGACCGGATCCTTGAGTTTAAAAACAATCGTAGAGCAGCAGATGAGCAATGGTATGTGGAACGTGGTGTTGCAACCGGTGGGCTTCCTGATCTTCCTGATCTGCGCCTTTGCAGAAACGAACAGGACACCATTTGACCTACCCGAAGCGGAGAATGAACTGAACTTCGGATACCACCAGGAGTATTCTTCCATGAAACTCGGATTCTATCTCTTTGCAGAGTATATCAATATGATCATGAGCAGTGCGTTAATGGCCACGCTTTTCTTTGGCGGATATGATATCCCATTTGTGAATGAGGTTGCGCTGTCAGAAAAGTGGGGAACGAATATTGTGACGGTGTTGGGAACATTGATGTTGCTGGCGAAGATCGTAGGGTTCCTGTTTTTCTTTATGTGGGTGCGGTGGACGATCCCCCGCTTCCGTTATGATCAGTTGATGGATCTGGGATGGAAGAAACTGATCCCTTTGGCTTTGATCAATATGCTGGTCACTGGAGCGGTGATCTTGTGGCTGAACAAATAGGAAAAGAATACATTTGCAGCCCCTGAAAAGGCTGTAGTAAAAAAAGAACATGCAACCATTAACCAATAGAGCTAAAGTGCTGGAGCAGAAGCCCCTGAATTTCATGGAGCGGCTCTACCTTCCCAATATTGCGAAAGGTATGGCCATCACCTTCGGGCACATGTTCAAGAAAAGGCCCACCATCAATTATCCTGAGGAGAAGAGACCTTTCAGTCCGGTTTTTCGCGGGCTGCATATCCTGAACAGGGACGAGGAAGGGCGTGAAAATTGCACGGCCTGCGGACTTTGCGCCGTGGCCTGCCCTGCGGAAGCCATCACCATGGAAGCTGCAGAAAGGAAGAAAGATGAGGAACATTTGTATCGCGAAGAAAAATATGCCGCACGTTATGAAATCAATATGTTGCGGTGCATTTTCTGTGGTTTGTGCGAAGAGGCCTGTCCCAAGGATGCCATCTATCTGACGGAGACCTTTGCACCCGCAAACTTTACAAGAGAAAGCTTCATATATGGCAAACCTGATCTGCTGATCCCTAACCCTAAAACAAAGCCGGAGGAATTTCTGGCTGCGCAAGGGAAGATTGAAAATCACAAAGCCAATATGAAAGCTGCCAAAAACGATCAATAACTGACATGAGTATTACGGAAATTCTATTTTGGTTTCTTACTGCACTGGCCATCCTCAGCGCGCTGATGGTGGTGTTCAGCAGGAATCCCGTCCACAGTGTATTGTGGCTCATCGCCGTTTTCTTTGCCATCTCTGGCCATTACATCCTTTTGAATGCACAGTTCATCGCTGTGGTGAACCTCATCGTGTATGCAGGTGCCATCATGGTGTTGTTCCTGTTTGTGATTATGTTGATGAATCTTAATGCAGAGACGGAGCCCCAGAAAAACCGATGGATGAAAATGGCTGGCGTGATCGCTGGCGGTTCATTGATGCTGGTGGTGGTGGCCGCGCTGCGGGAGACGGAACTGAAGGACCAGTTTGCGCAGATGAAGGTAGGCGATATTGGCCTGATCCAGAATCTGGGCAAGGTGCTGTTCAATGATTATGTATTGCCTTTTGAGATCAGCTCCGTGCTGTTCCTCAGTGCCATGGTAGGTGCCGTGGTGATTGGTAAGAAAGATTAACCCTTGAATTGATCATTATGCCGATAAACTATTACATATTCCTGGCGCTGGCCCTGTTCAGCATTGGAGTGATTGGTGTGCTCACACGCAGGAATGCGATCATCGTTTTCATGTGTGTGGAACTGATGCTGAATGCCGTGAACCTGTTGCTGGTGGCTTTTTCAAAAATGCATCATGGCAATGCGCTGGTGATGGATAAAGCTACGCAGGTGGGTGCTGAGGCGCAGTTGTTCGTATTCTTTATCATGGTAGTAGCTGCTGCAGAAGTCAGTGTGGGTCTCGCGATCATCGTGATGTTATACCGGAATATTCACTCGGTAGACATAAATTTCCTGAACAGGCTAAAACATTAAGAAGTGATGAGGAAAGCTAAACCCTTCTCCCTTTATCTTCTCCCTTGATATAACAATATGACAAAACTAACTTATCTCATCCCCCTCTTGCCGCTGATCGGATTCCTGGTCAACGGACTTGGGCGTAAAGCATTGTCGAAATCCATGGTGGGAATCATCGCCTGCGGTGCCATCCTTGGATCCTTCATATTGAGTGTGCTGTTGTTCATGGTGGTAAATACCCCGGGCTTCAATGCCACGCCTGTTAAATATTTTGATTTCATCAATACAGCAGGGATCAATATCCCCTTCAGCTTTCAGGTAGATCAGCTGTCCGTCCTGTTCCTCTTGGTCATCACCGGCGTCGGTTTCCTGATCCACCTGTATTCTACATCTTACATGCACGAGGAGAAAGGAGAGCATTATGCAAGGTATTTTGCTTACCTCAACCTCTTTGTGTTTTCCATGCTGCTGCTGGTGCTGGGATCCAACTTTGTGATCATGTTCATCGGATGGGAAGGTGTGGGTCTTTGTTCTTATCTCCTGATCGGTTACTGGTTCAAGAATGGTGATTATAACAACGCGGCGAAGAAAGCTTTTGTGATGAACCGGATCGGTGATCTTGGTTTTCTGCTGGCGATATTCTGGATGCTGATGCAGTTTGGCAGTGTGAATTATACCGATGTGTTTCCGAAGATCGGCAATACCGCACCGGCAGTACTCACCGGTATTACCTTGTTGTTGTTTGTAGGTGCAACGGGTAAATCTGCACAGATCCCGCTCTACACTTGGTTGCCCGATGCGATGGCCGGTCCAACCCCCGTTTCTGCCCTTATCCACGCCGCAACCATGGTTACGGCTGGTATTTATATGATCGCCAGAAGCAATATCATGTTCACGCTGGCACCCGTTACGCCAACCGTTGTTGCGGTCATCGGCCTTGCCACATCTTTGCTGGCGGCGAGCATCGCTATCCAACAAAATGATATTAAAAAAGTATTGGCCTATTCTACGGTCAGCCAGCTCGGTCTGATGTTCCTGGGCCTGGGTGTGGGTGCGTATACTGGCGCTGTGTTTCATGTGATGACACACGCCTTCTTCAAGGCCCTGCTATTCCTCGGTGCCGGCTCTGTGATACACGCGATGCACCATGAGCAAGACGTCCGTTTCATGGGTGGACTGAAAAAGAAATTACCCATCACACATATTACTTTCCTGATTGGTTGTATTGCCATCGCTGGTATACCGCCATTCTCCGGATTCTTTTCGAAAGATGAGATCCTGATGGGAACCTTTGCCCATAGTCCTTTGCTCTATGCATTCGGAACTTTCAGTGCTTTGCTTACGGCGTTCTATATGTTCCGTTTGTATGCACTGACCTTCCTCGGAAATTTCAGGGGTACGCATGAACAGGAACATCACCTACACGAATCACCTGCAGCGATGACCATGCCGCTGGTGATTCTCGCAGTACTTGCAGTGGGTGCCGGTTTCCTCGGTATTCCTGAAGTGTTTGCGAAAGACGCACATTGGCTGGAGCACTTCCTGGCGCCGATTTTTGCAGAGTCTACGGCGAGGCAATCGGCACATGCCATCAGCCACGAAACCGAGTATGCATTGATGGGCGGAACGGTGGCGGTGATTCTGGGTATCGTTTTTTTCGCCATCAAAAAATACACCAACAACGCACCTGCCGCAGAGGCTTCGGGTTTTGCCCGCGTCCTCCAGAACAAGTGGTATGTGGATGAGATCTATGAAGCCATTATTAGTAAACCTTTGCGTGCACTCGCAACATTCCTCAATAACGTGATGGAGAAATCAGTGATCGATGGGGTAGTGAACGGGGTTGGTAAACTGGTGCAATATGGCGGTCGGCAGATGAGATGGTTACAAAGCGGGCAGGTGGGGTCTTATATTCTCATCATGGTAGCCGCTACCGTGCTCTTCTTTATTATTCAATTATTCAGTAAGTAAACAGGGATAAAATCAAGATATGTTCGCAGCGTTTGACAATTTCCCCGCACTCTTGATCTGGTTGCCGTTGATCGGTGGACTGGTCAGCTTCTTCATCAAGAATGAGAAGTCGGTTCGCAACTGGGCCCTGTTGTCGTCTATAGCCACCTTAGCGTTGGTGATGGTGAGCCTGTTGTATACAGATCAGAAACACTATGCGCTCAACGCCGTCAGCTATGTCTGGCTTCCTGAGCTTGGCAGCAGTTTCTCGATGATGCTTGACGGCATGAGCAGGATCCTTGTGTTGCTTACGGCGGTTTCTTTCCCCCTGATTTTTGCGGCCACTTCCGGTGCTACCTATAAGAATGCCCATCAGTTTTATGGCTTGATGTTATTGACACAGTGCGGCTTGATGGGTACATTCATGGCTGTGGATGCGCTCGCGTTTTATTTTTTCTGGGAGCTTGCCTTGATCCCTGCTTATTTCCTTGCTTCCATGTGGGGTGGCGAGAGAAGGACCCAGGCTGCGTTTAAATTTTTCATTTACACCTTCGCGGGATCTTTGTTCCTGCTGATCGGTATCTTATATGTTTACCTGAAGACGGCGGACCAGAGTTTTTCTGTGGTGTCATTCTATAATGTGAACCTCACAGCGAAAGAGCAGGGCTGGTTGTTCTGGTTGTTCTTTGTGGCATTCGCCATCAAAATGCCGATCTTCCCCTTCCACACCTGGCAGCCTGATGCCTATGAACAATCTGCAACGCCAGTTACCATGGTGCTCAGTGGTGTGATGGTGAAAATGGGCTTGTTTGCAGTCCTGCGTTGGTTGGTTCCGGTGTTTCCCGATGTGATTAAGGATGTAGATAATTGGGTTATTGGGTTATCGGTTATTGGGATGTTGTATGCATCTGTTGTAGCCTTGGTGCAGGACGACCTTAAACGACTGGTGGCCTATTCATCCATCGCGCACATCGGCCTGATGGCAGCGGCTATTTTCAGTTTGAACAGCATCGCGATGGAAGGGATGATGATCCAGATGTTCAACCATGGTATCAATATTATTGGTATGTGGATCGTGGTTTACTACATTGAACAACAGACCGGCATCCGCAAGATCTCGCAACTGGGTGGCCTTGCACAACAAGCGCCTGCACTGGCGATCATGCTCGTGGTCATCGCCCTGGCCAATATTGCACTGCCCCTTACCAATGCGTTTGTGGGCGAGTTCATGATGTTTGCAGGCCTGTACAAATTCAGCCCCTGGTATGCAGCGGCAGCAGGTTTGAGCATCATTCTTGCAGCAGTGTATACGCTGAACATGATCAAAAATGTTTTTTACGGAAACCTCAATACCCTTACATCTTCGTTCAGGGATATCGTGCTGAGAGAGAAGCTGGTGCTCGCGTTGATCGTGATCGTCATCTTCGTGATCGGTGTATATCCCGCGCCTATGTTTGATATGATCAGGCAGGCATCGGATGTATTGTTAGGCAGGTTTACAAAATAATTTAGAGAAGCCATTATGAACGCAATTATCTTATCGGCACTTTATGGCGTAGTGATGATGTATTCAGGAATCTTCCTGAAAAACAATGCTGCCATCCGGTTCACAGCAATTATTGGGATCGTGTTGCTGATCGTTTTCAACTGGCTGGAGTTTGCCGGCATTCCTTTTTTCAATATAGATACAAAGGGCATGTTGGTCTTCAATACGTTTGGGCTGGTATTCAATACCGTTGCATTTGTAGCTACGATGTTTTATTTCCTTCTCTCCGGAAAGGACATGGAAGATGTGGGCAAGAATGTTCCGGATTACTATGCACTGATTTTTTTCGTGCTTTGTGGGGTTTCAGTGGTGAGTGCATTCCAGAGCCTGCTCATGCTTTTCATCGGTATTGAGATCATTTCCATTCCCCTGTATATCCTTGCCGGTAGCGATAAGCGGAACCTCAAGAGCAATGAGGCTTCTCTGAAATATTTTTTGATGGGCTCGTTCTCCACCGGCTTGATGTTAATGGGCATTGCACTGTTGTACGGGGCCACGGGTACATTTTACCTGGAAGGACTCAACCTCGGCGCAGGAACACTTACACCCATTATGGGCATCGGCGTAGTGTTGTTGATGGTATCGATGGCGTTCAAAGCGTCTGCGGCACCATTTCATTTCTGGACACCGGATGTGTATGATGGCTCACCCGCTGTGTTTACAAGCTTCATGGCCACCATCGTAAAAGCGGCCGTATTCGTTGCCTTTTTCCGTTTGTTTGAAAATGCATTCGGAAAAATGCATAGCAGCTGGCAAATGCTGGCGGCCATTATAACCGCGGCAACCCTCATTGTGGGCAATGTTACTGCTGTTTTCCAGCAGAGCGTGAAGCGGATGCTTGCCTACTCATCCATCGCCCAGGCGGGCTTTATGATGATGGCCATCTTTGCTCTTAACGCAACCGGTAAGAACGGCCTTGTTTTGTATGCAGCTGCATACAGCCTGGCTACTATTGGCGTTTTTGCGGTACTGATCAAAATGAAAGACTACACCTTTGATGGTTTTAACGGTCTTGCTAAATATGAGCCTGTCTTAGCCCTGACCACTTCCATCTTACTGCTTTCTTTGGCCGGCATTCCATTGACGGCGGGATTTTTCTCCAAATACTACATGATCCTCAGCGCCCTCAAAACCGGTGAAATGTTCTGGCTGGTAATTGTGGGGGTGATTTGTGCGGCCATCAGCATTTACTACTATTTCCGCGTTATCCAGAGCATGTATTTTAAGGATGCCGATGAGACGCCGGTGGTGCCTGTTTCCTCAGGGTTTAAGACCATTTTGATTGTTGCGGCAGCGTTGGTGGTACTTTTGGGCGTTAAGCCTGGGTTGTTGCTGAACTTGTTGAATCTCTAGGCTAGCAATTGACAATTGACAATTGGTAATTGACAATTGGCACTAGTATCTGAAGTCTAGTCTTTAGTAACCAGTGCCAATTGCTAATTGCCAACTATTAATTGCCAATTGCCAATATATTCCGCCGTTTATAATCCACAGGCAGCTGAAATGCGGGGATTCTGTACATTTAGGCCATGAAGTTCCTCGATACGTTGAGACTGGCATGGAATACCGTTAAGGCGCAGCGTTTGCGTACCGGCATTACCGTGGCGATCATTGCCTTTGGCATCATGGCCCTGGTGGGCATTATTACGGCTATTGAAGCCATGAATAAGAGCCTGCGGGACAGTTTTTCTACCATGGGTGCCAATGCCTTCAGCATTCGCTTTAGAGAGCGTCGTGTGCAGTTTGGCGGGGGCGAGGTCAAGAAGACCGATAAGCGCAAAAAAGTCAAAAAAAGTAACCAGGGCAAGATCATCACCTACGAGCAGGCGAGGATGTTCAAACAGCGGTTTGATTATCCCGCTTTTGTGGCCATCGGACTCAATGGCCCCAGGAGCCAGACCGTATTTTACGAAAGCAAAAAAACCAATCCTACGGTTACGGTGAACGGGGGGGATGAGAACTATCTTTTGCTCAATGGTTATGAAATTGAGTATGGCCGCAGTCTCAACAAACTGGATGTGGAGAGTGGGCGGAATGTGGCCGTCATAGGAAGTGATATAGCCGAGAAGTTTTTCAGCGGCCGGAAAGAGAAGGCGCTGGAACAGGTAATCCGCGTAGGAAGTAATAAATATCGCATCATCGGCATCATGAAGGAAAAGGGATCCAGTGCATTTTTACAGATGGATAATGTGATTGTCACGAGTTATAACAATATCCGAAGGCTCTACACCAATCCCAACCAGAGTTTTTCTTTAGCCGTGCAGGTCAATGATATGCGGAATATGGAGCAGGCTATTGGGGAAGCCGAAGGCGTTTTCAGGCCTATTCGCGGACTTAACATTTCGGATGAAAACAACTTTTACGTAGACAAGAGCGATAGCATTGCAGAAACGTTTATTAAACTGCTGAGCACTATTTCAGCTGCTGCTGGTGCCATCGGTTTTATAACATTAATGGGTGCCGCCATTGGATTGATGAACATCATGCTGGTGGCGGTTTCTGAGCGTACCCGCGAAGTGGGGCTCATCAAAGCATTGGGTGCGCGTAAAAACAATATCCGCTATCAGTTTCTTTTTGAATCCATCTTCATCAGCCTGCTTGGCGCAGCCATCGGTATTTTCCTGGGTGTATTGGTCGGTAATCTGGTAGGCATGTTGCTGGATACCGGCTTCCTGATCCCCTGGGGTGTGGTATTTTCTGGTATCGTCATCTGTTCTATTGTAGGACTTGCCGCAGGACTTTATCCTGCATGGAAAGCGAGTAAGCTTGATCCTATTGTGGCACTTCGTTATGAATAACAATCTGGTTCAGGTTGGAGGTTGAAGGTTGAAGGTTGCAGAATTACTATAATGCAAAAAGGGTGAAGCTAAACTTCACCCTTTTTTATGTTTGGTATAAGTAAGTTGCCGCACAAAACTACAACCTCCAACCCGCAACTTCCAACCTATTACTTAGGATCCAGCCCTTGCTTAATCCGCTCTGCCAGATCCTGCAGGTGATACCTGGTCAGGTTATCTGTATTGCCAGCGGCCGCAGTGAGGATTTCGCTCCGAAGTTGTACGAGGTGCGCCCTTGTTACAGAGCTGACATCGTTCTTCATCACATCTCCTCCGCCACCGCCACCAAGCAAAATGGTCAGCTGCGCAGCCGCACTGTTTGATGAAGAAGGGTTGATGATAGACAACATCCTGTCAACATAACTCTTCTGCAGGTTACGCCTGTAAGCATCGGTTTTTGCTTTGGTAGGCAGTTCTTTAAAAATGCCTTTTTTCAGGTCACTGTAATATTCATCGATACCATAAGCATCATTGTATCTCGCCATCAGGGTTGCCATTCTGCTCAAACGGCTTGTGCTCAGCAGACTGCCTAGCACCTGATCTTGTAATGAAGAAACAGGATCTGAAAGTGGCGCTGCAAACTTGTTTACAACGTTTTTGTCCAGCATCCAGGTGGGTGTTTCAAAAGCTTGTTTGTTGATGAAGCTTACTGCTTCTTTCTGGGTTGCCTTTGGCACCATTTCAAAAACATCACCTTGTTGTTCCACGGTTTTCCAGGTCTCATAATAACCACCGATGTTGCGGCTCACGTGACCCATATACCTGCTGAACTGCGACCTTACGGCACCGTACATCGTGGCAAGGTTCTCGTAGTTGTCACCTTCTTCTTTAGTCCACTCAGGCAGGTTTGTCATGATACGCTTCAGGTTCTTGATACCATATTCAGACGCCTTCATGGCATTATCACTCAGGTCCTCACTTTGTGTGCGGGGATCAGACTGGTTGCCACTTTCGTAGGTGCCGAACCAAACACGGGGATTTTGGGCGTAACGATCGTTGAATTTCTTATTCAGGAATTTCTTCTGCTCTTCTTTGTCCTTACCGGGAGCATAACCATAGCCCCACTCGATGGCCCACTTATCATAGTCGCCAATGCGAGGGAACAATCCGGCCCTGCCAATATTATCTTCAGGCTGCGCCACATAATTGAAACGGGCATAGTCCATGATTGATGCGGTATGTCCGTTGGCTTCTACCCAGGCTTTATCACGCAGTTTCTCAACAGGTGTTTTGGATGATGAGCCCATGTTGTGACGGAGACCGAGGGTGTGACCTACTTCATGTGAAGACACAAAACGAATCAGGTTGCCCATCAGATCGTCATCGAATTTCATCTTACGGGCGCCGGGATCAACAGCAGCTGTTTGTACAAAATACCAGTCGTGCACCAACTGCATTACATTATGGTACCAGCCGATATGGCTTTCCAGAATCTGGCCGCTCCTCGGGTCATGAACCTGGGGACCATAAGCATTGGCAATATCAGAAGCGAAATAACGCAGCACGCTGAACCGGGCGTCTTCGAGGCTCATGGTGCTGTCATTTTCCGGCCATTCCTTTCCGAAAATGGCATTTTTGAAACCTGCTTTTTCAAAAGCGGCCTGCCAGTCGTTGATACCCTGGATCAGGTAGGGGCGCCATTTTTTAGGCGTGGCGGGATCTATATAGTAAACGATGGGCTTTACAGGTTCCACCAATTCTCCCCGCTTCCATTTTTCCATGTCTTCGGGCTTGGGTTCCAGTTTCCAGCGTACGATGAAATTGGCTTCTTCTACCTTTTGCTGTTCATCAGAATACACCACATAATCGTCAGAGAAATAGCCTACCCTGCGATCAACCAGCCTTTGCTGGTAAGGGACCTTGGGGAGCAATAAGAAGGAGGTATTGATCTCCATCGTCACCGCGCCGGCCGCATTGGCAGCTGGGAGGGAAGAAGTGGTTGGGAAAGGGGAGGGAACACCAAAAGAGGGTGCTGCTGAGGATGCGCTGAAGGTTTTCACCGTCCTTACCTCCGTATTGATGGGGTAGCTGCGGATGCTTTCGATGTAGGAACGATCAGAAGCGAGGCCGCTCAGGCTCATGGAGCGCTTTGCATTGGCACTGAGGGAAACCGGCTGGTTATCCCCTTTCAGATAGTCCGTCATATCCACCACTACGCCCATGGAGTCCCTGGAGAGGGCCTTGATATCCATTGCCGCGGCGATGGGGTTAACGTTGGAGTTCTTCACCGCGCGGGAGATCGGATCGGCAGAGTCCGCTACAGCGATGGTCAGCACCACTCGCATGAAGACCTTGTTATCCGGTCCTTTTTCGAAGGTGAGGACCTGCTGGTTGGCGAGTTCACCACCATAGGTACGTCCACCCCCGGCCACTTTGGCGAAACGGGTGACAGCCATGACCTCCCGGCCCAGGATGGAGTCAGGGATCTCGAAATAATACTTATCGTCCACTTTATGAACGGTGAAAAGGCCACGCTGGGTTTTGGCCTTTCCGGTGATCACTTCACCATAAGGCTTTGGTCCTGTGGATGTTCTGGGGCCGCCGGGGGGCATTCCGCCGGGAACTGCCGGGGTTGCACCTGATGTGCCGGGCGCTGGAGCCGGGGCGGGGGTTGGAGAAGGGTTTTGAGGCCTTCTTTGTGCCAGACCATCAACCGAGGCCATGGATAGGCCCAATACGATGGGTAGCAATCGAAACAGATACTTAGCAGTCTGCATGTCTTGGAATTTAGGTTGCCGAATGTAGGATTTAGATACCCTCATCGGGCGGGTTTGATAAAAAAAATTTAATAATGGAAATGGAATTTGATAATAAACGCATCCAATGTGAAATTGATCGATTCTGAAGCATATGATTTGAAACAATCCTATACACAAGAGTTGATGGGATATTCACAATGTAAGGGTTAGATGACTTTTTTTTATAAAACTTACTATATTGTGTTCCCTTGATAATTTTTTTAACCCGGGTTGTCTGGTGAAAAATATTTTTAAGTAGAATTGTGACTTCAATAAACAATCACCAAAACGAACATTTAAACTTTTAAAAAACAAACGTCATGGCTGAGACAAAACCGACTGCAACAGCAACTGCTGCGAAGGCAACAACATCTGTACAACCTAAGAAGAGTGGCAATCTGATTTCCATCCTGGCTCCGATCCTTTGTATTTTAGGTGGTTACATTATCTGGAGATTTTTCATGGGTGCCGAATCAGGATTCAGCAAACCAGACCTCGCTGGCGGATTCTGGCCCAAACACCATGGTCCTAAAGGTGAATTCAACAAGATCTATGAAGGTGGTATCATCGTTCCCCTGCTGATCGGTTGCTTCCTGATGGTAATTGTTTTCTCCATTGAGCGCTTCCTGACCATTTCTAAGGCGCAGGGTAAAGGAAACATCTCTGAGTTTGTTCGTAAGGTGCAGTATCACCTGGCTAACAAGAATGTTGACGCAGCATTGGCTGAGTGCGACAAACAAAAAGGCTCTGTAGGAAACGTAATGAAGGCTGGCCTTCGCAAGTACAAAGAAATGATCACCAACACAGAGTATGACACTGAGCAGAAAGTGCTGGCGATCCAGAAAGAGGTTGAAGAAGCCACTGCGCTTGAACTGCCCATGCTTTCCAAAAACCTGGTTTTCCTGTCTACCCTGGTATCTCTCGGTACCCTGGTGGCCCTGCTGGGTACGGTAATGGGTATGATCCGTTCATTCTCCTCACTCGGTGAAGAAGGTGGTGCCGGTGCAGCTGCACAGCTGGCGGTAGGTATCTCTGAGGCCCTGTATAACACAGCCTTGGGTATCGCTACATCATCATTCGCCCTGGTTATGTATAACATCTTCACAACGAAGATCGATTCAATCACTTATGGCATCGATGAGTCTGGTTTCACATTGACCCAGAGCTTCGCTTCCATGTACAAATAATTTTGTGCAAGGATTTATGGAATGATGCAGTTGTTGCATCTCATTATCATCTCAAATTGAAGTATTCATGCCAAGTGTTAAAATACCTAAGAAGTCTACAGCAAACGATATGACGCCGTTTGTGGACGTAGCCTTCCTTATCTTAACCTTCTTCATGTTGGCTACTAAGTTTAAGCCTGATGAAGCGGTTGAAGTAACAACGCCTGGTTCAGTTTCTGCGGATGCAGTTCCTGAAAAAGACGTATTTACGGTGACGGTGGATAAGGATGGCCGGGCTTTCGTTTCCATGGATAACCCTGAATTCAGGCAGGTTTTGATCGATAACCTGGACAAAACCAGGAATCTTGGTCTTACCCCGGCTGAAAAGAAGGCGTTCATCAATATCGCGAGTGTGGGCGTTCCATTTAGTCAGCTGAAAGGTTTGCTGGCCCTGGACGCAGAACAGCAGAAGAAAGTGGCCCAACCGGGTATCCCTGCTTCTGACTCCACCGGTGGTGAATTGTATTATTGGGTGCGTGATGCGTTGGTAGCCTATTCCGGCAGAAAATTGAATCTGCTGATCAAGGCGGATAACAATACCAAGTATCCCGTTTTCAAGAATGTCCTGAATGCGTTCAAAAAGAACGACCAGAACAAGTTTCTGCTGATCACGGCTCCTGAAGATGCGCCTGTGGGTACACCACTGCATCAGTCAAGACAGAACCCTGCACCAGCAGCGAAGAAAGAGTAATTATTATTTAAGTGTTCAAACATTACTGATATGGCAAGTTTAGATACGGGCGATAGCGGTGGCGGCCACAAAAAAGGGCCTGGTGTAAAGAAAGCGAAGAAACTGTCTACAACGGTTGATATGACCCCGATGGTGGATCTGGGCTTCCTGCTCATCACTTTCTTCATCTTCACCACTACCGTGGCATCACCTACAGCGATGAAGTTTTACCTGCCCAAGGATGTGGATAAGCCTGAAGAACAAAACAAGGTTAAGGAATCAGGTGCATTCACCATCATGTTGGGTAAACAGGATCAGGTGTATTATTACGAAGGGCTCGATCCTACACAGGTCAAGGCTACCAATTTTAAGGGCATTCGTGACGAAATTCTCCGCAAGAAGAAATCTACTAATCCTGAAGACCTCGTAATGATCATCAAACCCAGTGAAGATGCCACCTACAAGAATACGGTGGACATGCTGGACGAGATGGCTATTGCAGAGATCAAAAGGTATGCGATGGTGGATATCAGTCCTACGGAGTATGAAATCCTGAAAGTAACTGAAGCCGCAAACGGAATTAAATAGCATTAACTATGGATCCAAATAAAATTAAAGACGCAGACCTGCTCGATATCGTCTTTGAAGGACGGAATAAGGAGTATGGTGCTTATGAGCTTCGTAAGAAGTACAATAAAAGGCTGACCACAGCCTTGGCGATTACGATGGCGCTTGGAGCACTGATCTTCCTTACGGCCTTTATTGCAAATGTTGCAACAAAGAGCAAGGGCAAGGTTGAAGTAGCCGAAGTGCAGCTGGAGCAGATCCAGCAGGAGGAGCAAAAGAATGAGCCACCTCCTCCACCTCCGCCAAAACCACCAGAGCCTCCGAAAGTGGAAATGGCCAAATTCACACCTCCTAAAGTTGTAAAAGACGAAGAGGTGAAGGAAGAGGAAAAACCACCAGAAGTAGAGAAACTGGAAGATACCAAGATCGGTACCGTAAACCAGGAAGGCCAAAAAGATGAAGGCATTGTTGCACCGCCCGTAGAAGATAAGGGTGGTGTAGTTGAAGCACCTAAAGTGGAAGACGAAGACAAGGTTTTCCAAAAAGTGGAGATCGATGCTGAATTCCCAGGTGGTACTGGTGCATGGACCAAATATGTTACCCGCGAGATCGAGCGTAACATGGATGAACTGACCGAAGATGGTAAGTCTGGTACCGTGGTTGTGCTCTTCATCGTGGATAAGGAAGGTGCTGTATCAGAAGTACGTGCACTGCCTTGTGGTGAAGCAGGTGTTCCTAACTGCGTTGGCCCAGGTTCAAAACTGGCTGAGGTTGCAGTAGCTGCGATCAAGAAAGGACCGAAATGGAAAGCGGCTGTACAAAACGGTAAGAGTGTAAAAGCTTATCGCAGGCAGCCGGTAACATTCAGGTTGGAAGAACAATAAAATAGCTATTAGCTAATTGCTATTAGCTAGTAAAGAGGCGCGAATAATTTTTCGCGCCTCTTTTATTTTAGATCTTCGTACTTCTCCCTTTATCTTCTCACTTGCATTTTATGGAATTATTGTTTTGTCTCGATCATAGATTGAAACATCAATTATGGAGGCGAACAAAATTTTACAAAGCGACACGCTCGACATTCTGTTTGAGAACAGGAACAAAGAATATGGAGCGTATGAATTACGCAGGCACTATCATTCAAGATTGTCTGTTGCACTGTTGATCACCGGAGGTCTTGGTCTTATTTTTTTCATGTCTTCATTTTTGTACAAGCCTCAAGAGGATCAGCCTAAGGAAACCAAAAGAGTTGTTGAATTAACAAGCATCCCGCCTGAAGAGAAACCCATTGAGCCGGAGAAGCCTAAGCCCGTTGAAGTAAAGCAGGTGCGTACCGAAATTTACGTGATCCCTAAGGTAGTTCCCAATGATCAGGTGAAAGAAAATCCGCCCACGATGGATCAGTTGGATAGCGCGGTCATCGGTACAACGCATATTGACGGCGAAGTTCCCACGGGCAATGAACCACCCGTCAAAGAAGCAATAAATAGTGGCGTAGTGGAAGCACCAACAACTAAAGAACCGGAGATATTAATTGACGTTCAAATTCAAGCTGAATTTCCCGGTGGAAACAAGGCCTGGTCTGATTACATCAGCAGAGCAGTAAGTAAAAGCATGGATGAATTGGTGGACGATGGAAAAAACGGAACCGTAGTAGCGCAATTTGTAGTTGACACAGAAGGAAATGTTTCTGATGTAAAAGTCCTGGGCTGTAATGAAGCAACCGTTGCTAACTGTATAGGAACCCAATCCAAACTCGCAGAGATCGCCATTGCGGCCATCAAACGCGGACCCAAGTGGAAACCCGCCGAGCAAAACGGCCGTAAAGTAAAAGCCTATAGAAGGCAGCCGATTACGTTCAAGCTGGAGCAAGAGTAGTTTCTGCAGGTTGGAGGTTGGAGGTTGCAGGTCGAAGTGCGTGATGCCGCGACCTGCAACCTTCAACCTCCAACCTCCAACCTCTCTTATGGATTTTCTTCATTCCTGCATCTTTTTTAGAAACACAACTTTTTATGAAACTGACTTATGTAACATCTGCCCTTGGTATGGGTCTTCTTTGCTGTGGACTGTTCAGTTGCCAGAGCGTAAAGAAGCCGCCTGTGGCTGACGCAAATCAAGCGCACTCCGAGGTCCGCGAAACCGTTGAACTGGCTAGCGAACCCAGTTTCCCGGGTGGTAGTACTGCCTGGACAAAACACCTGACCCAGGAGATTGAAGCGAATATGGATGACCTCAGTGAAGAAAATGTTTCAGGTACGGTGGTTGTATCTTTTACTGTTGATACGAGCGGGCAGGTCACTAATGCGAGAGTGGAATCCTGTTGTGAATCAGGCAAGAAGAATTGTGCGAGTCCGGATACGAAATTAGCGCAGGTTGCATTGCAGGCCGTTACAAAAGTACCCCGATGGGAACCCGCCAGAAGGGCAGCAGATGGAAAGCCTGTGAAGTCAGTCAAGAAGCAGCCAGTAACATTCAAGCTTGAACAATCGTAATGAAAACTAGCTATTAGCTACTTGCTAATAGCTAGTTCTGGTGTATCAGCCGCAGTGTCTACTGCGGCTTTGTTTTTCGTATTTTTAGCGAAAGCATCATCACATGCGCAAACTCTTCGCCCTGCTTCTCGCTTCTCCCTTCATCTTCTCCCTTTCCTCAAAGGCCCAGGATCACAAAGCCTATTATCCGGATCCGGATCCTGCCATCAGGGCGAGGCTGGAAGAATGGCAGGATTTGAAATTTGGCTTGCTCATGCATTGGGGTGCCTATAGCCAATGGGGTATTGTAGAGAGCTGGAGCATCTGCCCGGAAGATGTAGGATGGGCTACGGGGGCAAGGAAGCAGGGGAAAGGGGATAGTTATGAGGAATACGTAAAGAACTATCAAGCTTTACCGAAGACTTTTAATCCGGTTCATTTCAATCCTGAAAAATGGGCGGCGGCTGCTAAAGATGCCGGGATGAAGTATATGGTGTTCACCACAAAGCATCATGACGGTTTCTCGATGTTTGATTCTAAGTTCACCAGCTATAAGATCACGGACCCATCGGTCCCCTTCTCTTCAAACCCGCGCAGCAATGTGACGAAAGAAATTTTTTCAGCCTTCCGTGCACAGGATTTTTGGATCGGTGCGTATTTCAGTAAGCCCGACTGGCACAGTGAATATTATTGGTGGAATAAATTTCCTGTGAGTGATCGGAACGCCAACTACGATGTGAAAAAATATCCTGAGCACTGGAAGAAGTTTGTAGACTTCACACACAACCAGATCAATGAGCTGGTGTCTGAATATGGCAAAGTGGATATTCTTTGGCTCGATGGGGGCTGGGTACGAAAGAAAACAGATCAGGAAGCGATGGCCGAATACAGCGAGATTGTGGAGGGAACACGCATGGTTCGGTTCCCACAAAGCCAGGATATTGATATGCCGAGGCTTGTGCAGGAAGTGCGCGCTAAACAACCCAAACTGATTGTGGTGGATCGTGCGGTTCCTGGAGAGCAACAAAACTATCTCACACCTGAACAGCATATTCCTGAAACAGGTTTGCCTTATCCTTGGGAAACCTGTATGACGATGGGTAACAGCTGGAGCTATGTCCCCAATGATGTATACAAGCCCAGCAAAGAGATCATCCAGAAGCTTGTTGATATCGTGAGCAAGGGTGGAAACTATCTCTTGAATATTGGTCCGGGCCCAGACGGGAGTTTTGACGATACTGCATATGCGCGGTTGAAAGATATTGGCCGATGGATGAAGATCAATGGCGAGGCTATCTATGGAACCCGCATGCATACCGTGTTTGGTGAGGGTGATGGCGTTCGCTATACTTCATCCAAAGATGGTAAAACGAAATACATATTTCTTTTCAAGGAGCCATCGGGAAGTATGGCATTTGATAAAATACAACTACCCAAAAATGCCCGGCTTGCGCTGCTGGGTTCAAAAGCAAAACTGAAATACAACGCAAATGAACAAGGCACTGTGATTCATTTTCCGACGAATGCGTTCAAAGGACTGGAGTATGTGTATGTTATAAAAGTTGATTGATCGTCCTTTATGGAATTTTTCCGCATTGCAATCTCACTGTAAACAACTGCAATGGCTTCCATAGAAACCAACCAGAAGAAAAGCAAGTACTTTACTCGCAGCGTTACGGTTGACATGACGCCGATGGTGGACCTGGGATTTCTACTCATTACCTTTTTCATATTTACGACAAGTATGATGAAGGATAGTGGATTTGAGTATAAAACACCGGTTCCTGACCTGAACAATCCCATGTTGGTGAAATGCACAAAAACAATCACCATTCAACCCGGGGATGATGGTAAGGTAAAATGGATTGATTGTATCGATGGCATAGAGCAAGCACCCATATCCCTGCACCTTTACGCCGGCCATGAACTCAGGACCAGACTACTTGCCAAGCGCGAGCAGATGAAATCTATTTTCGGTGACCCCCATGAATTATTTGTGATCGTTAAACCAGACAGTACCTGCTCTTATCAGACTTTTATTGATGTGATGGATGAGTTGTTGATCACGGAAGTGAAAAGGTATAGTGTTCCTGAATAGGCATTGGGCAGTAGGCATTGGGCACTAGTCCCCAATGACCATTCCCTCCTTTTTGCCCAATGCCATAATGCCATTATGCCTACATTTGCGCATGCAAATGTTCTGGGACGATACCATTGTTGCGCTAGCCACGGCCCATGGGGTAAGTGCTATTGGGGTGATCAGGCTGAGTGGCGACAAAGCCATCGATATCACCAATACCTTGTTTCCTTCCAAGGATCTCAGCAAGGCAAAGGGTAATACGCTTCATGTGGGTCTGCTGAAGGATGGCGACAAAGTGTTGGACGAAGTGGTGATATCTCTTTTTCGTGCACCAAGAAGTTATACGGGGGAAGATGTTACGGAGATCTCCTGTCACGGCTCGCCCTATATCCAGGAGCAGATCGTCAATGCATGTATTGCAAATGGAGCGAGGCTGGCCAGGCCCGGTGAGTTTACGCAACGGGCATTTTTAAAAGGAAAACTTGATCTTACGCAGGCAGAGGCTGTGGCAGATCTTATTGCGTCTAATACTGAAGCATCACAACAGGCCGCCCTCAAAAATATCCGCGGAGGATTTTCAGATGTGTTGAAACAACTGCGTGATCAGCTCATCAGTTTTTCTGCACTGATAGAACTGGAGCTTGATTTTTCCCAGGAAGACGTACAGTTTGCGGATCGTACACAACTGTACCAATTGATCCGGACGATAAAGACAACTGTTGCAGACCTTCTACATTCTTTCAAGTTAGGCAACGTGATCAAAAACGGGGTGAAGGTTGCGATTGTCGGGAAACCAAATGCTGGTAAATCCACCTTACTCAATAGCCTTTTGAATGAGAACCGCGCCATCGTGAGTGAGATCGCCGGCACCACGCGGGATACCATCGAAGAAGTAATCAACATCGATGGCATTTTGTTCCGGTTGATTGATACGGCAGGTATCCGTGAGAGTAAGGATGTAATTGAAGCGATAGGCGTGGAGAAAAGCAGGGAGAAGATGAAGGAGGCGGATATCGTATTGTATCTTTTTGACGCGGATGCAGAGACCGTTGGTGAGGTGGATAGCGCTATGGCACAGCTCCGTGAGATTAACCCGAATTATGTAATGGTGGGTAACAAGGCAGATCTGCTGGTTAATGCGCCGGAGAAATTTTCAGGCATGGATGCGCTCTATATTTCTGCGAAAACACATCATCATGTGGATGCCCTTAAAGAAAGATTGGTAGATAAGGTGTTGCAAGGCCAGGTGAATATGGAAAGCACCATCGTGACCAATGCCCGTCATTATGCATCCCTGCAGCATGTTGCTTCTGCCATTCATGACGTTCAGGTAGGTATGGATGGGAATATTCCTGGTGATCTTCTTGCGCTGGACATCCGCCGGGCGCTTCATTTTCTTGGTGAGATCACGGGTGAGATTACCAATGAGGACCAATTGGATTATATCTTCAGCAAGTTCTGTATCGGAAAGTAAATGCGGTTTTTCAGTTAGGATACCTTCAATACTTCATTTTTATTCTCCTCCCAGATCAAATAGTTGGCTACCGCTCTTATCTGAGCAAAGCTATACGCATTGTTCAGCATCGCCCTTACTTCGCTGTGTGTTTTATCTGGATTAGCATTGAGGCATTCAGCGATTATTCTGACAGTGGTTGCGTCCGCAAAAGCATCAATAGTAACGTCACCTGTTTTAATAAAATCCATCAGATGCCCTTCTACGGTGCTGGTAGCAAGATTTCTTTCTTTGGCAATGGCGTTGATATCTTTCCTTTCTTTATATAACTGCATGGATATATGCGCAGAAGGGATCTTGCTCTCAACTTTTTCTGCTTTGCGTTCTTTTTGTTTTCGTTTTGGATTGGGCTCCTTTAGTTCAATATTGGATTCAAGGTCATGTTCAGTACAGTAATCCCCGACCATTTCCAGGATTTCAGCACCATATTTTTCGGATTTGGCTTTGCCAAATCCGCTGATCAATTGAAGGTCCTGTACGTATTTGGGGAGATAGGTTGCTATCTCTTTCAGACTGTTGTTGTTGGCAACAAGATAAATTGGAAGGTCCTGTTCGTTGCAGGTTTTGTCGCGCCAGTTTTTCAGGTTAAAATACAGTTCCGCGTTTGGAATATCAGCAACTGGTGTTGATTTTTTGTTTGCCGCATAACTGCTGATATGGATTCGGGGAAGGCTGAGATTGAGTTTGTGTTTTAAATAGCCTGTAATACTAAACGGCGAATTGCAGTATTGCAGTCCATGTGTGATTCTTATCCAGGTGGTTACGTTTTCATGAAGGGCTTCATCCACTGTTGTTGCCGTTTCCCGATGCTCTGTAAGAAGCGGGTGCTGTTGCAACTTTCGTTTTATGGCTTCCACCAAGGGTAGAAAATAGGCTGCGGCTGCTTTTACTCTTTGTTGCAGTTGGTCGTTGTTTTCAATCACGGCATTTTCTCTCAGCAAAATGCTTACCTGTGATAGAAATTTCTCTGCGGTTAGCTTGTGTTTTTTGATCTCGTCCAGAAGTCCTTCTATCCATTCAGATGCATTTTCGTTGAGTTTACTTTTATTGTTATCTATGACATTTTTTAGATGAACCGTACTTTTTTCTGCTTCTTCCAGTAAGAAAATTTCACCTAGTAATTGCTGGGTAAATATCTGCCTTGCACCCTGAAATCTTTCAGCCAGTGAACCCTTTGGCGCCAAAGCACGCTGACCTTCCACCACCTTTTGATTGCTATGGATCGCATTGGGTTGAATTTTTGACAAGAGCACAATCCCCTCCAGTGAAGTGCAGCGACTCAGCGCCACATAAACCTGCCCACTGCTGAACGAAGAAGCAGCATCAATCAATACCTTTTCAAAAGTAAGCCCCTGACTTTTGTGAATAGTGATGGCCCAGGCCATCCGCAGTGGATATTGGATAAACCTGCCTAGTGTTTTTTGCTCCAGTTTTTCATCAGATTGATTAAGCGTGTATCGTGTGTTCTCCCATGTTTCTTCAAAAACTTCAATTTCTTCACCATCACAGTTCACAGTTATTTTGTTTGTGCTGAGAGAAGACACGATACCGATTTTTCCATTATAATATTTTTTTGTGATGGTATCATTTTTAATAAACATAACCTGCATGCCTTCTTTCAACATCAAGTCCGCTTCAGCAGGGTAAAGATTCTCCGGAAATTCATCTTCTATGATGGCTTTATAGGTGAAAGAAGGCGTATCCAGTTTATTTCGCTTCGCCAAATTGATCTGATCTGCCTGGTTGTTGTGCGAGGTAAGTGTGATGTATTTATCTTCCTTGGCAGGTTGAAAGTCCGGAATGAAACGAAGGTTTAGTTGATCATAGTCATCTTTCTCAAGAAGGTTATTGCGAACTTTATTCAGCAGTGAAACAAAACTTTCTTCTTTCTGCCGGTATATAGTATTGAGTTCTATCAGCAGGGGCATTTGTTCTTTTACGGCGTTGCTGTCAAAAAAGAATGGAGATTCATAGTAGTTGCTCAATACTTCATCCCACTCGTTCCTGGACACCACAGGAGGTAATTGGTATAAATCGCCGATGAACAATACCTGCACTCCGCCAAATGGTGATTCGTGATTTCTCCTTACACTTCTTAATATGGTGTCAATGGCATCCAGTACATCGCATCGCACCATACTGATCTCGTCTATGACCAGTAATTCTATCTTTCGGAGCAATTGTATGCGTTGCTTTTGATATCGGATTTTGCTCAGCAATTCTTGTCGATGATTGTTTGTTGGCAAAAAAGGAAAAAACGGCAGTTGAAACAAACTGTGCAGCGTAACGCCCCCTGCATTGATGGCCGCTACGCCTGTTGGCGCTGCCACCACCATGTTTTTGGAGGAATATTCAACAAGGTATTTTAAGAATGTGGTTTTTCCGGTGCCTGCCTTACCTGTAAGAAAAACACTTTCATTTGTTTCTGTTATAAATCGGAAAGCCAGGTCAAACACGTCATTTATTTCTACACTTGCCATAATAGTTTTGAAGAATTGTGGTCAAAATTAGTGTTTATGGCAGTGGTTACACCTGTGTTTTACGCGGAATAATTTGTTTTTTTACCTACCATTTAGTGTCGGGATTTTGTTATATTTAAGTTCATTGAATATTACACTTATGAGCACAATCAAAAAGGAAGACATAACACAGGAAGTATATGACTTATATGACGATTATGCGCACAATCGTATTGACAGGAGGGGCTTTATGCAGAAGTTGTCCCTGTATGCGGTAGGCGGCATTACCGTCTCTTCGCTCATGAGTTTCCTGATGCCAGATTATATTACCACACTGCAAATAGCACCGGATGATCCAAGGATCACTTCAGAATATATCAATTACACTTCCCCAAAATCAGGGAATATAAAAGGATTATTGTGCAAACCTGCAGATACAAAAACTAAACTCGGAGCGGTTGTTGTGGTTCATGAAAACCGTGGACTTAATCCTTACATAGAAGATGTAGCAAGGAGAGCAGCTGTAGCAGGATTTGTAGCGCTTGCGCCAGATGCATTAACGCCTTTAGGAGGATATCCGGGTACTGACGATAAGGGTCGTGAGATGCAGTCCAAGCGCGACAGAAATGATATGCTGGAAGATTTTATTGCTGCTGCTGGCTATCTGAAGGGACGCAGTGATGTTAACGGTAAAGTTGGGGTAGTCGGATTTTGTTTCGGAGGATGGATTTCAAATATGATGGCTGTTCGTATTCCTGACTTGGCTGCGGCTGTTCCGTTTTATGGAGGGCAACCCTCCACGGAGGATGTTCCGAAAATTAAGGCTCCTTTGTTATTACATTACGGTGGGCTGGATACCCGGGTAAATGAAGGATGGCCCGCCTACGAAGCCGCTCTTAAAGCAAATAGTAAAGAGTATACCGCTTACATATATGAAAACGCCAATCATGGCTTTCATAACGATAGCACGCCGCGTTACGATAAAGCTGCTGCTGAGCTTGCCTGGCAGCGTACCGTCGACTTTTTTAAAGCAAAATTGAAGTAAACTGTTTATGAAGTTACTTTACACTTTCTCCTTTCTCGTCTTCCTTTCCATCAAAGCATTGGCCGGCCAGGTAGACACAACCAGCTATATCCAGATCATCGATATTCATTCTGGAAAGAAAGATACTATTCTTGCATTTAAAGGGCATGCCGAAGCCCCGAACTGGCATCGGGACAATTACTTAATCTTGAACAGTTATGGTAAATTATTTACGCTGGATTTGAAGACAAGGAAGATGTCATTGCTTAATTCAGGCACCGCTCAATTATGCAACAATGATCACCTGATCTCGCCAGATGGCAAATGGCTTGCTATCAGTAATGCTGATCCGAATGACACGTCCACCAAGCCTTATAAATCCATCATCTACATCTTGCCGATCAATGGTGGCCAGCCAAGGCGGGTAACACCTGAGGTACCATCATATCTGCATGGTTGGAGCCCTGATGGAAAGACCCTGGCATACTGTGCAGAGCGGAATAACAACTATGATATTTACACGATCCCAGTGGAGGGCGGCAATGAAAAACGAATTACCACCAGTGAAGGATTGGATGATGGTCCGGAATATTCACCAGATGGGAAGTACATTTATTTCAACTCATACCGAAGTGGCCATATGCAGATCTGGCGCATGCTGGCGGACGGAAGCCAGCCGGAACAACTTACTTTTGATGAAAATTCCAATTGGTTCGCGCATCCTTCGCCCGATAATCAATCCATCGTTTACATCGCTTACACTTCAGACGAAAAACAGCAGCATTTGTTTGGGAAGAACGTTAAGCTTCGGTTGATGGATTTGAAGACGAGAAAGATCAGGGATCTCACACCCGTTTTTTTTGGTGGTCAGGGCACCATCAATGTGCCTTCCTGGAGTGCAGACAGCAGAAAGCTGGCTTTTGTAAGTTATGCCGTCAATTGATTCAGGATCTCAGAAAATCTCCATCGATGATCAGCAACTTAGCACCAGTTTCGGTTACGGATCGGTGTGAGCTAAGGTCATCAGATACGATATACGTCATGCCGGCATTCAATACAAAGGCTTCCCCATTTTCCATTTCGCTGGTGAATGTTCCTTCAAGACAATGAACAATATGTCCTTTCTGGCACCAATGGTCTGCCAGATATCCAGGCGAATAGTTAACGATCCGTACCCGAAGGCCATCAAGTTGCGTGGTCTGCCAATACGCGATCCCGCGCGTCCCAGGATGTGTTGTTTTCGGTATTTGTTCCCAGTCTATCGTTTGAAATGAAATAGGGTTCATTGTTTTCATTTTTTCTTTGCCCGGATGATCACCTTGCCGCCCTGCTCCACTTCAAAGGTATCGATGTTTCCATCGTCTTTTGAACTGCTGAATATGCAGTTGTCTGAGGGCGATGAGGTAAGGAAGAACCTGTTTTTGGCAGTGGCATCGATTCTTTCAGGTCTGCGTATTTACCTTTACAGCTATGGCAACATTGTTTAGTCCTTTCTCGATCAAGGGTGTGACCCTTCGCAATCGTCTGGCCGTATCTCCGATGTGCCAGTATTCTTCGGAAAATGGGTTTGCGAACAACTGGCATTTGGTACACCTGGGCAGCAGGGCAGTGGGGGGTGCTGGTATGGTCATAGTTGAAGCAACCGGCGTTTCACCAGAGGCTAGGATATCCCCACAGGATCTGGGGATTTGGGAAGATGCACATATCGATAAATTGAGGGAGATCACTACGTTTATGAAAGCCAACGGTGCTGTACCGGCCATTCAGCTTGCACATGCTGGTAGAAAAGCAAGTACCAAAGTACCCTGGAAAGGGAGGGATATGGTGAAGCCACAAGATGGGGGCTGGCAGACCGTTGCTCCATCAGCAATTCCTTATTCGGACAACTATCCTATTCCTGTTGCACTAGATCTGGATGGTATCAACAAAGTAGTTGAAGATTTCAGGAGGGCGGCTTTTCGTGCCATACAGGCCGGCTTCGATATCATTGAGATACATGCTTCGCATGGCTATTTGATTCACCAGTTTTTATCACCACTTACCAATCATCGTACAGACGACTATGGCGGTAGTTTTTTGCAAAGGTCAAGGCTACTATTGGACGTCATTGCCGCGGTAAAGGAAGTGATTCCTGAGTCCGCACCAGTTCTTGTGCGTATACCCGGTACAGATTGGGCCGATGGTGGTTTTAATCCAGACGATGCCGTGGAATTAGCGAAGTTGCTGAAGGCCGCAGGTATTGACCTGCTGGATGTAACTTCAGGCGGACTTGTGGCACATCAACAGATTTCAGTTGGCCCGGCCTATCAACTCCCTTTTGCAACAAAGATCAAGAAGGAAGTGGATATCCTGGTTTCCACGGTTGGTATGATCACAGATGCGGAGCAGGCAGAGGCAATACTTGTTAAAGGAGAAGCTGACCTGATCATGATGGCCAGGGAATTGTTGCGCAATCCGTATTTCCCCATGCATGCGGCACATACACTGGGTGCGGAAATCCCATGGCCTGTTCAATACGAGCGGGCGAAACCTCATTAAAATTTTCCGGAAAGCATTTATTTTTGCGGCGCAAAACAACAGAACATGAAAATCCACAAATTCTTATTCATTGTTTTGGTAGCCATGGCCTCATGCGACCAAACTTCAGCGCCCAAAACAGCCACACAAGATTCAATAGTTGCTGAGGAAGTAAAGATCATGGTCCCGGAAGGCGGGTGTTACGCTTATATGAAAAATGGCGACTCCATTTGGTTGAAGGTAGAGCTCTTTCCGAATGTGGCTACGGGTGTATTGACCTATCATCTTTCCGGGAAAGACAAGAATGTTGGAACCTTCGATGGCAGGTTGCAAGGGGATACCCTGGTGGCAGATTATACCTTCCGCTCGGAAGGTAGGGTGACTGTGCGACAGATCGTATTTAAGTTGTCAGCAACAGAGGCCCGGGAAGCATATGGCAAGATGCGGGATTATGAAGGAAAGATGATCTACGATGATCTTTCGGCGATAGACTTCAGCAAAGGGCTTTCCCTTGATTCCGTTTCATGCGTCAACAATGACCAATGGTTCAGGCCACAATAAGAAGAGGAAAGGGTACGGATCATGTATGGTTAACTACAAGCTCCGGTGTTAAAACACGGGTACATTGGTGAACGTGCATTTGATCTCTCCGATAAATCCGTCTGTGAAGGTTTCTGTCATGGCATCGCCCTTGGTGATGGGTTTCAGGCCCTGGTTCATCGCACCAAAAAGGAAATAGCCACTGATCTTACCGTCCTCAACTTTCTCAATCACCAATTTACAGTTGGGTGATGCAGCAGGCAGTTTTCTTTCGAGTGATTCTGTAACATAGGTTGCCATATGTCCATTCGCAATCACGGGTGAGAATTTATAAATGTATGGTTTAGTGCCATCACCGTAGTAGAGTACTGCTTCGGTTTTTGTGATCTCAGGGAATTTCTTTGTACCATACAAAGGATTACTCTTGTAGGCTTCAGTGAATTGAAAAGTCTCCGCCTTCAAAGAAGTGTAAGGTGTGCTGATTTCGATTTTGAAAAAGTTTTCCTTGTTATTTCCTTCTTCCTTGCTTGCTAAAAAGGTATACCTGTTTTCTCCTGATTTCATGAAAGAAGCATAGGGCAGAGTAATGGTGAGTAACTTGCTTTGCAACTTCACGGAAGAGGGACCTGACGGTGCCGATGTTTTTGTATTTGCTGCATTACTCTGCTTAGTTGTTGCGTTGTTACCCGTCTGCGTTTTTGGAGCAATGTATTTGTCCGCTTCAGGCTTGAAGATAAACTCAACCCTTCTGTTCTGCGCCTTGCCTTCAGCATTACCGTTATCTGAAATGGGTTGTGTTTCGCCCCGGCCTTCTGTGGTAAGTTTATCCGCCTCCACACCATACTGTTTAATGAGGATCTGTTTTACCACCTCTGCACGCTCCTGAGAAAGTTTCAGGTTGGCAGCGTCTTCCCCGTCACTGTCTGTATGACCGATGATCTTTACGGGCGTTGTACCGCTCTTGATCACTTTACTTACATCGAGAAGGGAACCCATGCTTTCGGGCTTCAATTGTGAGGTGCCGGTGTTGAATAGAAGATTACTGATGAGCTTACCTTCTTCAAATTTGGCGCGGGTATCTGGTACGTCTTTGGCGATGCGAATATTGGTGACATAAAAATCAGATCCGCCTACACTGCCAAACTTAAATCCAAACTGGTTGGGCATCAGGGATTCATTAATGGCGGGCATGTCAAACAATTTTTTCTCGTTCCACCACATACGGAAACGCTTGCCCTGCACACAGATGCTGATATGTACGGGAACCGTATTCTCGTAGGTCAAATCTTCCGCCATATTGTCTGATATGGTCCGGTTTTCTTTATTGGTGAGGCTGATCCTGCTCTTCCCATCTTTAACGATAATTCCATCAAACTGCAACGCAGGCTGCAGACTAATGAGCAGGGTTTCATCGGTCACCATTTTCCCTTCTGTATTCATGAGGATGATGCCAAGCCGAGGATCATACCCCTCTTTAACCATGAGCATGTCGAATTCAATGGTGAAGTTGTTGCCCCATGACTGCTTTTTATTGCGGGAGATATGGGAAGACAGGGTGGGTGCCAGTTTAAGCCATTTTCCTTCAAGGCCTTCTATCTCTACCAGTTCGGCGGATTTATTGGTGAGCCAGCCTTCCGGTGTTTCCCCGATATTGTCTTTATCGAAGTTATCAAAGTACATTATAGTGGTTCCGGGTACAAAATCAAACTTACTATACACTTGAAGATTTGCCTTTCCGCCTGAGGGTTTGTCGGATCCCGCCGACTGTTTATCCCCTCCGTTTTTCTCTGCAGATTTGGTTGTTTCCGTCCCAACTTTGTTGATAGAGTTATCTACGGTTTGCTGGGCTTTATCTTTCAGTTTTTTCAGTAGCTGGGCCTGGCCCGTTTGAAAGGCAACAAGCGCAATGAAGAGGACGATGAGGCGTTTCATGTGACCCGTTTTAAATGTTCCTCCAAATATGTGTAAGGGATTGCCCGGATGTATCCTGTAAAAAGGGGATTTATCCATTTTCTTTCTATTTTACAGGTGATGAAGCATCGTGTGATTATTATTACCGGCGTGTCCGGCAGCGGAAAGACCTCTGTGGGAGAGGCATTGAGCAAATTGACCCACCTGCCTTTTTTTGATGGGGATGATTTTCATCCGAAGGCGAATAAGGAGAAGATGGCGGCTGGGGTTCCACTGGATGATACAGATCGCAGACCATGGCTGGCTGCTATGAATACCTTTATCAGGGAACACCTTGAAAGGGGAAGCCTTATCATTGCCTGCTCCGCCCTGAAAGAGACTTATCGGCAATGGCTAACCGAAGATTTGGATGCCGGTGCGGTAGCATGGTTTCACCTTCAGGGATCGTATGAATTGATCTATCAGCGGATGGTAGAACGTAAAGGTCATTATATGGGTGCTGGGATGTTGCAATCGCAGTTCCGCGACTACGAGTATCCGCAGGAGGGCAGGGTGATTAGTGTGGATGCAACGGTAGGGGAGATTGCGATGGGTATCCTGAAAGTGCTCGGAGACAATCAGCCATCCATTGGTTTGATCGGTTTGGGTGTGATGGGAACCAGTCTTGCCAGGAATATAGCGCGTTCGCATTTTCCGCTGGCGATTTACAACCGAAGGGTAGAAGGGAAGGAAGAAGGGGTAGCGGAAAGGGTGAGGGCCCAGTATCAGGAGTTAGGGCATGCGTTTGCTTTTGAGGATATGCAGGCCTTTGTGGCTGCGCTTGCTCCACCGAGGCAGATTATTATGATGGTGAATGCGGGAAAAGCGGTGGATGCGGTGATTGAGGAATTGTTGCCCGCGTTGCAACCTGGTGATGTGTTGATCGATGGCGGCAATTCCCATTATTCGGATACGGTTCGCCGTGAGCAGATGCTCAAATTGAAAGGTGTGCATTTTGTTGGGGCAGGTATCTCGGGTGGTGAAGAAGGTGCACTCCATGGACCAGCCATCATGCCGGGCGGTAGTCGCGAAGGGTATGGGATTGTAAAAGAGGTTTTGGATGCTATCGCTGCAAGGAATGCTGATGGTGAAATTTGCTGTCAGTACATCGGTGAAGAAGGAGCCGGTCACTTTGTGAAGATGGTACATAACGGTATCGAGTATGCGGAGATGGCGCTGATTGCAGAGGTGTAT